>DASQKI010000027.1:0-6167 GCA_035630615.1 Nocardioidaceae bacterium
AGACGCCGACCGTCGGTGTTAGCGATAACGCGGGCGGCGGCGCCCTTGACACACTGCAGTTGTGAAGCTCCCCATCATTGGCGTCCGCCAGATCAAGTTGCCTGTGAGTGACCTGGCGATCAGCGCCCGGTGGTACGCAGACCTCTTCGATCTGGAACTGGCCAACGAGTTCTTTGAGGACGCCGGAGTCCGAGGTGTCGTCCTTGCCGATCACGAAGCGGGGTTCGTGATCGGGCTGCGCGAGCGCGAATATTGTGCGAGCAGGCCGGTCCTGGACGGCTTCGATGTATGTGCCTTCATGCTCCGGACGGCAGAGGAAATGTCCACCGTGATCGATCGCTGCGCCGAGCTCGGTATTGAACATGGCGACGTGCATGACCGCGGAGACTTCAGGATTGCGATGGACATCGCCGACCCGGACGGGACGGTGCTGCGCTTCGTGGCCGGCGCGCACACCGGGCCTCCAGGCGCATTCGCCGGAATCGAGTTCGGTTCCGGGCCGCCGATCATCTATGACCAGCCCCGACTCCGCTTCTAGCTAGTCGCTCGGCGCAAAGTAGCAACGCAAACGTCCGCTCATGCCGCAGATAGCGTGCGCTGCGGCCATCCGGAACTGCCGCATTCCGCGCGCAAACCATGGTCCGGTGCACGCGGCGAAGGCCCACTGGGCGGCCTAAGGTCCGTCCCGGTTAGATGAACTGCTCCAGGAAGGCCCGGCTATACGGGGTGTCGACCCGTTGGTAGCCACCGGTCGCATTGCAGGTCAGCGAGTTCACGTAGGAGGCGTCACCGACCACGTACTGGCCGAGGAACGTCGGCCCGCCGGAGTCGCCGAAGCAGGAGCCGCCGTCGGCCTTTGAGTCGCGGTCGTTGATCTGGAACTGCACGACCTCGGACTGCACGTTCTTGAGGAACGCCGTGGTCGAGCGGCGCTCAGTGACCACGATCTGCTCCTTCTTCTCACCGATGTCAACGCCATAGCCGACCATGACGAAGGTCTCGTTCTTGAGCGCGCCTTGGTTAGCGTCGAGCGTGCCAACTGGCAGCAGCGGTGCCGGGGTGATGTCCGGCCACTTGGTGGTGGCGGCCGCGTCCAACACCACCACGCCCTGGTCGTGCTGCTTGGCGACCGACAGCTGGCCGGTCCAACCAGGATCGGGGTGTGCGGTGCCGGTGATGTAGTTAGCGGCGCGGGCCGCGCTCTCTTCCGGCGTGATGCCGGGAGCCAGCGGATCGAGCGCCAGGTCGGTGTTGAAGGAGACGTAGACGTTGGTGGCCGGGCTGTCGCCGGTGTCCCCGGTGCAGTGGCCCGCGGTGAGCACCACCGTGGGCGAGATCAGCGTGCCGGAGCAGCGGAACCGGCCCGACTCGGTGGTGAAGCGGACGAGGCCGACGTTGGTGTGCACCTCATCTCGCTGCCCGTCGGTGATCGCCGCCGCCGGCTGGGCGGTGACCACCACGCTGGCGAAAAGCCCCAAAGCGACGAATACCCTACCCAGAAGACCGATCCGATATCGCACCATCATCTGACTCCCTCTTACGCACGATCATCGGCAGTATCGCCACCCCCTGCGCTCACCGCAAGACCACGCCGCTTGTGGGGCGCCAGTTAGGCAGTCCGCGCGCTCGACCTTCGTCCGGCCGGTAGCCGCGACCGCACCTCGACCTCGCGATGGTCTCAGTTTCTGAGCAACTCTGCCGAATATCATTTAGTCTAGTCTTATACTAGACATTGCTCGACGCAGCGCTGAGAGCGATCGTCCACCCGAGGAAGGGAACGTCTTGCGATGTTCGACACCATGCTGAGCCGACGGCAGGCAGTCTCCGGATTCGCTGCACTTTCCGCTATCCCGCTGCTGACAAGCGTCGCATCGCCGGCGTATGCGGCGTCTCCTGAACGACAGTCACGGCTGCGGATCACTGGCATGGAAGTGTTCGTGGTCCGGGTGAATCACCGGGGCGATTGGGTGTTCGTGCGATTGGCGACCGACCGCGGGGTGCGTGGCGTTGGGGAAGCGTCTCACGGCGGATCGAACGAGGCGATGAGCCAGGAGCTCGGCACGTTCTTCGAACTCGTGCGCGGTCGGTCGCCGTTCGAGATCGAGGCGTACCGCGAGCGTGGTTGGGGCCGCGCGTCTCAGGGACAGCTGCAGGCGACTGCGTTCGCGGCTCTCGAGCATGCTCAGTGGGACATCGTGGGCCGGGCGCTCGACACTCCGGTCGCGGAGCTGCTGTCCGATCGCGCGTTGCGGTCGCGGCTGCCGACGTACGCGAACATCAACCGCGCCACGGTCGACCGCACGCCCGAGGGATTTGCGGCCAACGCGCAGGCGGCGGTCGCTGACGGCTTCGACGCGATCAAGGCGGCGGTCTTCGACGACTTTCCGCCGCTGAGTGCCCCGGAGGAGCAGAAAGAGGCGGCGAAGGAGCTCGGCATCGCGCGGGCCGAGGCGATCCGCGCGGCGATCGGGCCGGACGTCGCGCTGATGATCGACGTCCACAGCCACTTCGATGTCCCGCTGGCGATCGAGGTCGCGAGACGGTTCGAGCCGCTGAGCCTGGAGTTCTACGAAGAGCCGGTACCGCCGGAGCAGGTCGCCGACACGCTCCAGATCCGGGCGGCGATCCAGCAGCAGCTGGCCGGCGGCGAGTCGCTGTTCGGCCGCGACAGCTTCGACCCGATCTGCCGGCAGCATTCGCTCGACATCGTCATGCCCGACGTCAAGCACTGTGGGGGACTCCTCGAGGCACGCAAGATCGCCGACCTGGCCCGACGTCGTCAGGTCCAGGTCTCACCCCACAACCCCAGCGGACCGGTTTCGACCGCGATCAGCGCCCACTTGTGCGCGGGCCTCCCAAACCTCACGCGGCTCGAGTACGCCTGGGGCGAGGTGCCCTGGCGATCCGAGCTCCTCACGCCACCTGAGGAGTTCGCCGACGGCCGATTGGTCGTACCCGACGGCCCGGGCTTCGGCATCGAGTTGGATGCCGCCGCCGTCGCCGCTCACAGCTGAGTGGGTCGGCCGGACATCGAAGACGCGGGAGAACGAGTGACGTCACCACGACCATCAGAGTGTTGTGCGCCAACCAGTCGAGGCAGCATCGCCGCCGAGATCTCGAGCGAGCGGCCACGTCTGTCCGGGGACCGGCGGCGTGGCGGCCGAAGCATCCGCGGCCAGCTCCGGCTGCCGAGTGGAACGTTCGCGATGGGCGATGCCTTCGACGAGGGGTATCCGGACAATGGCGAGCTACCCGTGCACGACGTGTCGCTGGACCCGTACTGGATCGACGCCACCAGTGTCACCAACGCCGCGTTCGCCAGCTTCGTCAAGGCGACCGGCTACGTCACTGATGCCGAGCGGCTCGGCGCCTCGGCTGTCTTCCATCTGCTGGTGGAGGCCGATCCGGGCGACGTCGTGGGGCGGGCTACTGGAACGCCGTGGTGGCTCGTCGTCCGCGGCGCCGACTGGCGTCGCCCGCAAGGACCGCACTCGTCGGTCGCCGCATTGCAGAACCACCCCGTGGTCCAGGTCAGCTGGCGCGACGCCCAGGCGTATTGCACCTGGGCGGGCACCCGGCTGCCGACCGAGGCCGAGTGGGAGTACGCCGCCCGCGGCGGTCTCGAGGGACGTCGATTCCCGTGGGGCGACGAGCTGACGCCGAATGGCCGGTGGATGTGCAACATCTGGCAGGGCCAGTTTCCGAGCTACAACGCGGCCGACGACGGCCACCTCGGCACGGCTCCGGTCAAGGCGTACGCCCCCAACGGATTCGGGCTGTGGAACACCATCGGCAACTTGTGGGAGTGGTGCGCCGACACGTTCGTCGCCGACGCCTACCCCGCACGCGCCGGTGTGTCTGCCGTCAACAATCCCCGAACACCCGAGGACGCCGACCCCACCAGTCCTCGCGTCATGCGTGGGGGTTCATACCTGTGTCACGAGTCGTACTGCCATCGCTATCGAGTGGCGGCCAGGTCAAGCAACACACCCGACTCGGCCGCCGCCAACATCGGCTTCCGCTGCGCCAACGACGCCAATGCGGAGTGAGCCGACCGCCATCCCGCAGGAGAAAGGAAACCCGTGCAGATAACACCCACCAAGCTGGGCGCCTTCGCGCTTCCGGCTGCCCTCACGCTGACCGGCTTCGGCATCCCACAAGGAGCCACCGCCGCACATGCGCCCCAAGAGGCCGCGCCAAAGGCGCAACCCAACGTCCTGTTCATCCTGGCCGACGACCTTGGCTGGTCCGACCTCGGCGGGCCTCGTACGAACCTTGGCAACCCGAACGGTTTCAACGAGACACCGGCCATCGACCAGCTCGCTGAAGAGGGCATGGCGTTCCCCGACGCGTACGCCTGCATCAACTGCGCACCGACCCGTGCCGCGCTGATGACTGGTCTGTACGCGCCGCGGCCGACCAACAACATCTACGCCGTCGACGACCTCAACCGGGGAGGGGAAGGCACGATGCTCGTCGGTCCCCCGCAGGCGCGGCCCGACGGCGACGTCTCGCTGCCGGACGAGGCGGTCACCGTCGCCGAGACCCTGCAGGACGCCGGCTACGCGACCGGGTATGTCGGCAAGTTCCACATCACCCGTACCGCCGCCGACGTCTCGGCCTCCCACGGCTTCGACGAAAACCTGGGCGGCACCCATGCCGGCGCTCCGGCGTTTTACCACGCCCGTGACGGCGCTTTCGCCCACCCGTCGATCGGACCGGAGCTCGACCAATACGCGGCCGACTACACCCAGGAGTACGTCGACGCGAACATCAAGCCGTACACCCATGGCGTCCCCGGTTCGGCGCTCGACGCGCTCGTCGGCACCGACAAGCACGTCACCGACGCGCTGGCCGACGCAACCATCGACTTCGTCGACCGCCACGACGACGAGCCGTTCTTCACCTGGATGAGCGAGTACGCCGTGCACAGCCCGGTTGGGGACGCCAGGCTCGCAGCGACCTGCTTGCCAAATACCAGGTCAAGGCTCCCGGCCCCGGACCGTCGAGTCCGCCGTACGCCGCCCTCGCCGAGGGGCTCGACCAGAGCGTCGCCCGGGTCATCGACCATCTCGAGACCACAGCCGACCCGCGCAATCCGGGTCACCCGCTGGCCGACAACACTCTGGTGATCTTCACCTCCGACAACGGGGTCGCGCTGACCTCGGCGCCTTCAACGGTCCGCTCAAGGGTCAGAAGGGTGAGCTCGATGAAGGCGGCGTACGCGTGCCGTTCATCGCCTGGAGTGGCAATCCCGAGCTCGTCGACGGTGGCCGGATCAACTCTTCGCGGATCAACGGAACCGATCTCTACCCGACCCTCGCCGCACTTGCCCGCACAGACCTGCCCGAAGGCATACCCTTCGACGGCAAGAGCCTCCGCGCCGCCTTCGCGGACGGGGACCGACTCGACCGGCCGCGCTTCGCCCACCTGCCTGGCTACCTCGTCTCGGGCGGCCGTGACCAGCGACCGCAGTCGGTGATCTGGTCCGAGCGGTGGAAGCTCGTCCACGACTACGAAACACAGGGTTGGGAGCTCTACAACCTCGCCGACGACATCGGCGAGCGGACCAACCTCGCCAGCGAGCGACCAGCGGTCGTCCGGGATCTCGGCACCAGGCTGATCCACTGGCTGGACTCCGTCGACGCACCGCTGGCGACACTGCGTGAAGGACAGGATCCTCTCGCGCTCACCGTTACGGGCACGACCTACGCCGATGGCAAGAGCACCCATCGCCTGGGCGAAACCATCATCATCCAACCCGGAGACGAGGTGCCACTCGTCCTGGCCGAAGCCAACGGATAGCCCCGGACTTCGACGTCTGATGGCGCGATCAGGGCCCCGGGAACTTCTCCAGGGGCCCTGACGCGCGCTCGGTGTCGGCCTGACGACTGCTGGTGTCTGGAGTAACCGGGGGAGGACTGCTCTGCGGATCAAACGTCATGTAGCGCTGTTGCTGGTCGGGCCGGTGGCGGCGCGACCCCGGGCTGCGACTGTGGCTGACCCTGCGACGATGGGGGTGGTCGGCCCCGCTCAGGAGGTGTCAGATGTCCGAGTTTCCCGTGCCTGAGGAGGGAATTCTGCTCACGCACTTTATCGTCTCCGGCGATGTCGAACGCTCGCGCCGTTTCTACTCCGAGGTGCTCGGCGGTGAGACGGTGATAGCT
>DASQKI010000028.1:0-55577 GCA_035630615.1 Nocardioidaceae bacterium
CTGGCGTTCTTCGCGATGGTCGGCTTCGAGGACTCGGTGAACATGGCCGAGGAGACCAAGGACCCGGTCCGGATCTTCCCGAAGGTCATGCTCATCGGTCTGTGCGCCACCGGCCTCATCTACGTCCTGGTCGCGATCTCGGCAGTCGCCTTGGTCTCGCCCGAGGATCTGAACGAGGGATCCACACCGCTGCTGAAGGTGGTCTCGGCCGGCGCCCCGGGCTTCCCGCTCGAGGTGTTCGCCTGGATCACCATGTTCGCGGTCGCCAACTCGGCGCTGATCAACATGCTGATGGCGAGCCGGCTGCTGTACGGCATGTCGCACGAGCAGGTCCTGCCCGGTCCGCTCGGCCGGGTGCTGCGCAAGCGTCGTACGCCGTGGATCGCCATCCTGTTCACCACACTGCTCGCGTTCTTCCTGATCGGGTACGCCGACCTGGCCGCGCTCGGTGGCACGACGGCGCTCCTGCTGCTGTGCGTGTTCGCGATCGTGAACGTCGCCGTCCTGGTGCTGCGCAAGGACCGGATGGAGCACAAGCACTTCCGCGCACCGACCGCGCTGCCGGTGCTGGGCGCCGTACTGTGCGCCTACCTGGCCAGCCCGCTGTCCGGGCGGGCGTCGGCGGACTACAAGATCGCCGGCTGGCTGATGGTGATCGGTGTCGGGCTGTGGGCGATCACCTGGCTGCTGAACAAGTACGTGTTCAACCGGCACGCCGAGTTCGACCCGAGCCATATCGACTCGAGTGGTCCGGTGAACTGACCGGCAGCAGGGCCGCCACGACGACCGTGCCGAGGGCCGTGAGCCCGGTGGTGACGGCGATCCAGCCGAGTGCGGAGTAATCCGCACCGGCGTCGATCGCCAGACTACCGAGCCACGGCCCTGCGGTGATTCCCGACGTTGAACGCGGAGAAGTTGATCGCCGTCGCCAGGGTGGGGGCGTCGCCCGCCAGGCTGAACACGCGCGCGTTGAGGGCCGGGTTGGTCGCGAAGCCGAAGCCGCCGAGCAGGACGATCACCGTGATGGCGGTGATCGGGTTGCTCGCGGTCAGGGCGAGGATCGTGGACAGGATGCTCAGGCCGACGATGCCGGTGAAGAGGGTGTGGAAGGGCAGCGCGTCCGCGGTCCGGCCGCCGAGGGTGATGCCGATGAACGAGCCGAAGCCGTAGAGGGCCAGCACGCCCGGCACCGCAGCAGGTGTCAGCCCGGTCGTCTGGATCAGCAGGGGAGCGAGGTAGCTGAAGACCACCAGGATGGTCGTGGTGACCAGTGCGGTGGTGCAGAACGCCAGCCAGAGTCGAGAGTTGGCGAGAGCGTGGACCTCCTCGCGGAGTCGTGGCCTCTGTTCCGGGTCGGGACGCCCGCCGGGAATCGTCGCGAGGACTCCGGCCATCGCGAGGACACAGAGTCCGGCGACGGTCCAGAACGCCGTACGCCAGCCGAGGTGCTGACCCATCACCGTGCCGGCCGGGAGACCGACGATGGTGGCGATGGTGAGTCCGCCGGTCACGCCCGCTCAGGCACGATGAGTATCCCAGAGATCACCCTGCGCTGTCGCCGCGCCTGCCACAGGCTGAGATTTGAGCGGATACGGCATCGTTGGGGGTATGAACGAGCGGAGCGAGTTCATCATCAAGCACAGTGCTTGTCGTGCCTCATCCGCGCCCGCAGCGAAGCGAGGACGTGGATGAGCTTTCAGACCCCGGCGAAGCGGACCGGACGGACCGTTGATGCGGCCCGGATCGGCAGCGGGCTGAAGTTGCTCGGCGTGCTGGTCGGGCTGATGTGGTTGAGCGAGATCGTCGACACAGCGATGAACGGAGCGCTCGATCAGTACGGGATCCTCTCGCGCGACCCGGAAGGTTTGATCGGCGTGGTCACCGCGCCGTTCCTGCACCTCGGCTTCGGCCACCTGATCTCGAACACGCTGCCTCTGGTCACCCTCGGCGCGCTGATCGCCGTCGGTGGCGCGGCACGGCTGTTCGCGGTCACCGCCCTGGTCACCGTCATCGGCGGTTTCGGCACCTGGCTGATCTCGCCGCCGAACACGATCACGATCGGCGCGAGCGGTCTCGTCTTCGGGTTCGCGGCGTACTTGATCGCGCGTGGGATCTTCAACCGCCGGCTCAGTCAGGTGCTGGTCGGCGTACTCGTGGTGCTGGTGTGGGGGAGTGCGCTGCTCGGCGGTCTCCTGCCGCAGGACGGCATCTCCTGGCAGGGCCACCTGTTCGGCGCGATCGCCGGTGTCGTGGCCGCGTGGGTCCTCGCGGACGACCGGCCGAAACGCAAACCGGTCGTCTGAGCGCTCCCGGTCAGCTCAGCGTCGCCGGGTCTGTGTTGGCCCCACAGACCACGACGACCACCCTTTCACCACCGGCGGGTTGGTAGACGCCCGACGCCAGCGCGGCGTACGCGACCGCCGCTCCGTGCTCGACGGCCAGGTGGTACTGGTGCCAGAGCTCATTGCGAGCGGCAACGATGGCGTCCTCGTCGACGAGCAACGACGGTACGGCGTACTCCCGCGCGGCCGCGAAGGCCAGCTCGCCGAGGCGTCGCGCACCGAGGGAGTCCGCCGCAATGCCACCGACCGGGCCGTCGACCGGTTGACCGGCCTCGAGTGCGCGGTGGAGCGTCGGCGCCAGCTCAGGCTCCACGCCGACGACCTGGGCGTTGTCGCCGAGCGCCGTCGCGATACCGGCGATCAGTCCGCCGCCGCCGACCGCGACGAGCACGGTGTCGAACATGCCGGCCTGCTCGAGCAGTTCCAGCCCGAGGGTGCCCTGACCGGCGACGACCTCCGGCTGGTCGTAGGCGTGCAGCAACAGCGCGCCACTAGCGTCCCGTGCCTCCAGCGCGACTTGGTACGCCTCGGCGTACTCGTTCCCCACCTGGATCACCTCGGCCCCGAGCAGGTGCAGCTTGGCGACCTTGGGGGCCGGTGTAGTCACCGGCACAAAGATCCGTGCGGGTACGCCGAGCTCCCGTGCCGCGTAGGCCGCTGCCAGTCCGGCGTTGCCGCCCGAGGCCGCGACGATGCCCTGACCGGTGAGCTCGCCCTTCTCCTTTGCGCTGAGCAACCGGTTGAACGCGCCGCGCGGTTTGAACGAGCCGGTGTGCTGCAACAGTTCCAGCTTCAACGTCAGACCCGGCGCCACCTGGATCACCGGCGTACGCCGTACCCGCCCGGCGATCCGCTCCGCCGCTGCCCGCACCTCGTCGAGACTTACCGTCATGCCTCAACCCTGCCACGATGAGTGGAGCCGTCGATGAGGAGGCCAGGCAGATGGGTGCGTACAACGAAAGCTACCGCCGGAGTGTCGATGACCCGGAAGGGTTCTGGCTCGAAGCGGCAGGAGCGATCTCCTGGACCCAAGCGCCGACGCGTGCGCTCGACTCCGCCAACGCACCGTTGTATCGCTGGTTCCCCGACGCTGAGCTGAATACGTCGTACAACGCTCTCGATCGACACATCGAGGCCGGCCACGGCGACCGGGCCGCACTGATCTACGACTCACCGGTCACGGCGACCAAGCGGACACTGACCTATCAGCAGTTGCGGGACGAGGTCGCGGTGTTCGCCGGCGCGCTGAAATCACTCGGTGTCGGCAAGGGCGATCGCGTCATCGTCTACATGCCGATGGTGCCGGAAGCCGCCATCACCATGCTGGCGTGCGCTCGGCTCGGCGCGATCCACTCCGTGGTCTTCGGCGGCTTCGCCCCGAAGGAGCTCGCGGCCCGGATCGACGACGCCACGCCACGGGTCATCGTGGCCGCGTCCTGCGGGATCGAGCCGACCCGCGTGGTCGAGTACAAGCCGATTATTGACGCCGCCCTCGAGCTCTCCGAGCACCAGCCCGACCACACGATCGTGCTCCAGCGCGAGGCAGCTCTCGCGAAGCTCGGCGACCGCGACCTGGACTGGGCCGAGCTCACCGCCGGCGCCGAACCCGCCGACCCGGTCCCGGTGGCAGCGACCGACCCGCTCTACATCCTCTACACCTCGGGTACGACGGGGAAGCCGAAGGGGGTGGTCCGCGACAACGGCGGTCACGCGGTCGCGCTGGCCTGGTCGATGCGCGCGGTCTACGACATCGGCCCGGGTGACGTGTGGTGGACGGCCTCCGACGTCGGCTGGGTCGTCGGCCACTCCTACATCGTCTACGCACCCCTGCTGGTCGGCGCGACTTCCGTGCTTTATGAAGGCAAGCCGGTCGGTACGCCGGATGCCGGAGCGTTCTGGCGGGTCATCTCCGACCACGGCGCGAAGGCGTTGTTCACCGCGCCGACGGCGTTGCGGGCGATCAAGAAGGTGGACCCGTCCGCGGTGGAGTTGGCGAAGTACGACCTCGGCAGCTTCCGCACGCTCTTCCTGGCCGGTGAGCGGCTGGACCCAGAGACCTACCACTGGGCGCACGAGCACCTCGGCGTACCGGTGGTGGATCACTGGTGGCAGACCGAGACCGGCTGGCCGATCGCGGCGAACCCCCGCGGGCTCGAGCATCTGCCGGTCAAGCCCGGGTCGGCCACTAAACCCGTGCCGGGCTGGGACGTCCACATCCTCGACCCCAACGGCGACCCCCTGCCGGCCGGATCTGAAGGCGCCATCGCGATCAAGCTGCCGCTCCCCCCGGGCTCGTTGCCGACCTTGTGGGGCGACGACCAGCGCTACATCGACTCCTACCTCTCGCAGTACGACGGCTACTACCTCACCGGCGACTCCGGGTTCCTCGACACCGACGGCTACCTGTTCGTGATGGGACGGGTCGACGACGTCATCAACGTGGCCGGGCACCGGCTGTCGACCGGCGCGATGGAGGCCGTGCTGGCCGCGCATCCGGCGGTCGCCGAGTGCGCCGTCATCGGCGTTCGGGACGCGGTCAAGGGCCAGCTGCCGCATGGGTTCGTCGTCCTTAAGGCCGGTGTCGATATCGGGGAGAATCAGCTGAGCGACGAGCTGGTCGCGTCCGTACGCCGCGAGATCGGCCCGGTCGCGGCGTTCCGCGACGTCAGTGTCGTCGAAGCGTTGCCGAAGACCCGCTCGGGCAAGATTCTGCGCAAGACGATGCGCGGCATCGCCGACGGAAGAGACGAGCCGGTGCCGTCCACCATCGAAGACCCGGCGGTCCTCGACGCGATCCGAGATCAGCTCCGGTCGTGAACCGAGTCGGGGCGGCAATCGGCTCGTTCTTCTGGCTGCTCGCCGCTCCGGGCATCGTGGCGGTCCTCGTGCCGTGGTGGCTCACGGGATGGGACGCCCGCGAGATGGGTGACGGCTGGTTGCCGGTTCGCGTGCTCGGCGCCGTCGGCTTTGCGGCCGGCGCCGTCGTTGTCATCGAGGCGTTCGGCCGCTTCGCGATCAAGGGACTCGGCACGCCGGCGCCGGCCGCGCCGACACAGCATCTGGTCGTCACCGGCCTCTACCGCTATCTGCGCAACCCGATGTACGTCGCCGTGGTCGCGATGATCGTCGGACAGGCCATGCTGCTCGGCCGGATCGTGCTCCTCGGGTACGCCGCTTTCGTCGCCCTCGTGTTCTTGGCTTTCGTCAAGGGGTACGAGGAGCCGACACTGCGTCGCCAGTTCGGCGCCGACTACGACGCGTACTCTGCGAGCGTCCCAGCCTGGTGGCCACGCCGACCGAAGCGCTAGCAGTCGGTAGCGCCGATCGACGGCGTTGGCCACACTGTGTGCATGTCTATCCGTGTGCAGTGCCTGTGTGTCGACTCCCACGACCCGGACCGGTTGGCACGATTCTGGGCCGAGGCACTGGGCTGGAGGCGCACGCACGACTCGCCGGACGAAGTCGTGCTCGAGCCACCGGCCGGCAGCCCGGAGGACGGCGTCGCTCCGGACCTGCTGTTTCTTCGGGTGCCGGAAGCGAAGACGGTCAAGAACCGGCTCCATCTCGACCTCCGGCCCGACGACCAGACTCGCGAAGTCACCCGCATCGAGGCACTCGGCGCGCGCCGGGTCTCTGTCGGTCAGGGCGACGACGCTCGGTGGGTCGTTCTCGCCGATCCCGAGGGCAACGAGTTCTGCATCCTGCGGCCCCTGCCCGCCGCGTGAGCGACCCGCGCTCGTCGCTCAGGCGACCCGCTTCACGGCGTACCCCATGTATTGGCCGGATCGGTCGCGGCTCTCGCGGAAGGCGTGCCGGCGGCCGAACTCGCGAACGTCGATCCGTCCCGTCTTGAGCTGGCGCGCCGACCACAGCATCCGCAGCGGCCGCCGGGGTCGCAGGCCGCGGACGTCGGCACTGCGCAGACCGTTGCGGCGCAGCGCGGCCGCCAGCTCGCGCGGCTTCCAGTACATCGACCAGACATGCAGATCGGGCGGAAAGCACGCGACCGGTGCCCAGTCCTGCGCCACCTTGATCGTCGTGAGCTTGCTGATCCAGGTCCGGTTGGGCGTGTCGTAGAGGAACACACCCCCCGGCCGCAGGACTCGGGAGGCCTCGGACAGCACCCGATCGACGTCGGTCACGTGCTCGATGACGTCACAGCAGGTCACGACCCCGAACGACCCGTCGTCGTACGGCAGCGACTCCGCACCGCCCACGGTGTAGTCGATCTGGTACCCCTGCGCCTGCGCGTGTTCGCGGGCGGTCGCGATCGAACCGGACGAGAGGTCGAGACCGCTCACCGGAAAGCCCATCCGGGCGAACTCCTCGGCGATCAGGCCGCCGCCGCATCCGATGTCGAGCAAGGGCGTACGACGCGGGTCGAGACCCAGCCGGGCGAGCAGCACCCGTTCGTAGTAGGGCACCCGCCCAGGGTTGACGAACATGCGCAGCATCGCGAGCAGACTGTCGTCGGCCCACCATTCACCGGCGAGCCGGTTGTAGACGTCGTTGTCGATCTGACGTTGGCGACGGGACACACTCCATGATGCACTGATGCCGTGCGGCACCGAGATGACAAGCGACGGGTCGCCGACGCGATGGCGTGGACCGACCGGCGCGACTTCTTGCCGGCCCGAGAGCGGCCGATGGCCGACGAAGACCGTCCGCTGCCGATCGGGGGCGGACAAACCAACTCCCAACCGAGCACGGTCGCCGACATGGTGACGCTGCTAGAAGTCGATCCCGGGATGCGGGTGCTCGACGTCGGTGCCGGCTCCGGCTGGACGACGGCGATCCTGGCGCACCTCGTCGGACCGAACGGCCGGGTCGTCGGCGTCGAGATCGACCCGCACCTGGCGTACTGGGGAGGAGCCAACCTCCACAAGTACGCGGTGCCGTGGGCCCACATCGACGCGGCCGAGTCCGGTGTCCTGGGCTGGCCGGCGGCGGCGCCCTACGACCGGATCTTGGTCTCGGCCGAGGCCGACGACGTGCCGGACGCGCTGATCGGTCAGCTCGGCCCGGACGGGATCATGGTCATCCCGGTCGCCGGCACGTTGTTGCGGCTCGCCCGTGAAGGTGTGCAGCCGCCGCAGATCAGCCGGCACGGCGCCTACCGCTTCGTCCCGCTGCTCTGAGTCGGCGGCGACTCCAGCGGCGCTCAGTCGAACACGATGTGCACTGCATCGCCGATGCGCCGATAACCGATGGCCTGGTAGATGCCGTTGGAAGTCGGGTTCGCGAGGTCGGTGTAGAGCATGCAGGTCCGGCCGGGCTCGGCAAGCTGGCGAGCCGTCAGGGCGGCGACGCAGGCGCTGGCGTAGCCGTGCCCACGAAGCTCACGCGGCGTGTAGACCAACACGACACGCGCAACCCCGGCCGCTGGCGCGGTGATGCCGGCCATCGACACCACCGTGCCGTCGACGTCCCACACGTACAGTCGGCCATCGGCGACCCGTTCGGCCGTGTCGTCCGCCTCGACCGGGTGCCCCGTGTCTGTGAAGAAGCCGGCGTGCCAGGTCCGCAGCAGCGGCAGGTCGGTACTCTCGGCCCGACGGATCCGGCCCGGGACCCCAGTCGGCGGCGTGACCGCGTCGGCGGCGTAGATCCCCTGCCGAGCCCTGACTCGCCCGGTCACGCCGACGAGACCGGCCCACGCCTCCGCGAACGTCTCGGCCTGGCGGAGGGGGCCACCGACACTCGGAAGCTCGCGGCCGCGCTCGTGCAGCTCCCCCGCGACGGTGCGCACCGCGTCGTCCGGGCCCACAGACAGGTAGAGGCCGAAGGGCGGCGTGTGCATGGCCGTGGCCGCGACCTCGCCGTCAGCCGTCGATAGCCAACACCAGAGGTCGTCGCCCTCGGCGTCGGCGAACCGGCGCTCGGCGTTGGTCAGCATGACACTGTGCTCGACCGGCCGCGAGCGCAGATAGTCGCGGGCGTGCTTCAGAAACTCTGCCGCGTCCGATGTCGTCCGAAAGACCGTCATGACCAGCCATCCTCGGAATCCATCGGCGCGGCGTCCAGCCGTTTTCAGACGATCGCGGGATAGGCCCGCTCGACATCGGTCAGGGACTCGATCGTGGCGATCAGGCTCGCCCGCTCCAGATCGGCCAGGCCGCAGCGCAGCTCGTTGGGCGGCGACGCATCATCGTGCACCTCGATCCGCGCATCGACAGCGGCTTCGCTCGCCGCCGACAGCTCGATCGCGAGCCATCGATCCTCGGTGGCCAACGCGGCCGTCGACACCGCGCCGTCGACCAGCGCCTCCAGAGCGGCTCGGAGCGACCGCAGCTCCTCGGCCCGTAGGTTGCCCTCCTGCTGGCAGCCGAAGCCACCGACCCGCACGCTGAGCGACGTCCACAACCAGTCGGCGTCGTCACCCTCGGGATAGAGCCGGCCGCGAACGGTCAGCAGCAGGTGGTCGTCGGACCGTCGTCCGATCAGGATCTCGCGTACGGGCGGCACCGCTCCATCATGACGCGGCCTGTCGGCGAGGTCCCGTACCGTGGGAGGCGTGTATCGCGAGCGCCCGTCGCGCTGGCTCGGGGCGACCGTCTGGACCCGGCGTGCCGATGCCGAGA
This sequence comes from Nocardioidaceae bacterium, assembly GCA_035630615.1. GTDB lineage: Bacteria > Actinomycetota > Actinomycetes > Propionibacteriales > Nocardioidaceae > DATFRX01. The sequence goes on from DASQKI010000028.1 coordinate 8,924, forward strand.
CGCGCGACTACCGGGTCGTGCCGGACGGCTGCCTCGACCTGATCTGGACCGACGGCGGCCTGATCGTCGCCGGGCCGGACACCGGAGCCCACCTCGGCAGCAGCGCTCCCGGCGCATTGTTCGTCGGCCTGCGGTTTGCTCCCGGCACCGGGCCGACCGTCCTCGGCCTGCCGGCTCACGCGTTGACCGACCAGCGCCTGCCGGCGAGTGACGTCTGGCAGGCGGCTTACGTCCGCGAGCTGACCGACCGGCTGGCCGCGGCCGACCGTCCCGGGCGGGTGCTGGAGTCGATCGCAGTCGAGCGGCTCACGGGGGCCGGGCAACCGGACCCGGTGCCGATCGCGATCGCCGACGACCTGGGTGCCGGACGCTCCGTGGCCGAGACCGCACGACGGGCCGGCTTCAGCGAGCGCCAGCTGCATCGGCGCTGTCTGTCTGCGTTCGGGTATGGCCCGAAGACGCTGGCCCGCGTGCTGCGCCTCAACCGGGCCCTGACGCTCGCCCGCTCCGGTCTGCCGCTGGCTGACGTCGGAGTCAACGCCGGCTATGCCGACCAGGCGCACCTGTCACGAGACGTCCGAGCGCTGACCGGGGTGTCGCCCCGGACCCTGCTGACTCAGCCGTCGTCTGACGGCAACGCCGCGAAGAGGTCGACGCCGTTGCCGTCGGGATCGCGAACGACCGCGTAACGCTGTCCCCAGAAGGCGTCCCAGGGCGCCAGATGTCCGTCTTGGCCAGCCTCGGTGAGTCGGGCGTAGGTCGCGTCGACGTCTTCGGGGCTGTCGCAGACGAACGCGAGGTCCATCCGCTGGCTGTCCTGCGGCGGCGACCACTCCGGGTCGAACGACCGGATGGTGTCGACGGTGTCGAACAACAGCCGAAAGCCGGTGGACAGCGCGACCTCCACGTGGGGCTCACTGTCGGAGCTGTCGGGAATCTCGAGGCCGAGTCGTCGATAGAACGCGAGCGCCTTGCCCATGTCAGCGACGACGAGGCCGATGGCATCGAATCGAGGTGTCATGTCTGGCACATTAGAACGGATCGAAGACCGGCGTCTTGAACGAATCAGACGTCGTCGCCGGCCGCCGGAGCGCGGCATCACTCGAAGTAGGGATGGAAGGCGTTTTCGTAGTTCAGCCGATAGCGGTCGAGGTCGACCCAGTCGTTGGTCAGGTCGACCATCATGTTGTAGAGGCGCTGGTCGTGAGCCACATCGACCCCGGTCGGGAAGTCACCATCGCCGTCGGCGAAGTAGTCGGCGACGTCATGCCGGCTCAGCCCGGCGCGCTCGGCGGCCGACCGTAGATCGTGGCCGTCGATCGCCCCACCGTGGTGCAGGATCTCGGCGATCCCCGTCACGCGTCCGGCGAGCGCCGCCGCAGCGGCATCCTTCGCACCCGTGATCGCCTCGGCCTCGTGATCGGCGAGCGCGTCCTCGATGGCCGTCCCCGCGAGCGTCAGTGCCGGCTGGGCGAGCACCTGCAATTTGAACGGAATCGGAGCCGAGCCCACGACACGCTGGCCGAGGAGGACCCACGCCCGCACTTGGTCGTCCTCGGCGCGGCCGTCGGCGATCTCGACCTCGCCCATGCTGTCGAGCACCAGCCCTTCCAGCCGCGCGTCGCCGGTCATGGCCTGCTGCAGATAGCCGTCGCCGGGGAGCTCCGTCGCGGGATTGTCGTAGAGGTCGCCGATCCGCTGCTCGAGGACCGCCGCCAGGTGGTAGTGCTGATAGTTGCTCACCGCCTCACGCATGGCGACGAACCCGTCCTCGTTTGAGACCACAACCCGCAGCAGCTTGCCCAGATCGTCGGTCTGGAGGATCGGCATCGGGCCGGCATCGAGGAGCCGCAGGTCGTCTCGCGAGCTGACGGTCTGGACCCCGACATCGTCCATGCCTCCCCAGTCGTTGGCCTGGTCGACGGCCGGCAGGTAGGTGCCGATGATGTGGGCCAGATGCCTGGCGCCTGCGCTGGTCAGGTCGCCGGGCTCGAGGTCGCCGTCACGGTGGGCGAGCAGGTCGACCGCCGACGAGACCAGCTCCGCGGCGTCGACAGGCCGATCGTCGAGGTTGACGTCGCTGGTCGTGGCACTGTCGAGCGCGGCCAACAAGGTGACGTTGACGTCGTGAGACCAATCGCGCTGTTGGATCCAGTACGCCCGCCGGTCGTCGCTGTCGGTGAAGAAGTCGAGGGCGGCTTCGGGATTGTTTCGCAGCGCCGACAGGTAGGACAGCATCACATCGGCGGACTGCGCCGGCGACACCTCCTCGTCGAACAGGCGCTCGGTCTCGAGCTGCTCGGTCAGCGGAGAGCCGGACAGCGAGTAGCCCCGGACGCGCTCAAAGTCATCAAGGACGTCGCCGAGCCGGTCGAGGAACGGTGTCGCATAGGTGCCGTCGGCGAGCAGATAGGACAACGGCCAGCCGGGTGTCCGGTCGATCAGGGCCGCCTCGATCTGATCGGCCAGGCCGACCTGCCGCACGGTCGTCAGCTGACGAGTGGCGACTTCAGTGACGGTCTGGATCGTCGTTGCCAGCCGGCGCACGGCATCGCCGTCGGCATCGTCGTTTGCACCGAGCTCCTTGACGGCCCAGAGCAGGTCACCACCGCCGAGGGAAGCCACGACCGCGGCCGCGATGCCGTCGATCTCGACGAGCCGCGCGAGCTGCTCGCTCAGCTCCTCGATCTGGTCGGTGTCGCTGTCACCCTCGATGTCGGCGATCCGATCGGCAAGCGCGTCACCAAGGGCGTCGACCTGGCCAGCGGACAGCTCGTAGCGACCCACGTCGATCTCGGGATGACTCAACAAGATGGCGGCCAAGAACTCCGGTCCGAAACGCGTGAGGTCGTAGGGCAGTGTGCCTGGCCGGAGTCGCAGCCCTGGCAAAGCCTCGGGCATGAGGTAGGGCAGCAGGCCTGCCGCGAAGAGCCTCCGCATCGCCGGCCGGGTCGGCCCCTCGTCGAGTCGACTGGCGGACTCCGCCGCCGCGTCGTCGAGGCGCGCTCGAGCGGCTTCGTAACGGCGCCGCAGCCGACCGAGCAGCTCGCCTCGTGCCGACGCCACCGCAGCGGCGCGGGAAGCCGCCAGCTCGCTCAACCGGGCGAGATCGCGGCCCTGTGGGCCGTCTGTCGCGTCCGGGTCGACCGGCGCGACGCCGAAGTCGTCGGCCAGGCCTGCGGCCCACTCGTCGTTGAGCGCCTCCACCACCCGGTCGAACTCGCTCACGGCGTCACCGAAGCCTCGGACGGCCGCCGAAGCGCACAGTGCGGCCAGCATCACCTCGCGCGTGTTGGCCCGAGCCGGTCGCGGCGCCGAGGCCATCGGCCCGGCCAGCAGCCCGGCGACGCCGTCGGATGCCGGTCGATGGGCCACGACAACGTCGCCCATCAGCAGCTCTACCGGCCCGGCGGCCGCGACCAGGTCGTCAGCCGCTGCGCGGATCGCTGCGGCCCCCACCAGATATGGACTGAACGGTCCACTCATGCCATCGCCCCCTTGTCGTCCCCAGCCATGGCTTCTGTCTTCAACGCTAGGCGTGCGCGACAGCAGCACGCCTCGATCGCGGCAATCTGTGGAAAACGCGACGACGGCGGATCCAACCCTTGCCAGGCGTACCCCTATGGGGTATACAGTTTACGTACTGCTACCCCCTACGGGTATGGTGAGGACATGCGGAGATCCGGTGCCGAGATGCGCACATTGACCCGGCTGACCGCCTACGGCGCGGGGCTCGTCGCCCTGTTCGTGGTCAGCTTCGCCGTTGCGCGCGGAGTCGTCCCCGAGGACGCGGGCGACGACTGGGCAGCCGACACGGAATCCGCGCACACAGACGGCGGCCACGGAGACAGCGAGGCCGAGGGAGGCCACGACAGCCACGCGGGTGAGGACGCCGACTCGGCGAGCACCGTGGCATCCGGCCTATCGCTCGAGCAGGACGGCTACCTTCTGAGCCCGATCGACGCGCCGACGACCGTGGACGCCGCCGGCACGCTGTCGTTCTCGATCACCGGACCCGACGGCGAGCCGCTCACCGCCTACGACACGTCACACGACAAGCTGCTGCACCTCATCGTCGTACGGACCGACGGCAGCGGCTTCCGTCACGTGCATCCCACGTTTGACGGCGCCGGCACCTGGTCGATCCCGTGGCGCTGGGATCGGGCCGGCAGCTATCGTCTGTACGCCGACTTCGTGCCGACTGCCCTTGGTGACAAGGTCGCGCTCACCCGTACCGTCGATGTCGCCGGACCGATGACGATCGGGCCGCGTCCGCCAGAGGCGACGACCGTGCCCTCCGACGCCTACACCGTCTCCGTCGACGGGTCGGTCACCGCCGGCGAGGAGTCCGAGCTGGCCTTCACGGTCACCCGCGACGGCGAGCCCGTGACGACGCTCGAACCGTACCTCGGCGCCTACGGCCACCTGGTCGCCTTGCGTGACGGCGACCTGGCCTACCTCCACGTTCACCCGATGGGCGAGCCCGGCGACGGTGTCACCGAGCCCGGACCCGAGATCGAGTTCATGGTCGAGCCCCCGACGGCCGGCCGATACTGGCTCTATCTGGACTTCCAGGTCGACGGGACGGTGCACACGGCCGCGTTCGCGATCACCGCCGACGGAGCATCCGGGAGGATCACGTGACGACCCCCTCGGCTCCCCCGCACATCTCCGCCGGAGCCATCGAGCTCGACATCACCGGCATGACCTGCGCCTCGTGCGCCAATCGGATCGAGCGCAAGCTCAACAAGCTCGACGGGATCAGCGCGACGGTCAACTACGCGACCGAGAAGGCGTCCGTCACCGCACCGGCCGGCTACGACCCGCAGGCCCTCGTCGACGAGGTCGAGAAGGCCGGCTACGCGGCGACGCTCCCCCAGGCCGAACCGTCAGGGTCCACCGGCGGCGAGGACGCGCCGGATCCGGAGCTGGTCGGCCTGCGGCAACGGATGATCGGCAGCATCGTCTTGTCGATCCCGGTGATCGTGCTCGCGATGGTGGAGCCGTGGCAGTTCGACTACTGGCAGTGGGCCTCGCTGACACTGGCTGCTCCGGTGATTGTCTGGGCCGGATGGCCGTTTCACCAAGCGGCCTGGCTCAACCTCCGCCATGGCGCCGCCACGATGGACACCCTGATCTCGGTCGGCACGATCGCGGCATTGGCATGGTCGCTCTACGCCCTGTTCTTCGGCACCGCCGGCGAGCCCGGGATGCGTCACGGGTTCGAGCTCACGATCGAGCGTACGAACGGCGCCGACAACATTTACCTGGAGGTCGCTGCCGGCGTCACGATGTTCGTGCTCATCGGACGCTACTTCGAGAAGCGGTCCAAGCGCCGTGCCGGAGCGGCGCTGCTGGCACTGCTGCAGCTCGGCGCCAAGGACGTGGCCGTACGCCGCGACGGCGTCGAGACCCGGATCCCGATCGAGCAGCTCGCGGCCGGTGACGAGTTCGTCGCCCGCCCGGGCGAAAAGATCGCGACCGACGGGGTGATCGTCGACGGTCGCTCGGCGATCGACGCCAGCATGCTCACGGGCGAGTCCGTCCCCGTGGAGGTGGCCGAGGGCGACACCGTCGTCGGCGCCACGGTCAACGCCGGTGGACGCCTGGTCGTTCGGGCGACCCGCGTCGGATCCGACACGCAGCTCGCTCAGATGGCGAAGCTCGTCGAAAACGCGCAGTCGGGCAAGGCCGACGTACAACGGCTGGCCGACCGGATCTCCGGCGTCTTCGTCCCGTTCGTGATCGCGGCCGCGGTGGCCGTCCTCGGGTTTTGGATCGGCGGCGGATTCCCGTTAGAGGCGGCCTTCACCGCCGCGGTCGCCGTGCTGATCATCGCGTGCCCCTGCGCCCTCGGTCTGGCCGTGCCGACCGCGTTGCTGGTCGGCACCGGACGCGGCGCCCAGCTCGGCATCCTGATCAAGGGCCCCGAGGTGTTGGAGTCGACTCGCCAGGTCGACACCATCGTGCTCGACAAGACCGGCACGGTGACCACCGGCACGATGACGCTGCTCGACGTCGTGACGGCCGAGGGCACCGACGCGGTCGACCTGCTGCGCCTCGCCGGTGGGCTCGAGGACGCGTCGGAGCATCCGATCGCGCGGGCGGTCGCCGACGGCGCCCGCGAGCGTGCCGGCGCGCTGCCGACGCCCGAGTCGTTCGCCAACGTCGAAGGCAAGGGCGTCCAGGGCATCGTCGACGGGCATGCCGTGCTCGTCGGTCGGGAGACACTGCTCGCCGACTGGTCGATCCGACTCGGCGACGACCTGCGTACGGCGAAGGCCGATGCCGAACGGTCTGGTCAGACCGCAATCGCTGTGGCGTGGGACGGCGAGCCGCGCGGCGTGTTGATCGTGGCCGACGCTGTCAAGCCGACCAGCGCCGAGGCCGTACGCCGGTTCAAGGAGCTCGGCTTGACCCCGGTGCTGCTGACCGGTGACAACCAGACGGTCGCTGACGAGGTCGCCGGGCAGGTCGGCATCGACCGCGTCATCGCCGAGGTGTTGCCGAAGGACAAGGTCGACGTCGTCGCCGACCTCCAACGGGAGGGAAGGGTCGTGGCGATGGTCGGCGACGGGGTCAACGACGCGGCGGCGCTCGCGCAGGCCGATCTCGGTCTCGCGATGGGCACCGGCACCGACGTCGCGATCGAGGCCGCCGACCTCACGCTCATGCGTGGCGACCTCCGGGCCGCCGCCGACGCGATCCGGCTGTCTCGCAAGACGCTCGGCACGATCAAGACCAACCTGTTTTGGGCCTTCGGCTACAACACGGCGGCGATCCCGCTGGCTGCACTGGGCCTGCTCAACCCGATGCTCGCCGGCGCGACGATGGCCGCGTCGAGTGTGTTCGTCGTCAGCAACAGTCTCCGACTGCGCCGCTTCGCCTCCGCGTCGTCGTGATCACTGCGGGTCGAACGTGGCCGACTCGGCGGCCGCGTCGGCCATCGGGGCGTTCGGCACGGCGTACGTCGCGGCGACAGTGCCGACGGCGGCGACGACGGTGAGCACCCGCCCGACCGTCGAGTCGCCGGCGAGCAGTCCGAGCAACGCGGTGGCGGCGGCGCCTCCGGTGGCGACCCAGGTCTTGGCGGTTTGGGCGAACGTGTACGGGGGCATCGATCAGTCCTCTTCGACGGTGGGGATGCACAACTCGTAGCAAACCTTGGGCGTGAGGATGCCCTCGACTTCGGTCTCACCGACATGACGGATCCGACGGAACCGGTGGATCGCGTCGATCAACGCCTTGTCCATGCGGCCGGCGCGGTGACGACCCTGCATGTCCATGTTGAAGCCCCGAAGGGAGCGGGCGACCACCTCGACCTGCCGAGCTCCGCTGGGCATGAAGGCCATGCCCTTGGGATGTTTCGCGATCCTGTTGAGCCGGCGCCACGACACGCAGTCGCGCTTGCCGTATCTGAACGGGCCGATCTTCTTCGGCCGCCACCACGTGTCCGGTCCGTTGGAGGCGAGGCCGTCCCGGCCGTTCCTGTACGCGCGGACCTGGTCCTTCGCCTCCGGGCTGGCCTTGTCGTTGCCGATGAGGATGCCGTGCCAGTGGCGCGACCACTCGCCGGGCAGCGTACGCCGCGGCCAGCCGGCGAAGTTGGCCTTGCGGAGCTGACGGTTTTTGCGACGGATGTCGAACCAGACCAGGTCGACCGCACCACCGCCGTCGTGCGTACCCCCGGACGCGCCCACACCGCCGCGGTTGTACGACCCTTGGATGATCGTCATGGAGTAACCCAGGCGCTTCTCGGCGCATAACAGCGCGGCGATCGTCATCCGGTCCAGCGTCGCGCCACGGAAGGTGAATCGCTCGTACATACTCACGGCGGCTCCTCGGCCTATCGGGATGGGTCGGTATGCGCTGTCCGGACGCTGGCTCCAACGTATGGGTCGTCGGTCCGACCGGTCCAGGCACATCGGATGCCGAGTCGCATGAGTCCTGCCATGCTTTCGGCATGACCACTGTGCTTTCGGCAGCGTGGCTCTTCGACGAAGGGCGGCTGGTTGCCGACCCGGTGGTGTTCGTCGAGGGAGCCCGGGTCACGGCAGTCGAGTACGGCACGTCACCACCGGACGGTGTCGCCGTGGTCGATCTGGCCGGTGCGACGCTCGTGCCAGGGTTGGTCGACACCCACGTACACCTGGCGTTCGACGCGAGCGCCGACCCGGTCGGGAGCCTCGCCGCCCGCGACGACGCCGAGGCTCTCGCGGCGATGACCGAGGCGGCTCGCACAGCGTTGCGTGCGGGCATCACGACGGTTCGCGATCTCGGCGACCGCGACTACCTGGCGCTGCGGCTGCGCGACGGCACCGGTCCGACGCTGCCCACGATCGTGGCGTCCGGACCACCGATCACGAAAGCCCAGGGACACTGCCACTACCTCGGCGGCGTCGCGGAGCCCGACGGAGCGGGCATGCGTGCTGCCATACGAGAGCACGCCGAGCGTGGCGTCGACGTCATCAAGATCATGGCCAGCGGCGGCACGCTGACTCCTGGAACGCGTCAGGAGGTGCCGCAGTTCGATCCGGCAGCACTAGTCGCCGCAGTCGACGAGGCCCATCGCCTCGGCCTGCCGATCACCGCGCACGCGCATGGGACGTCCGCCATCGTCGACGTCGCCGCCACCGACGTCGACGGCATCGAGCACGCTTCGTTCTGGAGCGCCGAGGGGATCGACGACCCACCCGACGGCTTGATCGAGACGATCGTACGCAAGCGCATCGCCATCGGGGCATCGCTGGGTCAGGCGCCGATGGGTCCCGACGTCAAACCGCCGCCGGCCGTGCTCGCTCGGCTCCCTCGCATCGTGGGCAACATGCGCCGATTGCACGAGGCCGGCGCCCGGATGGTCGTCGGCACCGACGCCGGCATCGGACCGCCGAAGCCACACGACGCACTGCTGAACGGCCCAGCCCAGCTGGTGGAGATCGGCTTCACCCCAGCCGAGGCGCTTACGGCCATCACGTCGACCGCGGCCGACGCCTGCGGGTTGGCGGACCGCAAGGGCCGGATCGCACCGGGCTTCGACGCCGACATCATTGCCGTCGACGGCGACCCGATGGCCGACCTCGGCGCCCTCCATCGCATCCGCGCCGTCTACGCCCGCGGCGTCGAGGTCGAGGGACCGACCGGCTCGCGGCATGGGCCATGATCGGGGCATGCCCGAGTCGAAAGAGCAGCCGTGGCAGTGGAGCGAGGAGACCTGGCGCGGCCACGTGGAGGCGGTCCGCGCCGGAAGGCGACTCGTCCCACCGCAGTGGCCGGGCGGTGCACGAGTGGCGGTCGCGGTGTCGTTCGACTCCGATCACGAGACCATCCCGCTCCGCGACGCCGAGACCAGTCCCGGCAAGCTGAGCCAGGGCGAGTACGGCGCTCGGGTCGCGGTCCCCCGCATCCTCGAGCTGCTTGCGGCGATGGAGATCCCGGCGAGCTTCTTCGTCCCGGCCGTCTCCGCTCTCTTGCATCCCGACGAGGTCACCGCGTACGTCGAGGGCGGCCACGAGGTCGCCGTCCACGGTTGGATCCACGAGCGCAACGCATCGCTCCGGCGCGAGGACGAGCTCGACCTCACCGGTCGCGCGATCGACACGCACCGTACTTCACGATGGACCGGTTCACCGGCTCCCGGCCGTACACGCCCCTGCGCGGTGTCGTCGACATCTGGCGCGACGAGTTCGACGCGGCGTACGCGGATGGCGGCCTGTTCCAGCTGACCCTGCATCCGCATGTGATCGGGCACCGGTCGCGACTGGTCGTGCTCCGCGAGCTGCTGGACAACATCGCGGGGCGGAGCGGCGTCTGGTTCGGCACGCACGCAGCCGTCGCCGACCTCGCCCGCAAGGAGCTTGAGCGCGCTCAGAGCATGTGAGGCTGCGCTACTCCCGCACGCTCGTGGGATTGTGGTCGGATGCCCTAGCAGGGGTTATCCGCTCCACCCTTGCGTGATAATCTCGTCGCGTGTCCGACACCAAGCAGCCATCGACCACCACCGACAGAGAGCGGTGGTTCGGCGAGAACATGCGGGCGGCGCGGGAGCTGCAGGAGATGTCTCAGACCGCGCTCGCGAAGAAGATGGCGAAGGTCGGGTTCTCGAACTTTCATCAGAGCACGGTCGCCCGCATCGAGGCCGGCGACCGTCCCGTGCGCCTGAGCGAAGGGCTCGAGCTCTCCCTGATCTTGGGGACGCCGCTCGGTTCTCTGACGTGGCCGCCGGCGCGTTTCAGCCGGCTCAACAGGTTCCTGCATGCGGTCCAAAACGCTCGCGATCGGTACGCGAGTCTTGAGGAGCTGACTCAGGACTTTCTCAACAGCGTCGAGATGCTCGCCCGGTTCGTGCGCGACGTCGAGAAGCTGGTCGATGATGGCGAGTTGGGTGAGGACGATCTCCCGCCAGACTTCGACGTCGACCTCCTGCAGGCGAGACAGCTCGTCAGCAGCACGCCCGAAGACGCCATCGTCCAAGGGCGAGCTCGAAATGCGAAGACGTCGACGGTCGAGCCGTCCGATCCTCGACTCTTCGGCCGGGCCGAGCCTGGGAAGACGACGAGTGACACCGAGGATGAGCTTGCCGGAAGCCTGCGAGCCCTCAACGAACGAATCCACTCCAACCAGGCCACACCAGAGGATGTCATCCGGCGCCAGATCCTGGAGCTGCTCCTCAACCCCCAGGATCGGACTGCCAACGAGATCGCACTCGGGATACAAGAGCTCGTGGATCAGCTCAAGATCGTCAAGGCGGCTCGCGATTTCAAGACCGAGCGCACGCATCGCGAGCGCGACAAGATCATCCGCGAGGTTGGGGATCTGCGTGCCTTCGAGCGGGAGTATCGACAACGTCTTGAGAGCTGGCTCCTCGAGCTGGGCGACGCCGCTGCGTTCCGCGACTATTCCGAGGCCCGGGACACCATCGAGGAAGGTCTGAGAGACCTCGGGTCTGTTCATCGCATCGAGAGGGGCGGCGGCTAAACCAGTGCCGCCTGGACCGCAATGTGCCCGGCCAACACGACGTTGACCGGGCACCTTGCCATAAGTGGAGCTGGCGGGAATCGAACCCGCGTCCTCCGACGCTGACTCAGGACTTCTCCGGGTGCAGTCTGCTCGACGTTTTCTCAGCCCCGGTGCTCGTGCAGACGACGTCACCGACGGGCTCAGCCGCGCAAAAGAGTCCCGGTCAGATCCCGCGGCGAGACCTGACCAGCGAGCCTCCGCAATGAGGCCGGTGACTGGGATGGAGGCAATCCCAGGCCGACCCTTCACCTAGTCGCCTTAGGCGGCGAGGGCGAAGTCTGCCTGCTTAGCCTTGGCAGTTATGGTTTCCAAGGATCGTTAACGAGATGACCTTGGGTCCTCGACCCGCTTCTCCTGAACCGAACGACCGAAGTCGAAACCGATCAGCCCCTCTTGAGTTGTCAACCGCCTCCAGCGTACTGGACGACCAGGCTATTCCGCCGCAGAGTTACCGAGACCGAGCAGGCGTACGGGGTTGTGCCAGCACACCGCTCGGAGCCAGTCGTCGCCGAGGTCGAGCCGGTCGAGAGCATCGAGCTGGTGAGCATAGGCGTACGGGATGTTCGGGAAGTCCGAGCCGAGCAGGATGCGATCGCACAGGTCGGCCAGACGCGGCAGCAGGCTCCGAGGCACCGGCGCGTCGGCCTCGAAGAAGTCGGTGAACGCCATCGTCGTGTCGAGGTGCACCCGCCCGTGTCGCTCGGCGAGCTCGACGAACTCCGCGTACTCCGGCGCCCCGAGATGGGCGATGATCGCGCACAGCCGGGGATGGCGTGCCAGTAGCTCAGCCATGGGGGCCGGTCCGGTGTGCCGGTTGGGCACCGGGCCCGAGCCGGCGTGCACGACGACCGGTGTCTCCGTCTCGGCGAGTAGCCCCCACACCGGGTCGATCTGCGGGTCGCGCACATCGAAGTCGCCCACCTGCACATGCACCTTGAACAGGTGCACGCCATCGGCGATGCGCCGTCGCACCTCGTCGACGACGCCCGGCTCGGGGTAGAACGTCGCACAGCGCAGACAGCCCGGCGTCTGCTCGGCGAACCCCGCCGCCCAGTCGTTGAGGTAGGTCGCGATGCCGGGCCGATGCGCGTACGGCAGGGCGCCGTGCCAGCGCACGCCGAGGTCGCGCAGTGTCGCCAACCGCTCCTCGATGCTGGTCCGATAGTTGATCGGCCACGGGCGGCCGAGCAGCGGTCCGGTCGCGTCGAAGTGCTCCCAGACCCGGGTCATGACCGGCGGCGGCAGGAAGTGGACGTGGACGTCGGCGAGTCCGGGCAACCCGAGCCGCCGCCACCAGGCCGGAACCTCGGCGTCGGCGGCCGGTCCGCTCACTCGTATCCCTTCGCGCGGCGTCCCATGGCCCGCTCGGCCTCGCGCTTGGCCTCCTTCGCCGCCAGCGCCTGGCGCTTGTCATAGGTCCGCTTGCCGCGGGCGAGGGCGAGCTCGACCTTGGCCCGGCCGTCCTTGAAGTACAGCGACAGCGGCACGAGCGTCAGCCCGCGCTCGGCGACCTTGGACGCCATCCGGTCGATCTCCTGGCGATGCAGCAACAGCTTGCGCCGGCGCCGTGGCTCGTGGTTGGTCCACGTGCCCGCCGTGTACTCGGGGATGTAGACGCCGTGCAGCCAGGCTTCACCCCCGTCGACCTCGGCGAATCCGTCGGTCAAGCTCGCCCTGCCCGCGCGCAGCGACTTGACCTCGGTGCCGGTCAGCACGAGGCCTGCTTCGTAGGTGTCCTCGACGTGGTAGTCGTATCGCGCCTTGCGATTGGTCGTCACGACCTTGCGCCCTTGTTCCTTGGCCATCCGCCCCAGTATTCCGCACGCCGGCCGGACGATCGTCAGAGCCAGCTCATCGGGTCGACGGTGGTGCCGCCCTCGTAGACCATGAAGTGCAGGTGGCAGCCGGTCGACCAGCCGGTCGTGCCGGAGTACGCGATCAGCTCGCCGCGCTTGACGTGTTCGCCGTAGCCTGCGACGAAACTCGTCAGGTGGTTGTAGGACGTCGAGAGGCTGACGCCGTTGACGTTGCCGTGGTTGATCGTGAGCCGGTTGCCGTAGGCGTCGTCGTAGTACTCGGAGATCACCGTTCCAGTGGCGGCGGCGTAGACCGGTGTGCCGCATGCGGCGCCGAAGTCGGTCCCGTCGTGCAGTTTCATGTAGTGCAGAATCGGGTGGTAGCGCATGCCGTACGACGACGTGATGTAGGTGTCGGACACCGGCCACGACAGCCAGCCGCCGGAGTTGTTGACCTGGATGCCGGGGCCGTTTTGCCGCGCGGCGATCCGCTCCAGCCGGTTCTTGATCTTCTCCCGCTTGGCTTCGAGTGTGTTGATCCGGGCGAGGTCGATCTGCTTGGCGCTCTCGGCCTGCTGCTCGGCGGCCTGGCGCTCCGCGACGAGCGCCTGGACCTGCTTGGTCTGCTCCTCGGCCTGCGCCTCGAGCACCTGCATCCGGTCCAGATTTTCGGCCGCCTCTTCACGCCGCTTGGCGACCTCGTCACGCAGCCGCTGCACCGCCTGCTCGCGGACCTTGGAGATGGTCTTCTTGGCCTCGAGCTGATCGATCGTGGCCGACTGCGCGCCGACGACCGAGTCGGCGAGCGACATGTTGCGGCCGAAGTCGGACGGCTCGCCGCCCTCCAGGACGAGGCTGAGACTCGTCAGGCTGGGGCTGCCGTACTCGTAGGTCGTGACGATGAAGCTGGACAGCTTGTCCTCGGCCGACTTGATGTCGCTTCGCGAGTCCTCGAGGGCCTGCTCCGCATACGCGAGGCGCTCCTCGGCCTCCTGGAGGCGGTCCTGCATCAGCTGGTCCAGCACTTTCGCGGCGCTCAGCTGACCCCGCGTACGAGCGAGGTTATCCTGCGCGGTCGAGAGCTGAGCCTGCGCGGTGTTGAGCGCACGGGTCGCCGCGAGCAACTGGGCACTCGATTCGTCGAGGTCGCGATGGGCGCCGTGAAGCCGATCGTTGACGTCGGCCTTGCGGTCCTCCAGGTCGTCAGGGTCGGTCATCGCGGAAGCCGGCGCGTCCGGCACCGCTGTCGTGCTGACGAGCACGCCCAGGGCGGCTGTCAACGTCGTCGCGATGAGCCACTGGCGGCGACCAAGGGGGAAGAGTCGAGCCACGGTCAGTACCTGTCCATTGGGGGACTTCCCCAAGACGGTAACCGACCGTCGTCAAACATCCAGGTATTTGCGTGTCATCACGAGTGTCGGAATCAGGCCCAAAAGCACCGCAAAGCCCAACGTAACGAACCCGGCCATGATCGCGTCGTCCCACCCGATCCAGTCCGTGAACGTCGACAGCGACGAGTCGAGCACGAAGCCGTAGATCACGACCTGGACGAAGACCGCCAGCGCGACGCAGGCCAACAACCCCGAGATGACGGCGGCGAGCAGGGACTCCAGGACGAACGGCATCTGGATGTGCCAGCTCGACGCACCGACCAGGCGCATGATGCCGATCTCGCGCCGTCGGGCGTATGCGGTGAGCCGGATCGTGTTGGACACCTGCATGACGGCGGCGATGACCAGGAACGCCGCGATCCCGAGCGAGAACCACCACAGCCACTCGAGCAGCTTGTAGAGCGGCTCGAGCTGGTCGTTGAGGTTTTTGGTCCCGGCCACCCCCGGCATGTGTTGGGCCTGGTCCTCGGCGCCGGCGAACTGGCTCGGGTCGTCGAGGGTGACGAAGTAGGACGCGGCGAAGTCGCTTTGGTGGACGACCTCGAACAACTGACGGCCTTCGGGGCTCTGGCTGAACAGGTCTTCGGCCTGGTCGTACGCCTCCTTGGAGCTCTGGTACTCGATCGACTTGACCTCGGGATTGTCCTTCAGCGCACCCTCGATGTTGGTCCGCTGCGCGTCGCTGACCTCGCCGTTGACGCACGGACCGGTGCTCATGCGATCGGTGCACAGCATCACCTGCAGCTGCAGCCGATCGCCGAAGAACGCCTCGGTCTTGTTGGTCTGCGAGTTCACCATCAGCGCGAAGCCGACGAGGGTGAGCGAGACGCCCATCGTGACGATCAGCGAGATCGTCATCGAGATGTTGCGCCGCAGGCCCGTGCCTAGCTCGGAAAAAACGTGTGTGATCTGCATGGCTTTCCGTGAAGGTCAGTTTTGATAGCCGTAGACACCGCGGGACTGGTCGCGAACGACGCGGCCGGCGTCGAGCTCGATCACCCGCTTGCGCATCTGGTCGACGATGCCGGAGTCGTGAGTCGCCATCAAGACGGTCGTGCCGGTGCGGTTGATCCGGTCGAGCAGCTTCATGATCCCGACCGATGTGGTCGGGTCGAGGTTGCCGGTCGGCTCGTCGGCGATCAGGATCATCGGCCGGTTGACGAACGCCCGGGCCACCGCGACCCGCTGCTGCTCGCCGCCGGACAGCTCGTCGGGCATCCGCTCGCCCTTGCCGCCGAGGCCGACCAGCTCCAGCGTCTCGGGGACGACCCGCTCGATGATCCGGCGCGACTTGCCGATCACCTGCAGGGCGAACGCGACGTTTTCGGTCACGGTCTTGTTGGGCAACAGCCGGAAGTCCTGAAAAACCGTGCCGATCTGGCGCCGCAAGCCCGGGATCTTCCAACCCGCGAGCCGGTTGATCTCCTTGCCGGCGACGTATACCCGCCCGCTGCTCGGCCGAGCCTCGCGGAGTATCAGACGCAAGAACGTGGACTTGCCGGAGCCGGACGCGCCGACGAGAAAGACGAACTCGCCCTTCTCGATCTCGACGTCGATGGAGTCGAGAGCCGGTCGCTTGCTCGCGCTATAGGCCTTGGAAACGGTTTCGAATCGGATCACGTGCGTTGACGGCCGGATGTCGGGGGCAGGTGTGGTGTTTCGCGTGCGCAGTCCGGCCGGTCGCCGAGTCTACGTGCCCCACCTGAGGGGTCAACGCAGGTACGCGGCGGACCGCATGCCACCGCGTCACTCGGTCCGGTCGAACCGGGCGATTGCCAACGCCAAGAGCCCGATCGTCACGACGACCACGACGCCCACCTGCACCGGCACCGGAACCTGCCAGTCCCCCCAGGTCAGACCGGGATCCAGCGTCGCCTGGTCGCTCGCCGACAGGCTCAGCTGCGCGAAGACGACGTGCCGCATGGGCTCGACGGCGTACGTCAGCGGGTTGAGCGTGGTCAGGATGTCGAGCCACCGCGGCAGGCCCGACAGCGGGAACATCGCGCCGGACAGAAACATCATCGGCGTGATCACCATCTGGACCAGCGGGAACGCCGCCTGAAACTGTCGGATCCGGACCACCATCGCGAGACTCATCGCGGTCAGCATCAGGCCGGCGAGGAACAACAGCACGACCATCTCGACGAGCATCACCGGGTCGTACGGGATGTCGACCACTCCGCACAGGGCCAGCATCACCATGCTCTGTGCCGTGGCGACGGTCGCGCCGCCCAGCGCCTTGCCGACCAGGATCGACGCCCGGCTCACCGGCGCGACCATCATCTCGCGCAGGAAGCCCCACTCGCGATCCCAGACCAGCGAGATGCCCGCGAACGTGGCCGTGAACAGCACCGAGATCGCGACGATGCCCGGATAGAGAAACGTCCGAAAGTCGATGTCGGTGCCGCGCGACACCAGGCTCGACAGGCCGGTGCCGAGAACGAACAAGAACAGCAGCGGCTGGACCAGGCCGGTCAGCGCCCGCGTCCGATCCCGCATGAAGCGGACCAACTCGCGCCGCCACACGACCGACGTCGCACGCAGCTGATGCCGAAGGCCGGTGGTCGGCAGCCGTACCGCCGCGACCGGTGCCTGTGTCGTGGACATGTCACTCACCTCCGAGCCCAGGGCGGGACCGGTCGGGCCGCCGCCTCCGCGTCGCGAATGGTCCGGCCCGTGTAGGCCAAGAAGACGTCGTCGAGGCTCGGCCGGGTGACCGTCACCGACCGGATCGGCACCCCGAGCTCGTCGAACAGCCGCGGGACAAACTGCTCACCACCGGCGACTCCGAAGCTCACCGCGCTGGTGTTTCCGTCGACGCCGACGGTCGTCGCCTCGATGTCGAACCGGTCGGCCAGCCGCTTGATCGCCGCATCGTCGTCGTCGGTCTGGATCTTGACCCGGTCCTCCCCGATCGCGGCCTTGAGCGCCTCGGGCGTGTCGAGCGCGACGATGCGCCCTTCGTCCATGATCGCCATCCGGTCGCAATGCTCGGCCTCGTCCATGTAGTGCGTGGTGACGAAGACCGTGATGTCCTCGCGTCGGTGCAGCTCGCCGAGGTATTCCCAGATCGACGCCCGAGTCTGCGGGTCGAGCCCGATCGTCGGCTCGTCGAGAAACAGCACGCGCGGCGAGTGCAGGAGGCCACGGGCGATCTCGAGCCGACGCTTCATCCCACCGGAGAACGTTTGGACGAGGTCGTCGCGCCGGTCGTTGAGCCCGACCATCGACAGCACCTCGTCGAGCCGCGGCCCCAGCTCGGGTCGGGGCACGCCGTAGAGCTCGGCGTGGAAGCGCAGGTTTTGCTCGGCGGTGAGGTAGGTGTCGAGCGTCGTCTCTTGAAACACCAGCCCGATATGGCGACGGACCTCGTCACGCTCACGGATGACGTCGTGCCCCGCGACGGTCGCCTCGCCGCCGGTCGGATCGGCCAGGGTGCACAACATCTTGATCGTCGTCGATTTGCCGGCGCCGTTGGGCCCGAGGAAGCCGAACGTCTCGCCCGTCCGCACGTCGAGGTCGATCCCGCGGACCGCCTCGACCAGGTGCGAACCCTTGCCGAACGTCTTCGTCAGCCCCCGAATCGAAATAGCCGCCGGCGTACCGCTTTCCCTAACACTGTTAGACACGTCCCACAGGATGCCTCTAACACTGTTAGAGTGTCAACCGGGAAATTCGGACCGGTCCGAGGAGCCGCGATGGCCGTCAGCCAGGAGTCGATCGTCGACACCGGCCTGCGCCTGCTCGACGACCACGGCCTCGCCGGCGTGAGCCTGCGGCGGATCGCGCGCGAGCTCGGAGTCCAGGCGCCGACGCTCTATTGGCACGTCGCCAACAAGCGCCAGCTCCTCGACCTGATGGCCGAGCGGCTCATCACTCGCGTCCGGCCGGACGGGGGCGGTCCTCGCGACGGCGAACCGTGGTGGGACTGGCTGTCCCAGCACACGCACGAGACCTTTGGGCTGATGACCGCGCACCGCGACTCGCATCTCGTGATCGCCGGCAACCGTCCGACGCCGGCGTCCCTCCCCCAGATCGAGTCGGCACTGGAGGTCCTGGTCAACGTGGGGTTCGCGCCCAGCGAGGCCCAGCAGCTGCTCTTCGCCCTCGGCGCGTACGTCGGGGGCAGCGTCCTCGAGTGGCACGCGGAGGCCGACCGACAGCGATCCGGCGTCGACGACACCGACCTCCTGCAGGAGTTGCTCAAGCCCGGCGGCTACCCGACGCTGCGAGCCGCGTTCACCGACCTCCAGGGCCAGCCGCACGGGGCGACCTTCGCGTACGGTCTCGACCTGATCCTGACCGGCGCGCGGGTGCGGCACGCGGCCCGCGTCGGCGCACCCCCGGAGGTCGTGCTGCGCATCGTCGAGGATCTGCATCGACGGGTCGGTCTGGCGCAGTCGCCCGACCGCGTCTAACGCCGCCGACCCGGCCCTCATATGGCGAATCCTTCACAGTTAACAATCGGCGCTCCCGGCACCGTGGCACCGGAAGCGCCGACCGTTTCAACGGCGCGCCGAAGCGCAACTACGTTAGGCGATGATCACGGCCGGGTGGTTGCCGCGAGTGATAACCCGCCGACTCGAGTCATTGTCCCGAGCGACGATGTGCCCACCAGCGTTGTTGTGCAGGATGCGGATGCCAGGCGCCCACGGTGGCGGGTTCTCGTCGGCATGCGGCGAGTACGCCAGGTTGCGATTGACCCTGATGTTGCGTCCGACGTGGTTTTCGCGAACCGTTATACGGCCATCGTTGTTTCGCACCATGACATTGTTCCTCACCTGTACGACACAGATCAGGACGTTGTGCGAATTGCGGACGATGAGGTTGTTGCCCACCGATGGGTCGAAGCCGCAGTCTCGATCGCCGATGTGGACGGTTCCGGTGGCGTGGCGAACCATCAGGTTGCGCTTGACAGCGGTGTTGTAGACCTTGACGTCAACCGCGCCCGGGAGCCCTCGCACGCTCTTGACGGTCGAGTTCTTGAGTGTGCATGACGCGCCGCTCGGCACCACCACCTTGGTCTTCGGCGCATGGCCGAGCACGACCACCCCGTCACATTGAATCGATCGACCGGACGCCAGTGCGGTCGCGGCAGACCCTCCGAGCGCCATCATCCCGGATGCGATGAACACGCTCGTGGCGGCGGCGACAATGATCCTTCGCGCATGCATTGATGACCTCTCTTCTTCCCACTACGGGAATGGTGATTGGTCGACGGGACGGGGACCAGGCTCCGTCGAATGAACTCACCGATCGCGAGATCGGGTCGCGGAGCCTGAGCCGAATGCGGCATTCACCAGCGGAGGCCGGTCGCCCACATCGACGAACGTCGCGACACGGACACATCCCCCGAGGCGCTCCAAGTGACCAGATTAGTACGTAGAAGCGCCCTTGGTAAGGTCTCTCCGGATCCGATTGGATTAGCGGCGAAAGTCGTAATGGTAATATGCGCAATTTCCAGAGTATGTTTGTCAATTACGACATATCAAGAATAGCGGCATAGCGCCCTCGGTCGAACCAGCTGGCATACCGCCGGCGGGCACGACGAGTCGGCCTAGACCGACCTCTGTCCACGCCGCCACCGGATGCCGGCCTCGATGAATCCGTCGAGGTCGCCGTCGAAGACCGCCGAGGTGTTGCCGGTCTCGTACTCGGTGCGCAGGTCCTTGACCATCTGGTACGGGTGCAGCACGTAGGACCGCATCTGGTCCCCCCATGACGCCATGACGTCGCCGCGCAGCTCGTCGAGCTTGGCCCGCTCCTCCTCGTGCTTGAGGGCGAGCAGCTTGGACTTGAGGATCGACATCGCGGTCGCGCGGTTTTGGATCTGACTCTTCTCGTTTTGACAACTCACGACGAGTCCGGTCGGCAGGTGGGTGATCCGCACCGCCGAGTCGGTCGTATTGACGCTCTGACCGCCAGGCCCCGACGAGCGATAGACGTCGACCCGGACCTCTTCCTCGGGCACGTCGATCTCGTCGGTCTGCTCCAGCACCGGCACGACCTCGACCGCCGCGAACGACGTCTGCCGCCGACCCTGGTTGTCGAACGGCGAGATCCGAACGAGCCGGTGGGTGCCGGACTCGACCGACAGCGTGCCGTAGGCGTACGGCGCCTTCACCGCGAACGTCGCCGACTTGATGCCGGCCTCCTCGGCGTACGACGTGTCGTAGACCTCGGTGGAGTACTTATGCCGCTCGGCCCACCGCAGGTACATGCGCATCAGCATCTCGGTGAAGTCGGCCGCGTCGACCCCACCGGCGCCGGACCGCAGCGACACCAGCGCCTCGCGCTGGTCGTACTCGCCGGACAGCAGGGTGCGGACCTCGAGCGACTCGATCAACTGGTGCAGCCGCCCGAGCTCGGTCTCTGACTCCGTGAGCGAGTCGGCGTCACCCTCCTCGCGGCCCATCTCGACCATCAGGCGCACGTCGTCGAGCCGCGACCGCAGGCTCGTGATGCGCTCCAGCTCCCCCTGCAGCACCGACAGCCGGCCGGTCACACGCTGGGCGTTGGCCTGGTCGTCCCAGAGGTCAGGGACCGAGACCTCCTGCTGCAGTGAGGCGATCTCGGCGCGCATGCCATCGAGATCGAGCACATTCTCGATCGAGGTCAGGGTGGCGTCGAGCACCTTGAGCTGGGCGTCGAAGTCCGCATCTGTCACTCCGACAGGGTACGGGGTGCCTTGCGGGGCATCAGGGCGACGACCGGGAGGCTGAGGGCGGTGACGGCCAGAACCCCTGACCCGATCCGACACCGCCCGCAAGATTTCGTCGAGATCTTCCGGCGCGTGTCGTCAGCGAGCCGACGTCGCTCACTGGAACGGCCGCACCTCGATCTTGCGATCGCAGACCTTCGACGCCTCGGCAGCGAGCTTGAGCGCCACATCCAGATCGGGGGCCTCCCACACCCAGACGCCGGCGAGGTACTCCTTCGACTCCACGAAAGGCCCGTCGGTGATCACCGCCTCCTCGCCCCGGTTGTCGATGACCGTGGCCGCGTCGGTGTCTGCGAGTCCGCCCGAGAAAACCCAGTAGCCCTCGGCGATCAGTCGTTCGTTGAACGCGCTGATGGCAGGCCGCCTGTCGGTGCTGCCGGGATTGCTCTTGTCGTCGATCACGGAAACCAGGTACCGCATCTGAAGATCATCTCCCGTGGTGTCAAACAGCGTGGTTCGGTGGTCAGGGACTTCAGGCCGATACATACCGCGGGCGCCCGGCCGGCCGGTAGACCTGGACCGTCACGCCCTTCGAGTCGACCCGCGACTCGAGCAGGTCGAGCGCAAGATCCGAACCGGTCTCCGGGAACAGCCTCGCGCCCTGGCCGAGGATCACCGGGACCACGATCAGAGTCATCTCGTCGACCAGATCGTTCTCCAGCAGCCACCGGGTCAGGGCGCCACTGCCGTGCACCTGCAGCTCACCCCCGGGCTTGGCCTTCAGCTCACTGATGGCCGCCGCGAGGTCACCGCGGAGAACGGTCGTGTCCTCCCAACGCGGCGCGGTGAGCGTGGTCGAGGCAACGTACTTGGGGGCCTCGTTCAAGGCCACGCCGATGGGATGTGCGCGCATTGATCCCCACGAGTCAGCGAACAACTCGTAGGTGCGCCGGCCGAACAGAAACGCCTCGGCGCGCTGGTAGGTCTGCGTGATGAACGACCTGGTCTCGTCGTCACCCGCCCCCCGGGCCCATCCGCCGCGCTCGAATCCGTTCCTGCGATCCTCATCCGACGCACCGCCGTTTCCCTGCATCACTCCATCGATGGTGACCTGAGTCATGGTCGTCAGCTTCATGCTCGCCGGTTCCTTTGCCTTGGCGCCGCCCGTTATGGCCGGCCTCACCCCTGCTACGAACACCACCGCCCCGATCCGACACTCCCTTTCGGACTTCTTTCGAGGACGTCCGTTACTTGAGGGCGGCCTGGTCAAGCCGTTCATCGATCTCACCGGCGAGCCGATCGAGTTGCAGACCGCCGCCTTCGGCCACCTCCTGCTTGGCATCGAAGAGTCGAACCCACAGACCCGCCGCCCATACGTCTCGAATCTCTGAGCTGTCCCAGTCTCGACCAGCGAGGTGCTGGTAACTGGTGATGAAGTCGGCGGTCTGCGCGACCGTGGGGGTCTGATCGGGTCTCTCGTCGCGAGACCACACTGCTGCCGCCAGACCCACGATGGCTGTCTCGGGCTGGCCGATGACACTGTCCCAGTCGTGCACGGCGAGAGGATCTTGGTCGGTCCATCGAATGTTTTGGGACTCCCAATCACCGTGGCCAATACACGCGCGCCCCGGTCTAGAGGTCAGTCGTTCCCTGACACGTCGAGCAGCGTCGTCAATCCACTCCGGCCCCGCGGCAAGGTTCAAGTCATTACCGTGCTCATCAAGGTCGGGCCATAGTCGTCGTCCGGGATGGTCCCACCCCGTCCACGGCGGTGAGGGCGTCAGGTCCGGGACACTCGCGGGGGCGGGCGCCGATGTGATGAGACGAGCCAGGAGTCCTGCGAATGAGGCAGCGCCGTCCTCGGGAGGCAAGGGTCTGCCACCAGGCACCGCCGTCTCGGCCGAGACCGTCAGATCGCGAACCCGTGTCGCCAGCGTCAGCGGTCGCGGACATGGGAAATCTCCGCGAGCCAGTTCGGCCTGTACTCGCAGACAGCCGGCGATTCGAGGCTCGAAGGGACGAGCCTTGACCACCACCTGCAGACCGCTCAGCAACTCGACTCCGACGACATCGGAAAGATGCCCGGAGCGGAAGAGCACGCGCTTGACCGGCGCATCCAGGTAACGCAGACACCACTCCGCGAGGACCGCTTCATCGAGCACACTGAGCAGTATCGCCACCCCGAAACGCACACTCCTACACCCCTGTCCGGCGCGCCGCGGCAGTTAGCCGCGTCAGCACGCCCAGATTGATGCGGCTGTGTCACTCCCCGCCAGCCAGTGTCCACCGCTGTCGGCAGTAGAGCTGGCACGGACGGCGCGGCACGGCCGGCGGCGGGCCGAGCCGATTCAGCTACTTGGCGACGACGGTCAGGCGCTGTGGAGTTTTTCGAGGCCGT
Source organism: Nocardioidaceae bacterium (assembly GCA_035630615.1). GTDB lineage: Bacteria > Actinomycetota > Actinomycetes > Propionibacteriales > Nocardioidaceae > DATFRX01. The sequence continues at coordinate 32,186 of DASQKI010000028.1, forward strand.
CGAGGAGTAGGTCGAGCCCGAATTCGAACTCGACCTGATCATCGCACCAGCCCAGTGTGGAGTCTTTGTCGTGGTTGCCGGACTCGATGACCGCGATCTCCGTGATGTATGGGTATTCGTCGGCGAGTTGCCCGCGCATGATCGCCGCCACATCCATACCGGGGTCCCGGTCGTTCTGCGGGGCGTACAGCTCTTGCGTGAATCCCAGAGCGCGGCTGCCTAGGGCGTGCATCGCGTGATGCACCAGACTGACCGACAGGCCTGCGCCTCGGAGAAGCCCGATCAGCGAGTCGTAGTACCGCATCACCGTCGGGCTCATCGTGGTGCGCGACGCGATGACGCCGGACGCCCAAGGGTGGCTGAGGAGAACCTCGCGGGCGGCCAGGATCCGGTGCCGCACGGCCATCTTCCAAGCCAAGCCAGCTCCGCCGAGGGGAGCGTTGAGCTTGGCCATCCGAGCGTTGATCTCGCCCACTACGACGTCGACCATGCCGTCCAGGACCTCTCCCTTGTCAGCCACGTGATGATAAAGCGACATCGCCTCGACCCCGAGCTCTTGGGCGAGGTTGCGCATTGTGAGAGCCTCGATCCCGCCTTCATCGGCGAGGTCGACGGCCGCCCGGAACACCCGGTCCCTGCTCAGCCCGGCTCGATACGTGGCCCTTGGCCTGGTAGCCATCCATGACCTCCTCCCCACCTGGATCGGCCTGAGATCGCTGTCCTCCCTTGACGGACTTACGCTGTAAGGTTACCGTACGTATGATCCTTACGTCGTATGGATTGCAGCGTTGCTGGGGCTCGGCCTGGTCTGCGGCGCGGGATGCGGTCCGTCACGGCGGCACTGCGCCGCCGAGCGCAAATGAGGTGAATCAGATGTCCGGCCTTATCGCAGATGCATCACCACACCAAGCCCACCAGGCCGCGATACCGCAACGCCGAGCCGCGCTCATCGCCGGTGTTGCCTACGTGATCATCACCGTGCTGTCCCTCTTCGCCATCTCCGTGCTGGATGGGCCCATCGAACCAGACGATCCCGCGGCGACAGTCGACAACATCGAGAACTCCGAGGCGCTCTTCCGCAGCGGCCTGGCCGCTTTCATCATCGTGCTCATCGCGGACGTCGTCGTGGCGTGGGCGCTGTACGTCTTCTTCCAGCAAGCAAGCCGCGAGCTGTCGCTGTTGGCGGCCTGGTTCAGGCTGCTGTACGTGGCCATTACCGCGACCGCACTGCTGAACCTTCTCGTCGTCTTGAAACTCGTGGACGGCAACGGCTACTCGACAACCCTGGAAACCGGGCAGCGAGATGCTCAGGTCATGCTGTCCCTCGACGCCTACAACTACGGATTCTTCCTCGGGCTCGTATCCTTTGGCGTCCACCTGCTGCTACTTGGCTACGTGATGGTCAAGTCGAACTACGCCCCCAGCATTCTCGGCACACTCGTGGCATTAGCCGGGCTTACGTATGTGGCGATCAATCTCGCACGTGTCGTACTACCCAACTACCGAGACCACGAAGATCTGCTCTTGCCGCTCCTCGTCGTGCTCGCAGCCCCAGGGGAGTTCGGCCTACTCGGCTGGCTGCTATGGAAGGGCGGCAAAGCCCGACCGGCCGCAGCTAGCAATCCTTGATGCGCCTCGCTGGCGTCGCGAGAGGGCCGGGGTCCCGTTGGTCTGCCGGTCGGCGGACCGCGGATTGTAGGTTCAGTGCCATGCGGTCCCTCGAGGAGCTGATCGACGCCACGGCCCAGGCGGAAGACTTCTCCGGCGTGGTCAGGGTCGACCGGCACGGCACGACCGAGGTCGCCAAGGCCTACGGGTACGCCGATCGTGCGTACGGGTTGGCCAACACCGTCAAAACCCAGTTCGGGACCGCCAGTGTCACGAAGGGGTTCACCGCGTTGACCGTGATGGTGCTGGTGGAGGAGGGAAGGCTAGACCTGTCGACCACCGCCCGGTCGCTCCTCGGCGAGGATCTGCCCGAGATCGCGGACAACGTCACCGTGGAGCATCTGCTGGCGCACCGATCCGGCATCGGCGACTACCTCGACGAGGACGGACTCGACGACATGACCGACTACCCCGTCCCGGTCCCGGTGCATCAGCTCGCCACACCCGAGGACTACCTCGAGGTCCTGACGGGACATACGACGGTCTTCCCCGCCGGCGAGGGCTTCGCCTACAACAACGGTGGGTACGTCGTGCTGGCTCTGCTCGTCGAGCGAGCTGGCGGCGCCGGCTACCACGAGCAAGTACGCCGCTGCGTTCTCGAGCCTGCCGGCATGGCCGACACCGGTTTCCTGCGGTCCGACGAACTGCCACGACGGGCCGCGCGCGGCTACCTGGCCCTCGACGGGCTTCGGACCAACGTGCTGCATCTCCCCGTGGTTGGGGTGGGCGACGGCGGCGCGTACTCGACAGCGGCCGACCTGCATCGCCTCTGGGAGGCGCTGCACTCCGGCCGGATCGTCTCCCCGGACACCGCCGAGCTGATGGTGACCCCTCGCAGTGACTGGCCGGCGGAGTCCCGTCGCTACGGGCTGGGATTCCACGTGCACGAGACCGGCGATGCGGCGTGGCTGGAGGGGTACGACGCCGGGGTCTCGTGCACGAGCCTGCACGAACCGGGCCAGGACGTCACCTACACCGTGATCTCCAACTGGACAGACGGTGCCTGGCCGATCGTCGAACTGCTGAACAACCAGCTGGGACTCTGAGCAGAACCGTCAGAGGTGCACTCCTCCGGGAGCGGCTAGTTGTTGGGGGCGACGGGCCTGTCGCTGACCGGAGTGATCTCACACACCGTGACGCCAGCGCCCGGCTTGAGGAACGCCTGGAGGTGCGCGATGTCGTCGGTCTCCACAACCAAATACGTGGCGTGCTGTGGAAATGCCAGCCAGAAGCCGTGGACAGTAACGTCGGGATGGTCGCCGTCGAACAGCGAGCGTGAGCCGCCCGCGCCGAACGGGCAGTCCGCCGGTGCATGCGATTGCTTGATATGGAACAGCATCGGGCTCCTCGGTCATCGTGCGTCCAACCACCGCTGACAAGAGGGAGTGGTTGGGCGCATGGCGTTCTCCGAACGGACAAGCCCCACCCCCTTGCCTGAGGCTAGTAATCGGCGCGACACCCGCGTCAGGGCCAGAGGTCCTGTGAGTCGGCAGAGTGCTCGGAACCGCTTCACGAGGTCCACATCTCGCGGGTCATCTCGTACTCGACCTCGCCCAGGTCCGCTCCCGGCAGCGGCTCATCCCAAGGCGGGAAGTACGTGCGCACGTAACGCATGCCAACGGCCTCCATCACGCCTCGAGACCCGACGTTTGCGGCCATGGTCTGCGCGATCACTCGGCTCTGCCCGACGGTTTCGAAGGCATGCCGCAGCAAGGCACGGGACGCCTCGCTCGCAAGACCCTTCCGCCAGTACCGACGGACCAGGCGGTAACCGAGGTCAGCCACTGTTGGGTCGTCAGGTTGATCGGGACCGTGCGCCGGAGGAAGCATCATGAGCCCGACGAACTCACCCTGTCGACCCTGCCTGCCATGCCCATCCGCTGCGCATGGGATGTGAGCACCTCGGCCCTTGATCGCGCCCGGCCGCTGATGAAGTGAAGCACCTCCGGATCGGAGTCCAGCTGGACTTCCAACTCGAGGTGCCGGTCGATAAGTGGGACCAGCAGCAGGCGCTCGGTGCGCAAGATCGGTTGAGGTATGCGCCAACGATCACAGAGTGGTGCTAATGACGCGATTGGGGGCCCGCGATGGCGTGTTTTGTGGCAGAGTGTCGGTGGGAGTGCAGGGCGTCGTCCACGACTCGATCTCGGGGTGCACCTCCCGCCATGCCCACCCCGGGACCGATTCCGCAGGTCCCGTCTCTGCTTGGGGAGGACCCCATGACGCAACGCATGTCCACGCACCGCCGGATACCCAGGACGCTCGGCCTTGTCGCGGCCGCCGTCGGCATGATCGCTACGTCGGCGGTGGCCACGTCAGTCGCGGCTGCCGCACCGACGGACGAAACGGCGAGCCGGGCCGACAACACTCGCGAACTCTCCGCGGCCAATCGAGCGGTAAAGCGCTCCGGTGTCGACGGCATCGCGTGGTACGTCGACCACTCCTCGGACCGCGTGGTAGTGACCGCCGACCGTACGGTCTCCGCGACCGAGATCGCCACGGTCAAGCAGACCGCCGGCCGCAACGCCGGCACCATCCAGGTCAAGCACGTTCCCGGTACCTTCCGGCCGCTGGCTTCGGCTGGGGATGCCATCTACGGCGGACAGTACCGCTGCTCCCTCGGCTTCAACGTCGTCCAGGGCAACACCTTCTATTTCCTCACGGCAGGACACTGCGGCAAGGTCGCCAACACCTGGTACACCAACGCCAATCACTCGACCCTGATCGGCCCCACCATCAACGCCAGCTTCCCCGGGAACGACTACGCCCTCGTCCGCTACGACAACGCCTCGCTCAGCCACCCGGGCGGATACACCGCCGCGAACGCGTTCGTCGGTGAGTCGGTCAAACGCACCGGCTCGACCACCGGCACCCACAGCGGTACGGTCACCGCCCTCAACGTCACGGTTCGCTACCAAGGCGGCGGCACCGTGCGCGGCATGATCCAGACCAACGTGTGCGCCGAGCAGGGTGACTCCGGTGGCCCGCTCTACGACGGCACCAGGGCACTCGGCCTGACATCGGGCGGCAGTGGCAACTGCCGGACCGGCGGTACGACGTTCTTCCAGCCCGTCACCGAAGCGGCCAGCGTCTATGGCGTGACCGTCTACTGACCACGAGAGTTGCACGGGCCGCCATCGCCCGCACCGCGATGGCGGTCCGTGGTCTCGATGAGCGAGTGGTCGGGTCCGGCCGGATGTCGGTCGGACCTGCCAGTCTGGTCCGAATCGAACATTCGTGGAGGCGTCAGATGGCCGTGAAGTACCAGCTGGTGATCGACTGCACATCGCCCGAGCCGCTCGCGCACTTCTGGGCCGAGGCCTTGCACTACGTGATCGCGCCTCCGCCGACCGGCTTCGACTCGTGGGACGACTTCTTCAGGTCGATCGGTGTGCCCGAGGACGAGCTCGGCACCGGCACCGACATCATCGACGATCCGAACGGCGAGGGGCCGCGCATCTGGTTCCAGATCGTCCCCGAGAAGAAGTCGGTCAAGAACCGCATCCACATCGACGTCAACGCGAGCGGCGGCCGCGATTCGACGCTCGAGGTCAGGCGGGAGCGGGTCGAGGCCGAGGCGACGCGCCTCGTGTCTCTCGGCGCTACCCGTCTACGCACGATCATGGAGGACGGTCTGGACCACTACGCGGTCGCGATGACCGATCCCGAAGGAAACGAGTTCGACGTCAACTGATCCGCTCGGGATCTATCCGCGCCGCGGCTGCGCGGTCTTCCGCCTCGACAACGACCGGGTGCTCGCCCTTGAGGTCGACCCCGCCGCCCGCGAGCGTGTCGCGACTCAGCAGCGCGACCTTTCGGGCACGTGTCCTGCGCGGACAGTGGCGGCTCCGGTTCGACGGTGCCCTGCGCGGAGTGCACATCGTCGTGTCGGGACACCCGCACCTCGCCCTCGACGACGGCACGCATCGATCGCTCGGACCGGGCGACCTCGTCGTACTCCCAGGGCGGACGCGCACACGCTCAGCTCCAGCGCCGACCCGCAGGGGCCGACGTACTCCTCACTGGCGCTCGCGGACCGTCCCCCGACGTGGAGGTGGCTTTCGGGCAGACTGGCGCGGAGACCCGAATCGTCTGCGGGGCGTTCTTCTTCGCAGATGACAGCCATCCCGCCGTGGCCGGGCTGCCGCGATGCGTCCACGTGCCCGCGGGCGTGCTGCGCGCCGACTGGCTCCGGGGGCTCGGTGACGCGGTGGTGGCCGAGGCGCGCGAACGCGGCCCGCGCAGCGACGTGGTCATGGCCCGCCTGTCCGACGCACTCGTGGCCCGCGCCCTTCGCTACCACCTCGAGACCGCCGACGAGCCGGGCTGGCTGCACGGGTTTCGCGACCCCTCCGTCTCACGTGCCCTGTCCGCCCTACACGACGACCTCGCCCGGCGCTGGACGGTGGGGAGCCTCGCCCGGGAGGCGGGACAGTCGCGTACCGCGTTCGCCGCTCGGTTCACCGCATTGGTCGGCCAGCCTCCGATGGAGTACGCATTCGGCTGCCGGATGCGACGCGCCCTAGCCCTACTCCGCGACGAGCGCCTCACCATCGCCGCAATCGCGGGTCAGGTCGGCTATGGATCCGAGTCGGCCCTGTCAGCGGCATTCACCAGGTACACGGGCACGACACCGGGCGGCCACCGCCGGTCCGTTGCTGCCGACCAGGCCGCCACAGCTCAACCATGACGCCAGACGGCGACGGACCTCGTGCCTGGCAAGAGTGCCGAACCTTCACCTCAGGACGCCATCGACTCGCCACGCTCCCAGATGGCGCGGAGGGAACTGGCAAGGCGTGCCGGTTCTCCCCGGTGAGGCGGGTCGAAGTGGTGCCGGTCTGGGAACACCTCGAGTGTGAAGTCGGCAAACACGCTCGCCAGTCGGTCGGCCTCTTCGGCGAACTGAGCCGGACGGCTCCGACCTCCGAGCGCGAAATAGACCGGTGCCTTGAACGCAGCCAAGGCAGCACGGTCCAGTTCATAGCCCTTGAGGGTGCGGAGGAACGCGCGGATCCCGGATGGTCGCCGACCCATCCACGGTGGACTCGGGCCGCGGGGTGGCGGTGGCAGCTCAACGTCTGGGCGCACTTGCAGTCGCATGAAGGCAGTCATGAACTGGTCGGGCGGCAGGTTCTCCAACGCGTCGTAGCTCGCCCAAAGCTCGCTGTGCTCCGAGCTCCAGCCCCAACCGCCCGCCCACGCTGGTTCGAGCAGCGCCAGGCTCAGCAGCCGCCCCGGATAGTGCGCGGCGAAAGCGAGCGCCATGGATCCACCCGCGGAGTAGCCCACGAGGTGGAAGCGGTCCCAACCGCGGCCATCGGCCTCAGAACGCACGCCGTCGACCTCGGCGTCCAAGGAGTAGTCCGGGGGCGGCACGTCCCCCCGATACAGCTCCAGGTCCCTCGTGATCGCATCGACGCCGGCACCGAGCTCGCTGACAAGGGCGCCGAACGCCAGCTCCGCGGGCAAAACGACACCGGGAAGCAGGACAACACGCAACGCCCACACCACCTCTCCTGCTTCCCAGGGTCCCTGGACACCTCGTCGGGCACCAGCCCCACGGCACCCGAGACTTCCGGGCGTCGCGTGCTGTGACCGCGTCAACCGCCGAGCAGCCGCAAGAGCCCACGTCCGATGAAGAACAGCCCGGCGACGCCGAGCAGCCCGACGGTGACTACGCGACCCCGGCGAGCAATCTGCTCGCGCGCAGCAGCGAACCCACGTTCGCTGGGACCGGGGGCAATCCTGGTCAGAACGACCGGCACCCAGGCAGGCGTCGTAACCAGGCCGACGAGCACGAGGACGAGCAACGTTGCAACTGCGATCCGAGTGTCCGTCCTGGAGATCTCTTTGGCGGCCGCTGCGATCAGGGCCACCGTCGTGACGTTGGTCGCCATGGAAAACATGCCGAACGGAAACGCCGCCCGGGCCTGGCGCGAACTACTCGCACCCCGGTCGTCACCGCCCTTGTGACCTGGCGACCCGCCCCGGTGCCGTCCCAAGACGAGAACGAGAACACCGACGAAGACAAGCGCCAGGCCGACAACGAGGTCGAGCGATGCGTCGAGGTGCGGTTCTGTCGGGAGCGAGATCGCGCGTCCGAACAGTACGATCGCGACGACGATCACAAACGTCGTGAGGACCACACCGGCGGCGTAGCGCAACCCCGTCCTACGACCGTCAGGGCCGGCGAGGAGCACAGTTTGCTCGGTCAACATCACCGGGCTGACCGCCCCGCCCAGCCCGAGCGGGATGACAACCGCCAGCGCCTCCAGCACCCAGGTGACTATAGGCGCGTCCGCTGGCGGCCGCGACGACGCAGATGGCGACCGGACCCTACGCTGTGGCCCGTCCCGCGGCGACCGGACCGGCAGAAGAACTCGAGTGCAGGAGGCCGGTCAGCCCGGTACGGTCCCGATCATGACCTCGGATGAGTTCGTCCCAGTCGGCTTCGATCCGCCGACCTCACTCGCCGCCGACCAGTTCCGCCTCGAACCGCTGGGGCCACAGCACAATCAGGCGGATTATGCCGCCTGGATGTCGAGCATCGAGCACATCCGCTCCACTCCCGGCTATCCCGACGGCAACTGGCCACCAATCAGCGGCATGACGCTCGAGGAGAACCTCTCCGACCTTCGCCGCCACGCTGACGACTTCACGAGGGGTGCCGGTTTCACCTTCACCGTCCTCGACCCAACCGACAACGACGTCATCGGTTGCGTCTACCTCTATCCCTCGGCCTCCGAGGAGTGGGACGTCACGGTGCAATCCTGGGTGCGGGCCGACAGATCGAGCCTCGACGTACCACTCGCCGACGCTGTCGCACGCTGGCTCGCCGCCGACTGGCCCTGGGAGCGGGTGGGCCGCTGCGGTCGCTGAGTCGTAATGGCGCGTCGGTACCTCCGGTCAGCCGTCGAACTCACTGTCGCCGGGTAGGTCGGGGAATGCCGGGGAGGGGTTCGGACGCGGGACCCGCGCGTCGACCAACTCCTGCCACGCCTTGAGCAGCCGGCGAAGCCGGGTCAGCTTGGCCCGGTGTTGGACCGACCCGGCCAGGTCGTGGTTCTCGCCCAGGTCATGGTTCAGGTCGTAGAACTCGACGCGGTCGTCCTCGTAGAAATGGATCAGCTTCCAGTTGCCGTCTCGGACGGCTGCGGCCGGCGTTCCTCCTTGGTTGCTGTAGTGCGGGTAGTGCCAGAAGATCGGGCCCCGCTCGAGTTGGTCGCCGAGCAGCAAGGGCAGGAAGCTCGTGCCTTCGAGTTGCTGGCGCTGCGGTCGTGGCAGGCCGGTCGCCTCGAGGAAGGTCGGGTAGACGTCGGGGCTCGGGACCGGTTCGGAGACAACCGATCCGGCGGGGATCTGGGCCGGCCACCGGACCAGCAACGGGACCCGGATCCCGCCCTCGTACAGCCAGCCCTTGCCCTCGGCCAGCGGGCCGTTGAAGGTCGGGGAACCCTCGGCCGTGGCCAGTCCGCCGTTGTCGGAGCTGAAGAGGACCAGGGTGTTGTCGGCCTTGCCAGTTCGCTCCAGGGCATCCAGGACCCGTCCGATGTTCGTGTCGATGCTCTCGATCATCGCGGCGTACTCGGGGTCGAACTGGAGTTGCCGCCGGCGGACGTTCTGGAAGCGTTGCGGCCAGTGCGGAAACGGCTCGCCCTCCTCGAAGGGGTCGATGTCATCCAGGTCGAGGTCGGCGGCTTTGCGCCGGTACTTCTCGACCAGCGCCTCCGGTGCCTCGATCGGCACGTGCGGCGCATAGTGCGACAGGTGGAGGAAGAACGGCTCGCTGCCAGCACTCTCGATCAGGTCGACAGACTCGTCGGTGAGCCGGTCGGTGAGGTACTCGCCCTCCGGGCCGTCGGGCAGCGTAGAGATGCCGTACGGACTGAAGAACCCGCCCGGTGGGAGCCCATTGCTGGAGCCACCGATGTTGACGTCGAAGCCGCGGCGCTCGGGGTAGGACGCGTCCGGGCCGAGATGCCACTTGCCGACGTGCCAGGTCGCATAGCCGCCGTCCCGGAGCGTACGCGCGATCGACTGCTCCGACCACGGCAGTCCGGCGAAGTACGGCACGTCAGTCAGTCGCCCGACGGCGGCGCCACCGAGGTACTGCGTGATGCCGACGCTGGCGGGGTACTTGCCGGTCATGATGGCCGCCCGGGTCGGCGAGCACACCGGCGCAGCGGCGTACGCGTCAGTGAAGCGGACTCCCTCGCCGGCCAGCCGATCCAGGTTGGGCGTCTCGTAGAAGGTGCTGCCGTAACAGCCCAGATCGAACCAACCGAGGTCGTCGGTCATGATCAAGACGATGTTCGGCGGATCGGACAGCGGTGCGAGTCCCGCGCCGACGCCTGACGCGACGGCCGGACTCCGCCACCCCGTCGCCACCGCGCTGGCGCCAGCCGCGCCGACCCCACCGAGGAAGGCCCGTCGATCGATACCGCTGCGTCGTGTCATGTAGCCCTCCTGGCCGATAGTCTATTAATTCAGTCTAGATACATTAATAGAATTCGTCCACACGCCACCCAGCTGAAGGCCTTTGCTCCGTTGGGCGGGGCGCACTTCCTGGCTCGCAGGCGCCGCCGAGGCAGCGACGCGTCGTCGGCGTAGGGTCAGGACGTGGACGTGGGGACGGGTCGCCTTCGGGGAAGCGTGGAGGAAGGCTTGTGGCCACTGGTCGAGACCTTTCTCGGCTCGCACGACGCCGCAGGCCTGGCCGTTGCGGTGGTGCGCGACGAGGAGATCGTCTCGCGTGGGTTCGGCGTCCGTGACGTCGACAGCGGTGCGTCGGTCACACCCGAGACGATGTTTCACCTGGCGTCGGTGTCCAAACCGTTCGTCGCGACCGCGATCGTGTCGCTGGCGACCGCCCGGGGCGCCGGCGAACCGGTGCTCGACCTCGATGCTCCGATCATCGAATGGGTGCCTGAGTTCACGCTGGCCGACGGTCGGGAAGGGGAGGTCACCGCCCGGCGCCTGTTGAGCCACACGAGCGGGCTCCCCGACGTCGCGGACTACGGCTGGCACGACCCTCAACTCGGCGACGACGCCCTCAGCGAGTTTGCTCGCAGCCTGAAGCGCTGGCGGCTGAAGGCGGAGCCCGGCTCGGCGTTCACCTACTCCAATGCCGGGTTCGAACTTCTCGGGCTGCTGCTGTCCAGGGCCACGGGCACGACGTTCGAAAACGCAGTCCGGCAGCAGGTCCTGGCCCCACTCGGAATGCGAAACAGCACGTTCCTGCGCGGCGACGTGCCGAGGCACCTGGCAGCCTCGCCGCACGTGGGGATGCCACTGTCAGTGCCTGAGGGCGCCTATCCCTACACCAGGCGCCATGCCCCGAGCTCGACCCTGCACTCCAACCTGGTCGAGATGTGTCGCTGGATGGTCGCCCACTTCGAGCCGGCCGGGGTGGCTGCTGAGGGGTCCGAGGAGCAGTGGGTACGACTGGACGCTGGGCTGCTCGACCTGATGTGGCAGCCGGTGGTGCCGGTGCGGAACCCCCCATGGGACGAAGCGGAGGCGCTCGGCTGGGGCGTGGGCAGGTACCGCGGGCACCGAGCGCTGAGCCACAGCGGTGCGGATCCCGGGTTCGGGTCGAGGTTCGTGCTGGTACCCGAGCGGCGGACCGGGGTAGTCGTCCTGGCCAACTCCAACACCGTCCCTGCCTCACCCATCGCGAAGGCAGCGCTCGACATCGCCCTCGCCGATCCCGCCACCTCAATGAACTCCGATGTGACGCCCGAAGCGTTGGGCGAAGGCGTGGCGACAATGCGCACGTTGCTGCCTCCGGTCGTCGGCCCCGTCGCCCGGACGTTGACCACATCAGGCCCGGACGCCGCAGCGGCGGCCTTCCACCGACTGGCCGCAGTAGAGCCGGCCGAGTTCGACCTCGACGACGAGGGGTTCATCGATGCCGTGTGGGGAGCGATCGAACTGCACCGCACCAACCTGATCTGGCCCCTCCTGCGAGTGTGGACCGCGTTGCGTCCGGACTCATCCGATGCCTGGACGATGACCGGATGGGCCCATCAGGTCGACGGGCAGCTCGACCTGGCGAGGAGCCTCCTCCAGCGCGCCCTCGACCTCGACCCCGACAACGACGACGCCGCACTGATCATGAGCAACCTCCCGTCGGCATGACCCGACTGATCACCGGCCTTGTCTCAGGCCCCCGACGTGCGCCTTCGGACCACCCGCCAGATGAGCAGTGCGACGATCGCGCCGAGGATCGAGAAGATCAGGCCGCTCGGCTGGAAGAAGCCCTCGTCGTCGTCCCAACCGAACACGAGGTACGCCCCGAACCCGCCGATGAACGACCCCACGATTCCGAGCAGCATGGTCTGCCACCAGGTCATCGGGTCGGGCCCCTTGACCAGCAGTCGGGCAGCATAGCCCGCGACGACTCCGATAAAGATCAGGTAGACCACGGTCCAGAAGTTGAACATCGTGCCTCCTCGGGCTCGTTCACGCGCCGATCTGCCGCCACGCTACTCACATCACGCGGGCCGCGTGGACGCGCGCCACCACTCCCCTGCTGCATCGCCGACGCCGTCGAAAGCTCGTCACTTCGCCGCGTACCGTTTTGCCTACCCGGTTAGCTTCATCGAGGGTTCCATCAGCGCATAGGTGGCGAGATCATGGAGGAGGCTCGAAGGATCTCCCGTCGCTACCTCCCCCTCGAGGACGTTGACGGGTACGTTGCCCAGTGGTCGGAGCTACGCACCATCGTGACGATCACCCCCGACCACATCGTGTCCTGGTCGGCCGGAGGCTGACCACCCACAACGCAGCTGCCACGATCCGAGCGCCGCATGTAGGGCATCGGACCAAGGGGGTGTGGCCGCTCAGTCGGCCGCACGTAGCGCATAGGCGACGCCGTCCGTGAGCGACATGGCGGCCCCACGTGCATGCACGGTGGCGAGCACCTCGGGCGGGAGGCCTTCGCTCACCGTGGCTAGCGTCTGGTCATACTGCTCGCGCTCGTCGGGTGGCCATTCACCGCCGGCGCGTTTGAGCATGGCGGCTGCCAGCCCGTTCAGGGTGGCAGCGCGCTCGTAGTCACCCTTGGCGGCAGTCACCGCGGCGACACTGTTGACGGACCAAGCGATCGACATCTCGGCACCGCGCCGCGCGTCGATCGCCAAGGCCTGCAAGGCGAGTTCCTCGGCTCGCTCCAGGTTGCCGAGCCGGCGCTCGACCGCCCAGGTTCACTATCGGCCCGACCCTCGGTGAGGCCGACCGCCCGCCGCACTAGGCGCACAGCCTCGTCCACGTCGGTGTTCAGTGCCACGCGGCCCAATCCGGCGAGAGCGAGCGCTTGAAGCGACGAGTCGCCCTGCTTCTCCGCCAGCACGAGGGAGTCCGAAAACTGCTGCTCCGCCAGGTCGTACCGGCCTGCCCAGAAGACGAGATATCCATGGTCGTGGAGCGCGCTCGCCCGGGATGCGTCACTGGTCGCGGCCGTCGCCAAGCCGCGCTCGAACCATGCGTCACCGTCGTCTATCCGCTTGGTCGAGATCCAGAACGGCACCAGTGCCGATGCCAGCCGGTACGCCGTCTCCGGCTGTCCTGAATCGAGATACCAATCGAGCGCTTCCAGCATCTCGGGGTAGCGATCCTCGACGGGTCCTTCCGCACCTCGCACCTGCTGCCGCACCTGTGCGCGCGCCTTCTCGGCGATTTCGACGAGAGCATCGGCGGTGGCAGCATCCACCGTCGAAGCATACGAGCGCGACAACGACGCGCGACACGTCCGCTCGCACGAGATGGGTTAGGTGGCGCTGACCGGACCTGAGGCCGCCGGTGCGGCAGCTGTCTTGCGCAACCAGGCGGTCAGGTCGGCCCAGGCACCCTCGCCGTAGCGGAAGTGGTGGTATTGGTACATGACGGCTTCGGGAGTCAACCCGGTGACGTCCGTCGGCAGCACGTTGAGCATGTGCTCGAGACCGGGGTAGACCCGGATCGTCGGCTCCTGCCCGGAGTCGGCGATCGCTCGCTCGATCCGTTCCACCGAGACTTCGACCGGAACGCTGGTGTCGTCCGAGCCATACTGAAGGAACACTGGGCAACCGAGCCGGGCGTAGTCGGTGATCGGGTCGTAGGTGACCTCGGGGTCGTTGGCCTCGCCGAGCATGGCGACCAGGTCGTCGACGGGAATCAGCGGCGGCACCGAGGAGAGCATCGGGTTCTCGCGGACGTAGTCGGGGATCTCGTAACGGCCGAGATCGGGCGCGGGTGCGATGGTGCCGAGCGCATGCTCCAACCGATCGACGAGCGACCTCGAGGGGCCTTCGCCGACGATGGTGAAGACGCATCGCCAAGCCTCGCCGACAGCGGCCACGGTTGCCGGGCCGACGCCGGCCTCCCGCAACACCTTGGTCCGGCGGTGCACCTCCGAGTCGGCCATCGTGACCCCTGGTGAGCCGACGCCGGTGACGAAGGCCGCGCCGTGCCGGGCGGCGATCATCGGCACCGCCCACATTCCGTTGGAGAAGCCCGCTAGCCCGATCCGTCCGGCGTCGATCTCCGTGAGATCCGCGAGCGCCCGCATGCCGGCCTCGCCCGCGTCGGCCTGATCGAAGATGGAGGGCTCGGTGCCGCCGGACAGGCCATGGCCGGCCTTGTCATAAATCAGGACGGCCACGCCGGCGGCCAGGATCGGGTCGGCGTGCAGCCGGCAGAAGTCGCGCTGCCCACCCGCAGCGCCGTGCAACACGACGGCCGCTGGATGCGGACCGGGTCCCGGCGGGAGTATGACGGTCCCGGCAAGCCGTACGTCGCCGGCGGAGAAGGATAGGTCCCGTTCACGAAAGAGCGGTGAGCGTGAGAGGTTGGCAACCCGGCCGCCGCTCGTCGCCCGTAGCCGCCCGTCGTCGGTGAGCTCGATCGACGCGCCGTCCTCGGTGAGCAGGCGGTTTTCGTCCAGCGCATACGCTCGGGTGACCCGGTCGTCCTCGGCCACCAGGATCATTGGTTCACCGAAATAGGCCTCGGGTATCTGCGTGAGCAGGATCCGGCGCCCGTCGCCGGCGTACCACCCGGCCAGCTCGGCCAGACCCGCGGGCAACGGAGCGACCCGATGGAGGACAGCGCCGTCGACCGCCGGGGCTTCGCCCTCGTTGCCCGGCGGCTGGGATTCGCGGAAGGTGCCCAGAGACGGCCGGTCGACGACCATCTCCCCCGGCCGAAGTCGCGCGACGACGACACCGCGGGCGGTATTGCCGATCCAGGTGCTCTCATAGGGAGCCTTCATGGTCAGCCTCTCGCGCCAGGGGCGGTGATGTCGTCGGGAAAGGCGAAAAGGGCCAAGCGCACGGCGCGGGTTTCAGGCCCGGCCGACCGGGTTCGTGCGGTTTCGGACCAGCGCCGGACCAGCTCCAGGTAGGCCTGCGCGAACTCGGTGAGCTCGGCGGCCGTGAGAGCGAGCGCAGACTGGGAGAAGAGGGCGGCATCACGCCACGCCGGGCTGAGGTCGTCGCGGTGGAGATAGCCCTCAACCGAAGCGGCCAACCCGGCCAGCCGCATATCGATGACCGATCGCGCCAGCGCGGGGACGGCGGAGTCCTGCGGATCGCGGAACCGCACGTCCCCCGGGGCGACCCGCCAGAACTGCGCTCGCCCCTGACTCACATCGCGCTCGATCAGCCCGACCTTGGCCAGCTCTCGCAGGTGGTAAGACATGACGCCGGTGTTGGAGTCCAGCGCCCGGGCCAGCATCGCCGAGGTCGCCGGCCCGCGGCCGAGATGATCGAGGATCGCCTGCCGAACCCTGCTGGCCCAAGGCCCGCAGAACCGCCGTCTCAGAGTCTCTGTCAGACACGCATGCACAATAACTTATGCATAGAATCTTATGAAATAACCTCGGTGCCTCAGCAGGGCACGCCGGGCACCTCGTCTCGCTGCGCTGAGATCACGCCTCGAGGCGGAACGGTGGATATCGGTCCGTCACCAGGGTGAAGGCATAGCCGATCACTCGGTTGTGCCATCGGATAACACCCTCGATGAAGCTGAACATCCCGAACGGATACCGCCCCGTGAACAGGATCGCAAACCAGGCGACGATCACCACGAGCAGCGCCGCGACGTCGAGGACCGCCAGGACGATGTAGTGCGGGATCGCCAGGAACCACTTCACCAACGGGAGCCATCGGTTCAGCTCAGTCCTGACCTCCGGGTACGCGAAGTCGAGCCGGACCGACTGCTCCTCGTCCGTCGCCGGATAGCGGTCGTCCATCAAGGCTGCGTAGACACCCAGCCGGTTCGCGAACCGCTGCAGCTCGAGGTTCCAGTCGAACCACCATCGGGGGTACTTCCACCGGAACACAATCATGAGCAAGGGTCCGAAGAACAGCAGCCCGGGCAAGGTAGCGGCCACGATCAAGATCGGGATGACGACGAAGATGCGCAGTCCCGTGGTGAGCCGGTTAAGTGAGTGATCGGGATAGTCAACCGAGAACCGAATCGGGTACGTGGTCTGCTGCATCTGCTCGCCTCTCGGATCGGAGCATTGCCATCGACAGTCGCGATTGTGCCACCGCGACCCGACGCGCCAGCGGCACCGCGCCGACGGTGTCAGGTGGCCCGGACTGGAAAACCGACGATAGGGACCACTAGCGGAAAACCTCTCAGAACCCGCGAGGTGGCGCTTGTCGTCGCGCTGTCCTATCGTCGTCCTGACTGATCACTCAGTCAGGACGACGGGCGGACGGGACTCGACATGCGACGCGCCACGGCAGCTTTGGTGGGACTGATGCTGGGCCTCGGCGCGGCCTCGGCAGGCTGCACGGACTCCCCCGACGACAAGGCGTCCCCAGAGGTGATGCCTCTCTCGCTGCTGGTCTTCAACGTCGAGTACGGCGGCAGCAACGCCACGGACCAGGTGATGGCCGACGTCGACGCGGACGTCGTCGGAGTTCTGGAGTCCTACAACCGGCTGCCGGATATCGCGGAGAGGACCGGCTATCCCTACTACAACGTGGGCCTGCAGATCTTGTCGAAGTACCCGATCCTGGAACCGTCGGGCGCCGACGGCCGCTACGCGTTCCTGGAGGTGCGGCCGGGTGAGGCGGTCGCGATGATCAACACCCACCTCGACTACGTGCAGGACGGCCCGAACCGGCTCGAGCGCGGCGTACCGATCGAGGATGTCCTGGCCACGGAGCGGGACGTCCGGCTGTCGTCGTTGGAGACGCTGCTTCCGTCGGCGACCCGGCTGTTGGACCAGGGCTGGCCGCTGCTGTTCACCGGAGACCTCAACGAGCCCTCGCACCTGGACTGGACGACGGCCACGGCCGCGCAGCACGGCGGCATCGGCGCGGTGCCTTGGCCAGTGAGCGAGGCGCTGGTGGACGCGGGTCTGCGCGACACCTACCGCGAGACGCACCCGGACCCGCTCACCGACCCGGGCAACACGTGGGGCAAGGTCGCGGGCAACGGGGGCAGCCCACGGCGGATCGACTACGCGTACGTCGGCGGGCAGGTGGAGGTGGAGAGCGCCGAGGTCGTCGGGGAGCAGGGGGCGGACGGCGTGGACCGGGCCTACCCGGAGTGGACGTCCGATCACCGCGCCGTGCTCGCGCAGCTAGAAGTAGCTCCAGTGCCGCTTCCGACCCTGGTCGCCCTGTCGAGCCGACTGGTCACTGTCGGCGACACCGTGACGGTGACCTACCGGCTGCCGCCTGGAGACTCGTCCGGCACGGTCGAGCTGAGCGGCCCGTCGACGGCGTCGTACGACGTGTCCGAACAGGCGGGAACCGTCGAGGTGGACACGGCCTCGCTCGCGGCTGGCGCCTACCGAGTCGACCTGCTCGACGAGGACGGGTCGGTCGCGGCGAGCAACGACCTCTACGTGCGCCCGCAGGCCGCACGCGTCGACCTGATCACGGACGCGGAGACCTATGGCGTTGGCGACCCGATCACGGTCAGCTGGACGGACGGGCCGGCCAACCGCTGGGACTGGATCGGCGTCTACCGCGCTGAGGCCGCGGACCCCGAGACCGACGACTACCTGGTCTGGGCCTACACGGGAGGCCACGACGCCGGCGCCCTGCCCCCGACCACCGACGGCGAGCTCGTCCTGGGCCGCGACCACCAGGGCCGCCCCTGGCCGCTCCCGCCGGGCCGATACGTCGCCCACTACCTCCTCACGGACCAGTACACGAGCGTCGGGTCGATCAGCTTCGCGGTGCGCTGACGATCTCAGGGCACGACCCGCATCAATTGGCACACGTGCGGGAGTTTCGCTAACCTCTAAGATCAACTAGTCTTGCTTTTAGAGACGAGGGCCGGGTTGCCACAGGCGGACCAAGGCAGAACCGGCGCGTCCGCTGAAACCATTGACCTCGAGGAGTGAGCATGGCGACAGATCCGACGTACCTCATCGTGGGCGCGAGCCTGGCGGGCGCAAAGGCGGCGGAGACCCTCCGCAAGGACGGGTTCGAGGGGCCGGTGGCACTGATCGGGGACGAGCGCGAACGACCGTACCGGCGGCCACCGCTGTCGAAGGACTACCTGATTGGCAAGACCGATCGGGAGAAGATCTACGTCCATCCGTCGACGTGGTACACCGATCACGACGTCGACCTGCGTCTGGCCACCGAGGCCGTCGGCATCGACCGCGCCGCGCGCGAGGTCACGCTCGCCGACGGCGGACGGATCGGCTACTCCAAGCTGCTGCTGACCACCGGCTCGAGCCCGCGGCGGCTCTCCGTCCCCGGCGCCGACCTGGAGCAGGTTCTCTACCTGCGCAGGGCCAGCGACAGTGATCGGATCAAGGACACCTTCGCCTCGGTCTCTCGAGTCGCCGTGGTCGGCGGCGGCTGGATCGGTCTCGAGGCCGCTGCGGCCGCCCGCATCGCCGGCGTGGAGGTGACCGTGCTTGAGGCCGCGGAGCTGCCACTGATGGGCGTGCTCGGCCGCGAGGTAGCACAGGTCTTCGCCAACCTCCACCGCGAGAACGGCGTCGACCTGCGTTGCGGAGTCAGCGTCGCCGAGATCACGAGTCGCGGCGGCGATGTCAGCGGTGTACGACTTGCCGATGGCGGCCACGTCGAGGCGGATGCGGTCATCGTGGGGGTAGGCGCCACCCCCAACGATGGACTCGCTCAGGATTGCGGGCTCGACGTCGACAACGGCGTCCTGGTCGACGCAACGCTTCGATCCTCCGACCCCAACATTTACGCCGCGGGCGACGTCGCCAAAGCGCTTCATCCCCTGCTGGGCAAGCGGATCCGCGTCGAGCACTGGGCCAACGCGCGGTATCAGTCGGTCACCGCTGCCAAGGCGATGCTCGGACAGGACGTCACCTACGACCGAGTGCCGTACTTCTATACAGACCAGTTCGCCCTCGGCATGGAGTACTCCGGATATGTCGAACCCGGCCAATACGACGACGTCGTCTTCCGCGGCGACGTCGACGCTCTCGAGTTCGTCGCCTTCTGGCTGGCCGAGGAACGAGTGCTGGCCGGGATGCACGTCAACACCTGGGGCGTAACCCGTGAGATCACCGACCTTGTCCGATCGGGTCGACCTGTCGACAAGCACCGGCTCGCCGACCCGCAGGTGCCACTCGAGGAACTCATCGACGCCTGACAGCGCTGCCCGCGCAATCGTCAGGTCACGGGCACGACCGCAGCAGCCTCGCCGACGATGACCGTCGACTCGTCCCAACCCGGGGGCGTGATCGGCAGGCTCACCGGCGCCCAGACCTCGACGACGACCTCCTCGCCGCTCGAGTCGACGTTCCAGTCGAGGCCGGGGTAGTCGTCGGTCGCGCCAATGGCGTCCATGTACTCATGCACATAACGCTCGGCCAACTCGGGGTCGATCTCGGCCCGGCGGCCCAGGTCGCCGCTGTAGACCTGCTCCCCCTCGATACCGTCGACCGCCGCGAGTGCCGCGCCATCAGCCAGGGAGTTGAGCGACTGATTGCGCAAGTACGCGACGGACGCGTCGATGACCACGGCGGTCAGCAGACCCACGACGATGAAGAACCCCACGATCATCACGGTCAACTGGCCGCGTTCGGATCGCCGCCTCATGGGCGGTCCTCGCGGTAGGTCCCGTACGGCTCGACATGGGTGCTGGTCAGTCGAACGCTCGGTGCGCTGGAGCCGAGCGCGGACGGCACGAGCGGAAGCGGCTGCTGCACGACGACCTCGACCGTGATCACCGACCCCGACGTCAGGCACTGGCCCTGGCGCGGCTCGCAGGTGATGATCACGTCTGCGTCGTCCGGGTCGACACCCTGGTCGATCAGGGCGATGTCGACAGCCGCCTCGGCCCGATCCTTGGCCGTCTCCTGGTCCGGCGCCAGCACGAACGCGCGCCCCGCCGCCCGACTCGCCGAGCTGGCCGCGAACGCTCCCCGCTGGGCGTCGAACACGCTCCACATGATGTAGACCAGCGGCACGAGAAGCAGCAACCCCAGCCAGATGAACTCGATCAGCGCCGTGCCCGACTCGTCGCGGCGCCGCCGCAGCCGCGCGACCGCCGCGATCACGGCACGACCTCCCACACCGCGTGCCCCTCGACGTCGAGCTCCACCGCCGGGCCGAACAGGCCGAGCGCGGGCACCTCCGCATGCACGCGTATCTCGACCCCGGGGGCGCCTTCGATGTCGGTCTCGGTCGCCGTGACGTCGTCCGCGTAGCTGCCGGCGAGAGCGCCGTCGATCAGCTCGCGAGTACGTTGGGCGCCTTCGTCGGGCGAGTGGTCGAGACCCGCGCCGTACCTTGCGCCGTCGGACGCCGCCGCCGTCAGCGTGTTGCGTACGTGCATGACCAGGCCCACCTGGATGATGCCGAGCACCAACGGCACCAGCAGGATCATGATCAGCACGAAGTCGACCACGGCCGCGGCCGACTCGTCGCGACGGCGGCGGCGCATCACTTCGTGACGGAGTCGAGCGCCTGGGACAGCATGTCCTGCAGCTGGTCTTTGGCCACTGCCGTCAATGCGACCACGATGGCCGCCGTCATGACGACGATCATCACCCAGCCCGGCACGTCACCGCGCTCGTCGCGACGCCACCGTCCCGACAGCGCGGCCCGCGTCGCCAACTGCCACAACACGACCAGCGGCACCAGCGCCGCCAGCATTCGTCCCCTCATGTCCTCGCCTTTCTCGTCAGGGAGAAGTCAGGTTGAGTCCTACCCAGCCGGGATAGAAGGCAAAGACGATGGTGATCGGCAGGATCAAGAAGACCACCGGCACCATCATCAGCACCTCCTTCCGAGCGCCCGTCTCGATCAATGCCCGCCGCTGTGCCTCGCGGACGTCGGCAGCCTGCGCGTGCAGCACGTCGACCAGCGGAGTGCCGCGATCGAGCGCGACGGCCAATCCCTCGGCGAACCGGGCGATGATCGGCACGCCGGTACGCGCGGCCAGCCGGTCCATCGCGAGGCTGATCGGCGTGCCCGTACGCACGTCGCCCAGCACCCGACCGAGCTCGGCCGACAACTCGCCGCGGCTCGACGACACCACCCGCTCCAGTGCCGCCACCGGTCCCTCACCGGCGGCGACCGACAGCGCCATCAGGTCGGCCACGGTCGGAAACTCGGTCAGCATCCGCTCCTCGCGCTTGCCCAACGCCCGGCTCAGCTCCCAGTCGCGGCCCAATACGCCCGCGACGAACGCAAAGCCACACAGCAGGAGCAGCGGGATCGGGGCCACCGGCGACTGCAGCGACCACAGCAGGCCCAACGCCGCCATGCCGGCGAACGCCGCCAGGCCCCACTGCACCTGCTCGATGCGGAACTGTTCGGCCGAGATCGGCGACCCGAGACGGTCGAGCCGTCGGCGTACGCTCGCGGTGCCGCCCAGCACCTTCTCGACACCGCTCGCCAGCCGTCGCATCGATGGGCCGAAGATCGCCCAGCCCACGGCCGCCGGCGCCGAGCTCGATCGCGGCTGACTCGGCAGTCGCGGCGCCTCCGGCAGGTCGAAGAGGTAGGGCGCCACCCGGTCGGTGAGGGCCGGCCGACGCGACCGCAACAGTGAATAGCCCGCGAGCCAGAGGCCGAGCCCCAAGGCCAGCCCGAGCAGTCCGCCCATGACCACCGGTGTCACGACAGGATCCGCCGTTCGATCGGCAACCGGCCCAGCCGCGTCATGAGGCGGTAAGCGACAACGCAGAGCGCGGCCCCACCGATCAGGATGGCGACGCCGGCCGGCCGCTGATAGCGCTGGATCGTCTCGGACTGGAACGACATCAGGATCAGCACGAGCCACGGCGCCGCGACCGCCAGCCGGGCGCCGTTGATCGTCCACGACTGGCGCGACTCGAGCTCGGAGCGGGTGCGAGCATCGTCGCGGAGGAAGCCGGACAAGGCCCGCAGCATCCGACCCAGGTCGCCGCCGCCGACGTCACGCGCGATCCTCAACGCCTCGCACACCCGGTCGCCGACCGGATCGGCGAGCCGCTGCTTGAGCAGGTCGAGGCTGTCGCCGAACCGCCCGCTGGCCTGGTAGTCGCGACCGAATTTGGCGAACGGATCCCGCAGCGGCTCAGGCCCCCGGTGACCCAGCTGGGTCAGCGCCTCCGGCAGCGAGAGGCCGGCCCGCACCGCCGAGGCGAGGTTGTCGACCGCCTCCGGCCACAGCTCGGCAAACTCGCGCTGCCGTCGGCGAGCCCGCCCCTTCAACACGGCGACCGGAAGGTAGCCGCCCAAGACCGCGAACACGACGGCCACCGGCACGGTCTGCGACACGCCCAACATGACCACGCCGATCACAACGCCGCTGCCGATGCACAGCATCGTTACACCACTCGGCGTCACGCCCTCGATGCCGGCCCGCTGCAGCAAGCCACGCAGCCACGGCTGGCGGCTCGGCCGGTCGGGACGCCAGCCGTCGTCAGTGACGCCAAGCCACACCAGCAGCAGTCCGGCACCGAGAAGCAGACCCAGGAGTGTGCCCATGTCAGCCGTGCCTCCCCGGCCGATCGGGGACTGCCTCGTCGTCGGAGGCGTCGGTGCTGAGCAGTCGGTGCAGGTCGATGCCTTTGCGGGCGAAGCGCTCCGGCCGGGGCGGCATGCCGGCGAGCCGCTCCAACCGCTCGTAGCGTCGGACGAACATCGGCTCGGTCTCGATAAGGTCGTTTTCGACTCGCCCCGGCACCGCGACGATCTCGTCGACCTGGCGTACGCCGGACGAGTCGATCGAGATGTGGACGACGAGGTCGACCGACGACGCCACCGTCGGTACGACGAACCGGGCACCGATGTTTTCGCCTGCCAGCAAGGGAAGCGTGCACATCTTGACCAGCGCCTCACGAGCCGAGTTGGCGTGGATGCTCGCCATGCCGGGCAGGCCGGCGTTGAGGGCAAGCAGGAGGTCGAGGCACTCCTCAGCCCGCACCTCACCGACGATGATCCGCGAGGGCCGCATCCGCAGCGCCTGTTTGACCAGCTCACGCAGCCGGATCTCGCCGGTGCCTTCGAGGCCGGCCTGCCGGGTCTGCATCGCGACCCAGTCGGGGTGAGCGAACTTGAGCTCGAACACCTCCTCGGCCGACACGACCCGGTCGGCGCCGGGAATCGCCGCCGCGAGGCAGTTGAGCATCGTCGTCTTGCCGGCCTGGGTGCCGCCCGAGACGACGATGTTGAGGCCGGCGGTGACGGCCGCGCGCAGGAACGCCGCTCCACGCCCGTTGAGTGAGCCGAGCGCAATCAGGTCCTCGAGGCTGTGCGCCCGAGCGACGAACTTGCGGATGTTGACGGCGGCG
>DASQKI010000029.1:0-2068 GCA_035630615.1 Nocardioidaceae bacterium
CCTTCGCGGTAGCCGGCGAGGCGGGCGACCGCTCGCTCCTGAGGGGTGCTGAGCCCCACCAGCTCCTCGTGCGGTGCCGGGTTCGTGCCGACGAGCTCCGTCTCGGCTTGGATCCGACCGAAGACCGAGGCGATCAGCTCCGTCCTGCATTCCCTTCTGAAGGACCCTGAACCGTGCCGCCGACTCGGCGGCTCCAGGCTCGGGCAACCTGGCGGCGACGTCGATTTCCGGTGTCCGAGATCATTTGCGCATGCACCGCTCTTTCGTCCCCGACTGGAACGCAAAGTCCGCACATGACTTTCCGCCTGGCAGCGCAGAGGGGGTCTTGAGGCACGTCGCGGACATACGGCCGTCGCTCCCCCGCTCCGACAGGCAAGATCCCGAGCGTTTACGGGCATCCTCGACCGCGCCGTCTCACATGTTGGTCATGGGCAGGACGCTCGCGACCATCCGTGCTGACGGAGTACCGGAGTCGAGACGCATGGGTGGCATGGCGTCTCAGTCCGAGTCGGCAGGCATAAGCCAGATCACGAATGAACCAAACCAAAGATCACCGCATATGCGCACTTGACAGTCGCTGATACGACTATAGTATGCCTATATGAACGGTGTATTTGGGGAGTTCATCCGTGGCCACCGCAAGAGACTAGGGCTCACGCAAGAAGACCTCGCACAGAAGATGGATGTCTCCCAACCGACCGTGTCGACCTGGGAGACGGGCGAGTCGATGCCCGAGCACGACAACATGCAGCTGCTCGCCCAGGTGCTTGAGATTTCCCGGCGCGAACTTGTGGATCACCTCATTGGTGATTCAGCAGGGACCAACTGCGTCGAGCGGGCCATCGCAGAGGACGACGCCAACCTGAGCCGTAAGGAGCAGAAGGCGCTGCTCGCGGCCTACGGCGAGTTGGCTGAGCGACGCTCTGTCCAGCTTGCATCGGCCTTCGTGTGGACCGAGCCGCCCGACATCGGTACGGCCTAGGCATCGGAGCGCCCGGCCCGTCGTCGACCCCACCGAGCCCACGCGAGCTGTGCGGACACGCTGAATCAGGCCCTGACCTGCCGCTTGCTCCGCCACTCTGCCTTGAAGCTGGTAGATGTCCAGGCGGCCCGAGACGCACTCACCCGTGCCCGCGAAGCCGACGAGCAACTGAGGTCGGCGCTAGCCCGAAGCGACGGTCTGGCTGACTCTCGCCATGACCAACGACAACGACGACGACACCTCGACTAGTTGACGCGCGTGTGCACTCGGTCTGCATTACCTCATCGCGTCATCGGGCGCCTCGGGCTCGTGCCGGTGGCCGGCGACGATCGGGACGCGGCCGCCACAGATTGCGCACCGGCCGCGCCGCTCGGAGGACTGTTGCGGCGACCTCGCCGAGGTTCGTGACTGGCGTGGGCACCAAGACGCGTGGAAGACGGTGACCTGGCCAGCGCGGAGGACGGCGGTAGCGCCGCAGTGCGGACACGAGTAGTCGAACTTGAGGTTCATCGCGGTGTCTCTTCCTGCATCTCCATCCGACCGTGCCCAGACCACACGACTTCTATTCGGGGCAACACCAACGGTCCTGGTCGGGCGATCTGTTCCGTAGCTCGACGTTTCGCGTCACAGCGCGCGGATCAGGCGGCCCCGCCCCCCGACGTGCGAGCGTGGGCGGGGCCTCGGACGATCCAAGCGACTCGATCCTCGATCATCCGTACCCGTCCTGTACCCACCGCACCGCTCGCAATCGCCCTGGCGGGTCTCCTGACCGGGTCGCCTACCCGCGACGGGTCCGCAGCATGACGGCGGCCTCCCGCCATCCCCTGGCTTCACCTTCCAGCCGCGCGGCCGCCACCTCGTCGGTCTGGCGCTCCGCCCGCGCTGCCAGCTCGTCGGAATGCTCGATCATCTCTCTCGCCAGGTCGAGCCGATCCTCACGACGCACCCGCTTGGCGAACAGCTCGACCATGCCCGCGAGGCCGACGGTTGATCGGGAGACCTCGCGCCAAAGCTCGAAGTCGCGGCGACGACTCATCCCACCAGTAGATCCCGCCGCAGACGCGAGAGTCGAGAACACGGGTGGCG
>DASQKI010000030.1:0-15496 GCA_035630615.1 Nocardioidaceae bacterium
CAGCGGGCGAGGGCCTCGCGCAGGCCGCCGGCGTTCTTGAAGGTCACCGTGCCAGCGAAGGACAGCCACCAGCCGCGGCTGACGCAGTGCTCGGCCATCGCGGCATCGCCGGAGAAGCAGTGGAAGACCACCCGCTCGGGCGGTCCGGCGTCCTCCAGCACCCGGATCACATCGTCGTGGGCGTCCCGGTCGTGGATCACCAACGCCTTTCCGTGCCGGGACGCCATCTCGATGTGCGCGCGGAACGACGTCTCCTGGTCGGCGCGTCCCTCAGGTCCGGTGCGGAAGTAGTCCAGCCCCGACTCACCGACGGCCCGTACGACGGGGTCGTCCGCGAGCACGTCGATCTCGGCCAGGGCGCTGTCCAACGTGCCGGCCATGGCGAGCAGGGGCGCCTCGTTGGGGTGCAGCGCGACGCCGGCCACCAGCTCGTCGTACCGGTTGGCGGTCTCCACTGCCCACCGCGCACCGGGCAGGTCGCAGCCGATCTGCACGATGCGCGGCACCCCCGCGGCCTTCGACGCGGCGAGGGCGTCGTCGACCGACAGCCAGTCGTCCGGCGGGTCGGCGATGTCGAGGTGGCAGTGCGAGTCGGCCACCGGCACCCGGAGGGGTTCCGGGGCCGGTGGCCGCTCGCGCGGTCCGCTGACCCGGCCGCCGCGAGCCCTGGTGGGCCCGTGGGGGGTGCTGCCGGTCACGCCTGCCCGGGCTCTTCGATCCGCGGGAAGAGCGGCGCGCTCTTGGTGACGGCCGCACCGGCCGGCAGCTGACCCCAGCGCCAGGCGTCCTGCACCCGGGCGTCGGCCAGCTCGCCCAGCGCCGCCTCGGCGCCGAGCGAGCTCCAGAGCTGCGTGCTCGCCTTGGGCATCACCGGATGGAGCAGCACCGCGACAACCCGCAGCGCCTCGGCCGTCGCGTACAGGATGCGGTCGAGGTCGGCACCACGCGACTCGTCCTTCGCCACCTGCCACGGAGCCTGCTCGGTGACGTAGTTGTTGATGATCCGCACGTAGTCCATCGCCGCCAGGATGGCGCCCTGGAGGTCGAGCCGGTCGATCGCCGCCTCGGCAGCTTCGACCGCCGTGGTGGCCGCCAGCGAGAGCTCCGGCTCGTCGACCGGCGCGGGCAGCACGCCGTCGCGGTAGCGACCCACCATCGAGGTGAGCCGGCTCGCGAGGTTGCCGAACTGGTCGGCGAGCTCGGCCTTGTAGCGCGCGCTGAGGTCCTCCCAGGAGAACGAGCCGTCCTGGCCGAACTCGATGGCCCGCAGGAAGTAGTAGCGGAACGCGTCCGAGCCGAACACGTCGACGATCTCGCTCGGAGGGATCGCGGTGAGCTTGGACTTGCTCATCTTCTCGCCGCCGACGAGCAACCAGCCGTGCGCGAAGACCTTCTTGGGCAACGGCAGGTCGGCGGCCATCAGCATCGCCGGCCAGATCACCGCGTGGAACCGCAGGATGTCCTTGCCGACCAGGTGCACGTCGGCCGGCCAGGTCCGGTCGAACCGCTCAGGGTCGGTCCCGAATCCGGCCGCTGTCGCGTAGTTGAGCAGCGCGTCGATCCAGACGTACAGCACGTGGCTCTCGTCCCACGGCACCGGGATGCCCCAGTCAAACGTCGAGCGCGAGATCGAGAGGTCCTGCAGCCCTTGCTTGACGAACGACACGACCTCGTTGCGGGCGCTGTCCGGCTGCACGAAGGTCGGCTCCCGCTCGTACAGCTCGAGCAGCCGGTCGGCGTACTTGCTCAGCGCGAAGAAGTAGTTGTCCTCGGACAGGATCTCGACCGGTCGCTCGTGCACCGGGCACAGCTGGGCGCCGTCGTCACCGGTGAGCAGCTCGGACGGGAGCTTGTACTCCTCGCAGGCGATGCAGTACGGCCCTTCGTAGCTGCCCTTGTAGACGTCGCCGTTGTCGTAGATCGTCTGCCAAAACTCGCGTACTCGCTCGGTGTGCCGCTGCTCGGTGGTGCGGATGAAGTCGTCGTTGGACGCGTCGACGACCCGTAGCACCGGCTCCCATTCGGACTCGACGAGCTTGTCGGCCCACTCCTGCGGGGTCATGCCGTTGTCGCGGGCGGCCTCGAGCACCTTCTCGCCGTGCTCGTCGGTGCCGGTGAGGAACACGACGGGCTCGCGACGCTGTCGGTGCCACCGGGCGATCATGTCCGCGGCGACGGTGGTGTACGCATTGCCGATCGACGGCGGGGCCGTCACGTAATAGATCGGCGTCGTGATGTAAAACGCCTTCGCCTGGGATTCGGACATGCGCCGATCCTAGGACGGCCGTCGCGGACGGTTCGACCGGGTTTCACCGAGCCCCATCGCTGGCGCAGAGATGCGAGGAAGTGGGGGAGACGCGCAGTCTCGATGCGACGACGTCGGGACGTGGGGGCGGGCGCGTCAGGACGACGAAGCGGACTCCTCGAGGCGGGCGAGCTCGTCGTCGACGACGGACGGGTCGAGCTTGGTGAAGATCGGCGTCGGTGCCGCTAGCGGTGTGCCGGGCTCGACCGGAATCCGGGCCCACACCGCCTGTTCGCCGTAGTCGCCGGTCAAAATGGGATAGCCGGGGCCGCCATCGAGGTCGTCGACCTCCTGGATCTCCGGCCCAGGCGAGATCGCGCCGGACCGCCCGAGCGCCGCGTGGATGCGTTGCGCCGAGTGCGGCAGGAACGGAGCCAGCAGCCGGTTGCAGTCGTCGACGACCTGCGCCGTCACATGCAGGACGGTCCGCATCCGGTCGGGATCCTCGGTCCGCAGCTTCCACGGCGCCTGCTGCGACAGGTAGCCGTTGGCCTCCATCGCGACCCGCATCGCCTCGCTGATGGCCTGCTTCTGCCGGTGCCGCGCCATCAGGCCGCCGACGGTGCCGAAGGCCGACTCCGACGTCGCGAGCAGCGCCCGATCGGAATCGGTGAGCTCGCCCGCCTCCGGAATCGAGCCGACGTTCTTCGCGATCATCGACACCGTGCGATTGACCAGGTTGCCCCACGTGTTGACCAGCTCGTCGTTGTTGCGCCGAACGAACTCGGCCCAGGTGAAGTCGGTGTCCTGCGTCTCGGGTCCGGCGACCGAGATGAAGTAGCGCAACGCATCGGGCCCATAGCGCTCCAGTACGTCGCGTACGTAGATCACCACGGACCGGCTCGTCGAGAACTGTCGACCCTCCATCGTGAGGAACTCACTGCTCACGACCTCGGTCGGCAGGTTGAGCGTGCCGTACTCGCCCGGCGACCCGCCACGGTCACCGCGCCCGTCGTACGCGAGCAGCTCGGACGGCCAGATCTGGGAGTGGAACGTGATGTTGTCCTTGCCCATGAAGTAGTACGACACGGCTTCAGGGTCGCCCCACCAGGCTCGCCAAGCATCGGGATCGCCGCTGCGTCGGGCCCACTCGATCGACGCCGAGAGGTAGCCGATGACGGCGTCGAACCAGACGTACAGCCGCTTGTTGGGGTCGTCGCGCCAGCCGTCGAGCGGCACCGGGATGCCCCAGTCGATGTCACGGGTCATGGCCCGCGGGCGGACGTCTTCGAGCAGGTTGAGGCTGAACTTGAGGACGTTGGGCCGCCAGTCGGTCCGAGTGCGCAGCCAGTCGCCGAGCGCGTGCGACAGCGCGGGCAGGTCGAGGAAGAAGTGCTCGGTCTCGACAAACTCCGGAACCTCGCCGTTGATCCGGCTGCGCGGGTTCTTCAGCTCGATCGCGTCGAGCTGGTTGCCGCAGTTGTCGCACTGGTCGCCGCGAGCGCTGTCGTAGCCGCAGATCGGGCAGGTGCCCTCGATGTAGCGGTCCGGCAGCGTGCGCCCGGTCGACGGCGAGATCGCGCCGAGCGTCTGCTTGGCGATCATGTAGCCGTTCTTGTGCAGCGTCCGGAACATCTCCTGGGCGACCGCGTAGTGATTGCGGGTCGTGGTGCGGGTGAAGAGGTCGTACGAGAGACCGAGCGCGTGCAGGTCTTCGACGATGACCCGGTTGTAGCGGTCGGCGAGCTCTCGCGCCGTCACGCCCTCCTGCTCGGCCTGCACCAGGATCGGCGTGCCGTGCTCGTCGGTGCCACTGACCATGAGCACGTCGTTGCCGGCCATGCGCATGTAGCGGCTGAACACGTCCGACGGAACGCCGAATCCGGAGACATGACCGATGTGGCGCGGGCCGTTGGCGTACGGCCAGGCCACAGCTGTGAGCACACGGCGCGACATGCCGTCGATCCTATTGAGCGGCCGGCGAATGCCGCGGGCCACTCCGCCAACACGCAGCCTCACTCGTTCAGGCGTTCACCTAATCTGACATATCGGACGGAAGCGAGCACCTGAACGAGTGAAGCGGGGCCTGGGACTCGATGCCCGCGCGGCGTCAGGCTCGATGCACCGCGTTGTAGACGTCGCGCCGGCGTGCCCCCGTCACCCGGGCCACCGCCGCGATCGCGTCGCGCCGCGACATGCCGTCGGCTTCGAGGTCGGCGACCCGGGCGACCAGCTCCGTCTCGGTCAACTGCGCCCCAGCCGCTTCCGCGCCTGCGACGACCAGGGTCACCTCGCCGAGTACACCGTCCTCGGCCCAAGCGACGAGAGCGGCCAGCGTGCCCCGGCGTACCTCCTCATGCGTCTTGGTCAGCTCGCGACACACGGCGGCCCGCCGCTCAGCGCCCCACGCGTCTGCCATCGCCCCCAGCGCAGCTGCGGTGCGTCGCGGGGCCTCGAAGAACACCATCGTCCGCGGTTCGCTGGACAGCTCGGCCAGGCGACGCGACCGCTCGCCAGGCTTGCGCGGAAGGAAGCCCTCGAAGCAGAAGCGGTCGACCGGCAGCCCCGACACGGCGAGCGCCGCAAGGACCGCCGACGGCCCGGGCACCACGCTGATCGCCACGTCGGCTTCGACCGCGGCCGCGACGAGGCGGTAGCCCGGATCGGACACGCTGGGCATCCCGGCATCGGTCACGAGCAGCACGTTAGCCCCACTGCTCAGTCCCTCGACCAACTCAGCGGTGCGGCTGGCCTCGTTGCCTTCGAAGTACGACACGACCCGCCCCGTCACCGTGACCCCGAGTTCGCCAGCCAGCCGTCGCAGCCGCCTCGTGTCTTCGGCCGCGATCACGTCGGCGCCCTCCAGCGCGGCGGTGAGCCGAGGCGAGGCGTCGTCGACGCGACCGATGGGCGTCGCGGCGATCGTCAGGGTCCCAGCCACGACGCCATGGTGTCAGGTCGGGTGCCTGGCCTTACGATGCATCGGGTGACGACGGCGGTGGACGTACGGGCGGAGTCGTCGACCGTCCTCGGCAAGCAGGACGACGAGCCGTACCCGCCACTCCGCCAACGGTTCACCGCTCGGATCGCCGGCTCTCCCCGCCTCACCGGCTGGCTGGTCCCGATCGCCATCGCGCTGGTCGCCCTCGCGCTCCGCCTGTGGCACATCGGACAGCCACACGAGATTCTCTTCGACGAGACGTACTACGCCAAGGACGCGCACTCCCTGCTCGAGTACGGCTACGTCCGGGACTCGACGGAGAACGCCAACGAGCGGATCCTCAACGGCGAGACCACCGGGATCAACACCGACCAACCGTCGCAAGTCGTCCATCCCGAGGTCGGCAAGTGGATGATCGCCGTCGGCGAGAAGCTGTTCGGCTTCGACCCGACCGGATGGCGAGTGTCGGCCGCCATCGTCGGTGCGCTGACCGTGCTCGTGCTGGCCCGGATGGTTCGCCGCCTCAGCGGTTCGACCCTCATCGGCTGCGTGGCGGGGCTGTTGCTGGCCTTCGACGGCATGCACTTCGTCATGTCACGGTTGGCGCTGCTCGACGTCTTCCTCGCGTTTTGGCTCGTGTGCGCCGTCGCCTGCCTGGTGGCCGACCGCGACTGGGGCCGAGCCAGACTGCTGCAACGACATCCGGAGACGACCGAGATCGAGGGGTACGGCCCGGTCCGACTGATGCTGTGGCGACCGTGGAGACTCGGCGCCGGCGTCTGCTTCGGCCTGGCCTGCGGCACCAAATGGAACGCGCTCTACGTCCTCGCCGCGATGGGCATCCTGATCTGGGTGTGGGACTCGGGCGCTCGCCGAGCGATCGGCGTCCGCGCGGCGTGGCTGAAGTCGACGGTCGCGGACGGCCTGCCAGCGTTCGTGATGATCGTGGGGGTCGGGCTGGTCGTCTACGTTCTGACCTGGACCGGCTGGCTGTGGCATCACAACACGTACGAGCAACGCTACGGATTCGGCTACGGCGACGAGGCGCCGTGGGGCACATACCTCAATGACCAGGCGTCCGGGTGGTTCGGCCAAACGATCGAGGCATTGCGGTCGCTGTGGCACTACCACGTGATGATTTACCACTTCCACACCGGCGACTACCTGGCGGGCAAGACGCATCCGTACCAGTCGCACCCGCAGGGATGGCTCACCCTGAATCGGCCGGTAGGCATCGCGGTGACGACCAACATCGAGCCGGGTGAGCAAGGGTGTACGGCCGGATCGGGCTCAACCTGCCTGCGACAGGTCCTCGCGCTCGGCAACCCGATGGTGTGGTGGCCGGCGGCGGCCGCCCTCGTCATCAGCGTGTGGCAATGGGTGGTTCGCCGAGACTGGCGGTTCGCCGTGCCCGTGCTCGTGGTCGCGACCGCGTGGCTGCCCTGGTTCCGCTACGACGACCGGCCGATCTTCTCGTTCTACGCCACCGCGATCATTCCGTTCTCATGCGCCGCTCTCGCGATGGTGTTGGGCATGGTGCTCGGGCCGGCGGACGGGCCGAAGCCGCGTCGAATCGCCGGCGGCGTGCTCATGGTGGCGGTGTTGACCGCGGTCGTGCTGGCATTCGCCTACTTCTGGCCGATCTGGACCAATGGGCTGGTCACCCATGACCAGTGGCAATCGCGGATGTGGCTCGACTCCTGGATCTGACCCCCGCCGATCCGTCCCACCTCCCCCGCCGATCCGTCACACTTGCCCGGTCAGACGTCGGCGAGTACGCCGCTCAGCTTCTCGACGACAACGGCCGGAGCGCCGCCGGACGTCAGCGCGGCCGACCCGAGTGCAACCCCCAAGGCACCGGCGGCGAAGTAGTCGGCGACATCGTCGGGCTGGATGCCGCCGCTCGGCACCAGCGGCACGTCGGGATACGGCCCGCGCAACGACCGCAGGTAGCTCGCCCCGCCCATCGCCGACACCGGAAACACCTTGACGGCCGTTGCGCCACACGCGGCGGCCGCGGTCACCTCGGTCGGGGTCAGCGCCCCGATGATCGTCGGGATCTCGACGGCGGCGGGGATCTCCGCGACGACATGCGGCGACACGAGCGCCTCGGCACCGGCCGCCTCGGCTGCGCGGGCGGCATCAGCGTCGGTGATGGTGCCCGCGATCACGTGGAGCGTCTCGTAGGTCCCGACAAGCTCGCCGATCAAGTCGACGTAACCCGCGATCGACGACGTGATCTCGAGGGCGAGTTCGGTTCCTGCGAGCTGCGGCGCGAGATCGAGCGCGGTCGAGCGATCGCGTACGACGACGAGCAGCCGCGCGGGGAGCAACGGTGTATCAGGCACGAGTACGACGCTAAAGCATCGCCAGCCGAGCCGCCGTTCGTCTCAGTCGCCGAGCGTCAAACCGTGGTCGCCGACGGCCGCCCGTACGTCGTGCCGACTCGTGACCGCGAGACGCCCGCCGGTGAATCTCTCGTCGTCGGTCACCTCGGCGATGGTCGAGAACGGCAGCCGCACGTCGATGTCCGGCCGCTCGCGCAGGTCGACCTCGGCGAGGACCAAGCCGTGTGCGTCGCCATCGAAGGCATCGATCGCCACGGTGACACCGACCGACTCCAGCGGCAGTACGACTCGGCGCTTGCGCAGTGTCGTCGCCGGCAACTCGATCAGCAGCGACCACTCGGCGTCGTCGAGGTACATGCTGGTGCAGGCGACCTCACGGGCCGTGCCGTCGAGCCGTACCTTGTGGCCGAGCTTGCGAGTCCGCTTGCCGTCCGGCGCGACCGTCTCGCGCAGCCGCAGCCGCGAGTCGGTCACGTAGCGATCCTCGATCGTGGTCGCCGGGCAACATCCGTCGGGCATCTCGCGGAGGAGGAACCGACGCTCGCGCTCGACGACGGCGTACTTCAGCGACGGGCTGGGAACGGTCACGACTCCGGACCCTAGTGCCACGCGACCGCTCGGACGGAGAGGATCGGGCCGGGCCTCACGCCCAGATCTGGAGGAGACCGGCCAACACCTCGGGCCAATGGCCGTCGATGGTCTCCAGGTGCCCCTCACCCGGGATCACGACCAGCTCCGAGCCGTCGATGCGCTCCTCATACCAGTGACCGTGCGACGGAGAACAGTGGTGATCGCCGTCGCCGTACCGCAGCATCGTCGGGGCCACGACGTCCGCCGGGTCCACGTCCCAGATGGCTCCCCAGGCGAGATTGTCGAGTACGTAGCCTTCGGGGCTCTCGATGACCAGGGCCAAGTTTGCGGCCCAGATCGCCCGGTATTCGACGTCGCGAGTCAGCGCGCCGCCAAAGTCGGCAAGGAACGCGTCGACTCGCGCTTCGTCGTCGAGCGCGGCCAGGCTGGCCAGCTCCCGCTCGGCCGACTCAGACATGCCGGCCCAGGCGCCCGCGGTGTCTCCGTCATCCAACAGGGCAAGGAATCCGCGGTCCTCGCTGAGCTTGTCCAACGGCTCGAGAAGGCGCCATGGGCCAATCCCACCGACCACGCCAACGGCGCGTACACGGCGAGGGTCGGCAACCGCCGTCGCGACGGCGAACGGCCCTCCACCCGACGTTCCAACGACCGCATAGTGCTCCAGATCGAGAGTTGCGGCGAGGGCAGCCGTATCGCGTCCGGTGCCCAACAAACTCGGCGCGGTCGATGGTGTCGTCGAGCCGCCGTAGCCGGGTCGACTGACCGACACCAGCCTTACGTGGGCCGAGACGGCTGCCTCATGAGCCCAACGCCCGAGCAGCCGAGTCACGGGAGTGCCCGGATGGAAAATCACCGCACGCCCTTCGGGATCGCCGCCATCCCAGTAGTCGATGACTCGGCCATCCGGCAGCACACAGCTTGCGACGTGGCCAGGCCCACTCATAACGCGAGGCTAAACCTTCGAGCTGGTCGACCTGAGGTGGTGGCCATAAGCTCGCGCCATGACCCTCCTAGACGGCCAGGGCCGCCCGTTGCCTCCGTTCGCGGCCGATGAGGCAGAGACACTCGTAGGCTTCCTGGAGTACCAGCGCGCGACGTTCGCCTGGAAGTGCTCAAGCCTGGACGCGGCCGGTCTGAAGGCGACCATGGGCGTCTCGACGATGACGCTGGGCGGGATGCTCAAGCACCTGGCCTTCTATGAGGACCACTGGTTCTCCCACTACATGCGGGGGAACGAGCGCGATGCCGTGTGGAACGACGGCGACTGGGACGCCGACCCCGACTGGGAGTGGAGCTCAGCCGCCGACGACTCGCCCGAGGAGCTGCACGCTCTCTGGCAGGACGCGGTGTCCCGCTCCCGCGAGCTGCTCTCCGAGACCCTGGCCGACGGCGGCCTGGATCTGCCGGCAGGACGCAGCCGGCCCAACGGCATAACGCCCAGCGCGCGGTGGATCGTGGTGCACATGATCGAGGAGTACGCCCGGCACAACGGACACGCCGACCTGATCCGAGAGTCGGTTGACGGACTCGTCGGGGAGTGACGGGACAGGAGAACGACATGACCGCTACCTACACCTTCGACGTCTTTTCCAGCCTCGACGGCTTCGGCTCCGTCGGCCCGGGCGCCGACTGGGGCGGCTACTGGGGAAAGCAGGGTCCCGAGTTGCTCGACCACCGCCTTGTCATGTACGGCGAGGAGCAGCGGATGGTCTTCGGAGCTAATACGTATCGGGCATTCGCGCAGATGCTGGCCACGAGCACCGAGGACTCCGAAGTGCGTGACCCCTGGGTCACCCGGATGACGAACCTGCCGGCAACCGTGGTGTCGACGACGCTGGAAGACCACCTCGACTGGCCGGACGCGACCGTCGTGAGCGGTGACGCCGTCGACGTCGTCGCCAGGCTCAAGGAGGAGTCCGACGTGCCATTGCGCTCGCACGGCAGCCTGTCGCTGAACCGGGCCCTGATGGCCGCCGGCCTGGTCGACCGCGTCCAGGTGACGCTCTTCCCGGTCATCACCGGTCAGACCGGGGAGAGTCCGATCTTCCAGGGCGCCGCTGACTTCGACCTGGAGCTGATCGAGCACCGGACGCTCGACGGCCACACCCAAGAGCTCATCTACCGACCCACTCTCCATTGACCGGTGCTGAATAGGGGGTTCGTCGGTGGTGGACGGTGGCATGGCTACGCAGCGCACAGTGTTGGTCATTCCGGGCAGTGGTGGCTGCTGGCACGTACCTCCCCAGTTGTTCGCTGTCGACGCGGCGCGGTTTCGGGGCGCGCAGATGCACTACGTGTCGTGGAGCGGCGAGGTGCCCTCGGATCCGAAGGCGCGTGGCCCGTGGGCGGTCGAACAGATAGCGGCGGCGCTACGAGACCTGCCCGAGCCGCTGATCATCGCTAGCTCACTGGGCACACTCGCTTCGGAGCTCGCCGCCGACCATGGACTGCCCGCCGTCTGGATCACGCCGTTGCTGCATCGCTCGGAGGTGGTGGAGGGCATGCGCAGGGGCAGCGCGCCCTGCCTTCTGATCGGCGGACGGCCGACAGCAGCTGGCGCCAAGGACTGGCTCGCGAACTCTCGCCGCATGTGTTCGAAGTCGAGGGTGCCGATCACGGTCTTCGCGTGCCAGGACCCATGGCCAGGTCGGCGGCAGTGTTGGGCGAGATGGCTACGGCCGTGGAGGACTTTCTCGGCCAGGTGGTTTGGCCAGCTCCTCAAACCTGGTTCGCTTCGGTTTAGTCATGACGGCGGCGACTCCCCCGGCCAGTACTGCCATCCCGAAGCTGCCGATTTCTCCGGGCTCGCTGATGCGCGAACCCTAGGATGCCGCCATGACTCGCGGAGCGGGGACGGCGCGGTCAACGGCATAACCGGACGTTGCGATCTGGTGACGGATCAGGCTTTCACCGGCCGGCGACAGAATACTGAGCAGATGAAAAGAGCCAGACTCGGAGTCGCGGCCTTGCTTGCGATGCCGGTGCTGGGCGGATGCATCGACATCGACAACCTGAAATCGGATGCTGACGACGACTGCTTCGTACGCATCCGCTACGAGGGAGTCCTCTACCGGTCCAACGGCGACTTGAACGAGGCTGCCCCGAAGGGTGGCGAGCTCGGCACGGGCGATGTCGTCGATTGCGGTGATGTCGACTCCGCGCCCAAGGTTGGCGAAGTGGCCGTGCTCTCGGTGAAAGGTGTCCCCACATCTGTCGCTGTCATCGTTGGGTCGGGCGAGTGGCGCGGGATTTACGTGGCTGAGGGTGTGGCTCAAGCCGAATGGCCAAGAGTCCTTCACACGCGCTGAAGCCCATCACTGCCATCGGCACGCGCCGGGCGGTGTCCCGACACGAGACCCTCTCCCACTGCTGATCGCTCTCGCCTCGCGGGGTCTCGGTGAACAGCATGCGCCACTATGGTGGGCCGATGGCGTCGGTCAAGCAGTTCCAAGTCACCTTCGACTGCGCAGAGCCTGAGCGCGTCGCTCGTTTCTGGTGCGAGGTGTTGGGTTACGTGGTACCGCCCCCACCGGAGGGGTTTGCTAGTTGGGACGAGTTCGATCGCTCGCTGCCGCCTGAGCATCAGGGTTCAGGGTTCGCCTGCGTTGATCCCTCAGGTGTGGGCCCGCGACTGTTCTTCCAGCGCGTTCCCGAAGGCAAGGTCGTCAAGAACCGGCTGCATCTTGACGTGCGGGTCGGCACCGGGCTCGTGGGTGAAGAGCGCCTCGCCGCACTCGAGGCCGAGTGCGCACGACTGGTCCCGCTCGGCGCTGTACGCGTGCGGCTACTGCCGACCGATGGCGTCGATGAGTCCACCATCTTGATGCAGGACATCGAGGGCAACGAGTTCTGTCTCGACTGAGGGGCCGCGAGCGTGTCCTCGTTCTGTCCCCAGGACGCCCGGCACGACGCACCGTCCAGACGCCCCGGTCAGTGCGCGGGTCACGGCAGGTGAGTGCGTATCGGAGTTGCTCGCGTCGTAGCCTCGCGGCATGTCTCCATGGCCATCTCAGGTGTTCGCATCCAGCGTGCTTGTCTGGGAAGAGGACGGACGGCTGCTGATGGTGAAGACGCACAGCCGATCGACCCTGATCCTGCCCGGTGGGCTCGTCGAGCCGGGCGAGTCACAGCAGTCGCAGGACATCGTGAAGTGCTGGAGGAGGTCGGTATGAACGTGTCCGTCGGACGGTTGCTGGCTGTTCAACACCTTGAGGCCGAGGGTGAGATGCCGAGCAGTGTTCAGTTCGTGTTCGATAGCGATCCCGTGGTCGGCTCACCCACGCTTACCCTGCAGGAGGATGAGATCGCGGATGCCCGCTGGCTCGAGCCGGGGGAGGCCGTCGCTCTCCACGGTGCCCGTGGCCAGGCCCAATTGCGTGCAGCGCTCAACGCGCACACGGGTGGACGGGTTGCGTTCCTCGACTCCACGCGAACGGTCTGAGCGACACGAGCGCTTCGCTGCCTCAGGACGAGTCAGCCGCCACTGAAACGGCGACGATGCGGCATGACCTGGGGTGTCGATGGGTGGAGCTGAGGGGATTTGAACCCCTGACCCCCTCGTTGCGAACGCCATCCCCCGCTGCCGACGCATGCCGACCGTTGCCCACGATGGCTCGGTCTGCGGCGGGCACGTGCCGATCATCGGGTCGGTCAGCTCTTGATGTTGGGAGTGCTGCCGAATTTCTGCCTAGGAGCGCCACTGCCCGGCCACTCGCAGTCCAGCGCGGTCAGTCGCCGTGGAACGGAGCGGAGCAGCCGTAAGCTGACCGCGCCGGGTGGCCCACGATGAATTCGACGCAGATGCGATACCTGTCGTCGGCGTCGAGGTCGGGCAAACGGTAGGTGTCCGGCCCGGGTCCCAAATGTGCGTCGTCCTCCGAGGACTCGGGCACACCCTCAATGATCTCACCGCCGTCCTCCAGTGTGTACGCGGTCGACCAGGTGCCCCCGTCGAGCGTCTGGAGGAACGCATATGTCCCTCGCATCCCGTGCGGGCGAGACCCGGGGTCGGTCGGTGTCGGCACGTCGTAGGTGATGTCGACTACGGGCTCGCCGTCGTCCTCGTGTACGGTCACCGTCACGTCGGGCGCGCGCTTGTCGCTGACCGCGTCTCGGAGCGGATCAGAGCCGCCACCATCGTCGCCGCATCCGGAGGCCAGCAGCACTACGCTGCCAGCCACGGCCATGATCCACTTCACGGTCCGCATTGTCCGCCACCCAGGTCACGATCGGATTCCGCCAGCGGTTCGATCCACTCCTGGCCCTGCACCCGGTAGCTGCCGATCGTAGGTCAGAGTGCAGCGTGTCAAGGGTCGAGCGCGCTGGATCACGTAGTGACGCCGACAGGCGCCCTTGACTCGCAGAGCGACGACCGAAGACTGGTTGCTACGGGGATGCGGGGCCCTCACGGTTCGCCGCCTGACCGCCACGAGATGGCTCCATCGGCGCGCCCCCTCATCCTGGGCGGCCGGGGGGCGAGCGAGGACGACGGCCGGAGGTACCGCCCGCAGCGAGCAGACGCCCGCCCGGCGCGCCCGCAGGGCGCGCCCTTGACACATCAAAGAGCCAAATTCGGCAGGGCGAGGCCAGGCTGCAGCTGGTGCATGGACGCGGTTCACCATCGTGCGATCTTGATGATCTCTGTCGCGATGTCGGCCACCGTCCTGCTATCCGTGGGTACGCGCCCGACCGACGCCGGGCTCTCGGCTTCCAGCTCCTCCGCTGCCTTGCGACTGCGTCGGACATGCCAGTCCAGCGCGCTGCCAATCTCACGGCGGCCGAACGCTCCCGGGTCGTGTCGTCGGTCGCCGTCAGCAACACACCCGTCACCTGCACTTCGCCGGCGAGCGCCTGTTTGAGTTCGGCGGCGACGCCCACACACCCGGAGGCACGAAGGCGACTTCGGGAATGCGAAGCACCGTCGATTCGCACCCGCACGACGACACGGTCTGAGGCTCACCCGTCCGACGAACTCGTTGTCCCTCCAGGTGATCAGGTAGTCCACCTCACCCGCCTGCTTCATCGCGAACCGTTCCAGATGGTGACGGCCATCCAGCAGCCGGGTCACTGCTTCTGGCGGGTTAGAAAACCCCTATCGCCGCAGGCCCCTGACGAGTAGCCTCGCGCTGATGACCGACGGCGACTGGAGGGATGGCGGGTTCAGGCAGCGTCGGCCCTCCGTGGAGACTCTGGCCTGGGTTGCGGCGTCGATGGGTCGGGGCAGTCGCATCGTTGGCTATCGCCGATTGACCGGTGGCGTCTGCTCCGCCGTGAATCGGCTGACTGTCGAGCGACGTGGAATGCGAACGTTCGTCGTACTGCGGCAGTACCCGGGCGGGCTTGGCCTGCAGGGGAGCTTGGAGAAGGAGATCGCCAACCTTGGTGTGGTGGCGGGAAGCGGGCTCCCGGTTCCGAGCATCCTGGCTACTGATGTTGCTGGTGCTTCGACGGGGGGCGCGCCATCGTTGCTGATGACACGGTTGCAGGGGCATGTTCACCTCAATCCGGCGGAACCTCGGTCGTGGATGACGAGGATCGCGGAGATTGCTGTATTGCTGCATTCCCTCGATCTCCCCGCGACGATGTTCAGACCTTGGACGGATTCTTGGATCGCTCCTCTAGACGGGTTTCAGGTGCCGGTCGACGCACAGAAGCCGGCTGTGTGGAAGGCGGCGTTTGGTGTCATGGCGGCGCCGCCGCCAAAGGACACTGCTGTCTTTCTGCACTGCGATCTCCTGCCTGTCAACATGCTGTGGTCGCGCGGGAGGATTACTGGACTGACCGACTGGAACTCCATCCATCGGGGGGCGCGCGCGATTGACGTCGGGCACTGTCGGCGATACTTGGCGGCGCTCTACTCGCCCGAGTGGTCGGAGCAGCTTCGGTCGCTCTATGAGTCGATCGCCGGGCTGACTCTCGATCCGTGGTGGGACCTATATGCCCTGCTGTACTATGACGATAGCGGGCCGAAGTGGATCCGTAGTCAGGTCGCTGGGCGCCGTCCCGTCGATGTGCCCGGCATGACTTCCCGGGTCGAGGTCGCTATCGAGACAGCGCTACGGCGCCTCGGATAACCGCAGGTTCCCTGCTGGTCGCCCTTCCGTTTCTGGCATGCCGCACAGACCCCTGCACGAAGGCCGGTCGCACTCGCATCAATCACCGGCTAATAACGAGACGACGCTCGACCTGTACACGCACTACCGACAGAAGCTAGACCCTCGGGTTGGTGACCTGTTCGATGCCCTTTCGCTGCCTCGAACGAGTCACCGACCACTGAGAACGGCGACGATGACGGTGAAGAGGCGGTCTGACCTGGGGTGTTGGTGGGTGGAGCTGAGGGGATTTGAACCCCTGACCCCCTCGTTGCGAACG
>DASQKI010000031.1:0-12145 GCA_035630615.1 Nocardioidaceae bacterium
GCGCCGTTTCTACTCCGAGGTGCTCGGCGGTGAGACGGTGATAGCTGGCGAGCCGTCGTTCGTCCGGCTCGCCAACAGCTGGATCATCATCAACGTCGGCGGCGGGCCGACCGAAGACAAGCCCGAGGTGATCCTGGAGACGCCGCCCGACCCAAATCGGACGAGCAGCTTCCTCAACATCCGGGTGGCCGACATCCAGGCGGTCTACGACGAGTGGAGCGCGCGTGGAGCTGAGTTTCTCACTCCGCCCCAGGGACCGCGGGGCCGAGATCCGCTGCTACATCCGCGACCCCGATGGGCACCTGATCGAGGTCGGACAGACAAACCCGGCGTTCCTACAGCAACGCAGCTAGCGCCGTCGGTCGAGGGGCCGTCGGGCCCCAACGCCGTCTCGAGCAGTTCGGCATCGCTGACGTCGATGGACTCCATGGCGTCCGGATCCGGTGGTCTCGGTAACAATTCAGTCAGATCGCCGACCACGGCCACGCCGCGCGCCGGGTTCACGTTGGGTCGGGTGCCCACGAATCTTGGGCCATATGACTCATGGCGGCGTCGGGTGGCGCTGGTTGTGTGGTTGTCGTGGCGGATACCTGTAGCGGGCCGGTGGACAGGGGAACCAGGCCCGGCGTTCCGCAGCTAAGGCCAACGGTTCTTCAACACGACCATCCGAGAAGTGCTCGCACAAGCCGACGCGACGCCATACAGCTTTGTCCAGCGTGTCAAATGGTCGGGCTCAGGAGGCGGCCATGCCCCAGGTCACGGTGCTCTTGGTGGAACGGCTCGGTCAGCTGACCGGAAGCGTGGGTCCGGGCGTTCCGGAGCCGCGCGACCCCGAGGGCCGCCCGCTTCTGACCGAGACGGGGCGCTGGGGCCTTCGCGGCGTCGACCTCGGTGCCTGCACCGAGCACGACAGTCGGCTGTTCGTGTTCTTCGGGGACTCCTTCGACTCGCCGCACGCTGACCCGGTCTGCTGGAGTGACGACGAGGCACCGCTGACCCGTGGTGGGCACCTGCCTTCCGGGCCAGCGCTGAACCCACCCCCGGGAACCATGGTCGAGCCGGGCCAAGCGGGCACCTGGCGCCGATGCCGTGGCTGTGACTCCGTCGTACTTGACGAGGCGCGCAGGGGACAGTGCCCGAACGCCGAGGGCGGCGGAATCTCCCTGGACACCGTCGTGGACGCAGCGGGCCGCTTTGTGCCCTTTACCGTCGAGGGACAGATCGGCCCGCTGGGCATCAACGAAACCCCCACCGGAGCCTTCAGCCACAGCGGTCGCGTGTACGTCTTCGTGTGGGTGGGCCCGCGCCCCACCGGCCCGACGGCGGGGTCCTACTTGGTGAGCACGAG
Organism: Nocardioidaceae bacterium; assembly: GCA_035630615.1. Taxonomy (GTDB): domain Bacteria; phylum Actinomycetota; class Actinomycetes; order Propionibacteriales; family Nocardioidaceae; genus DATFRX01. The sequence continues at coordinate 1,349 of DASQKI010000031.1, forward strand.
TGACCCGACCACCCCGGCGGCGTACCGGCTGGAGCGGGCGATCAGCCCATTGCGCTTCGACTCCTGCGCGTACTGGCAGATCTCTCCGGTCGTCGTCGACAACGCCGCCCACGCGGGGCTCCCCACCACCTCAGGGCAGGGACTGGTGATGATGTCCCACGGCTTCGACGTCTCCCTGGGCGCTGACGGGATCCATCTTGCCTGGATGCCGTTGGGCGAAGGCGACCCGGCCAGTGCGCCGCTGCAGTATGCCGCGCTCGGCGAGGACGGCACACTGAGTTGGTCTGCTGAGGAGTCGAACGGGCGCTCGCTGTTCCGCCAGCACGGCTACACGTCTGTCTCTCTGCTATGGGTCGAGCCTGCGTCCCGCTGGGTGCTGCTCTACAGCAAGGCGGGTCTTGCCGACCCGGGTGCGAGCCTGCCCGACCGACGGGACGGCCCGATTGTCGCGCGTCTGGGTACGTCGCTCGCGGACTGGTCCGACGAGATCCCCGTCTTCGACCCGCTCCGCGACCAGGCTGCGGGGCGCTACCTGCACCGGCCAGGCGCCGACGAGCTGCACCGCTACCCACCGGGCATGGACGCCCCCGGCTGGTCCTACGGAGCGTTCCAGGTCGAGCGGTTCACGACCTGGGACGAGGCGACCCGGCGGCTAGGTCTCACTTACCTGCTCTCGACCTTTGCGCCGTACCAGGTGCAGCTCATGCGGACGACGCTGCACGTCCCCTAGACAGCCACACCACTCAATCAGGAGGAAGAGATGGAACCCATCCACTGCCAGTCCAGCGATCCCAACGTCGCGGCCGTCGTGGCCGAGCACCTCCAGGGTCTCGGCGGCCCGGCGGCGATCATCGCCAACAGTGAGGGTCGTGGGGTCATCGGCGCGAGCATCGAAGGCCAGGGCATCTGGGGACAGAGCGTGAAGTCAACCGGCGTGGTCGGGATCAGCACCGACGGCCACGGCGTGCAGGCCGAGAGTACAACCGGCACCGCGAGCATCGGCAAGAGCGACTCGGGCATCGGGGTGCACGGGGTGGCGGCGTCGAATTCTGGCGTGCTCGGGACGAGCGGGTCCGGGATCGGGGTGCATGGAGCCACCGACACCGGCGAGGCCGCGATCAGAGGCGACCACCACGCCGATGGCTTCGCCGGCGTGTTCAACGGGCAGGCGCTCGTGACCAAGGACCTGCACGTGGGCGGCAACATCCACCTGAAGGGTGACGTGCAGCTCGAGGGCGCGGACGTGGCCGAGCAGTTCGAGATCGAGAGTGTCGACGACCTGGACGGCGTCGACCCCGGATGCGTCATGGTCTTGATGGGCGATGACCGGGTACGAGTCTGCGACCGTTCCTACGACCGGCGGGTCGCCGGCGTGCTCTCAGGAGCTGGCGGATACCGGCCCGGTTTGGTGCTCGATAGGCGCTCCTCGGAGGGACGCTTGCCACTGGCGCTGGTCGGCAAGGCGTGGTGCAAGGTTGACGCCGACCCGTCCCCCGTCACCGTGGGTGACCTGCTGACCACCTCGTCGACCCCGGGCCACGCAATGCGCGCCGACGACCCGTCGCGAGCGTTCGGGGCAGTACTGGGCAAAGCCCTGGCCGACGTCCCGGCGGGTCGGTCGCTGATCCCGGTCCTCGTGTCGCCGCAGTGAGGCCAGGCGTCAGGGCGAGCCGATCTGGACGTTGCCGACGATGTAGCCGAAGTAAGGGTCGTTGGGGTCCATCGGCTTGGTCGAGCCCATGAACCGACCGCCCTGGAACCAGCGGTCGACGATGCTTGCCTGCGCCTCGATGTTGAAGGAGCTCCACGGTGGACCCGGTGGGCCCGGGTCGTACGACGACTTGACGGCGCCGTTACAGATCCATCCCGGCACGAAGCCGTCCTCGAGGGTCGTGTGCTGCAGCTGCCAGGCATGCGTGAGCTCGTGGATGAACTTCTGGCCGGGAACCGGGTAGTTCGGGGGATCCGTTGCGACGATGGGGTTCAATGCCGCTGATCCGAGGTTGAGCAGCTGGTGGCCGTCGAGTGTCGGCGCCACGAAGGCTCGATCGCCGATCCCAAGCATGTTGGTGACGCGGACCTTGTCGAAGTCGATGGAGTCCTTGAAGACGTCTCGCGCGAAGCCCTTCTCGTGGCTGAGGAGCTCGCGTATCTGGACGTCGGCGTCGACGATCTCGCCGGCGGCGAGCCCGACGACGATCGCCGTCATCACCGCGCCCGGACCGAAGATCAGCACCGACCCGCCGACGACCGCGACTCCTACGAGCCCGCCGAGTCCGGGCAGCTGCGCGCCGACGTTGCTCAACTCGGCACCGGCGATCAGCGCCACTGCTAGACCGGGCCCGACCGTCTCCGCCAGGACAAACAGCCCCACCAGCCCTTCGGCGACGTCCAGGACAGTGCCCAGGGTGCCGCTGAGCTCGGAGGACCGATGGATCTCCATCGTGCAGGTTGAGAGGGAGGGCCAGGAGTTTCGGATGTACTTGATGACGTCTTGGTTGGTGCCGGGCAGGTTCCAATCCTTCTGGCGAGGGCCGGGGGAATCAGTACCGAACACCTCACCGCTCGACTGGTCGACGATCTGGACCCGGCCGTCGGCGCTACGCAGGACGGCAGCCACCCGGAACTCGAACGACGGAAAGCCGGTGGCGCGCATGAACCCGCTGTAGCGATAGGTTCCGTCGCGGTGCAGCTCATAGCGGGCCTCGCCGCCGAGGGCGGTCCCCGTGACGATCGCCTGGGAGAAGTCCAGTCGCTCGGGAAGGGCGGTCAGCCGAGCAGCCACGGCACGCACTGAGGTGGGGCGCGCGTCCATGCCCAGCCACCCCGCGACCTCACCCACGTTCACGGTCTTGTTCAGGGGGAAGCGAGGAGCCACCCTGATTGCCTCACGCAGCGAACTCATGGCGCGCTCACTGAAGGCTGACCAGGATCGGAACGAGACCCCGACCGCTCGTCAGTCGGCCCACGGCCTTGCCGAGCACCGCCCCGAACGCTCGCGACGGGTCGGCGGCGCGCATCGCGTGGCCCGGGGTCGACGAGCTGGTCAGTGGGTCCCCGACCTCGATGGCACCGAGGTCGGCATCGACGCGACACCAGACCTTGCCGGCCAGGGCAACCGGCCACCGCCGGCCTCCCTGAGCATCCCTACGGTCCAGCACGAGCCCGGGACGGTAGGCGCCCGCTCCCGATACCACGCCCGCGACGCGGCGGTCGTAGGCGCGGCTGCCCAATGTCACCGCGTCGTCACCGGTGGCCACCACAACGCAGCCCGGCTCGACGAAGCCGTCCCCCGCCACCTCGAACTCCTCGGCGAGGTCCGCGCCCTCGAGCTGCACGTCACCCTTCACGTGGATGTTGCCGCCCACGTGCACGTGCATGATCGTGTGGATCGACTCGTTGACGCGCAGCTCGCGGGTGACTCCTACGTGCCCGGTGAAGAAGCCGCCGAAGCCGTCCCCCGCATGGTCGCCGCGGATCGCTGCCTCGCCGCTCTGGGTTCGAGCGAACAGACCGAAGCCGGACTGCGACTCCCCGACGATCGCCGACCCGATCGCCTTGCCGAATAGCCCGACACCCACCTGATTGGGGTCAGTGCCGTTCGACGTACCCATCACGCCCGGCCCCATCGCACTCTCGCCGATCACGCCGGCACCGCCCGTCGTGGACTGGCCCATCACGCCAGCTCCGCCGCTGATGCTGTTGGTGGTACCGAAGACACCCATCCAGCCGCTGCTCTCGCCGACTACGGCAGCGCCGATCGCCTGGCCGACTACCCCCACGCCCCGCTGGTTGGGGTCCTCTCCCGTCGAGATGCCCACCACTCCGGGACCGATCTTGCTCTCGCCGAGGATTCCGGTGCCGGTGCTCTCGTGCGTGCCGTGGACCGCAGACGCAGCGGGGTCGCTCTCACTACCGGAGATCGAGGCCATCGCGCACCTCCCCGGTTGTGCCGCGGGTCTGGCTGCTGCTGAGAACGCTCATCGAAACGGCCTCCCTTCCTTTCCGAGCATGGCGGGATGCCCGCACAGGACGCTCGCGTCCACCCTGACTGGAGGACGCTTTCTAGAACACCGCTGAACGACCCGACTCGTGTGGGGCAAACGACTCAGGCGTCGAGCGGGACCGATGCAGGGAATCGAGGAATGGCGGCGTGGTGCCGCTTATGGCGCGAAATAGCGGCGAACGATGGTGCCGGAGGCTGCTCATGGGGCCAACCAACGAGCTCCTGACGCCGGCAGTCACCGGAGGTAACGGGGACCAGCGCACTCGTAATGGGTCGAACCCTACGGGGAGGCTCGCCACTGCTGTTGCAGCGTCCTCCAGCGATTGTTTTTAGCGACGGCCGGGCGGCGTGGGCATCGTGGCTCGGAGGCCGCGACTCTCGGGATACCACCTCGTCGTGGTATCGGCTGGTGACGCCGGCGTTGGGCCGTCCGATGTTCACTCGAAACGAGCGTCACCGGTGCGGTCTGGCACGCCTGAATCGCGTACGACGTCGACGGTGGGTCCTGATCGCTTAGTCGATGGCCACGTCGACCCAGACCAGGCGATGGTCTGAGGATGGGAACGGGAAGACCCCGGTCAGTCGGGACAGTGGATCGGCCTGCACTGGCCAAAAGACGCCGGCGTCCGACGGGCGGAGCGCCTTCGACGGCAGGACGTAGTCGGCTCGCAGGTTGCCGGGTGTTGTGTCGGCGAAGTCGGCGGTGTCGTAGGCCGGGTCGGTTTGGTGCGAGTCGTTCGCTCCCCCCTGCAGGGTGGACGCCTCGACCGCGCCGTCGGAGGTCGGCTCCGGGTCGACGATCCGGGGGTGATCGATGAGCTGCTGGACGGCGCCGGGCACCGAATCACCGTCGAGTGGGTCGCTGTTTTGGTCGCCGGCGATGACGAAGCGGGCACCGTTTGGCAGGCCGCCGTGATCGCCGGCGTCGTCGTAGATGTACGCCGCCCGCCTGCCACCCGACACGTAGTCGGCCCAGAACCGGATCTCGTCGAAGTTGCGGGTACCGTTGCGATCCTCGGGGCCGTCGAACACCGGCGGCGTCGGATGCGACACCAGGAAGTGGACCGTGCGGCTGCCGATGCTGATCGGCAGATCCCAGTGCGACTTGCTCGACAGCCGGAACACCTCGAGCTCGTCGGCGGAGTACCAGTCGGACGGCGCGCTGGTGGTCGGGTCGTCTGGCAGCATCGCGCCGGGCATGTCGGCCCAGCGGAACGTCTGGAACGTACGCACATCGCTGTCGGCGATCGGGTAGCGGGAGAACACGGCCATGCCGAACTGGCCGGGGAACGCCCCGAACCCGAACGCGTCGTCGCCGCCGCCGACCGTGCCGTCGTTGTTGAGATCGAACCCGCTCGGCACGCCGGTGTTGGACGGCGCGACGAACGCGTAGGGGTACTCGATCGGCTCGGCACCGTTTTGCGACCGCTGGAGGTAGTTGGTCCGGAACAGGTCGGCGGCCAATCCGCCTTCGACGAAGTCGAACTCGTTGACCAGCACCACGTCGGGCCGGGTGCGTTGGATGATCTCGGCCACCGTGGCGGCCTGGGCGTTCGTTGTGGTGCTCAGGTCGGCGACGAGTTGGCCGGCCGCGTTGCGGTTGAGTGAGGCGTTGAAGGTCGCGAACCGCACGGTCTCGCCGGCACTGTGCCGCGGTTTATCGGCATCCGGTCGGTCTGTCAGCGCCGGCGCCGCGGATGTGACGCTGGCTGCGGTCGCGACGGCGGCGAGGACGCCGACGACAAGGGCGGGAGTACGGCGCACAGGGGCCTCCTCGGTCTGGGCGCTCATGAGACGCCTGTTGTCTGGCACCATCGTGCCCCGCGTTGCGCGCGTCGTCTATGGCCATGCCTCGACGTCTGTCTACCCGACATATCTCACACGCCAGCCGGACATCTGGCTGTCATCCGAGAGGTCCAGAATCCTGCGCAACAAAGCCCGTCGGCTCGCATGGATCGGGGTCGTGTCTACCTGGCCCGACTTGGTGCGACAGACTACGCGGCGCAGGTGTCTCGCCTCCCAGCACCGGCGGCGACCAGGAGTTGGTTGACTGTCGCGGCATAGGTGACACCGTCAGCGATAATGTTCGTCGTCCTCTACGCGTCGCATGGCTTCTCCGCCCGCACCACGACTGCCTTGGCCGGGACCCTGTTCGGTTTGGTCCTGACCGCGCTGCTCGGGTTCGTCTTTACCGACTAGGCCCACCTTTCCGGGGTTGGCAGCGAGGACGACTTCGTGCTGGCCGCCGGCGCCCCGGACCTCAAGCTGTCGGCCGTCGTGATGACCGGCGTGGTCATCGCCGGGCTCGGTGTCCTCAACGATGTGACCATCACGCAAGCCTCCGCGGTCTGGGAGCTGCACGAGTCGTCTCCGACGATGGGTCCTGGACGGTTGTTCTCCCGAGCCATGCGCATCGGCCGCGACCACATCGCCTCGACCGTCTACACCATCGCCTTCGCCATGGCGGGCGCGGCGCTGCCGGTCCTGCTGCTCATCTACCTGTACAAGCAGCCGTTGGCCGACATGCTGCAGAGCGAGGCAATTAGCGAGGAAATCGTACGGACGCTGATCGGAAGTATCGGGCTCGTCCTCGCCGTACCGCTCACCACCGCAATCGGTGTCGCCGTGACGCGGCATGCCGGTCCGCGAGCCCGCCGACCCGCCGGACGTCGTCGCGCTCGCGGTGGCCGCAGCGGCCTCGACGACGGCGATTGGTAACACCTACGAGAATGGCCGGCGGTGCCAGAGGTCGCCGGGCCATGACACCCGGGCTATCACATCGGAGCACGGCTTCCCACGACACCACACGGTGCCACGCCGGCGTGTGGAGGTCCCAACGACAAGTCCCGCCTGTACCGCCGTGGCGGCGGCGAGCCCTGTCGCGCCCACCGATGGTCTCTGACCTGCGGAACGTCAGTCGTTGAGCACAGCATTCAGCGAGATCGTAAACATCTGAACAGGTGTTGCCTCGCAAGCGATCGGCAGGCGAGTACGGGCGCAGGTCGTCGGCGGTCTGCCGGCGGTTATTGCCTCAGTTCGGAGAGCGCATTCTCGAATGCGTGAAGGTAGCGGTCCGCTTCGTCCTCTGAGAGATGCTTCGATATCGAAAGCATCACGTTGGAGTCGGCGGTCCACACGTAGTCGCCCGTTTCGGGTCCGACCTCGTCTGCCAGACGCTCTGCTTGCTCCGGCGTGCGGCAGATAAACACCGCGCCACCTTCTGGGTAGGGCGCCCTCGAGTCGATTTGGTCGGATACCGCCTCGCCCCCGGCATGCTTGATCATGTCGAAGATCTGTCGGGCGGTCGCCTGCACGACGAAGTCTTCGTAGATCGCTGTCGGCAGGTCTTCGACATCTACGTCCGTGCCAGAGTCGACGTCGGCCCCGGTGTCCACGTCGGCTTCGCCGTCACCGGTCGACGTGGTGCCACAGCCTGCTGCCGTCAGCGCAAGACCAACCAGGACTGCTGCTGTGCGAACCTTCATGCTTCGGCTTCCAATCGTCAGTGCTGATAGATGGCGGTCTAAGGTGGACCGCTCGCGTAGTAGGCGGTCACGACCGCCACTTCGTTGGGTGGTGGGGAGTGTTGATCTGGTGTGCCGAGCGGCCCGACTCGGACTGTCCCAGTCCCTTCTCCACGGAGTCCGGGAAGGGCTCCGCCATGTGAAGGCGCATCTCTTCAGCAAGGGAGTCGGCCACAGGTCGCAGCGTAGAAGTTCGGTGCAGGTCCGTCGGCGCGAGCGCGCGCACAACGCGGCGTTTGGGGATGGCTGTCGTCCGGCGTGAATGCGGTAGACCAGGCTCGGGTGCTTGCCTTCTTACCCGCCAGGCGACGATCCGCGGTGGGGACCTGGTGCCACTGCCTGAGCGTCGGCGTCGCGACGCGCGTCCGGGTGGCGCGGTCGTGTGTTGGGCCTCCCGCCGAACAGAATCCGGCGTCAACTCAGATTCGCGTGCCGCCGGCCCGGGGCCCTGGCGCGGCCTCAGACAAGGCCCGTGCTTCGGTCTCGATGCCGTCGGCGATTGTCTGCACGTTCTCGACGATCGCGGGGTCAGCGCAGATGCCGAACGACAATGTGTCGCCGAGCGAGATCACCGCCACGCGCAAGGCGTGACGCTCGCCGATCTCGGCAATCGAGAACAGCGCGTCGACAGGGGCGCCGAGCAAGGTCACCGGGAGCCGGGGGCCAGGCACATTGGAGACGTTGACCGCGAAGCTGCGTGGGTTCCGCTCAATCCGCACGCACAGCCGCTCCAGCGAGGGCGAGATGTTACCCAAGTGTCGCAACAGCGTGTCCATCGTCTGGGCGTCGTCGTCGACCTTTCGTACCGAGGTCGCCGCCCGTGTCTCGCGCAGCCGGACCACTGGGTCCGGCTCGTTCAACGGCAGGCTGACGGTGAAGAAGGAGTCCCGGTTTGCGGCGTCGTCGCTCTCGTGGTGCAGGCTGACCGGAACCTTCACGCGGACGACACCGAGGTGGCCGTGATGCTCCTGCAACCAGCGCCGCAGGCCGCCGGCGACGCTGGTGAGGACGGCGTCGTTGAGGGTTGCACCGCACAGGGCCTTGGCCGCGCGATGCAACCGGGCCAGCCCCGTCGAGGCGAACGCGACCTCCCGGCGGGTCCCAATGAGCCCGTCGAACGGCGAAGCGTCACGGGTTGTGGCGAACTCCCGCATGAGGAAGCCGACCAGGTGTCCGCGGCGCCGTGCGTCGTCATCGGCATGCGACACGGCGTGGTGGTGGGCAGGTCCGGCGGCCTTCGGCGAGGCATCCCAGAGCAGGTCGTGGGCATACCGCATCAACATGGTGCCGTCTGCGAGTGCGTGGTGGACGCGCCAGACGAGTGCCACTTCCCCGCCCAGTACGGGTACGACGTCGATGCGCCATAGGGGCCGTGACCGGTCCAGCCGTTCGGCGAAGAGATCGGCGACCACCGACCGGAGGGCCGCACGCTCCCGCGGCGCACCGGGAACCTGGACGACGTGTGCGGTGAGATCGAACCGGTCGTCGGGCACCCACGCTGGCCCGGACGGGGTTTCCGCCAGCCGGCGGGTGAGGGCGGGCGTCGACCCGAGGCGCTCGGCGACCCTCCCCCGCAGCGCCGTCAGCCCGAGCGCCTCGGTCCCTACGCGGATGACCTTGCAGGTGTGCCCGACGACGGTGGAACTCTCCAGAGCAAGGATTGCCTGGTCCTCCGACGTCAGTGAAAGAGCCTCCACGCTGACATTATCGTCGTGTGCGGCAGGACATCGGCCTCGATCGGTCGAGGGACGGCGGGGGATGGCGGAGGGATGGGCGCGCGAGATTGACACGCCGTCTGAATGCACTCCCTCCTGGTGTCACAGACGCCGCGGAACAAATGCCCACCTTTCGGGCGGTGCCACCAAGTCGTGCGAACATCCTCACTTCGGCATGATCGCTCGATCAGCGGCATGAGCGGGCTTTCTAGCGATCGCGTCGGCTGTTGAGCCACCGCACCATTTCCGGGTCGTGGTGGTTGAAGAACAGGGTCTCCCCGGTGTCGAGGCTTGCGATGCGGTTCATGTCCTCGGGAGAGCCAATCAGCAATCCAGCGGAGTTGTTTGTTGAGAATGGCGAGCCCGTTCAACCGCCGATCTGAGTGGGCAAGGTCTGTCCCAGGAGGAGCTTCTTCGCAGCCAGCTACGCGTGGCGAGGCCGTGGAGCCATCGATGTCCTCCGCGAGCGTCAGGCGACGACTCCTCGTCGTCCCCGGGATACCTCGATCATGCCTTCGTCTTTGAGCAGCTGAACGGCTCGGTGGGCCGTCGAGGCGGCGACGTCATACCTAGCGCACAGCTCCGTGATCGCTGGGAGTGGATCTCGCGACCTAAGTAGTCCGCTTCGTATGCCGCCGCGGAGATCGTTGGCGATCGCGATGTGCGGACTTGCGGGGTCAGCGAGTGGTCCGATCCCCAGTTCGTTGGCTTCGGATGGCACTCGTCCGGACGGAGTGCACGCTGGCATGCGGCCAGCCAGAGTGGCAGCGGCGCGCTGCTCCGCCTCGCTCAGCCACCCAATGGCCCGGCGCGGAGGACGGGGCACCCGCAGCCCGTGTGCGGTTACGCGTGCAGTTGGCTCAGTCGCTCAACGGGGGAAGCACGTCGGTGACCATGACCGTCGCGCCGTTGACTGTGCCACCGTTGGTGCCTCGAGCTGCACATGCGAGGTCGTAGCCAAACTGCGCCGCCTCGCCTCCGCCGAAGACGACTCTATGACCGGCTGCGGCGACAGCCACTCCGGTTGGGTCGGAGATTGTCACCGTCCCGCCGGCCCGGCGGGAGGCTGTGTAACCGGCTGGCCAGAGGACGTTGCTTCTGCCGGGCGATGTCAGGTTCCCCAGGTATACGCAGCCGCTCTGGTCGACGCGTACGACACCGGAAATGCGAGCCTGCATCCAGAGCGTGGGGGCCTCGGCGTCGGAGCTCCACGAACTGGTGTTGAGCGTGATCGCCTCCGAGGTCGGGTCCGGCTCATCGGAGTCATAGACGGCTAGCGCGTTTAAACCGCTCTCCTGACTGATTCGTGGGTCATCGGCCGGGTAGGGCGGGTCGGTGGCCGCCGAGGTTGAGCATCGCGAGTGCGATGAGGGCGTGGGGGTTGGCGAACCCGAAGGCCATGCGGGTGATCAGCCGGATCTTGGTGTTGGCTGACTCGATGAGGCCGTTGGACAGGCCGTGCTCGATCGCGGCGAGGATCTCGGTCTTGTGCGCGACGATGGTGCGTTGGAGTTTCACGAACCGTTCGATCCGGCAACGCCTGGCCCAGTTG
>DASQKI010000032.1:0-14296 GCA_035630615.1 Nocardioidaceae bacterium
CTGACCTCGGCCGCCGAGTCGAGTACGCCGTCGCCATCCCAGTCGCCATCGGCCACCGCAGCGGCGTACCCATCAGAAAGTGCCAGTCGGAGCACTAGCGCGCCCGCCGCCGGCGCCGGTGCCGCCCCCGTGACGTTGAGCAGGCGACCGAGGAGTCGTCAGCAAAAGTCAGCAACACTCAGCCCATCGAGGCGTAACCCACCGCACTAGCCGACATCTCGACCGCACGTCAGCGGGTCATCATGGCAACATCCGGCACCCAACGACGCCGAAGGATTGCGTTCGGGACGAAGGGGTCAGCGTACCGGGACACCGGCTGGGCCTGGCCTTACCGCTTGTTTCGTCAGACTTGCGTGACGACGAAGTTGTCGAACTGCACCTCGGCCGCGGCACCGGTCGTCCTGGCATCCACGAAGAGATCGACCGTGCCGACGGCAGGGAGCGGCGCGTGACCGGATTCCTTAGTACTGTCGGTTGTCTCGGCGACCGTCTGGCCGTTCACCTGGAGCTGAAGGTATACATACGGCTGTCCGTCGGGATCTTCGCCGCCGTCGCAGGTGGCGAATAGCTCGTTGGTGCCATTCTCGTTAATCGGAGCGGAGCGGGGCTCGACCACGTTAGCGCCGCCGGAATCGTCGTCTTGCCTCCAGATGCGTACAGCCCCCCCTTCACTATGAAGGCGTACCACGAAGTTTCAGTTCCCCGACAGGTGATGCCATATTCAGCGGATCCTGTGATCTGGCTATCGACCTTGATGTTGATGCTTGCCGGAGCATCCGGGTACACACTGCTTGCGTGGGGCCCGCCGCCCGCGAGCTCGTTCGCTTCGGCAAAGACGTGGTACGCGTCATCCCTGTAGTAATCGACGCGGCTTCCGTCGTCTTTCCAGCCATGCCATTCAGCGGCCGAGCCGGTGAAGTCGTCTTCGAAAATGACGTCGGGGCCTTGGTCGAGGTTGGCGATGATGACGACGCCCAGCAGGACTAGTGGGACGACGCTTGCGGCGGTGAGCATCCACGCGCGTCTGGAGGGGCGCCGGCGCGGTCTGCTCCCGGGTTGGTCTTCGTCTGGGGGCGGCGCTGCGTCGCCGGTGGGTGGATGTTCGGCGAGCCGGGTCTTTTCGAGCTTGTCGGCGGCTCGTGTGGCGAGTCCGTCGGGGTTGGACGCGGCGGGGTTGAGCTGGGCAAGCTCGTTGCTGGTGGCCTGCACTGCCGCCCAATCCGCTTGGTCGAACTGCTGGCGGAGGTGGTGTTGCAGTGTGGTGATCTGTTGTTCGCGTTGTTGGTCCTGCTGCCTGGCCTGCGCCTCTGCGAGAAGCGCGCGAGCGTCGCGGTAGTCGGGCCGGTCTTGTTCGATGCTTGTGAAGGTGTCGAGGGCGGCGGCCCAGTCGTGGCGGTCGAGATAGTGGAGGCCTTCGGTGTAGCGATCGTCGAGCTGTTCGTCGGCCAGGGCGGCGCGGGCCGCCCTGATCAGGCCGTCGGGGTCAACGTCGGCCGGGTCGAGCGTGGAGAGCTCCTCTCCCGCGGCGACGACGGCGGTCCATTGACCTGCGGCGTGTAGTCGGCGGATGTCGTCGACAAGTGCTGTCTTCTGCTGCTCGTGGCGGGCATGCTGCAAGCGGTCGGCGGCGTCCTGGTAGTCACTGTCGATGCCGGCGACGCGTTGGAAGGCCGTCACCGCGGTGTCCCAGTCGTCCTGCTGCTCGGCCACGGTCCCTCGGTGGTACCAGGTCGTGAGGTCGCGGCGCTGTCGGGCCTCCTCGAGCCGGCTGCGCACTCGGTCATCGTCGGGATACTCGTTGGCCGCCGCGGCGAACCAGTCGACCGCTTCCTCCCAGCGGCCGGCATAGAAGGCGTCCACTCCCTGCAGTTAACGTCGGTCGGCCGTGGGCACGCGCTCCCCAGCCGGGTGTGTGGACTCGGCGGTTTCTTCGATGGTCGCCGAGGTGCTGGCGGTGGTCTGCTCAGAGATGGTGGAGCCGTCCGGGGCGCGGGCGGTCACGGTGATCAGGTGGTGTGCATCTGGCTCGGCGGTCTCTCGCCAGCGGACGATGTGTCTTGTCCCAGGTGTGAGGCGGACGGGCGGGGCGAGCTGGTCGCCGGATTCGTCGCGGGCGGTGATCTCCTCCAACGTGCATCCGCCGGTGTTGGCGATCGTGAGCTGCCAGGTGATCTGCTCCCCGGACCGCGTCGGCGCGGGGCTCTGCACCAGGTCGACCGTCACGTCGCACTCGGCAGTCTCCGGCGCGACCTGCTCGGGCAGCGGGGTGGCCTCTTGGAAGTCGAACAGGTGTGCGTCGGTGGCACGCAGGAACAGCACCGGGGTACCGAACTCGACATCGTGGCGGGCGGCGAAGATGGCCTTGCGGACCTGGGCGAGGGCAGCGTCGACCGGGTAGCCCTGGACGAGCGCCTTGTAGAGGCTGCCGCCGAAGGTGACCGCCGCCTCGTCAGTGATCTCGAATTGCATACTGATCACCGCCGGGATACCGACCTCAACCAGGCTGGAGGCCACCCCGGAGAACGGGTCGACATGCGAGGTGCGGGCACCCTCACAGGAGTTGAGCACCACTAGCCGCAGGCTGTGCTCGTCTTGGAGCAGCGTGCCGAGCTCCTCCCCGGTGACCTCGTGTCGCAGCCCGTCGTCGTCCTCGAGTAGGAGGATGCCGCTCTCGGTGCGCTCGTCGTAGGCGCCGTGCCCGATGTAGTGCAGCACGTGGATCTCACCCGGGCGGCTGACTGCCTCGTGCAGCTCGCTCAGTGTGGCTCGCGGAAGCCACTCCAACCTCACCAAGCCCGCCTCGGACAAGGGCGCCAGCGCGTCGGCGAGCCTTCGCTGCTCACCGTCCACGTCCAACGCGGTGACCCCCTTCGGTCGGCTCACCATCCCGAGGATGTGGAGCGGGAGGGCTACCGGAGGCGGCCGGCGGACGTACTTGAGGTCCAGCGAGCGCACCAGCGGCGTGTAGATCGACTGAGCAAGGAAGCTCGGACGCTCGAACAGAAACTCCCACGGCACACTCATCAACGTCGGAACCTCAGTGAGGCAGAGCGTCACCCGCAATCCGTAGCCTCGAGCATCGGCGCCGCTCCGCGCCGCTCGGTACAGATCCCGAACCTCTTCGGCCACCAGCGCATCGAACAACCGGCCACCGAACTCCTTAGCCCGCTCCATCTGCGGGGACCGGAACTTCCGCACGTTCCGCCGCGGCTGCCCCACCTGCAACACGAAATTGTCCAGCTGCGTCTCATCAACCGGGAGCCGGAACGTGCCAGACGCCCGCGACCCGTCCGGCGCAACTGCCTCAACCCGGTACCCGCCGCGTTGACCAGGCCGCACCCGCAACTGCAGCTCCTCATACACGGGCAGGGAATCGGTCATGACGCCGCATCCCTCGACCACCGCATCAAGACACGGAAGTTCGCCTCCCCACCAGCCCGGGCGATGATCACATTCGAGTCCGCCGAGATCTTCACCGCGAACTCCACCTCGACCTGCTCGGGCCAGTCCGCGCTCTCCCGCAACTTCGTCACCACCCCCTGGATCACCGGGCCGAGCTTGCCGAGCACCTGCTCAAGGCCCTCCCCCGCGTCCGAAATCACCGCCGCTGATCGACCACCACCCCGCGTCACAGTCCCAGCCACCGGCTCGGCGACCTCGACCAAGACCACCCCGCCCTGATCCGACTCGAACCTCACCAGCTCACTCATCGCACACCGCTCACCCGCAGGACGCAACCCCTCGCGCACTCGGCAGCGCGGCCAGCGCGCAAGACACCACAGCCACAGATCGACATGAAACCGACACAGCCGGCGTCCTGGCAGCCATATCCATCACGCCTCCCGCCGCAAGCACGAGCAACGAAAACCGCTACCCCTGCTCACACGGTGCCGCCAGCCAGTCGTAGCCGGTAAAGTCAAACGACCCTCCGCCGCCAGCCACGGCATACACCGTTGCTCGGATTCGAACCGAGAACCATCCGAATACAAGGAGGATGCTCACCGTTGACTCTGGTTTCCTCCAGGCGTCAGGAGTTCGGTGACGGCCCCCACCAGAAGCGCCGAGCACCCCTGGTTACCACCAATTCATGCCACGAGCCATGCTACGCGCGACTATCGCGCCATCCTCGGCATCCCAGAATCTAATAGCGATCTCGCAGGACGGGCTCGGCCGTCACTCTAGGTCATCAAAATAGCGGCCAGAGCACTTGGGCAGCCTCACGAACCCGACGATCCCGTCATCTGCGAGGCGCTGGGGGTCCGATTCTCTGACGCTCGTCGCCGTCCGATTCGTCAGCTTGCGCGCAGAGGGGCGATCCTCCGTCGCCATCTTCGACCCTGGGACCGCGGACGGGCCTGTGGACAGCGGGTACATGCATCAGGAAAGCATCACCAGCAACGAGACGAACCGCTACCGGATGACACGAGCCGGCATGGACCTGCAGGTCAGATCGGCCTCGGTGGTGTCGCAGCACCCGCCGTCAGCGGATGGCAACTCTGATGAGGAAAGGTCTGACGCGAGTGAGCTCCTATTTGTAAGGCAGACAGGCGCTCAACGCTGTGCAAACCAGCGGGTTGAGCGTGAACCGGCCGTGCGCAAGTCGATAGTTACGGGCTCACTGATCACACCGTCCTCGGGAGCCCGGACTCCACACGAAGCCTGCGCTCGAGCTCGTCGCGCCGCCTCGTAAGCCCAGGTTGCCGGCCTGGCAGCTCCTAGCAAACAAACTGGGAGTCCACCAGCCACGTCGAGGTGCACACGTCCGGGTGACCAGGTGACTTTGGCGGCCGGGTCTGGGCCGGTACGCGGTAATGGTGTGCATTGTGCGTCTCGACGTGGACTGGTGGGAGGAGCACGATATGGGGGTAGTCCGACACTCGGGGCTTTGACGTTGGGAGACTCCGATGAGGATTGCGCGGTTCGTCGTGATGTCCGGGGCTGGAGTCGTCGCGCTTGTCGCGTCGAGTGGGGTGGTGGCCATCGGAAGCCTTCCTCCGGCGGCGGACTTCGCCGTGACGGATGACGGCTCGTACACGCGGCACGACGGCGGGGTCGACCAGGCCATCGTGCACTGCGGAGACGGCGCGACCGATGAAGCTGGCGACGACGTCCCGGATGACGGTGACGTCGACTCCAACGACGGCGGCAACCGTCGGCAGGGCAACGAGCCGACCGTGGCGATCGACCCGACCGATCCCGACGTGATCGTCGCCGGCTGGAACGACTACTGCCAGACCGACCTGGCGGCCGGCTGGATGGGGCTCGGGTTCTCCACCGACGGCGGCCGCAGCTGGATCAACTCCACGCTGCCGGGCTACCCGCTCGACGACTCGGCCGAGGGCAGCGTCTCCCCGTTGAAGGGCCGCACCGACTCCGGCGACCCGCTGGTCGCGTTCGACAACGACGGCCGGCTGTTCGTCGGCGGCATTGCATTCAACCGGGCGCATCCGCAGCTGGGTTCGGTGTTCGTGTCGACCTACGGCGCCGGGCCCGGGCCGTCCGGGCCGAGCGGCCAGCTGCCGAAGGACTACCTGCGGACGCT
Organism: Nocardioidaceae bacterium; assembly: GCA_035630615.1. Taxonomy (GTDB): domain Bacteria; phylum Actinomycetota; class Actinomycetes; order Propionibacteriales; family Nocardioidaceae; genus DATFRX01. The sequence goes on from DASQKI010000032.1 coordinate 5,543, forward strand.
GATCGTCGGCCAGAAGGGGACGCCGGGCATCGCCGGGATCTTCCAGGACAAGCCGATGCTGGAAGTCGATCGCAGCACGGCGAGCCCGTTCGAGGACAACGTCTACTTCTGCTGGTCGAAGTTCCAGGGCAACGGCCGCAACAAGATCTACTTCGCGCGATCCACCGACCACGGCGTGTCCTTCTCGAAAGGCATGACCGTCTCCGACGGCGTCGTGCAAGGTTGCGACATCGCGGTCGAACACGACGGCGACGTCTACGTCTCGTGGCGCACCTTCGCCTCCAGCGGCTCCGGGCAGGTCAGCGGGATGGCGTTCGCCCGCTCGGCCGACGGCGGTGCGACGTTCGACAAGCCGCAGCGGATCGCGGCGTTCACGCCGTACTTCCCCAACATCGGCGGCGTTCGGGACTGTGGCGACGGACCGTTCACCTGCGCACCGCCGTCGTTCGTGTTCCCCCGGATTCCTCTCGAGCCAAGACTGACCGCTGACCAGACCGGCACCGTCGACGGCGTATTCGCGACATGGAACGCGATCGACCCGGCGTCGGTGGTGCCCAGCAGCACGGCATACTCATCTGCCGACCCCGGAACGGTGGGCCGTTCACTGGTGTACGTCGCGAAGTCGACCGACGACGGGAGTACGTGGTCGGCCGGTGTACCGGTCGATCCGTCGCCGTCCGACCCGGGACATCAGTTCTTCTCCGACGTCGACGCCTACGCCGGCCAGCTGGTTGCGGTGTGGCAGGACAACCGCACCGACGACGCCTACTCGGTGCAACTGCCGCTCGGCAACATGCTCGACGGGCAGGGTCGGGCCGTGTCCAGTGGCACCGACGTCGTCGCCACCTACGCCGCCACGTCGACCGACGGCGTGACCTGGACACCACTCGGACAGGTGTCGGCGACGACGCACCAGCCGTCGTACGAGATGTTCGGCAGCCGCGACATCCCCTTCCAGGGCGACTACAACTGGGTCGCGATCGCCGACGAGAACGGGCCGGACGCCGGCGGCCTGTTCGGCTACATGGCCTGGACCGACAACCGTAACGTCGTGCCCGGCGAGGACCCGCGAGAGACCGAGGAGCAGGCCGGGTTCGTGGACGGTTTCGACGTCCTGCAATGTCGGATCGACCTCGGGCGCTCGCCGGACGAGGTCAACCGTGACATCCCGCTCGCCCGGGCCGACGCGCCCTACACCGGCGACAATTGCGGCAACGCCGGAGGCCTCGACCAAGACATCTACGGACAACGGATCTCACTGGACTGACACGTCCCGGCTGCGCGGTTCGGCGTCGCTGATGGCGCCGTTCGTTGCTGAATCCCTCTGGGCGGCACCGAGTGCCGTCTCGGGACGGGTCCCCACTCCCGCTCGACATGACTCCAAGGTCGAGTTCGGCGCGTCGGTCACTCCCGGGACCGCGCTCGGCCAGCCGGACGCGTGAGACGGACGTCAGGCTGAGGCTCAGTCGTCGGCGGGACCGTTGCTCGAACCGTCGGAGCTGGCACCGTCGCTGGACTCGTCCGCGGTCTCTGTTCCCTCGCCGGCCGCCCCTGTGGACTGCTCCTGGCCGTCGGTCGCATCCGAGGCAGTGCCGGTAGCGCCGATTCGACCGGAGTCCGGGGCCGACACCGGCGGCTCACCGTCGTGCTCGCCGGCCGAGCCACGGTCCTCGACCCGGCCATCGGAGGCGACCCCCGCGATCTCCTTGCCCTTGTCCGCACCCTCGGCCGTGCTGTTCTTCGCGGTCTCCGAAACCTGCGTGCCGTGGTCGGCGGCCGGCGGCACCTCGGCCGGGGTCTCCTCGGAGCGGCCGTCCCGGTCGCCGTTCTCCTCGGCCCTCTCTCCTGCGGGAACGGAGACGCCGACGGTCTCCAGCAGCGAGCTGGCGGTCTCCTGGGCCGGGCCGGGCAGCACACCGGCCGCCGCGGCGCCGACACCGCCGGTGACCAGCACGCCGGTACCGATCGCAGAAGCCACCGCAGCGTTCGCGGAGACGAGGTGGGACAACATCGAGATCCTCCTTGGGCCCTGAGGGGATGCACGGAACGCTGCCAGCACTTCGTCCTCACCGGGCAGCAGGTCGGCCGTCTCGACCGGTGCCGCCGCAACGGCGAGGAGTGTCCGGACGCGTGAGTCGAACGCCGGGTCGTCGCTGCTGCGCCTGTGCTCGGTCATGTCACCTCAGCTACCGACGGAGCCATCCGATCTGTTACACCCACCGGACCTCACCGATTTGCGTCTACAGCGGTCGTACATTGGTCGTATGCCGGATCGGCGACGAGCGACGCGATGACCAGCGAGAGCACCGAGGGCGATGCGGAGGCTGCCGGCAAGATTCCAGATCGCCCGCAAGAGCGCGACGTTGACGCCTTCCTTCGGATGTTGGTCCGGTTCTGCAACAAGACCGGAGCAGGCATCGGCATGACTGTGCACGCCGGCGGGACGATCATCAGCGGGACCCTCATCTCAGACACCGAGTACTACCGACTGCTCGCAGAACGCGTACGCATTGCCCTACCGGACGACGAATCAGCCGAGGACTTCGCCGGAGGCATCGACCATTGGGCGCGCCTCATCGCAGGAGAGGACGGCAAGGAGGAACCGAATGGCGAGAAGGAGCCTGCTGATCAGAGAGTCAAGAGCACTCGATGGACTTCCTATCTGCACCTGAAGGATGCGTCTATCGGCCCCTCGCTTGCGGAACTGTCGCCTCAGCAGGGGGTTCTGTGGAGGGGCGTCTGAGCAGTATCGACGGTTGGATGCTGGGATCATTCGGGCCGACCGCTGGTGCGTTACGTTGACGGGGGAAGCGGAGATGGTCGACGACCCTACGGAGGTTGCGCGTTTCCCCGAATCGTTCGGCTGTGGAGGTCGCACGAGGAGAGATTTGTGGTCCGCATGCAGCCTGGTGTGGTGACCGGCTTCGAACTTGTCGAGCCCGACGAGCAACCCGCCGGCGCGCGGTAGCTGTCCTCTTGGGACCAGAGATTGAATTGGTGACTCCGAGGTCGGCGGCATACGTGCTTCGCTTCAGCGCGCTGGCGTCACGAATCCTTCGACGGTGCCCGTGCCCGTGAAGGTGAGCGGCCCGAGGTCCGGATCGTCGAATTGCGCGACGATGACGTAGGTGCAGCTAATCGACGTCGCGCGAGGCTTCGTCGAGCTGCCCTTTGCTACCGCCGGATCGGTGAACTCGTCGAGGACCGATCCGTTGCTGTCGGTGACGACCCCATGGAACTCACCGAACGAGGTCGCGTTCAGGACGGTCGTGCTGTCGACGTCATGCGCGGGGGTGAACACACCGTGGCCGTTGGCCACGGCCCAGTAGGTCGTTCCGTTGTCGCAGGTGACCTGGAGTGGCTCGGTCTTTGGATCGGCCGAGGCCGACGCCGAGATCGAAAGGGCTCCGGCGACACCGACACCCGCGCCAGCAACGATCAACCTCCACACGCGGGAGGCTCCTTCGTTGCGCCAGAAGCCGCGTCGGTTATGCGCTGGCGTGGGCGGCGCAGGGTTGGGGACGAGTGCGGCTTCGGTGGTGAGATTCACGGTGTCCTCTTGAGAGTGGAGATGGCTGTGGAAGCTGAGGTCGAGGTGAACCGATCAAGGCTCATGCCGGCGACACCTCGCGGCGCGCCGAGCCGGCGACGAACGCGAGCACGAGAGCGAGAGAGCTGGCGACGAGTCCGACGATCGCCCCTTCGGTGTCCGAGACGAGCGCGATGATGGCGCTGATGACATTGACCCCGGCCACGGCGAGGACGGCCGCGATGCCCCACGTGGTGTTACGGGCGAGGCCGAATACGGCCGCGAAGCCGGCCAGGCCCAGCACCAGGACAGCGATGGCGAGGACGGCGTCAGGCTTCGGGTCGGTCCCGAAGGGGTAGCCGAGATTCAGCAGCGACACGAGGGCTAGCGGGACGATCGCGAGGATACGGACGAACTTCATGATGGTCTCCTAAGGGTGGTGGTCCGGTGGGTTTGCGGCCGCCGGAGGTCGCGATGACCTGATGGTTCGCCGCTGACGCTTCCCGTGGACAGGGCTCGGCATCACGAATGGCTCCCGCGTCGGCGGGAGAACGTCCCGATGATCGGGAACCCGTTCCGTTGCGCAGCGCAGCGGCGGCGGTCAGGGTTGAGACATCGTGACCAGCACCGTGATGACCGAGGGCCCCGGTCGCCGCGACCCAATGTCAGCGGCCGCCGTGCTGCTGGCTGTCGCAGTTGTCGGGGTCGCCGTCACGATTGTTGCGCTGGTGACGTTGCACGATGCCCCACGTGACTATGTGGTCGAGATCGCCTCGCTCGCCTACGTTGTGCCGTACGCCGTCGTTGGGGCGTCCCTCGTCGTTCGTCGTCCAGATCTCCCGTTCGGCTGGCTGCTGTCGGGCTGCGCCGCGATCGTCGCCGTCGGGGTCGCGACTGCCTCGCAGTCCTACGCCGCCCTCAGCCGGAGAGCGGAGAGCCCGGTGTTGCAGTACGGCACGTTGCTGGCCACCGTGCAGTTCCTGCCGGTGGCAGTGCAGGGGCTGGTGAACGTCCGTTTCCCGAGCGGCCAGGTCACGTCACGGTTCGGCCGGGTGCTGAATCGATTGCTCGTCGTGGGGATCGCACTCGGCCTGGTCGGAGGGCTCCTCGGCGACTGGTCACACGATCTGGATCGTGTCGACGGTACGACCGTGACCATCCGCAACCCGTTGACCGGGGGGACGGTCGTTGGGGAGGTCGCGTCGGCATTCGACGCGGCCGTCCCGCTCGTGATCCTGGTGGGGATCATCGCCGGACTTAGCGTCGTTCGCCGCGCCTGGAAGGCCACCGGAATCGAGCGCGACCAGCTCAAGTGGCGCGCGTTCGGCGTCGTCCTCTCGCTCTTCCTGTTCCCGATCGCGGTCACCGAGGCGCTTCCGTTCGCGGTGGACCTCGTCGATGGTCTGCTCTTCACCACCACGCTGGTCATCCCGATCGTGCGGTACCGGCTGTGGGCGATCGACAACATCATCCGGAGGTCTGCGGCGTATCTGCTGGTGACGGTCCTGGTCGCCGGGATCTTCGCCGCGTTGGCGGCCAGCGTCGCGGCGCTCGAGGGTGAGCGCGTCGGGCTGGTGGCCGCGGCAGTGATCGCTGCGCTCGTCTTCGGGCCGGCGCTGCGCCGCAGTCAGCATCTGGTCGACGATCTGTTCTACGGTCATCGCAGAGATCCCCACCGCGCGTTGAGCGACCTCAGCCAGCGCCTCGATGCCGTGGCTGCTCCGGGCGAGGTGCTGAAGACCGTGGTCACCGCGGTTGCGGATTCGCTCCGGCTGCCTTACGTCGCGATCGAACGACCTGGCGACGGCACCGTACTTGCCCAGCACGGTGACCGGCCGCCCACGGACGCCGAGTTAGGCGACTGGCCGCTCATGTCCCAGGGCACGCCTGTCGGCACTCTGGTGGCCGCGCCGCGGCGTGGGGAGACGACGCTGGACGAGCGGGACCGCGCTGTGCTGGCCGACCTGGCTCGGCAGGCGGGTGCCGCCGTACACGCCGAGGCGCTCACAGCCGATCTGGTGGCTTCTCGTCAGCGCATCGTCGAGGCGCGTGAGGAGGAGCGGCGCAGGCTGCGCCGCGACCTCCACGATGGCCTTGGCCCGCTGCTAACCAGTGTCGGCCTCAACCTCGACGAACTCCGAACCCAGCTGACGGTCGGCAACGGCGAGCCCCTTGCGCTCCTCGCCCGGGCCAAGGACGCCTCCAGCCGGGCCATCGCAGACCTACGCACGGTCGTCTACTCCCTCCGCCCGCCTGCACTGGACGACCTCGGCGTGGTCGGGGCAATCAGCGCGCACGTACGCCGGATGGGAGACGCCAGCACAATCGACATCGATATCGAGAGCCACGGTTTGCCGGCGCTGCCTGCCGCAGTCGAGGTCGCGCTATTCCGCATCGCGATCGAGGGTGTGACCAATGTGGTTCGGCACGCCGATGCCCACGCCTGCCGGATCCGGCTCAGCGTCTCCGACGGCGACGCTGTTGTGGAGGTCGTAGACGACGGAGCATCCGACGTTCCCTGGGGACCCGGCGTGGGCACCGTAGCCATGCGTGAACGCGTATCCGAACTCGGCGGGAACCTGGAGATCGGCCCCACAGGACAGGGAGGCCGCCTTCGGGCCTCCTTCCCGCTGTCGGATCCATCGCGGGCGGAGGCGAACGCATGACGAACGAGGGGACCATCCGTGTCGTCATCGTCGACGACCACCAGCTTGTCCGGCAGGGGCTCGAGGCCGTCCTGGCCTCCGCTGCGGACATCGCCGTCGTCGGACAGGCCGCCGACGGCCGTAGCGCGGTTGACATGGTCGCCGACACCGAGCCCGACGTCGTCCTGATGGACCTGCAACTGCCGGAGCTGTCGGGTCTCGAGGCCACCCGCGAGATCCTCGCCACGCGGCCCGACGCGGCGGTGCTGGTATTGACCATGTTCGAGGATGACGACACCGTCCTTGCGGCAATAGCCGCCGGCGCGGTTGGCTACCTGCTCAAAGGCGCCGACGGCGAGGACATCCTCGCCGCCGTGCATTCTACAGCGGCCGGGCAGGCCGTGTTCGGCGCGGCGCTCGCACAGCGTCTGCCGAGGTTGTTTGTCAACGGCTCCACCAAGTCCGCGGCGACGTTCCCCGAGCTCACCGACCGGGAGCGGCTGATCCTCGACAGGCTCGCCGCCGGACTCACGAACATCGAGATCGGCCGCGTGCTGTTCCTCTCGCCCAAAACGGTCGCAAACAACGTCTCCATAATCCTGGCGAAGCTGAACCTGTCCGAACGCGGCCAGGCGATCGTCCTCGCCCGCGATGCCGGACTCGGCCGGTCCGACTAGTTGTGATGTCCAGGGACGTTGTTTCGTGACACGGCGCTGATGTGCGGCGTGGCGAAGGCCTCCGGTTGTGAGGTGGAGCTGTCTAGTTCACCGCTTCACACGCAGGAGGCCTCCGTGTCCCACGCTAACGCTGCCCTGACCCCGCGCGCCCGATTGCGGCTGGCACGATTGATCGTCGAGGACGGTTGGACGCCGTCGGAGGCGGCGAAGCTGTTCATGGTCTCGACCGTGACCGCCCGCAAGTGGTCGGCTCGGTTCCGGGTCGAGGGGCCGGCCGGGATGGCAGATCGGTCCAGCCGGCCACATCGCATACCGAACCGTACCCCCGAACCTGTGAAGCGTCAGATCGTGCGGTTGCGTTGGCGTCAGCGGCTCGGGCCGGTGCAGATCGGCGGCCGCCTCGGCATCGCTGCCTCGACCGTTCACGCGGTCCTGGTGCGGGCCCGGATCAACCGCCTGACCCATTTCGACCGGGTCACCGGCGAACCGATCCGTCGCTACGAGCACGACCACCCGGGGTCACTGATCCATGTCGACGTCACCAAGTTCGGCAATATCCCCGACGGCGGCGGCCACCGGTTCGTCGGGCGCCACCAGAGCAAGCAGAACGCGCTGGCCACAGCACGACGGACCGGCCAACGCGGGAATCACTACCGGCCACTGATCGGCACGGCGTTCCTGCACACCGTCATTGACGACCACTCTCGGGTCGCCTACGTCGAGATCTGCTCCGACGAGAAGGCCGAAACGGCGATCGGCGTGCTCAACCGAGCGGTCGCCTGGTTCGCCGAACGAGGCGTCACCGTCGAGCGCGTCCTGTCCGACAACGGCAGCTGCTACCGGTCCCACGCCTGGCGCGACACCTGCGCCACACTCGGCATCACCCCGAAACGAACCCGGCCCTACCGACCGCAGACCAACGGCAAAATCGAGCGATTCCACCGAACCCTGGCCGACGGCTGGGCCTACGCCCGCCTCTACACCTCAGAAACCCAACGCCGAGCCGCCCTCCCCAACTGGATCCACTTCTACAATCACCACCGAATCCACTCCGCAACCGGCGGCACACCGATCAGCAGACTCAACAACCTGCCTGGACATCACAACTAGTCCGCACGGAAGTCTTCCCACGCGGTCATGCGCCAAGAGTCACATGACGACCTCGGTATGCGGTCTCGTCATCCTCGGCTGGATGGGACCGGCCGGCCCCCACAGACTGAAGCTGAACGCACCACCCCAAACCAAGAACCGGGGGGAGCAACGGCGCAGGTCCAGGGCCGCAGTGAGGATGTCGCCTTCTAAGGCGAGCAACTGGCCCAGTTTGCGTCGCATACGAGGGACTATCTTCCTATAGTCCCTCGTATGGGTCCTTCGAGCGCCGCGCGATCGGCAGCGGCCGTGGCCGTGGCCGCATGACGCCCCGGGTTGTGCGTCGTCTGACGCTGGCTCTAGCCACGTTGTATGCGGCGTTGGGAACGCTCGAACTGGTATTGAAGGTCGTGGATGAGAGCGCGATGGCCACGATCGCCTTCTTTAGCGGCACCCTGCTGGGCGGTGCCGCGTTAATCCTTTGCGGCCTCTATGCGCACGTGTCGGGCACGACTCGCCGGGTGCTTGTCATCCTCGGTGCGGCGACTGGGTTGCTAGCGAGTGCATGGACGCTCGTGATGCCCGTTCTTGCCATCACGGTCATCGTTGTTAACGCGCGAGCATCGTCTCAGGATGAAGAAGCGTCAGGAGAACTATGACGGTCATTCTGGGTCGTGGAGGCAGTCACCCAGAAGCGGCCGGATCTGCCGCGATGCGCGCACCGGGTGTCGCACACCGGGCCGACCACTGTCGCGCATCAGTTTGAAACTGCCCAGTCGCACACCACCCTGCGCAGGACACAACTGTCGCCTTC
>DASQKI010000033.1:0-31571 GCA_035630615.1 Nocardioidaceae bacterium
AAGACCCGTCAGGCTCGGCCGCGACGTCTTCGTCCTTGTCGATCACGTCGTAGACCCGAAACCCGCGCGCCTCGTAGTTGGCCAGCGCGTGTGGGCCGTCGAGGCTGCACGTGTGGACCCAGACACGGGAGGTGGGTGGGCCTCGACGTACCCGGCCGGAGTGCCGCGATGCCAGGCGACCCAGGTCTCGACGCCAGGACGTTCGAGGTACGACTGCCATTGTTCGCGGGTCCAACCGCGCCGGTCGACCCAATGCCAGTCGCCGCCGACCGCCGTGTAGAGGAACCGGCTGAACTCCGGTGACGGGACTTCGGCCCGCACCACGTCGATGTCGTAGGGCGGTCGGGCGGGCCGCAGGTCCTGGGGGTCGGTCTGCTCGAGATAGGTCGTCCGGACGGTCACCGTGGGCACCTGTCGACGATAACGGCCCGGGGTTGTTCCACAGCGGTGGCCGGGTTGCGGTTGTCCCCAAGGCGGGGACATGTGCAGCGGTAAGACAGACGGAGGCGAGCCGGCTCATCAGTCCAAGTATTGGTCGCAGTAGTCCCACTGCGAGATCGGCTGCTCGTCCAAGCACTGGTCTCACTTCTCGTAGTTGTTGGCCTCGTTGACGTAGGCGGTACAGGGGCGCGGCAGGTTAAACAGCAGCTCCGATGGAGGAATGAGGAGCGCTAACGGCTTCTCGTGCGACTCCATGTCTGAGGATGCCGCCGCAGAACCCAGAGCAGGTTCATTCGCTCGACCTGACCTGACGGGACCAACGACCCGTCGTCGCGGGGACCATCGTCAGCCTTCCGGGTAGCGTGGCGGCAGAGTCCGCGGCGGCTGGGGGTCGTGATGCGAACGAGACTGTTGGTGGTGTTGGCGGTCACCAGCGCGGTGATGGTGGCCTGCACCGACGACGAGTCGGCGACCGAGGACCCGTCGGAATCCGCGACGTCGGCTGCGTCCGAAGCGTCGACCCCGGTTCCTTCGACGTCCGCCCCATCGGTTTCGTCCAACCCGCCGACTCCGGTTCCACCACGGTTCGATCGCAGAGCCGCGATGCGCACGATTCGCTATCTCGCCGCCGGCGTCGGCCCGCGCGAGGCCGGGTCGGCGGCCTTCCGGCATGCGGCCGCCTGGGTGGAGGAGCGGCTGAGCAACCTGGGCTACGACATCACCCGGCAGCGGGTACGCGTGCCCGCCGGTGTCTCGTGGGGCATTCCAGTCGACGCCGGCTTCACCTCGAACATCGTGGCGACACCCTCCGACTTCGAGCCGGGTGAGCCCTACCGCATCGTCGGCGCCCACCTCGACACGGTGCCGCAAGCGCCCGGCGCCGAGGACAACGCGTCCGGGATCTCGGTGATCCTCGAGCTCGCGCGGATGGCGACGGTCATCCCGACGCGGCTGCCGGTCGTCTTCGTGGCGTATGGCGGTGAGGAGCCGCGCGGCGACGGCGAGGCATGGCACCACTTCGGATCGAACGCCTACGTCGAGCGGATGTCGGCCGGAGAACGTTCGGCGCTGCGCGGCATGGTCGCTCTCGACCGGGTCGGCGTGGGATCGGTCGTGCCGGTGTGTGAGGGCGGACTGGAGCCGCCGACGGTGCAGCGGTCTCTGCTGCGAACGGCCGCGCGCGACGACATTCCGGCGCAACCGTGCGAGGACCAGGCGAGCGACCACTGGTCGTTCGACCAAGCCGGCCTGCCCGCGGCCCGGGTCGGAAGCACACCGTACGCGGAGTATCACAGCTCCGCCGACCGTCCGAGGGTCGTCAACCCGGCGCAGCTAGGACGGGTTGGCCGCCTGATGTGGGCTTGGCTGGACCCGGGCCGTTAGCGCAACTGCCGTCATCGCCGAAGTGGCGGATCGCTCGCGGACCACAGCCGGTCCAGCGTCGCGTCGGCGCGCGGGCCGGCTGCGGTACGCGGCGCGAAGTCACCGCCGATGACGTAGGGCACGAAGCGCGCCGACATCACCTCTGATCCCCACAGCACCGCCTCGAGAACCACACCCTCTTCGGTCTCCTGCGAGAAGTCCATGTCGAACACGAAGTTGCCGAGCGAATGCGCGACCAGCCGCCCCTGATGGAGCTGGACGCCCTGCACCCAATGCGGATGTCCCCCGACAACCAGGTCGGCGCCAGCGTCGATCATCGCGGCACCGACGCGACGCTGATCCGGCACCGGGACATTGGTGTACTGGTCGCCCCAGTGCGGCAGGGCGATTACGACGTCGGTGCGTTGGCCCAGCTGGCGGATCGTGTCGGTGAGCCGGCGTAGGTCGCTGCGGCTGAGCGGTCCGGTGCGCGGCGCCATGCGCACCTCCGCCGCCCCGAACCGCCTCGCCGTCGCTCGGGGCGTCTCGCCGATGGCGTTGAAGGCGACGAAGCCGATCCGAACGCCGCCGCGCTCGATGACCACGGGCCGCCAGGCCGCCGTAGCGTCGACGCCCGCGCCGACCGTGCGAATCGGCGAACGATCGAGGCGCCTCAGCGTCTGCCGCAGCGCCGCTGGACCGTAGTCGCCGGTGTGGTTGTTGGCCAGCGACAGCAGGTCGAAGCCGGCCGCGGCGAGCCCGGGAACGACGGCTGGGTCGGCGGCGAACGAGTCGTCGCCCGGCTGCTGCGGCGATCCGTCCTCGGCCAGCGTGCTCTCGAGGTTGCCGACGGTCAGGTCCGCAGATCGCAGACGAGCCGCGAACGGTCGCAACGGTGCGGCCGGGTCGTCGGCATGAGTGTCGCCGACCCCGCGGCCGAGCATGATGTCGCCGACGATCGTCAGCGTGGTGACCTCACCGACCGGATGGCTCGCGGTCGTGGTCAGCGGATATCGCGCCGGCGCCCGGAGCGGGTCGACGCCACCGACCCGGACCGGCTGCACGATGGGGCGCAGGTCGGACGCGGATCCGATCGCGAGTACGTCCGGATTCCCGGCCGCCGCTCGGATCGCGCCGCCGCCGCGTCGTACCCGGACGACGCCGCCGTCCTGACCGAGGTCCGACCAGCGCATCGACTCCCCCGAGATGAGCCGTCGGGCAACGGATTCGCTGATCGACAGGGCCGGACGATGCACGTCGATCGCCAGCGCCAACGGCTGGTGGGAGGTGGCATCGGGGGACTGAGACTCGGTCGGTGCCGCCGTCGGATCCGGCATCGGTCGAGGCTCGTCGTCGGAGCCGTCCGAGCAGCCTGCGACGACGATGACGAGTGCCGCTATCCACGCTGTACGCCGGGTCCCCACGGCTCGACCGTACGCCCTTCGACACCGCCCAGACGCCGCGTGATTTGGCGCGGCGCGTTACCGTGTCCCCTTGTCCGGTCGAACTAATTCCTACGACCCGTACCCCTCCAGGAGAAACCGTGGCAGCAAGCGAGCCCTCACGGCGGCGACTCGTGATCGTCGAGTCACCCGCGAAGGCGCGCACGATCGCGGGCTATCTCGGAAGCGATTACGTCGTCGAATCGTCGATCGGCCACATTCGCGACTTGCCGCACAATGCGTCGGAGGTGCCGGCGAAATACAAGGGCGAGCCGTGGGCCCGTCTCGGGGTCAACGTCGACGCCGACTTCGAGCCGGTCTATGTCGTCCCGAAGGACAAGAAGCAACAAATCACCAAGCTCAAGAAGCTGCTCAAAGACTCCGACGAGCTCTACCTCGCGACAGATGAAGACCGCGAGGGCGAGGCGATCGCCTGGCATCTGCTCGAGGAGCTGAGGCCGAGCGTCCCGGCACGCCGCATGGTCTTCCACGAGATCACGCCGCAGGCGATCGCCGATGCGGTTGCCAACCCCCGCGAGATCGACGACGACCTCGTTGACGCTCAAGAGACTCGGCGCATCCTCGACCGGCTGTACGGCTACGAGGTCAGCCCGGTGCTGTGGAAGAAGGTCATGTCCGGCCTGTCGGCGGGCCGGGTGCAATCGGTCGCGACTCGACTGGTCGTCGACCGCGAGCGCGAGCGGATGGCGTTTCGCGCCGCCGCCTACTGGGACCTCGAAGGCAGCTTCGACGCCGGAGAGAGCAAGGACCCGCGCGAGTTTCCGGCCAAGCTGACCAGTGTCGAGGGCCGTCGAGTGGCCCAGGGCCGCGACTTCACGGCGCAGGGCGAGCTCAAGAGCAACGACGTCGTACACCTCACACAGGACGCGGCGACGGCGCTGGCGACAGGGTTGAGGACACAGTCGTTCACGGTCCGCTCGGTGGAGTCCAAGCCCTATACGCGCCGGCCCTACGCGCCGTTCCGGACGACCACCCTGCAGCAGGAGGCGTCGCGCAAGCTCGGCTACGGCGCGGCCCGCACGATGCAGGTGGCGCAGCGGCTCTACGAGAACGGCTTCATCACCTATATGCGGACCGACTCGACGACGCTGTCGGGCACCGCGATCTCCGCTGCGCGCTCCCAGGTACGTGACCTGTACGGCGACGACTACCTGCCCGAGCAGCCGCGGACGTACGCGACGAAGGTCAAAAACGCCCAGGAGGCGCACGAGGCGATCCGGCCGGCCGGCTCATCGTTCCGGACGCCCCGGCAGACCGGCCTGAACGGCGACGAATACCGGCTCTACGAGCTGATCTGGATGCGCACCGTCGCCAGTCAGATGAAGGACGCGCAGGGCCGTACGGTTTCGATCCGCCTCGGCGCGACGGCAACCAGCGGTGAGGACTGCGAGTTCAGTGCCAGCGGTCGGGTCCTGCTGTTTCACGGGTTCCTGAGGGCCTACGTCGAGGGGCGCGATGACCCGGGTGCCGAGCAGGACGACCGTGAGACGCGACTTCCGGACGTCGCGGAGGGCGACGTCGTGTCGGTCGTGACGCTCGATCCGGCCGGACACGAGACGCGACCGCCGGCGCGCTTCACCGAGGCGACCCTGGTGCGCGAGCTGGAGGAGCGCGAGATCGGGCGGCCGTCGACCTACGCGGCGATCATCGGCACGATTCTCAACCGTGGCTACGTCTACAAGAAGGGCACCGCCCTGGTGCCGGCCTGGCTGGCGTTCGCCGTCGTGCGGCTGCTGGAGGAGCACTTCGCCAATCTGATCGACTATCAGTTCACCGCGCGGCTCGAGGACGTGCTCGACGACGTCGCCGGCGGCCGGACCATGCGGACCGGCGTGCTGGCCCGTTTCTACTTCGGCGAGAGTGACATCGAGGGGCTTCGCGAGATGGCGGGCGACCTCGGCGACATCGACGCACGGGCGCTGTCGACGTTCCCACTGGGCGACGGCATCGCGGTCCGGGTCGGCCGGTACGGCCCGTACGTCGAGGACTCCGAGGAGCGCCGGGCAAACATCCCCGAGGACCTGCCGCCCGACGAGCTGTCGCTCGACCTCGCTCGCGAACTGCTGGCGAAGCCGGCCGGCATGGAGTTCCCGCTCGGTGACGACCCCGAGACCGGACGGCCGATCGTCGCCAAGAACGGTCGGTACGGGCCGTACGTCACCGAGGTGCTGCCAGACGACGGGCCGAAGAGTACGAAGCCGCGCACGTCGAGCCTGTTCAAGTCGATGTCTCTCGACACGATCACCCTCGACGACGCGTTGCGACTGCTGACGCTGCCCCGCACCGTCGGCAAGGACCCCGAGTCGAGTGAGCCGATCACGGCGCAGAACGGTCGCTACGGGCCGTACCTCAAGAAGGGCTCCGACTCCCGCTCCCTCGAGTCCGAGGAGCAGCTCTTCACGATCACGCTCGAGCAGGCGTTGGCGATCTTCGCCCAGCCGAAGCAACGTGGTCGGCGGGCCGCCGCGGCCCCGCTTCGTGAGCTCGGCACCGATCCCAACAGCGACCAGCCTGTCGTCGTCAAGGACGGCCGGTTCGGGCCCTACGTCACCGACGGCGAGACCAACGCGACCCTGCGCAAGGCCGACTCGGTCGACGAGATCACGCTCGGCCGAGCCTCCGAGCTGCTGGCGGACAAGCGGGCGAAGGGGCCGGCGCCGCGCAAGCGGGCAGCGAAGAAGACCGCCAAGAAGACGACCAAGAAGTCCGCGAAGAAGTCGACGGCCAAGAAGTCCTCGGCGAAGAAGTCCGACTAGCGGAGGGCGCCATGGCGTCATTGCACGAGATCGTGATCGACTGCGAGCACGCCCCGTCGCTCGCTCGCTTCTGGGCGGCGGCCCTCGACGGTTACGAGATCCGCCCGTACGACGATGCCGAGATCGCCGAACTCGCCGCAAAGGGGCTCACTCCTGAAACCGACCCGGTGGTGATGCTCGACGGTCCCGGACCGGTCGTGTGCTGCCAGCAGGTGCCCGAGCCGAAGGTGGCCAAGAATCGAGTCCATGTCGACGTCATGTCTGCGGACCGGCGAGCGGAGGTCGACGGGCTGGTCGGGCTCGGTGCGTCGGTCGCGCACGAGTTCGACGGTTGGACCCTCATGCAGGACCCCGAAGGCAACGAGTTCTGCGTCACCGACTCCCGCTAGGCGAGTCAGCGACGAAGCCGCAGCTCGAACGCGCAACCCGCGCCGGATGACGCCGGGGAAGTGACGGTGACGTCGCCGCCATGAGCGCGCGCGATCTGGCGGGCGATCGGCAGGCCGAGTCCGGTGC
The DNA here is from genome assembly GCA_035630615.1 of Nocardioidaceae bacterium. Lineage (GTDB taxonomy): Bacteria > Actinomycetota > Actinomycetes > Propionibacteriales > Nocardioidaceae > DATFRX01. Next base: position 6,539 of record DASQKI010000033.1, read on the forward strand.
CGTCGCTGTCGGTGGGCCCGCGCCAGAAACGTTCGAAGACGTGGTCGCGATCCTCGGCCGCGATGCCCGGACCGTCGTCGGTGACCTCGACACTCGCGTGATGTTCGTCCAGGGCGACGTGCACATCAACCGACGTGCCTTCGGGCGCGTGGCGGACGGCGTTGTCGACGATGTTGGCGATGGCGCGTCTCACCATGGGCTCGTCGAGGGTGCAGACGACGGTCTCGGGTCCGCTGACCGACAGCGCGACGGCGCGCGGCTCGGCGCCGGGACGGACCTCGTCGACGACGCCTCGCACGATCGCTGCCAGGTCGGCCGGATGTCGGTCCAGGGTCCGAGCCCGGCCACGGGCGTCGAGGAGGAGCTCGTCGACCGTCGCCGTCAGCCGGGCGGCGGCGGACTTGGAGCGCTCCAGGCCCTGTCGGTAGAGCTCGACCGTCGGCTCCGGATGCGCGAGGAGCACGTCGGCGTTGGTCGACAGGACCGCGAGAGGAGTGCGGAGCCCGTGACTGGTCTCCTCGATCAACCGCTGCTGGGTCGTCGCCGATCTCTCCAAGCGGTCCAGCATCGAATCGAAACTGGCGGCGAGCGACACGACCTCGCTCGGGCCGTGGTCGAGATCGATCCGCCGGCCGAGGTCCGATGCCTCGATGTCTTCGGCGACCGCTCGTACTCTCTCGATCGGGCGCACCGCCCGCCCGGCCAACCACCACGCGAGTAGTGCCGCGACCGGTGCGAGAGCGACGACGGTCCAGGCAGACCACGACAGATCGTGGTCGGAGGTCTGCGACGCGACCTCGACGCCGTCGCGGTCCTCCACCTGCTCGTCCTCGGTCACGGTCGTTACCCCGAAGAGGAGCAGCGCGGGCACGTAGATGGCGAGGAAGCCGAGAACGGCCAGCCGGACCCGCAGCGACGTCCACAGCCGGGACCACGATGCCCGGCTCATGACAGCCCTCGCAGCCGGTAGCCGGCGCCGACGATCGTCTCGATCGGATCGGGCTCACCGAGCTTGCGTCGCAGGCGGCTGAGGATGACGCGGACCGACGACGTGAAGGGATCGGCGTTGGCATCCCACACATGCTCGAGCAGGTCTTCGGTCGACAGCACCCGGTCGGGATGGTGCATGAAGTAGCGGAGCAGAGCGTACTCGCGGGCCGTGAGGTCGAGGGCGGCCCCGGATCGCCAGGCCTGGTGCGCCGCGACGTCGAGTGTCAGGTCGCCGACTCGCAGGGTCGAACCGGAGGCGTCGTCGCGACGGGTGAGGGCGCGTAGCCGGGCCACCAGCTCGGCGAAGTCGAACGGCTTGACGAGGTAGTCGTCGGCCCCCGCGTCGAGCCCGGCGACTCGGTCGACGACGCCGTCGCGGGCGGTCAGGGCCAGCATGCGGCGAGGCCGCCGCAGGTCGGAGTCGACCCCCAGTCGTCGGATGAGGTCGAGTCCGTCGCCGTCGGGCAGCCCGAGATCGAAGCAACCGACGTCGTAGTCGTAGACCCGGAGCAGCTCCTCGGCCTCGGCATGGGAGCGGGCCAGGTCGACGGCGTACGACTCGTTGCGGAGCCCAAGGGTGATCACCTCGGCGAGGTCGCCGTCGTCCTCGACTAGCAGGATGCGCATGCGTTGAGTCTCGCAGCGGTCGGCGGTCAGGTCCGGCGCCGAGCCGTTGCCGAGCCGCTCGGCCCGCTCACCGTCATGCGGCCGTCGCCGAACCGCACGACGACCTCGGCACCGGTGCCGGTGGGATCGTCCGGGCGATAGGCCTGAGACCCGGTTGGAACGACGAGCAGGGTCGGTGGGGTGGTGGCCAGCTCGACCGCGGCGACACCTCCGACCTCGTCGACCGCGTACCACGCCAGCATCGCGGACCGGCCGGACCGGACCTCGACGTACGTACGCAGCTCGCCGTCATCGACGATCGTGCCGATGACATCGACGTCGATCGGCCCGCCGACCTCGGACTCCAGGGCACGACGCTCCTGTCGGCCCTGTCTCGTCTCGCCCGCGAGCAGAGCGGCGACTCTCATCTCGTGCCTTGCCAACTCGACGTCGGTGACTCCCGGTGGGGGCGGGAAGAGGCTCGCGACGGCACGTGGCCCGTGGGCCGTGATCGTGAGGTCTTTGCCGCGGCGGGTCACGTCGTAGGAACCGCCATGCGGGAGCTCGTACGCTCCGACGACGGACCGGAGCTCGGCTGGGTCGATGTCGATGGCCGGGACGCGCGGCTTGGGGATCGGTCGGCCCGCGATCAGGGCGGGCGCGATGACCCGCACGAGGTCGCCGGCCGTGATGGCCGCGGTGTTCGACGCCACGGTGACGACCCGCCCGCTCTCGGGAAGCCAGCCGACGACCACGTCGTGTCCGATGTCGCCACCGCCGCCGGCCGCCGTGAGCAGCGGCTCGCCGTAGATCGAGCGGTCCACCGCCACCCAACCCGGCGTCTCGCTCGTGCCGTCGCCGTGATCGAAGCCGGGTCGGCCGAGTGCGTCCGTCGACGCCGCCGACACGATCCGCCCGGTGAAGAGCGCGTACGTCCAGGTCGCGAGGTCCGGCATCGTCATCGCCAGGTCGCCGTTGCCGGCCAACGCCCAGTGCGGTCCGGCGAAGTCGCCGAGCTGGTGGGTCCGGCCGCTGTCGAGGTAACCGACGGCGCGTGGCCCTGGGGCGGCCGGCTCGCCCTCCCAGAACCCGCCCGCGACATCGCCTCCCGGCAGGGTCAGGATCCGCGACGCGATGTAGCGCCGATAGCCGTGGGGCGCCACTTCGTCGATGATCAGCGCCAGCAGGGTGTAGCCGGCGTTGGAGTACGCGTAGTCCGAGCCCGGCGGGAACGCGAGTGCGAGTCGTCCGATCGCTGTCACGGCGGCCCGTCGGCTCAGGGGCCGGTGGTCGGCGCCGTGGGATCCGGTCAGCCCGCTCGTGTGGAGCAGCAGCTGGCGTACCGTCGCCCGCGCCGCGGGTCCCTCGAGTCCGGGCACCAGCTCACCGGCGCGGGCGAGGAGGCTCAGGCGCCCCGCATCGACCAGGGCATAGATCGCCGCAGCCGTGACGGCCTTGCTGATCGACCCGATGCTGAAGACGGTGTCGCTCGTGTTCGCGGTCTGGGTCGCGCGGTCGCCCCACCCGTAGCCGGCGCGGCATTCGAACCCGCCGTCGGTCGAGATGGTGATCGTGCCGCTGAAGCCGGCCCGCTCCCACGCGCCGAGTCGAGCGTCGAGCGCGGGGTCGCAGTCGGTGGCGGCGGTGTCCGGAGCGGCGGTCGTGGTCCGATGATCCGGGTCCGAAGCCCCGCCGTCCGTACAGCCCGACGTCGCCAGCGCCGCTGCGAGCAGGACGCCGATAAGTGTGTTCACGTTCACAGCCGAGACCGTAGGAGTCGCGATGTGAACCTGCTGTGAACGACCGCCAGCTGCCGATGTGCCGGGCGGTCAGCCGGCCTCGACGAACTCCTTGAGCCCGCGCAGCATCATCGACCAGTTGTCTCGGGAGTGCTCCGCGGCGGCCGCACTGGGGTTGTTGTCCTGCGTCAACACCACGTGGGTTTCGTCGCCGCTCGGCTCGAGCCGATAGGTCACCGTGTGGTAGTTCTCCGGGACGTCAGGTTGGCCGGTCAACGGGCTGTAGTGCGTGACCCGCAGGAGCTGCGGCGGCTCGTACGCGACGACCTGCCCCTTGTCCTCGTAGGCCCGGCCCTCGTATTCGCCCCGCCATACGATCGGTCCGCCGACGACCCAATCGGTGACCACCTCGGCCCCGAACATGTACTCGCGGACCTGAGCCGGATCGGTCAGCGCACTCCACACCCGCTCGGGCGGTGCCGCGACGTCGGTCTCCACGGTGGCGATGTGGTCGGTCATCATGCCCTCTCGGATTAGCCGATGTCGTAGGAGAGCACGAACGGATAGCCGTCGTCGCTGTGCCCCGCAATCGCCAGGCCGGCCTCGCCGCGCAGCGTCTCGAGTCCGCCGGTGCCCATGCCCGGCACGACCTCGATGCGCGCCGATACCGATCCCGCGTCCTGGTCGCCGAGGTGGCGGAAGACGCAGCTCCCTTCGTGGCCGCCGATCGATCCCTCGAAGCGCTCCAACCCGAGGACCGGTGCCGCGTCGGCCTTGTAGGCGATCAGGTAGACCAGCGTGCTGGTGCCCTCGATGTCGCCGGTATAGGCGTAGCTCATCTCGGCCTTGGTGAACCCGCGATTCGGGTAGTAGTAGTCGCCGGCCGTGATGCCCTCGCCGTCGATGTCGACGACGACGCCCTCCGACCACGAGGCGACGTCGAAGTTGCCGGATGCCTTGTGTGAATACGTCATGACGCCGACGCTACGAGCGTCGCGCGGGACGGTCTTGAACAAAGGCGACACGTCGGTGGGCCGATTAGGCTGGCCGTCGTGAGCGAGCCGAGAGGGCGTCCGGAAGCGATCGTGCGGCCCAAGGCGGGGCAGCAGGCGTTCGACGTGCGCCGGATCGAGCCCAGCGCCGCGCTGGCCGAATACGTCGACTACTACTGGCTGGTCCGATGGCACACGCCCGAGCCGTACCGGCAGCAGGTGATCCCGCAGCCCCGGATCCACGTCGCGGCCGAAGCCGGTCGGCTGCTGGTGCACGGCGTGACGCGAGAGCCGTTCTTCCGGACGCTGACCGGCACCGGCCACGCCCTCGGCGCAGCGTTTCACCCCGGTGGTTTCCGGCCCGTCCTCGGTTCGAGCGTCGGAGCGCTATCGGGAACGGTCCTACCCGGCCTGGAGGTGTTCGGCCGCGACGACCGACCCGCTGCGCACATCATCCTGGGGAGCGGCGACGAGGCCGAGTTGGTCGCGGCGATGGGCGACTACCTCGCGGCCGCCGAGCCCGCCCCGGATCCGGTCGCGCGCGACGTCACCGACTTGGTCGCGCTGATCGCCGAGCGCGTCGAGATCGTCCGCGCCGAGCAGGTCGCGTCGGAGGCCGGCCTCAGCCTGCGCCAGCTCCAGCGGCTGTTTACCGAGTACGTCGGGATCGGGCCCAAGTGGGTGATCCAGCGGTCTCGCATCCTCGAGGCGGCGGCCACCGCACATGAGGGCGGGCCGATCGACTGGGCCGACCTCGCGCAACGACTCGGTTTCAGCGACCAGGCGCATCTGACGCGAGTGTTCGCCGACGTGGTGGGCACTCCGCCGGCCGCGTACGCTCGCGACCCGGGCACGGCCTAGAAGCCGGGCTACTGACCGACAGAACGGGTGCCCGACCGGGTCCAGCAGCACGCGTACGTCGTCCTGCGGCTGAAACTCCGCCACCTCCGCACCGAGCGCCGGTGGGTCGGGCGCGTCGAGCACGACACCCCAGTAGTCGCGTCGAGCCTCGCGAGGTGTCGAGGCATCGGCGTTGGTCCGTCCGCGCATGCTTCCTCCAGCAATGTCCGGCAAACTGAGCGTTCCGACCCTCGGAGTGCAGGACGCTACGGTACGGCTATGTCCGAGCTGAGTCGGCTGTTCCACCCGTTGACCGCACGTGACCGCGACGAGCCGCATCGGACCGCGACCCCGCTCGAGCTGTTCACCGACCTCTGCGTCGTGGTCGCCGTCGCGCAGGCCGCGGAGTCACTGCACCACGCAATCGTCGAGGACCACGTCGCTGACGGGCTGGCGCACTTCGCGCTGATGTTCTTCGCGATCTACTGGGCCTGGCTCAACTTCACCTGGTTCGCTTCCGCGTACGACAACGACGACGTCGGCTATCGGCTGCTGACACTGTTGCAGGTCGTCGGGGTCTTGATCCTGGCGGCCGGCATCCCGCGGGCCTTCGACGACGACTTCGTCTGGGTCGTCATCGGCTACATCGTGATGCGGATCGCGCTCGTCATCCAGTGGATCCGCGTCGCGCGCGCCGACCCGCTATACCGTCAGACCGCGCTGCGCTATGCCGTCGGCATCACGGTGGTCCAGATCGGCTGGACGCTGATGCTCGCGGCCCCCGAGGCGTGGTTCCCGCCGATCATCATCGTCCTGGTGGCCGGCGAGATGCTCACCCCGGCCTGGGCCGAGGCGGCCCGCCGTACGCAGTGGCATCCGCGTCACATCGCCGAGCGATACGGGTTGTTCACGATCATCGTGCTCGGCGAGTCGATCCTCGCCGCGACGGTCGCGATTCAGGTGGCGCTCGACGAGCACACGTCGTTCGCCGACCTCGCCGCGATCATCGCCGGCGGCGTTCTCACCGTCTTCAGCATGTGGTGGCTGTATTTCGCGAAGGATGCGCACCGGGTCCTCGTCGACAATCGGGTCGGGTTCCGCTTCGGCTACATCCACTACCTCATCTTCGGTGCCGGCGCCGCCGTCGGTGCAGGTCTCGTCGTCCAGATCGACCAGGCCACCGGGCACAGCGAGATCGGTGACAAGACGGCGGCGGCCGCCCTGACGATCCCGGTCGTGCTCTATCTCGCCGCGACCTGGTTCGGCCACCTCGCCCTGCATGAGGGCTCGGCCGGCCACGGCCGCATCGTCGTGGCGGCCTCGATCCTGATCCTCCTCGCGACGTTTACGCCGGAGCCGGCGCTGATCACCGGCCTCGTCAGCGCGGTGATGCTCGCGACCTTGATCACCATCGCATCCCGGAGCGAGACCGCCGATCAGCCTTGACCGCGTGCGGTCGCGTCGACCGCGCGCGAGTGCCGCGATGTTTCCACTGAATGAAAGCCATGCGTATCACGGGCGGCGGCGTCCGCACCACGATGGCCGCACTCGACTCGGAGAGCGTCCAATCCGCCCGACCTGGAGGCGAACATATTCCGACGAGCGGCAGCGATGGGAGCGGCAGCACTCCTCGTGCCACTGGTGGCTTGTGGGGGCGCCGGGGACAGCGGGGCCGCCGGCGGCTGCGGCGGCAGCGACATCGGCGAGGACCACACGCTCGACGAGACGACGACGGTCAGCGTCGGCGTTATCCCCATCGTCGACGTCGCCCCGATCTACCTCGGCCAAGAGCAGGGGTTCTTCGAGGATCGGGGCTCGAGTTGGAGATGGAGACGGCCGAAGGCGGCGCCGCGATCGTGCCGGGCGGATGTGAAGGACAGGAGGATTCCGATGCTGCAGGTCAAGGGGGTCCAAAAGGTCTACGAGAGCCACCATCGCTCGGTCGAGGCGGTGCGCGACCTCACCTTCACGGTCCGGGCCGGTGAGCTGGCCTGCCTGGTCGGTCCGTCCGGCTGCGGCAAGACGACGCTGCTCAAGTGCGTCTCCGGCCTGCTGGCTCCGAGCGCCGGCGAGGTCCAACTGGCCGACGAGGTGATCGACGGGCCGCCCGAGGGCATGGCGATGGTGTTTCAGGAGTACGGCCGCAGCCTCTTCCCCTGGATGACGAACGGTGCGAACGTCGAGCTCCCGCTGCGCGAGCGTCGGATTCCGAAGGCCAAGCGACGCGAGCTGGTCGCCGACGCCTTGCAGTCGGACGGCCTCGACGACGTGTCGACCGCCTATCCGTGGCAGCTGTCGGGCGGGATGCAGCAGCGAGTCGCGATCGCCCGCGCGGTTGCCTGCCGACCCGCCGTCTTGCTGATGGACGAGCCGTTCGCCGCAGTCGATGCGCAAACCCGGGCCGACCTCGAGGATCTGATCCGTGCCCTGTGGCGCCGCTATGAGATCACGATCCTTTTCGTGACCCACGACATCGACGAGGCCGTCTATCTCGGCGAGCGGGAGATCGTGTTAACCGGCGCGCCGTCGGTGGTCCAAGACGACGTCACGGTCGATCTGCCCTCCGAGCGCGACCAGATCACGACCAGGGCACTCCCACGCTTCACCGAGCTGCGCGGCCGGATCTACGAAGAGATCCGACGGGCCAAGGGAACCCCTCCTCGCCCCCAACGCTCGCGTCGAGATTGCACGAATGTCCCGCCCGACTGACGACGCCAGATGTTCGTCGCGTGGATGGCGGGACATTCGTGCAATCTCGACGCCAAAGGCGCCGGTGCTGGTCGGCGTCGCGGTCATGTTGCTCGCCTTCAATCTGCGGCCGGCGGTGACGAGCCTCGGTGCCGTTCTGGACGATGTCAGAGCCGGTCTCGGCCTGTCGGCGACCGCTGCCGGCGTGGTGACGACGCTGCCGGTGCTTTGCTTCGCCGGCTTCGGGGCGGTCGCTCCTCGGTTGGCTCGCCGGTATGGGACGCACCGCGTCATCGCCACATCGGTCGCCGCGATCGCGCTCGGCCTGGCCGTCCGATCCGTCACTGGCAGTGCCGTGTTGTTCCTGGTCGTTACCGGCGTGGCGCTAGGCGGCATGGCGACCGGCAACGTGCTGCTGCCGGCGATCGTCAAGACCCACTTCCCGCGCGACATCGGCCGCATGACCGGGCTCTACACCACGTCGATGGCGATCGGAACGACCGCCGGCGCCGCCCTGACTGTGCCGGTTGGCAAGCTGGCCGGTGGTTGGCATGGCGGTCTGTTCGTCTGGGGCGGGACGGCCGCGATCGCGTTGGTTCCGTGGATCCTCCTCGCGCGGTCCAAGCCGGCAGCAGTGTCCGAACGCGACTCCCATGCGTCGACCCACGTCGTGCCTCGGCTGTCGCGTACCCCGCTCGCCTGGGCGCTCGCCGTGTACTTCGGGAGCCAGTCGCTCCAGGCGTACGCGGTGTTCGGCTGGCTGCCGCAGATCTATCGCGACGCCGGCTTCGACGCGACGACGGCCGGTCTGATGCTGGGCATCCTCGCAGCACTCGGCATTCCGGTCTCGTTCGTCCTGCCGAATCTGGCCAGCCGGCGACCCGATCAACGGCCGTACGTCGTCGCCTGTGTCGTGGCGTTCGCGGGCGGCTACGTCGGTTTAATGACAGCGCCGGCGACCCTCCCGTGGCTATGGGCGGTGCTGGTCGGCATCGGGCTCGGCGCCTTCCCGCTGGTGCTGACCATGATCGGGCTGCGTTCCGAGGCGGCCGAGGTGACAGCGCGGCTGTCCGGCTTCGCGCAAGGCATTGGGTACGTCATCGCGGCCAGCGGCCCGCTTGCGGTCGGCGCCCTCTACGACATCACGGGCGGTTGGACGGCACCGATCGGGCTGCTGTTGGTTCTGCTCGTGCCGCAACTGGTCGCCGGTTGGTACGCGGCCCGGCCGGTCCAGATCGACGCATCAAATGCGGGTGTTACAGGCAACCTCAACCCCAGGAGTTGAACGAAATGACCTCCCTACTCGACAGCGCGACGTGGAGCGCCCGGCTGTACAGCTCCGGCTGGCGGCCCGGGTCCGGCGGCACGTCGCCGGTGATGGAGCCGGCCACCCTGAGTCGGCTCGACGAGGTCGGGCTGGCCGACGCGAGCGACGTCCGCTCGGCGGCTGTGGCCGCTCGTGCGGCCCAACCGGACTGGGCGGCACTCCCCTACGAGGAGCGTGCCGCCGTGCTCCGGCGGGCCGGCGACCTCTGGACGCAGCACGCCGACGACGTCCACGAATGGCTGATCCGCGAGGCCGGGTCGATTCCGCCGAAGGCGGCCGTCGAGACCCAGATCGCGGCGCAGGAGTGCTACGAAGCGGCGGCCGCCGCGGCGCTGCCGTGGGGACAGCTGCTGCGATCGCCGCAACAACGACTCTCGATGGCGGCCCGTGTGCCCGTCGGCGTCGTCGGGGTGATCGCGCCGTTCAACTTCCCGCTCATCCTGGCGATCCGCTCGGTCGCGCCGGCACTCGCGCTCGGCAACGCGGTCGTGCTCAAGCCGGACCCGCGGACCGCGGTCGCCGGCGGCTTCGCGGTGGCCCGGGTGTTCGAGGCGGCCGGCCTGCCGGAGGGGCTCCTGCACGTGCTGCCCGGCGCCGCCGACGTCGGTGCGTCGCTGATCCGCGACGAGGCGATTCGGGTCGTCTCGTTCACCGGCTCTTCCGCAGCGGGCCGCCAGGTCGCCGAGCTGGCGGGCACGCATCTCAAGCGTGCCCACCTGGAGCTGGGCGGCAACTCGGCGCTGCTGATCCTCGACGACGCCGACCTCGACGCCGCTGTGGGGCTCGGCGCATGGGGCTCCTGGCTGCACCAGGGGCAGATCTGCATGACGGCGGGACGGCACCTGGTGCCCGAGAGTCTCGCCGCCGACTACGTCGAACGGCTCGCGGCCAAGGCCGACGCCCTCCCGGTCGGAGACCCCAACATCGAGCAGGTCGCGCTCGGACCGGTGATCGACGAGGGGCAGCGAGACAAGATCCACGGACTCGTGACCGCGAGCGTCGACAGTGGTGCTCGCCTGGCGGCCGGTGGCGAGTACGACCGGCTGTTCTACCGACCGACGGTGCTTGCTGACGTGACCGCGCTGACGCCGGCGTACGCGCAGGAGGTCTTCGGCCCGGTCGCGCCGGTCCGTGCGTACGGCTCGGTCGACGAGGTCGTCGCGATGGCTCAGGACTCCGCGTACGGGCTGAGTCTCGGCATCGTGACCCAAGACGTCATGCGCGGCTGGGAAATCGCGCAGCAGATCCCGACCGGGATCGTCCATATCAACGACCAGACCGTCAACGACGACGCCACCGCTCCGTTCGGGGGCGTCGGCGACTCCGGCACGGGCTCCCGATTCGGCGGCGCCGAGGCTAACGTCGAAGCATTCACCGATACGCGGTGGATCACGATGCGGGGGACGCCACCGGCATACCCATTCTGAAGGTGCGATGATGGCTCGGTCAGCAAAGACGCCAGTCGTGATCGTCGGCGCCGGGCCGGCGGGGCTGCTGCTGTCGCAGTTGCTGGCCCTGGACGGTGTCGAGTCGGTGCTCTTGGAGGCGCGCAGCGGGGACTACGTCCTGGGACGGATCCGCGCCGGTGTGCTCGAGTCGTCGACGGTCGAGTTGTTGGACGCCGCCGGAGTCGGGGATCGGCTGCGTCGCGAGGGCATGGAGCATCGCGGCATCTACCTGCAGTGGCCGGAGGAGCGGCATCATCTCGACTTCGTCGACCTGGTCGGGCGGCCGGTGTGGATCTACGGCCAGACCGAGGTCACCAAGGACCTGATGCAGGTTCGCGAGGCGGCCGGGCAGGAGTGCTACTACGGGGTCTCGGACGTCACCCTGCACGACCTCGACGGCGACCGCCCGACGGTCCGGTTCGTCGACGCCGACGGTGTCGAGCGCGAGATCACGGCCCGAGCGATCGCCGGCTGCGACGGTTTCCACGGTGTTTCGCGACCGTCGATCCCGGGCCGGAAGCAGCGCGCGTGGGAGCACACGTACCCGTACGCCTGGCTCGGCGTGCTCGCCGATGTCGCGCCGTCGACCGACGAACTGATCTATGCCTGGCACCCCGACGGGTTCGCCCTGCACTCCATGCGGTCGACGACGGTGAGCCGGCTGTATTTACAGGTCGAACCCGGCGACGACATCGCGAACTGGTCCGACGATCGGATCTGGACGGCGCTCGCCGCCCGGCTCGGCGACGGTCAAGACGGTTGGCGCCTCATGTCCGGGCCGGTGATCGAGAAGAGCATCCTGCCGATGCGCACCTTCGTCGCGACGCCGATGCGACACGGACGCCTGTTCCTCGCTGGCGATGCGGCTCACATCGTGCCGCCGACGGGTGCGAAGGGGCTCAACCTGGCGGCTTCCGACGTCGCCTTGCTGGCCCGAGCTCTGGTGGCCTGGCTGCACGACGGCCGGACCGAGCTGGCCGACGCCTACTCCGACACGGCGCTGCGCCGGGTCTGGCGGTGCACCCACTTCTCCTGGTGGATGACGACCATGCTGCATCGGCACGGCGACGACTTCGACGCTCAACTGCAGCGGGCCCAGCTGGAGTGGGTCGCCCGCTCCGAGGCGGCGGCCGCCGGCCTCGCCGAAAACTACGCCGGGCTACCGATCGGCTACTGATCGCCCGTGACGTTGACCGACAGGATGCTTTACAAGGGCAGCCCGGAGTACTGGATGTCGGCCGCGTAGTCCTTCGCGGTGCCGAGGTACTTGTCCTCACCCTTGGTCGTCTCGGTCCACTGGCTGGAGCCGAGAACGACGAGATCCTCGAGCGGTGCCGCAGATCGCCGCTTCGGGCACGTCGGTGCTGCTGGTGGAGCAGGATGTCCATGCCGCGCTGCGGGTCGCCGACCGAGGCTACGTCCTCGAGTCCGGTCAGGTCGCGTTGTCCGGTCGAGCCGACGAGCTGCTGGCCGATCGGCGGGTCCGAGAGAGCTACCTGGGGCTGGCCTGAGCGCTGGCTCGCACTCCGGTCGGCTCGGCGTACGCTGAGCCGGTGCCGGAACCGACGCCTTTGCCGCCGCCGGATGGTGACATCCGGGCGGTGCTCGCGGTGCGTCCGTTTCGGCGGCTGTGGGTCTGCCTGAGCCTGGCGTCGCTTGCCGACTGGATCGGCCTGCTGGCCGTCACCGCCTACGCCAACGATCTCGCCGGAGCGAGTTACGGCGAGCGCAACGCCGCGATCGCGGGGGTGCTCTTCGTACGCCTGTTGCCGGCGCTGTTGATCGGCCCGCTCGGTGGGTATGTCGCCGACCGGCTGGACCGACGGCTCACGCTCGTCATCGGCCTGGTCGTGCGGGCGGCGCTCTTCGTCTCGATCCCGCTCGTCGGCACCCTGGCGTGGCTGCTCGCGGCCACGCTGCTCATCGAGGCGGTCAACGTCATCTGGCTGCCGACCAAGGACGCGGTGATCCCCGACCTCGTACCGTCGCACCGACTTGCCGACGCCAATCGGCTCAACCTCGCGACCACCTACGGCTCGGCGCTACCGGCGGCCGCTGTCTTCGCCGCGCTGTCCACGCTCGGCGAGGCGATCGACGCGACCGCGGGGTGGTTCGACGGCGATCCGGTGGCGTTGCCGATGTACGTCAACGCCGCTCTCGTGGCGGCCGCGGCGCTGGTCGCTCGTACGCTGCACGACCTCCCGCTCCAGGCCGGTCGGATCTCCCCCGAGGAGGCCAACGTCTGGCGGGCGATCGCCGACGGCTGGCGCTACGTCGCCCAGACGCCGATCGTGCGCGGGCTGGTCGTGGGCATCGTGGGCGCCTTCGCCGCCGGGGGCATCGTGATCGCGCTGGCACGGGTGTACGTCGGCGACCTCGGCGCCGACGACCCCGGATACGGCGTGCTCTTCGCCGCCGTGTTCCTCGGCCTCGGCGCCGGCATGTGGAGGGGGCCGCGGCTGTTTCCGACTGTGCCGCGACGGCGCCTGTTCGGTCTGGCGATCGTCGCCGCCGGGCTCACGCTCGGCCTCGTGTCGTTCATCGGCGACCTGGTCCTGGCCGCCGTGCTGGCCGCGTTGCTCGGCGCTTGCGGAGGAGTCGCCTGGATCACCGGATACACGCTGCTCGGTCTCGAGGTCCGACCGGCACTACGGGGTCGCACGTTCGCCTTCGTGCAGTCGGCGACCCGCCTGACGCTCGCGGTCGTGCTCGTCGTGGCGCCGGCGGTCGCCGCCGTGATCGGCGCGCACCGGTTCCAGCTCACCGATGACGTAGGCCTCACCTACAGTGGGGCACAGTTCACCTTCGCCATCGGCGCCGTCGTCGCGATCGCGGTGGGGGTGACGGCCTATCTGCAGATGGATGACCGGTCGGGAGAGTCGTTGCGCGAACAGTTGCGGGGCACCGCCGGTCCGGTCGGCAGTCCGTGGTTCAGCGAGTCGGGTGTGTTCGTCGCCTTCGAGGGCGGCGAGGGCTCCGGCAAGTCGACCCAGGCCGAGCGGCTTGCCGAGACGTTGCGCGACGAGGGATACGACGTGGTGCTGACCCACGAGCCGGGCGACACCAACGTCGGCGCCACGTTGCGCACCATCGTGCTGAGCCCCGAGACCGGCGCGCTCTCACCGCGTACGGAGGCGCTGATCTATGCCGCCGACAAGGCCGAGCACGTCGATACCGTCGTCATACCGGCCTTGGAGCGCGGTGCGATCGTCATCACCGACCGCTACGTCGACTCGGCGCTGGCCTACCAAGGCGCCGGCCGGTCGCTGACCCAGGCCGAGCTCGAGCGCGTGACCCGCTGGGCGACGCACAACCTACGCCCCAACCTCACCGTGCTGCTCGACATCGACCCGGCCGACGGACATCGCCGGTTCGACAGCCGCGACCGAGTCGAGTCGGAGCCGTTGGCGTTTCACCAGCGGGTGCGCGCCTCGTTCCTCGAGCTGGCCGCCGCCGACCCGGATCACTACGTCATCGTCGACGGCGCCGACGAGCTCGACGCGATCGCGGAGTCGATCCGGGCCCGGATCGAGCCGTTGGTCGACGGCATCCGGCGTACGCAGGGAGACGCCTCATGACCGCGGAGTTGTCAGACACATATGGAGCCGGGGATCCACATGTGCCTGACAAGTCTGATGGTGCGTCGGTCTGGGACGACCTGATCGGTCAGGAGCCGTTGGTCGAGCTGTTGCGGCAAGCCGTCGCCGCGGCCCAGGACCGACACGACGGCGGCAGTGGCACCGGCATGACCCACGCCTGGCTGTTCACCGGACCACCGGGGTCGGGGCGATCCAACGCGGCTCGGGCGTTCGCGGCCGCGTTGCAGTGCGATCGGGGCGGGTGCGGAGCCTGCAACGCCTGCCGGACCGCGCTGTCCGGAGCCCATCCCGACGTGGCTCTGGTCGCGACCGAGGGCCTGTCGATCGGTGTCGACCAGGTGCGTGCCCTCGTCCGTGACGCCGCGCTCGCGCCCGGATCGGGCCGATGGCAGGTCATCGTCGTCGAAGATGCCGATCGACTCACCGAGGAAGCCGCCGACGCGCTGCTCAAGAGCCTGGAGGAGCCGGCGACGCGGACCGTATGGATGCTGTGCGCGCCGACCCCCGAAGACGTGCTCGCGACGGTCCGGTCGCGCTGTCGCCACGTCGTGTTGCGGACGCCGCCGACCGACGACGTCGCACGGCTCCTCATCGAGTCCGAAGGCGTCCCCGAGGAGCTCGCCTGGTCGGCCGCCCGAGCCGGTCAGGGCCACGTCGGACGGTCTCGTCGGCTCGCCATCGACGAAGACGCTCGGGCCCGCCGGCGCGAGATCATCGGGCTGCCGTCGTCCCTGATCGACCTCGGCTCGTGCCTCGACGCGGCCGCCGGACTGCACACGACGGCGGAGGCCGAGGGCGCCGCCGTCGCCAGCCGGGTCGACGATCGGGAGCGGGCCGGGCTCGAGTCGGTCTACGGCGTCGCCGAAGGATCCAGCGGTCGTCGCGTCCGCGGCTACACCGGTGCCCTGTCGACGCTCAAGAAGGATCAGGAGCGCCGCAAGAAACGGGTCGTGCGCGACAGTATCGACGGCGCTCTGCTCGACCTGCTGTCGTTCTACCGCGATGTCCTGGTGATTCAGCTCGACACGGGCAGCGGACTCGTCAACGAGGACGTCCGAGCCGACGTCGTCGGACTGGCGCGCAAGGGGACTCCGGAGCAGACCCTCGGCCGGATCGAGGCGATCCTGGCCTGTCGGGAGGCGCTCGAGGCCAACGCGGCCCCGCTGCTTGCGCTCGAAGCCCTGATGATCCAGCTCCGGGTCTGACGACCGCGGTTGATCGGCCCGCCAGCCGACCGTCGCTTGTAATCATGTAATCGTCATGATTCGCTGGCTCTGTGTCCGACGCCAGCGCCACCCCGTCCCCGTACGAATGGGCAGGCGGCTTGCCGGCGTTCACCCGGATGACACGGCTGTTCTACAGCAAGTACGTGCCGGCCGACCCGCTGCTCGCGCCGTTGTTCGCCGACATGGCCCCGGACCACCCCGACCGGGTCGCCCGGTGGCTCGCCGAGGTGTTCGGCGGCCCGAAGGACTACAGCGAGCAGCACGGCGGCTATCCGCGGATGGTGTCGCAGCATGTCGGTCGGCGTCTGACCGAGGAGCAGCGGTCCCGCTGGGCGGCCTTGCTGTACGAGTCGGCGGAGGAGGCCGGGCTCCCCAACGATCCGGAGTTTCAGTCGCTGTTCCATGCGTACATCGAGTGGGGATCACGGCTCGCGGTGGAGAACTCCCGAGCCGACGCGCGTCCACCCGCTAACATGCCGATGCCCCATTGGGACTGGAACACCACCGCCGGGCCGCCTGGCCGTTTCGTACCGGCTGGAGGGCGGATCCCGGCCGTGGCGACCGCCGAGGAGGACGACCCCATGTCCGATGCGCTGCCTGGCCCGGACGAGCCGGTGAGCTTCGAAGCCCACATCAAGCCCCTGTTTCGCGAGCGCGACCGCAAGTCGATGATGTTCGCGTTCGACCTCTGGGACTATGGCGACGTACGCGAGCACGCCGCCGACATCGTTGCCCGGATCGAGGACGGGTCGATGCCGTGCGACGAGCCGTGGTCGGAGGAGCAGACGGCGCTGATCGACCGTTGGGTCAACGCCGGCATGCTCGAGTAGCCCCACGCCCCTTTCGCCCTGGGGTGGACCGCCTAAGGTGGGCGATGTGGGCATGGTCATGGCGGTGTCGTTCACCCGGTATGGCCGGCTGCACTACCTCGACCCGGGTGACCTGACTCCGCAGATCGGCGACAAGGTCCTGGTGCCGACCGACGACGGCCCGGAGGTCGCCGAGTGCGTCTGGCCGCCGCAATGGGTCAGCGAGGACGTCGACGAGCTGCCGATGTGCGAGGGTCTCGCGAGCGCCGACGACCTGGCCCGCGACGACGCCAACCGGACGCTTCGAGCCGAGGCGAAGCTGGCCGCCAAGCGCCTGATCCGCGAGCACGCGCTCCCGATGAGAGTCGTGGGCGTCGACTACACCGAGCGCCGGGCCGACATCGACCGGCTGGTCACGATCTACTTCAGCGCGCCGGAGCGGGTCGACTTCCGTGCCCTCGTCCGCGATCTCGCCTCGACACTGAAGGCCCGGATCGACCTGCGGCAGCTCGGCGACCGAGAACAGGCCCGGGTCCAGGGCGGCATCGGTCCGTGCGGCCGCGAGCTGTGCTGCGCGACATTTCTCCGCGACTTCGAGCCGGTAACGGTCCGGATGGCCAAGGAGCAGGACCTCCCGGTCAACCCGCTACGGATCTCCGGTGCCTGCGGCCGGTTGATGTGTTGTCTCAAGTACGAGCACCCGCTCTACACCGAGTTCGCCCGTACCGCACCGGCCGTCGGTGAGCAGGTCGACTCGCCCGACGGACCCGGCACCGTCGTGGGTCACAATGTCCCCTCAGACAGCGTCGTGGTTCGGCTGTCGGCATCGGGGCGCACCTGCCAGTGCACGCGGGCGTCGGTGTGCGGGCCGCGCCAGGCCTACGAGCAACACCACGATTCACCCGATCGCGACGAGCAGGAGAGCACATCGTGAACATCGCCAGACGGGGGCTGGCGGTCATAGCCGCGGTCGCCCTGTTGGGGTCCGCCTGCAGTGGCGGCGACGACTCCGAGAGCGACGACCCGGCGGCGTCGCCGACCTCCGACGAGCCGCCGACCGGGCAGCCGTCGCGCTTCAAGTCCGTCGCCGACTTCGCTGACCAGACCCTCGACTGGGCGTCGTGCGGCGACTTCGAATGCGGCTCCATCGAGGTGCCGGTCGACTACGCCGACCCCTCGGGAGACACGGTCGAGCTCGAGCTGAAGCGGTCGCCGGCCACGGGTGACCCGGTCGGCACCCTGTTCATCAACCCGGGCGGCCCCGGCGCCTCCGGCGTGGACTACGTCGAGGCGATCGCGTCCGAGCTGAGCGAGGAGATGCTCAGCCGCTACGACATCGTCGGGTTCGACCCGCGTGGAGTCGGCGAGAGCGACCCACTGGTTTGCCTCGACGACGCGGAGCTCGACGAACTGGTGTCGTTTGATCCGGACCCCGACACCCCCGACGAGGAGGCACAGGCGCGCGACCTCATCGAGGGCCTCGGGGAGGCGTGTGCCGACGAGGGAGAGTTGGCGTCGCACGTGTCCACGGTCGAGGTGGCCCGTGACCTCGACATCATGCGGGCCGCCGTCGGCGATCAGAAGCTGACCTATTACGGCGCGTCCTACGGCACCTACATCGGCGCCACGTACGCCGAGCTGTTCCCGGGCCAGGTCGGGCGGATGGTGCTCGACGGAGCCATCGACGCGAGGCTCTCCGCCAATCAGATCAACCTTCAGCAGGCCGCCGGCTTCCAGACCGCGCTCGAGGCGTACATCGACGACTGCATCGCCGGTACAGATTGCCCGCTGGACTCCGATCCCGATGCGGCGATGGAGCAGATCCGGTCGTTCCTCGAGACCCTCGACCAGCATCCGCTCGACTCCGGCGACTCGGATCGCCCGTTGACCGAGGCGCTCGGGTTTTACGGCATCGCGCTGCCGCTCTACAGCCGGGACTACTGGCCGCTGCTGACGCAGGGTCTGACGGCCGCGTTCGACGGTGACGGCTCCCTCCTGCTCAGGTTCGCCGACACCTATCTCAGTCGGACCTCGAGCGGATACAGCGACAACTCGGCGCAGGTGATCTACGCCGTCAACTGCCTCGACCGCCCGGTGCAGCTGTCCAACGATCAGATCCGTCGGTCCGTGCCGAGCTACGAGCGGGCGTCGCCGGTGTTCGGACGGGTCTTCGCCTGGTCGATGCTGGGCTGTTCCGACTGGCCGTTGAAGCCGTCGGAACCGGCGCCGGTAATCGACGGCGCGGGCGCCCCGCCGATCGTCGTCGTCGGCACGACCCGCGACCCCGCGACGCCGTACCACTGGGCCGAGGCGCTCGCGTCGGAGCTTAAGTCCGGCGTGTTGGTGAGCCGCGACGGCGACGGGCACACCGGCTACCACATGGGCAACTCCTGCGTCGACGACGCCATCGACCGCTACTTCCTCGACGGCGATGTGCCCGAGGACGGCCTGTCCTGCTGAGCCAAACGGTGTGCGGTTGACCCGTACGCTCGGCTAGCGTCCGTCCATGACCGTTGATCTGGACGCATGGACGAACCAGCTGGCCGAGCCCTTCCGTGGCCGCCCCGTCATCGTCGCGTTCAGGATCCTTGCCGGCATGACGGCCGACGTCGAGCACCTCAAGCAGTGGGGATCCGAGCGTCCGTTGCTGATCGCACACGGCACCGGCACCGGGCCGCTGCCCCGCGCCGAGGACGCTGACATCCACATGCTCGACCTGGGCAGCGCGTCGTCGATGTCCGACGAGGTGCGGACCGCTGCCCGACTCGCCGAGGAGCCGCCGCCCGACGTCGTACGCCGGGTCGATGAGTACGACCCCGATCGACGCGCGGTGTGGTGGCTGCCGCCGTTCGGTGGTTATGGCGAGCTGCTCGGCCGACCCGTGCTCGGTGGCCGGCCGAAGGCCTGGGCTCGGCTCGAGGACAAGCTGCTCTGCGACGAGATCTGGGACACCGCTGGCGTGCCGCGGGCGCCGATGCGGATCGTGCCCGTCGAGCCGGCCGCGTTGGTCGCGGCGACCGACGAGCTCGGCGGCGACTCCGGTGTCGTGTGGGCCGGTGACACTCGCGAGGGCGTCAACGGCGGCGGTGACCTCGTACGGTGGGTCCGCTCCGAGGCAGACGCCGACAAGGCCTACGCGTATTTCGTCGAGCACTGCGACCGGGTCCGGGTGATGCCCTTCCTCGAAGGGGTGCCCTGCAGCATCCACGGCTTCGTGCTCGACGACGGGGTGGCGGCGTTTCGACCGGTCGAGCTCGTCATCTTGCGACACGGTCCGACCCGGACCTTCCGACTCGGCGGCATGGCGACGTGGTGGGATCCACCCGAAGCGGACCGCGATCAGATGCGCGACCTGGTTCGTCGGGTGGGCGCGCTTCTCGACGAGCGGGTCGGCTATCGCGGCGGATTCGGCATCGACGGCGTCTTGACGGCCGACGGCTTCCGGCCGACCGAGCTCAACCCGCGTTACACCGGCGGTCTGACGACCCTGGCGCGGGGGATGACGCAGGTGCCGATGGAGCTGCTGCAGCTCAACGTGGTCGCAGGGCGCCCGGCCGGCATCGATGCAGCGGCTCTCGAACGCCTGGTGGTCAACGCCACCGACGAGTCGCGCTTCGCGCACGCCATCGGGCTCTGCGACGAGCCGTGGGAGGGCGAAACGGCCATCGTCGAGCTTGCCCGGGTCGACGGACGGCTCGCTCCGGCCGTTGACGGCAAGCCGCGGATCGGTACCATGCTGGCCGGCGAAGCGGTGACCGGTGGCACCTTCGTCCGCTTCACGCCGGCCCAAGGCACGCTGCGACCGGGCGACCGGCTCGCCGACCTGCACATCGAGGCGCTGTCGTTCGCCGATCGGCAGTGGGGGTGCACCTTCGGCGAGCTCGAGATGGCGCCGGCCGCGCGCTAGGCGGTCATGCCGGCCGCTTGTGCGTCAGCCCCATACCTCGTGTGCGGTCTCGACGATCAGGCGCAGCTTGGCGACCTGGTCGTCGTACGAGAGTTGGTTGCCCTCGACCGTGGACGAGAAGCCGCATTGGGGTGACAGGCACAGCTGGTCGAGGTCGACGTAGCGAGCGGCCTCGTCGATGCGGCGTTTGAGCGCGTCCTTGGACTCCAGGTCGCCCTTCTTGGTCGTGACCAGCCCCAGCACGACCAGCTTGTCCTTGGGCACGAAGCGCAGTGGCTCGAACCCCCCGGAGCGGGCATCGTCGTACTCGAGAAAGAACCCGTCGACGGCGAGCTGACTGAACAGCGCCTCTGCGACGAAGTCGTAGGACCCCTCCGATGCCCACGACGACTGGAAGTTGCCGCGACACATGTGCGTCGTGATCCGGATGCCGTCCGGCCGCAGCGCGAGGACCTCGTTGAGATGGCGGATGTACGTCTCGTGCAGGTGCTCGGCGTCCTCACCGCGCTCGGCCATCATCTGCCGCTGCTTCGGGTCGTTGAGGTAAGCCAGGCTGGTGTCGTCGAACTGGAGGTACGTGCAGCCGAGGGCATGGACCTTGCGCATCTGGTCGGCGTACGCGGCGGTCAGATCGGACCAGAAGTCGTCGACCTCGGGGTAGACGGCCGGATCGATCGCCGCCGCGCCGCCTCGATAGTGGACCATGCTCGGTGACGGGATCGTCAGCTTGGGCGTCGCCGTCGTCGCGTTGCGCAGCACGAACTCGAAGGCATCGCCGAAGATCGGCTCCGACACGCCCAGCCTGCCGTCGACGCGCAGAGCGGCAGGTGTGAACTCGATCGTGCCCTCGTCGTTGCGGAACTCGACCTTGAGGTCGCCGGGCGCCTGATTGATCCCGTCGAGCGCGTAGATGAAGTCCATATGCCACGACGCGCGGCGAAACTCGCCATCGGTTGCGGTCTGCAAGCCGATCCCTTCCTGCATCGCGATCACCTCGCGGATCGCCTCGTCCTCGATCGCAAGCAGCTCGTCGGCCGACAGGTTTCCGGCGGCGAAATCGTCGCGGGCCCGCTTCAGTCGCGGCGGTCGAAGCAGGCTCCCGACGTGATCGGCGCGGAAGGGCGGAAGGTCGCGCATGGCCATGGCTCCTCCTGGCAGCAGGCTTGCCGGCGAATCAGGTCCGCTTCCGACCCTAGGACGGAGGATGTCGTCAGTCGAGGACGTCCATCGCGAGCGAGCGGGGCAGGGCGGTTTCGCGTCACGAACTCGATAAACCCCGCATCATTTTGCGCCCCGGGACCTCCTGTCCCTAGAGACAGCGCCAAACGGTTGACACGCCGGGCGGCGGGATGGAGTGACGATGGTCGTGGCGCGAGACGCGTGGGAGCGCGGGGGAGCGTACGAGAACTTCATGGGCCGGTGGAGCCGGCAGGCCAGTCGAGCCTTTCTGTCGTGGCTCGATGCCGACGCCGGTGGCCGTTGGCTCGATGTCGGGTGCGGCACCGGCGCCCTGACCGCGACCGCGATCGAGGTCGCGAACCCCTCCGAGATCGTCGGGGTGGACCCGTCGGAGGGTTTCATCGAGACCGCCCGGGCGCGGATCGACGACCCCCGGGCGCGGTTCGAGCCCGGCGACGCGTCGGGGCTGAGGTTCGCTGACGCCCAGTTCGACGTCGTCGTCGGCGGGTTGATGCTCAACTTCGTTCCCGTGCCGGGGACGGCCGCGGCGGAGATGGCACGGGTCGCGGCGCCGGGCGGGGTCGTCGCCGCGTACGTCTGGGACTACGCCGAGGGCATGGCGATGCTGCGGCACTTCTGGGAGGCCGCGGTCGCCCTCGATCCCGAGGCGGAGACGCTCGACGAGGGTCGGCGCTTCCCCTGGTGCCGGCCGGAGCCGCTGCGGTCGTTGTGGGCGGCGTCGTTGACCGACGTGTCCGTGCGGCCGATCGACGTGATCATGGCGTTCCGCGACTTCGACGACTATTGGACGCCGTTCCTCGGTGGGCAGGGCCCCGCGTCGGCGTACGTGATGGCGCTGCCCGACGACCATCGGTCCGAGCTTCGAGCCCTCCTGCGCGACCGGCTGCGTGCCGAGGCCGACGGCTCGATCGTCTTGGCCGCCCGTGCCTGGGCGGTCCGTGGGACTCCTGGGGTCAGGCCGACCCGGCCAGCGTGAGTACGAGCGTCTGGTCCACCTGCACCGACGTCCCTCGCCGTACTCGCCACTGTCCACACCGACAGCGCTCGTACGTGATCGGCCCCTCGCTCGTCGCGTGTCGAGAGGTCGGCGTCCAGTCGTGTACGTGCTCGCCAGGCTCCATGCCATCGATCCTGCTGTAAGGGCGTTATGCAATTCAACCCTTACAGGTCCGAGAGTGCAACCGTCGTTCCGATACGGGTTGGGCGGGCCCGCCGCCTGGCGACTACACTCGGCGGTCGGCCCCATGCGATCGGGCTTTGCCGCCTTAGCTCAGTTGGCCAGAGCGACGCACTCGTAATGCGTAGGTCGTCGGTTCGATTCCGACAGGCGGCTCCACACTCCACCGCAGGTCAGCGCCCCTCTCCGGGCTCGGCGGCGTTCTTGGGATTTTGTGATTCGGTCTCAGATGTGTGTGACGTGTGTGTGAACCTCTTCGCGGCGTCCCACAGCGATGTGTCCCACAGGTGGCCGTAGAGGTCGAGCGTCATCGTCGCGGACTCGTGGCCGAGGATGCGCTGGACGACCTTCACGTCGGCACCCTTGGCGATCCACATCGACGCTGCTGTGTGTCGCAGGTCGTGGATTCGGAACGGCGCGAACCCGAGCTTCTTGATCACGCGGTACCAGTCGGTGGCGCGTCGCCAGTTGGACTCTCGAAGCGCCTTGCCCGTGGGGGACGTGAACAGCAACTGGTCGCGAGTCTTGCCGTCGGCGAGGCGATCCACGATCGGTTGCAGCTCGTCGACCAGCGGGACGGTTCTCGCCTGGTAGTTCTTGACCTCGCCCACGACCAGCTCACCGCCGCCCTTCTTGGCAGTCATGGCGCGTTGAACTCGTACGCCGACGCCGGGAACCTGCGTCAGATCGCCCACCTGCAGAGCGACCAACTCCGACCACCGCAGTCCCGTGAGCCCGAGAAACAGCACCACGTCGCGGCCAGCCTGGCCAAGAGCGTCGGCCAGCTCGTGCAACTCATCCAGCGTGAGGAAGCGCGGCTCCCGCCTCCGTCCCTGCTTTGACGGCTTGATCGGCTCAGCGACGTTGCGCCGGATGCGCCGATCGGCCACCGCGAACGTGAGGATGCCGCGAAGGCACATGAGCGCCCGCGACACCGTCGACGGTGCCAGTCCGTGCTTAGACGCGAGACCGCCCATCCACTCACGGACGTCAGCCTCCGTGATCGACACAAGAGGGCGATCGCCGAACTCGGGCTCGACATAGCGGCGCCAGTTGCCCTCGTCGGTGTCGCGGGTGCGCTGCTTCATCCCGGCACGGGATCGCATCCAGGCCTCGGCAACGTCGCGAAGCGGGACCTTGCCACGGCGCGGGTCGATCCAGTCGTCCTGGCGTAGTTGGCGGTACTGGTCCCGTTCCCAATCCTCGGCGTCACCCTTGCGGTCGAAGGTGTCTGTTGCGATGACGCGGCCGTGGCTGTAGATCCAGACCCGGAAGCGCTTCTTACCCTTGGAGGTCTTGTAGCTACCGATGCTCATGCGGCCCGCTCCCTCTGCGCCTGGACCCACTCGTTGACGTCGGTCAGGTCCCACACCAGTTGTCGACCGAGCTTGCTGGCGGGTGCGAAGCGACCCTGCTGACGGAGCCAACGGACGGTCTCGACCTTGAGCCGGGTGTACTCGGCGACCTCATCGATCGTGAGCAGAGTCAGCTTCTCGGTGGTCGCTGTCATCGAAGCCTCCTTCTCCGTTGCGGGGTTGTCGACTGGCTAGCGGCGGCTTTGGCGATCGCGAGGGCCGCGACGCAGGAGACCATGGCGACGGCGGTGAGGATCGCGACGAGGGCCACGACGGCGAGCGCGGCCAGGCCGACGATGCCGACGCCGGCGGCGAGTATGAGTTGTCCCGCATGGTCGCGCACCCAGGACTCGCCACGGGTGTGGCCTTGGATCATGACGACCTGCGGATAGGCCGGTAGCTCCGGGTCGGCGCGCAGGGCGACGGACTTGTCGATCAGCTCGTCGCGCCGGGCGTAGCCGAGACGCCCGAGGACGTTGGTCATCGGGTCGGGAGGCATTGTGGTCACCCCTCGTAGACGTTGGCGTGGTCGGGTACTTCTTGGCCGGAGCCGCGACAGACCAGGGCAGCGCCGCTGGTGAAGCGGATCAGGTGGTCGCGGAACACCAGGCGACAGTCGCGGTACACCACGCCAGTCAGGCGGGTGTGTTTGCCGTACGGGCAACGGGCGAACGCGATCGAGGGCTCGGTGTTGCGGCGGGGCCTCGTGGCCTGGACACGCGGGGTGGGCGCGTCCAGGCCGTCGAGGGTGAGCTGGCCGGGCAACTCATTGCGTTGGCGGGTCATGCCGCCGCCTCCGGGTCGTCCTGGTCATCGACGGCGACGAGGTCGGGCCGGTCAGCGGTGCCTCCGGTCAGGTCGGCCAGGTCACGGCGGTAGGCCTGGGTGCCGTCGATCTGGTCGGCCAGGTCGTGGTCGTCGATGGTGCCGACCCGGACCTTGGCGTACTTGCCGTCCAGGCCGGGGACGCCGGTCACGACGCACACACCGACGTAGCGAGACTTGTCCCGCAGCTCGGTTGGCTGGTTGGCCTTGTCCGCCCGAATGCCGGAACCGAGGGACGCTTCGGCGGCTTCGAGGGTAGAGACGGCGAAGCAAACCCCGACCTCGAGGTTGTCCCGGATCGCGGT
>DASQKI010000034.1:0-15767 GCA_035630615.1 Nocardioidaceae bacterium
GACTTCGCCCGGGCGTCGATGCGCTACGCCATCGAGCGCGGCTACCCCCTGTACCTGTCGACGAAGAACACGATCCTCAAGGCCTACGACGGTCGCTTCAAGGACCTGTTCCAGGAGGTCTTCGACGCCGAGTTCGCCGACGAGTTCGCCGCCGCCGGCCTCACCTACGAGCACCGCCTCATCGACGACATGGTCGCTCAGGTCATGAAGTGGGAGGGCGGCTATGTGTGGGCGTGCAAGAACTACGACGGTGACGTGCAGTCCGACACGGTCGCGCAGGGCTTCGGCTCGCTCGGCCTCATGACGTCGGTGCTCATGACGCCGGACGGCAAGGTCGAGGCCGAGGCGGCGCACGGCACCGTCACGCGCCACTACCGCCAGCACCAGCGCGACGAGAAGACGTCGACCAACCCGATCGCGTCGATCTTCGCCTGGACCCGCGCCCTGCAGCACCGAGGCACGGTCGACGCCACGCCAGAGGTCGCGAAGTTCGCCGAGACCCTGGAGCAGGTCTGCGTCGAGACCGTCGAGAGCGGCAAGATGACCAAGGACCTGGCCCTGTTGGTCGGTGGCGACACCCCCTGGTTGTCGACCGAGGAGTTCCTCGCCGCGCTCGACGACAACCTGGCCGCCAAGCTCGGCTGAGCCGGGTGCCGCCAGCACCGGCGCGCGTCTCGGCGCAGCGGTACGTGAGAGATGCACCGAAAGGCGCGCTGATTCGGTGCATCCGTCACGTACGACGGGACATCGTCTGCCGGTTCGGCCGGCCTGACCTCGGAACGGAGAGGAGCGAGCCGGCAACCGATCGGGCTACGTTTGATCCATGAGGGTCGTTATTGCCGGGGGTCATGGTCAGGTCGGGCTGCGTCTAGAGCGGTTGCTCACGGCGCGTGGCGATGTGGTGGCGGGCCTCGTACGCAATCCGGATCACATCGCCGACGTCGAGGCGACCGGCTCGGCCGCCTACCTGTGCGACCTCGAGACGGCGACAGTTGACGAGGTCGCCGGACATCTCGGTGACGTCGAAGCCGAGGCGGTGGTGTTCGCCGCCGGTGCCGGACCGGGCAGCGGCGTTGCCCGCAAGGACACCGTCGACCGTGGCGCCGCCGTGCTGCTCGCCGACGCGGCCGAGAAGGCGAGGGTCCGCCGCTATCTCATGGTGTCGGCGATTCGAGCCGACGAGGTGCTGCCGTCGCGGGTCGACCCGGCCTTCGGTGCCTACCTGCGCGCCAAGGCCGCCGCCGACCAGGACCTGCGAGAGCGCGACCTCGACTGGACGATCCTGCGACCGGGCAGCCTGACCAACCATCCGGGCACCGGGCTGGTCCGACTCGGCTCGTCAGTGGGCTACGGCGAGGTGCCGCGTGACGACGTCGCCGCCGTCCTGGTCGCTCTACTCGACGAGCCTCGGACGGCCCATAAGACGCTCGAACTCGTCTCCGGCGGCCGCCCGATCACGGCCGCGATCCGTGCCGTCGTCGGGTCCTGACCGTCCGACGCCTCCGGGCGCGGGCGCGATCCTCACCCTGGCGGCGATACGCCGGGCCCGCGACCTCATCGACTCGCGCTATGCCGAGCCGCTCGATCTCGACACGGTCGCGCGGGAGGCCGGCTACTCCCGCTATCACTTCGTTCGCGCGTTTCGGGCCGCCTACGGCGAGAGTCCGGGCCGCTATCTCACCCGGCGCCGGATCGAGCGGGCCCAGGACCTGTTGCGATCGGCGAACCTCACCGTGACCGAGGTGTGTCACCTCGTCGGCTTCTCGAGCCTGGGATCGTTCAGCGCTCGGTTTCGCGAGCTGAGCGGCGTCTCGCCGTCGCAGTTCCAGCGCGAGGCGCATCGACGTGGGCCGCCACCGATCCCGGGGTGCTTCGTGTTGATGTGGACCGGCCCGTCCCAGACGCCGCCGCCGTCGAAGCGGGACAGCGCAACTTTCGAGAAGCCGACGAGCGGTCCGACTGACTAGCGTTTCGGCGTACGCACGAAGGGAGCGAGACATGATCACCAAACTGGGCGTGGCCAGCGTCTACGTCGAAGACGCCGACGAGGCGAAGGCGTGGTTCATCGACAAGCTCGGGTTCGAGGAGCGGTTCGACCTCACGATGGAAAACGGCTTTCGCTGGCTGACCGTGGGGCCGCCGGGCGACCCGATGTTTCAGCTCAGCATCGCGGTTCCCGGGCCGCCGATGCACGACGAAGAGACGGCCGCGTCGATCCGTGCGCTGCTGGCGAAGGGAGCACTGAGCGTCGGCGCCTGGAACACCGACGACTGCCGCAAGACCTTCGAGGAGTACTCCGCGCGCGGCGTCGAGTTTCTCCAGGAGCCGCAGGACCGTCCGTACGGGGTCGAGGCCGTCTTCCGCGACCCGTGGGGCAACTGGTACAGCCTCAACGAGACCAACTTCGACGCCTTCGACTCCGACGCGATGGCGAAGGGCTTCGAGGAGGGCTGAGCCCCCACTGAGCGGACCCATTCTGCGGAACACGCCCGGCGTGTCGCGCAGAATGGGTCCTCCCAGTGGGAGGGTCAGCCGCCGGAGGCGTAGAGGTCGGCGACCTCGGTGGCGCTGAGGGCCCGGTCCCAGACCCGGACGTCGTCGACTGCCCCGGGCCAGAAATCGACGTCGGCGCCGCCGAAGCGGGCCCGGCCGACCGACAGTGGCCCCGCCGAGCCCTGCATCAGGCACTCGGTCACCGACCCCTGCGCCACGCCGTCGACATAGAGCGTGTTGCGCCCGCCGGCCGCGTCGCGGACGCCGACCAGGTGATACCACCGGTCGGCCTCCGGCGTGAACGTCGACAGCGCCCGCCCGCCAGCCGTGCTGAACGCGAACCGGTCGGTGTCATCGGTCTTCTGCAGGAAGAACGCCGACTGCACGTCGCCGTCTTGACCCAGCGCCGTGCGCCAGCCGTCGAGCCGGTCGAGCCGCACCCAGGCCGAGACGGTGAAGTGGCCCGACGTGTCGAGCACCGGACGGGCCGTCTCGGCGTAGCCGCTCGACCCGTCGAACTGCAGCGCGGTGCCCGTGCCCGATTGTCCGTTCGTCCAGGTCGCGCCGCCGGACAGCGCCAGGTCGGCGTCGCCCACCTGGTCGGCCGCGGTCGTGCCGTCGCCTTCGTCGGCCGGCCAATACGCGAGCCCGGTCAGTCCCGGCGTCCCAGGCGGGTATGACGGCGGCTCGCTGGTGCAGTCGACGGAGTCGATGATCTCCTCGTTGATCGCGCGCACCTGGTCGAAGTGCATCTTCTCGACCTGGCGGTCATAGGTGAAGAAGCCGTTGACCTCGTGCTCGACGTCGGTGATCTGGGTGTAGATCCCGCCGGACAGGCCGCAGGTGTTGGCCGCGTCGAGCAGGTCGCGCTGGTTTTCGACGTACCGCCGGGTCGCCTCGTCGACGCTGTCGGTCATCTCGTACGCGTGGCCTTCGCCGAACCACATGTGGCCCTCGACCTCGAGCCCGAATCCGCCGTGCTCGCCGTCGATCGCGACCCGCCGGTCGTCGGGCACCGGGGTGGCCGGCCCGACGTACTGGTGGAAGTCGATCACGTCACCCTCGCCGGGGTCGCCGAGCGAGTCGCAGCAGTTGACGCCGCTGTGGGCGTTGACCAACCGCGACGGATCCTGCGCCTTGACCTGACGCGCGATCCGGCCGGTGGCGTCGCGATCCCACTCGCCCCAGCCCTCGTTGAACGGCACCCACGCCACGATCGAGGTCCAGCTGTCGTGCTCCCGGATCATCTCGTGCAGCTCCGACTCGAACTGCTCGCGCCACGGGTCGGGGATGCGCCCGGTCTTCGACGCCGGCATGTCCTGCCACACCATGAGCCCGAGCCGGTCGGCCCAGTAGTACCAGCGGTCTGGCTCGACCTTGATGTGTTTGCGCACGGTGTTGAAGCCGAGGACCTTGTGCTGTTCGAGGTCGAACCGCAGCGCCTCGTCGGTCGGCGCCGTGTTGAGCCCGTCCGGCCAAAAGCCCTGGTCGAGGGTGGAGAGGTTGAACAGGATCTTGCCGTTGAGGGCGATCCGCGGCCGGCCGTCGGCGCCGTCGACCATGCCGATCTCGCGCATGCCGAAGTACGACTTGACCTGGTCGACCGTGCGCCGGCCGTCGAGCACCCGTACGCGAAGGTCGTAGAGGAACGGCGAGTCCGGCGACCACAGCTTCGGATCGGGCACGGGCAGTGCGAGCTCGTCGCCGGCCCGACCGGTCACGCGGCCGACCGCCCGATCACCGTCGAGCGCCACCGCCTCGACCCGCTGCTCTGTTGCTCCGGCGGCGTGCACCGTCAGGCGCAACGCCGAGGCGTCGAGGTCCGGCGTCATGTCGAGGTCGGTGACGTGCACGGCCGGCACCGGCTCCATCCAGACGGTGCGCCAGATGCCCGAGCTGCCTTGGTAGAAGATGCCCCGATCGGGCACTTGTCGCTGCTTGCCGATCGGCTGCCAGGTCCTGTCGGTCAGGTCCTCCGCCCAGACGATCAGCTCCTGCGGCCCGTCGGCCGTCAGCGCGTCGGTCACGTCGACGTCGAACCCGTCGTAGCCGCCGCGATGCGTCGTAACCAACTCGCCGTTGACCCAGACCTTCGCGTCGTAGTCGACCGCCCCGAAGTGCAGGATCAGTCGTTCGTCGCGACCGACGTGCCACCCGGCCGGCACGTCGAACGTCCGGCGGTACCACATCCGCTCCTCGCTGCGCATGATCCCGGACAGCGCCGACTCGACCGGGTAGGGCACGAGGATCCGCTCGTCGAGGTCCTGGTCCGACGGCACCGAGTCACCGTCGGCCGCCGGGGCGAACTGCCAGACGCCGTTGAGGTTGACCCAGCGGGGCCGAGTCAGTTGGGGACGCGGATATTCGGGCAGCGCATTGTCGGGTCCGACCTGGTCGGTCCACGGCGTGCTGATCGGCGGCTCCTTCGGCTCCCAGGGGAGTGCGGCGGCGGACGAGGCAGACACGCTGGGCCACCCTAGTCCGGCGAGCAGCAGCGAACCGACGGCGGTCGTCGTCGCGGCAGTACGGACGGCGCGGCGGGAGCACGAACTCCCACGAGTTCGTGCATCGAGTGGCGCACGGTCGTCGAAATTCGGCGTCAGATGCGACGACCGTGCGCCATTCGGCGGATCTGGGTGGCGGTCAGCTACAGGTGATCTGGGCGTCGGCCCAGTCGGCGTGGTCGTAGTTGGGTCCGCCGTTGTCGAGCACCCGCAGTTGGAGCACGTCGACCCCGGCGAGATCGGCGGACAGCGGGACAGCCGGATCGCCGCCCGAGACGACGCCGCTCGACGCGAGCTGCTGCCCGTCGCCCCAGAGCTCGAAGATCACGTCGCCCTGGCTGTTGGTCTCGTCGTCGATGCCGACCTGGGCCGCCACGGTGGCGCAGTCGCCAGCGGCGAAGTACGTCACTGTCGACGGCGCGTGGACGCCGAGGCCCTTCTCGTACGTCGTGCCCGCGATCGTGATCGGGCCGCCGTCACCGCCGGCCTGCTCGCCGTTGCTCATGTCCCGCTCCACCGGCCCCCAGAAGCTGCTCGCCTCCATCCACTCGAGGTCGGACAGGTAGTGCTGTCCGGTCGGGATCGGCTCGACCTGCAGGAACGACGTCTGCTGAGTGGCGCCATCGCGGACCTCATCCGAAAGCCAGCTCGCCGACGCCTCGACATCGACCCGGCCGGCCTCGGGATTCGTCGTCGACAACGTCCAGTCGACGCTGGTCGACTCGCCCGGGGGGAGCGACGGTCGCGGTGACCCGTCCTGGGTGGCGGTCCAGCCGGCAGGGACGTCGAGGCCGAGCTGCAGCTCGGAGATGGCCGTGGCGCCGTCGTTGTAGACGGTCGTCGTGACGGTGGTCTGCTCGCCTACGGCGGTGTAGTACGGAGCGGCCGCGTCGAGACTCACCAACGGGGGGTGGCTCGGGGCACGGGCGGCGGACACGATGTACATCTCGGCTGCGTGCGAGCCCACCGAGGCGCGAATGGTGCCGCCAGACGTACGGGTCGTGTCGGCCCAGACGTCGCGGACCGAATAGAACTTCGAGGACCGGAGCCCGAGATCGCGTGCGGTGCTCGCGACGGTTTGGGTGTTGCCTCCCCGGTTGAGCAGGACGACCGCGACCGAGCCGTCGGACATGGGCTTGCTCCATACCTCGGCGTCACCGTCGTCGCGCAGTTTCGATCCCTGTTCGCCACCCCAGTCCTGGTCGATCGCGACGACATCGGGGTCGGTGAGCTGGTCGAGCACCCACGGCTCCATGTCACGGACGTCGTTGCCCGCGATCAGAGGTGCGTTGAGCAGCGCCCAGAGGCTCATGTGGGCTCGGCTCTCGGTCCGAGTCAGTCCGTCGTTGCCGACCTCGAGCATGTCGGGGTCGTTCCAGCCGTTCGGTCCGGAGTACGCCTCCAGGCCGACCTGCTGGTCGAGCAACGACATCACGCTGTCCCATCGGTCGGTGATGTCGCCGGTAGTCCGCCACAGATGGCCTCCGACGTCGCGCCCCCACAGCCACGGGTCGTTGGTGCCCCATTCGCAGATGCTGTAGACGATGTCGCGTCCGGTCGCGGCAAGGGCGTCGCCCATCGCCTGATAGCGCTCGATGGCCGGGACACCCTGGTTGTTGCAGTTGTCGTACTTGAGGTAGTCGACGCCCCAGTCGGCGAAGCTCTGTGCGTCGATCTCCTCGTGGCCGAGGCTGGCCGGCAGTCCCTGGCAGGTCGCGGTGCCGGCCGACGAGTAGATGCCGAGCTTGAGGCCGCGGGCGTGCACGTAGTCGGCGATCGCCGCGATGCCGTGCGGGAAGTCGACCGGATCCGGCTGCAGTCGGCCGTCGGCGTCGCGCTCCGGCGCCATCCAGCAGTCGTCGATGTTGACGTACTCGTAGCCGGCGTCGCGCATGCCGGAGGCGACGAGGGCGTCGGCGGTGTCACGGATGAGCTGCTCGTTGATGTCGCAGCCGAACGTGTTCCAGCTGTTCCACCCCATCGGCGGCGTCGGTGCGAGGTCGCCGAGGGGGTGGTCGTCGGCGGCCGGCGGGGCGGCGGTGGCGGGTAGTGCGGCGAGCGTGAGTGGAGCCATCACGAGTGCGAGGCTCGCGGCGAGGACGGTAGGTGTGCGCATCGGTTGTCCCTCCGGTGGACGAAGGTCCCGGGCCCCAGCGGTGGTGAACGAGCGGGCCCAGACCTGAGCGGAGGCTAGAGACGAATGATCAAATAGAGCAATACTATGATCGAAAGTGATCGAGATTTCGGTCGTACGTGACCGATATGTCATTTGGGTGATCGGACGGTGACGCTGTGTTTGCAGCCGAGAGACGGCAGGCGATCCTCGCGATGGTGCGGGCCAACGGCGCGATGTCGATGCGCGAGCTGGCCCGCGTGACCCAGGCGTCCGAGGTCACCATCCGGCGCGATCTTCGGGCGCTCGAGGACGAGGGCCATCTCAGCCGGCGACACGGCGGCGCCGTCGCGGTCGGCGGCAGCGTGCACGAGCCGAGCTACACCGAGAAGACCCATGTCGCCGCCGAGGAGAAGGCCGCGATCGCCGAGGTCGCCGCCGGGCTGATCGAGGACGGCGACGCGCTCGTCCTCGGTCCCGGGACGACGACGCAGGCGCTGGCCCGACGATTGGTCCGCTTCCACGAGCTCACCGTCGTGACCAACTCGCTGCTGGTCGCCCAGGCACTGGCGTCGGCCCGCGGCGTTGAGGTGTTCGTCACCGGCGGCACACTGCGGGGGCCCATCCACGCGCTCGTCGGAGGGAGCGCCGAGCAGTCACTCGCCGGCCTGCGTACGCCCAAGGCGTTCTTGTCCGGCAACGGGCTCACCGTCGAGCACGGCCTGTCGACGCCGAACCTGCACATGGGGACAATCGACCGGGCGATCGTGGCGGCCGGCCGGCAGGTCGTCGTGTTGGCCGACCACACCAAGGTGGGCGTCGACGCGATGGTCCAGACCGTGCCGGCGTCGCACATCACGGACCTGGTCACCGACGACGGGGTGTCGGCGACCGACCTCGACCGCTTCCGCGCCGCCGGCATCGACGTCCGGGTCGCGACCGTCGCGCGCTGACCCATCCACTGGGGTAGCCAAATCACGACGATCCGCTGCCGTGTCCCGCCATTTGTCTACCCTCAGCGCGGAGGCGGATCGATCAGGAGGAGTACGTGGCGACGACCCGAGAGCAGGCAGAGCTCAGCCGTACCCGGCTGGTGCTCGCCATCTCCGCGTTGGCGGTCGGCGGCTTCGGCATCGGGACGACGGAGTTCGTCACCATGGGGCTGCTGCCCGACATCGCGGCCGGCATCGACGTCTCGATCCCGAGCGCCGGTCACGCGATCTCGGCCTACGCCCTCGGCGTCGTCGTCGGCGCTCCGTTGATCGCGGCGGTCGGCGCGACATGGCCGCGCCGCGCGATGTTGATCGGCCTGATGGTGCTGTTCGCGGTCGGCAACGTCGCCAGCGCAATGGCGGGCGGGCCCCTGACGCTCGACGCCGCCCGCTTCCTTGCCGGGTTGCCGCACGGCGCGTACTTCGGCGTCGCTGCTCTGGTAGCCGCCTCGCTGGTGCCCGAGGGTCGCCGGGCCAAAGCCATCGCCGGATCGATGCTGGGCCTACCGATCGCCAACGTCATCGGTGTCCCGGCCGCGACCTGGTTCGGTCAGCAGTTCGGCTGGCGCAGCGCGTACGCCGCGATCGCAGTGATCGGCCTGGTCACGATCGCGGCGCTGCTGATCTGGCTGCCGCACCAACCCCCGTGTCTCGACGCCACCGCGCGCCGCGAGCTCGACGCCCTCCGGCAAGGCCAGGTCTGGCTCACTCTCGCGGTGGGGACCGTGGGATTCGGCGGCATGTTCGCGATGTACAGCTACATCGCGCCGACGATGACCGACCTCGCCGGCCTGGAGGCGCGTTGGATGCCGCTGGTGCTCGGCGCCTACGGACTCGGCATGGTCGCCGGGATCGTCCTCGGCGGCCACCTCGTCGACCGCTCGCTGCCGCGGTCGCTCGTCGGCAGCTTGGTAGCGATCGGCGCTCTGCTCGCGGCGTTCACCGTTGCGGCCCGCGACCCGATCGCGGCGTCGGTCACGCTGTTCCTCCTCGCGGTCGCGGCATCGATCCAGGTGCTCGCGCTGCAGGTGCGTCTGATGGACGTCGCCACCCATGCGCAGACCCTCGCTGCCGCCCTCAACCATGCCGCCCTCAACGCCGCCAACGCCCTCGGCGCCTGGCTCGGCGGCCTGGCCATCGCCGCCGGACTGGGCTATGCCGCGCCATCGTGGGTCGGCGTCGGGCTGGCCGCAGCCGGACTGTGCATCCTTACGTACTCGCTCGCTCTCGATCGCTCGCGCCGGCGCGCCAGCGTTCCCACGCCGACGCCGCGACCATGACGAGCACCGCCGCGACGTAGCCGGCCAGCACGTCGATGACGTAGTGCTCCCCGGTGTAGACGAGCGTCACCGACATCAGCGCGGGGTACGCCAGCAGCAGCCACCGCGCGGGATGACGCAGCCGCGTGATGCCGTACAACGCGACGAGGGTCGAGACGGCCGTGTGTAGCGACGGCATCGCCGCCACCGCGTTGCCAACCAGCATGTCCGGGCCGAGATCGAGTCGAGCGCTCTGCAACCCGACGGCGTCCCACCCGCGCGAGGTGATGCGCTCGACCGGCTCGTCGAGGAAGCCGCGGTCACTGGCCCACCAGGGCGGCGCGAGCGGATAGAGGATGTAGACCGCGAGGCCGAACAGGTTGAGCCCGATGTAGCGGCGCATGTAGGGCAGCCATGCGTCGCGGCTGCGCAACCACAAGACGACGGCGACCGTCAGTCCGACGAAGAAATGGGAGTAGTAGGTCGTCGCGAAAACCGTGTCGTACCAGGCGCCTTGCGAGCTCCACGTACACGGCTCACCGCACCAAGCGTCTTGCAGCGTGGCCGTCGGGAGGTGTCCGCCGAACAGCCACTCGTCGAACCGGATCGCCGACGTGACATGCACGGGCATGCCGACCTCGTCGGCGAGGCCGCGGCTGTACATGTAACCCATCAGGAGCGCCAGCGCCGGCCACCAGTCGCGAACGAAGGCGACATGTTGACGGGCCGGCGCTTCGACGTTCCAAGCGACCGTCGCCAGCCAGAGCCAGGCGAACATGACGATCGGATCGGTGGGCAGCCCGACGACGGTCAGCCACGCCACGAACAGCGCGGCGTAACCGCCCATCGCGAACCGGCGCCGACGCCATCGCGGCTCGACGCCTATGCTCGTCGCCGCGACCTCGGCCACGGTCTCCTGCTGTTCGGTCACTGTCGCGCCGCTCCGTCGGCTGTGCGCCTGCCGGTGGTATGCCGATGCCTCAGGTTGCCCGGGCGATCCGGGCGTTTGGCCGGCTCGGCGCATACCCGAACGCCGCGGGGCCGGAGGTGGCAGGTCCGCACGATATCCGAGCCTATCGACCGACGGTTGGCGAGCGCCGAACCCGGGCCGTGATCTGACACGGAGAGAGGCGGGTTTCGCTCTCGACGTCCGGGCTGGCGAGGGTTTACGCTACGGGTGTCTGGTGCGCATCATGAAATGGGTTGTCTCATGCGCAACAAGGCTCGACTTCGTGCCCTCCATAGCCTCGTCCGCGACGCGCGGTACGAAGTGCTGCCCACCGCCAAAGCGGAGGCGGCGATCCTCGAACATCTGACGCCCGGTCGCTCCGTCACGATCACGGCCTCGCCCGGCAAGGGGCTCGCGGCGACGCTGGACCTGTCCGAGCGCCTCGCCGGTCAGGGGTTCTACGTCGTGCCGCACCTCGCGGCGCGAATGGTCAGCGGCCGCGCCGAGCTCGACGAGATCGCCGAGCGATTGATCGCCGCGGGCGTCGACAACATCTTCGTGCCCGCGGGCGACGCCGACCCGCCTGCGGGCAACTACGCCGGCTCGGTCGATCTGCTCGAAGACCTGGCGGCGATGGGCAATCTGTTCACCCACGTCGGGGTGACCGGCTATCCGCAGCCGCATCCCACCATCCACGACGACATCACGGTGCAGGCGATGTGGGACAAGCGGCGCCACGCCTCCTACATCGTGAGCAATCTGTGCTTCGATCCGGTCGTGCTGCGGCGTTGGGTGGCGCGGCTGCGCGCCCGTGGCGTCACGTTGCCGCTGGTCGTGGGTCTCGCGGGTCCGG
Source organism: Nocardioidaceae bacterium (assembly GCA_035630615.1). Lineage (GTDB taxonomy): Bacteria > Actinomycetota > Actinomycetes > Propionibacteriales > Nocardioidaceae > DATFRX01. Next base: position 11,164 of record DASQKI010000034.1, read on the forward strand.
TCGAGCGGGCCAAGCTGCTCACGATGGCGACCAAGATCGGTGTCGGCGAGTCGACCCGGTTTCTCGCCAAGCACAAGTCGTCGTTCGCGCGGATCGCGAGCCCTGGCGGCTACAACCCCGAGCGGTTCCTGGAGCGACTGTCCGGCACCTTGGCCGATCCGGGTTCGGTGGTCCAGGGCCTGCACGTCTTCACGTTCAATCAGATCGCCGAGACCGAAGCCTGGCGGCGCTCGATCCTCGCCGGGAACGGCGATCCGTCACTTGTGGTGCAGCCATCCGCTGGCAAATGACGGATCGCCGGACTACGAGTGGCGGATGGCTGCACCACAAGTGACGGATGGCGGAAGTGCGCCGGCGAGGGTGGCTTCGAGGCGGTGGTCGCCCACGTCGAGCTCGGTCAGGGGGAGCCCGAGGATGTCGGCCGCGCGGGCCGCGAGGCGACGCAGCTCGTCGTCGGGCCGCTGCGCGAGCCACACCACCCGGGTGTAGTGACCGAAGTAGTCGTCGCGCAGCTCCGGGTATCGGTCCAGTCCGAGCTCGGCCACCACGAGGCGGTCGAAGGCGCGTACGAGGAAGTCGGTGAGGATGTACGTGCCGGGCTGCCGCTCCATCATGGTCCGGAGCCGATCGGCCCCGCCGTAGACGTCGTAGCAGTGCAACCCGGGCAGTCGGCTCCAGCCGCGTCGCTCGCACAGCTCGTCCAGGGCGCCGTACGTGCCGCAGTCGGCGTACCCGACGACCACCGGCCCGTCGGCCGACACGGCGTCGACCGCCGCCTCGACCTCGGCCGCGATCCGGTCCGGATGGTTGTGCAGCAGGGGCCGCAGGGGATGGACGTCGGCGGCCCAACCGCGTCGGGCGACGATCGTCGCGACCGGCTGCGCCAGCGCACCGCACGCGATGATCGTGGCCCGGTCACTCCGTGGGGAAGGCCAGCTGCTCGACGAATCGGTCGTTGAAGTCCGTTCGATCAGAGAGCTCGACATAGTGCACCTCCTCCAGCAGCGTCTGGGCGCCGGCTCGTTCTTGCATGCTGAGCAGCGTCATCTTGGCCCCCTCGCCGGCGACGTTGCCGGCACTCACGATACGCAGCACCGACAGCTTCGGAACCAACCCGATCCGGATCGCGCTCGCCGGCGAGAGGTACGACCCGAACGACCCGGCGAGCAGCACCTGCTGTACCTCGCCCGGCTCGACCCCGAACTCCTCCAGCAGCAGCGACCACCCGGTCGAGATGGCGGCCTTGGCAAACTGCAGCTCGCGGATGTCGCGCTGCGACAGGTAGACCGCGTCGGTCCCATCGCCTTCGAGCTCAGCTCCCTCGGCACCGCGCCACCGGAGTACGAAGGATCGCTCGCCCCGGATCTCGGTGAGCCGCCCCGCGAGCTTCGGCGCGACCGTCGCCGCCTGCTCGTCGGTCACGAACCGCCCACTCGCGTCGACAAGACCGACCCTCACGAGCTCGGCCACCGCGTCGACCAGGCCCGAGCCGCAGAGTCCGGCCGGGTCGACGTCGCCGATCACGTCGAGGTCGACGCCTTCGTCACTGAGCTTGACGACCTCGATCGCACCGTCGGCCGCGCGCATGCCGCACCGGATCGCGCCGCCCTCGAACGCCGGGCCGGCCGGTGCCGCCGTCGCCAGGATCCGCTCGCCGTCGCCGAGCACGATCTCGCAGTTGGTGCCGACGTCGACGAACAGCCGGATCCGCTTGTCGCGATCCATCCCCGACGCCAACATGCCGGCCACGATGTCGCCGCCGACGTAGGCACCCAGCGCCGGGAGCAGGAGGGCCGGTGCCGCCTGGTGAACGTCCAGCCCGAGGTCGGCCGCGGTCAGGCCGGTCGGGACGGCGGTCGGCAGGATGAACGGCGCGACGCCGAGGGGCTCAGGGTCGATGCCGAGCAGCAGCGACGTCATCGTGGCGTTGCCGGCCAACGCGACCTCGTAGACCTCACTCGCCTCGACCCCTGCCTCGGCACAAACGGCCGCGGTCAGCTCGGCGAGCGTCTCGTGCGCGAGGTCGCGCAGTCGTCCCAGCGCATCGGGGTCCATCATCGTTGCGCTGATGCGCGTGATGACGTCGCCGCCGAAGGGCTGCTGCTTGTTGAGTTGCGACGCGACCGCGGCCGGTGTGCCGGTCTCGACGTCGACCAGCGTCGCGACCACCGTCGTTGTGCCGAGGTCGAACGCCAGCCCATAGCGGCGCCCGGTCGTGTCGCCCGGTTCGACGTCGATCAGTAGGTCGTCGACGACCACGGCGGTGACCTTGAAGTCACTCGTACGCAACACCGAAGGCAGCCGCCGAAGCGCGTGCAGATGGATTCGTGGCTCGAGATCGTCGATCGCCGTCAGCAGCCGTTCGACATCGGGCGCCTGGTCGGCCAGCGTCGGCTCCTCGAGCTCGACGTATCGCTTCTGGATCGCCGGCCGCAAGATGACCTGGCGACCCGCCCCGACCGTTGCCGCCTTCGGTCGCGTCACCAGCGGCGGCACCTCGATGTCGAGGTCGTCCTGCGTCGTCACCAGGCAGGCCAGCCGCCATCCGTCGGCCAGCTGCTCGGGAGCGAAGGCCCGCTCATCGAGGGCGTTGACGGGCGGATCGCCGTCGAGCACCCGGATCTTGCACTTTTTGCAGGTGCCGTGGCCGCCGCAGGTCGAGTCGATCGCGATGCCGTTCCAGCTGGCCGCCTCGAAGACGCTCACGCCGGGTGGCACCCGGACCTCGCGCTCGGCCGGGGTGAAGTGCAGCCGCACCCGTCCGGTGCCGGCGGCCTCGGACATCAGGGCTCCTGCTTGGCCCGGAACGCCGCGATCCACGACATGCCCCACTCGTCCGACCCGAGCAACACGTCGCCGGCCCGCACCGACTCGACGATCGAGGGAGTACGGGCATCCATGATGGCGCTGGTCAGTCCGGCGCCCATCGCCATCGGCAGGAACGCGCCGCCGAGGTCGTGCCGGCCGGGCATGCCGAACGAGACGTTCGAAGCGCCACACGTCGTGTTGAGGCCGTGCTTGGCCCGGATGCCGGCGGTGGTCTCGAGGAAGCTCCGGACGACGGTGGCGTCGGCGCCGATCGGCATCGCGAGCGGGTCGATCAAGATGTCGGCCTTCGCGATGCCGTACTCCGTCGTCGCGACCTCGGCGATCTTGTCGACCAGACGCAGCCGCTTGTCGGCCTCCATCGGGATCTCGTCCTCGTCGTTGGGCAACGCGATCACCGCGGCGTCATGCCTCTTGACCAAGGGCAAGATCGCCTCGAGGCGGTCGTCCTCGGCGGTCACGCTGTTGACCAGCGCGCGTCCTTCGTAGGCCTGCAGGCCGGCCTCGATCGCCTCGACGACCGACGAGTCGATGCAGATCGGCAGGTCGGTCTTGGACTGCACGAGCTTGATCGCCCGGGCCAGCAGGTCCGGCTCGTCAGTCAGCGGCACGCCCATGTTGACGTCGAGAACGTCGGCGCCGCCGGCGACCTGAGCGTCGACGTCGCGCTCGATCGCCGACAGGTCGCCGGCCCGCAACTGCTCCTGGAAGATCTTGCGGCCGGTCGGGTTGATCCGCTCGCCGATGACGCAAAACGGCTGGCCGTCGCCGATGGTGACCTGCTTGGTCGCGGAGCGCAGGATCGTGTGCATGCGTCGCCTCAAGCGGGTACGGCGGCCGCTGCGCGCCGCTGCTGGACAAGGGACTTAGCGAGCTTGACCGTCGCGGACGCGTCCGGGGCATACGCGTCGGCGCCGACCGCGTCCGCATACTCCTGCGTCACCGGGGCGCCGCCCACCATGACCGTGACCGACTGACGCAGCCCGGCCTTCTCCAACGCGTTGAGGTTGGCCTTGAACATCGGCATGGTCGTCGTGAGGAACGCCGAGAAGCCGACGATGTCGGGCTTGTGCTCGACGATGGCCTCGACGAACTTCTCCGGCGCCACCTGTACGCCGAGGTCGATGACGTGGAAGCCGGCGCCCTCGAGCATGATGTTGACCAGGTTCTTGCCGATGTCGTGCACGTCGCCCTTGACCGTGCTCATCAGGAAGGTGCCCACGGTCTGCGCACCGGTCTCGGCGAGCAGCGGGCGCAACAGGTCCAGCGCGCCGGCCATGGCCCGCCCGGCCACCAGCATCTCGGGCACGAAGAAGTCGCCGCGCTCGAACCGGGCGCCGACCTCCTCCAGCGACGGGATCAGCGCGTCGAACAGCATCGACTCGGGCGTCATGCCCTCGTCCAGGCCCTGCTTGGTCAGTTCGAGCACCCGCGGGCCGTTGCCGACCAGCGTCTCGTCGTAGAGGGCCTTGAGGATCTCGTCGCTCATGACAAGGAGCCTTCCTTACCGGGGTGGTGGCCGAGTTGGGCGGACAGCCCGCGGGTCTCGGCGACGAGCAGATCGCCGAGTGCGGTGATGCCGCGGTCGTTGATCCGGGCGGTCGGCCCGGAAACCGAGATTGCCGCCACGACCGCACCGTCGACGGCCCGGACCGGGGCGGCCACCGCGGCCAGCCCGACCTCCAGCTCGTCCAGCGAGACGGCCCAGCCGCGACGCCGGACCTCCACCAGGGCGTGGTCCAGGTGCGCGCGGTCGACGGGGGAGTGCGCGGTGCGGC
>DASQKI010000035.1:0-115751 GCA_035630615.1 Nocardioidaceae bacterium
CCGTAGCCGTCCTGGTAGAGGTACGGCGCCATGTTGGCGGCATAGCCGTACGCGATGCCGCGCCGGATCTCCTCGGGGATGCCCGTCGTGTCCAGGCTGAACGGCGGGTCGAGCATCCCGGCCAGGGGTGGCAGCGGATTGACCGGGCCGAGGTTGGCCATCGACAGCCGGATGGTGTCGTAGCGCAGATGGGTGCCGTGGTGGCTCGCGATCTCGTCCGTCACGACGCCGGCCCGATCAGACGCAGCAGGCGCTCGACCTCGGCGGCGACGGCGTCGCGGGCCGGTCCGAGGTATTTACGGGGATCGACAAGGCGTTCGTCGGCCGCCAGGGCGTCGCGCACGGCCGCGGTCATCGCCTTGTTGAGCTGGGTCGCGATGTTGACCTTCGCCATGCCGTGGGCGACGGCCCGAACCAGTCCGTCGTCGGGGACGCCGGACGAGCCGTGCAGGACCAGCGGCACGTCGACCGCATCGGCGAGCCGACCGATCAGGTCGTCGTCGAGTACGGCGTCGCGGGTCAGCATCGCGTGCGAAGAGCCGACCGCGACGGCCAACGCGTCGACGCCGGTCGCCTTGACGTAAGTCGCCGCCTCGGTCGGGTCGGTGCGCGCACCGGCGGCATGGACACCGTCCTTGCCGCCGACCTCGCCCAACTCCGCCTCGACCCACACGCCCCTGTCATGGCACCACGCGACAACCGCCTCGGTCGCGGCGACGTTGTCGGCATGCGGCAGCGCTGACGCGTCGTACATCGCCGATCGGATGCCGAGCCCCACGGCCTCCCGGACCAACTCGGCCGACGTCGCGTGGTCGAGATGGACGACCACGTCGGTCTCGGCTTCGTCGGCCAGGCGGCGGCATGCCGATGCGATCGGGGCGAGCCCGCGATGGTACGCGGCGGTGTTTTCCGAGATCTGAAGCACGACCGGTAGCCCAGCCGCCTCGGCGCCGGCGACGATCGCCTCGGCGTGTTCGAGTTGGATCACGTTGAAGGCTCCGATGGCGCCGTGCGGCCGGACCCGCTCCAACGCCTGGGGCATGTCGACGTGGGTCACGAGGCAGCCACCTCCGCAATCGGTCCGTGCTTGGCCAGGGTCACGAGGCAGCCACCTCCGCGATCGGTCCGTGCTTGGCCAGCAGGGCGGCGCCGACGACGCCGGCGCGTCGGCCGAATCGGGCGGCGACCACCTCCGGAGCCGGCACCACGCGACAGCGCTCCGTGAGAGCGGCGTACAACGGCTTGAGCAGCGCGTCACCCGCCTCGACCAGGCCGCCGCCGATCACGACGCGGTTGGGAGCCAGGATCTGGACCAACCCTGCGACGCCGTCGGCCAATGCGGCGATCGCATCGACCATCACCGCGCGGGCAGTCGGGTCGTGCCCGGCGCGCTCGACGACCGCGTCGGCGCCGGAGATCGTCTCGCCGGATCGCGCCTCGTAGTCCCGTCGGATCGCTGCCGCCGACGCCACCGCTTCGAGACAGCCCCGGGCTCCACAACCGCAGACCGGGCCGTCGGGGCGGACCACGATGTGGCCGAGCTCGCCGGCCTGGCCGCCGCGGCCGCCACGGACGATCCGCCCGCCGCTGACCAGGGCGGCCGAGATGCCCGTGCCGAGCGAGACGTAGACCAGGTCGTCGACGCCGCGGCCGGCGCCGTCTTGCCACTCCGCCCACCCGGCGACGAGGACGTCATGGTCGACGTGGACCGGTATCCCCCAGCGCTTCGCCAACGGCTCGGCGACCGGGACGTCGTGCCAGCCGATGTTGGCGCTGAAGACACCGACTCCGCCGCGCCAGTCGACGATGCCCGGCAGGAGCACACCCGCGCTGTCGATCGGCGGCGCGGCGGCGATCAGCTCGGACCCGAGCGCTGCAATGGCGTCGACCGCGGCGGCGCCATGCGGAGTCGGACGTTGATCAGCTGCGAACGTACGGTCGCCCGCCGTGACCTCGGCCTTGATCGTCGTACCGCCAACGTCGAACGCCAAGACCGCTGCGTCGTCGGGCGGAACTGTCATGGGTCAAGGATGATGGATCGAGCCAGGTTGCGTGGTCGGTCGGGGTCGAGTCCGGCGTCGGCAGCCCGCAGCAGGCACAGCCGCTGGACCCGTACGAGCTCGGCCATCGGGTCGAGGTCGCGATGCTCGAGATGGGCGCCGGTCGCCGCGACGTCTCGGGCAAAGTTTCGGACCAGTGGCCCGAGGGCCCACACGACGCGGCCTGGACCCGAGATGCTGATCGGCCCGTGTCGATACTCGGTCATCGGGTACGACTCGGACCAGGTCTGGGTGGCCTCACGGAGCTTGAGCGCGGCCTCTTCGGCGATCGCCGTCGCCCAACCCATGCCGACGAAGGTGAGCTGGTCGGCCGACCTGGCGACGGCGAGCGTCGACTCGGGCTCCGCGAGCGCCAGCCGAGCCTGCTCGATGACCGGGTCGAGATCGTGGCCCAGGTGCCACCGCAGCAGCGCCAGGGCCGTCGTCGCGAATCGGGTCTGCACGATCGAGCGTTCGTCGACCTCCGCCAGCACGATCGGGTCGCCCAGTGACACGACCGGAGTCTCGGGCGTGGCCGTGATGACGGTGACGCTGGCCTCGCCGTCGTAGTCCTTCAGCGCCTCGATGACCTCGGTCGTCGTCCCCGATCGGGTGATGGCCACGATGCGGTCGTAGCCGCGACTCAGGCGGTGCTCGCTTGCGGGCCAGGCATCGGTGACGCCGAGTCCGGCCGCCTCTCGAGCCGCCGCGAACGCGCGGGCCATGTAGAGCGACGTCCCACAGCCGATGACCGCCACGCGCTCGCCGGCCTCGGGCAGGACGGCCCGATGACGAGCCGCGAGCTCGCGAGCGGCCGCCCAGTCGTCGGGTTGGGTCGCGATCTCATCGGCCAGGTACGGCGTGGCCGGAGGGTCTGTCGTCAGCGTGGAAGTCACGAGGTAAAGCATGGCTCGCGTGATCGTTTGAGTCAATCTCATGGCGTTTTCGCGCACACTCGCTCAACCAGCGTGGCGCGAGCACGAGACCGTCGGGTGGCGGTAGCGTCTCGCCTGTGACGAGCGAGCAGGTGGAGGAGCCGGTCGACCGATCGCGCCGCTGGCGGCTGCTGCTCGACCTACTCGCCGAGCGGGGCCGGCTTAGCGTCGCGGAGGCGGCCGAGGCACTGTCGGTGTCGGCTGCGACGGTACGCCGCGACTTCGCCGCCCTCGCCGAACAGCAGCTGGCCACCCGTACCCATGGCGGCGTCGTCGCGACCTCGATCGCCTACGACCTGCCCGCTCGCTATCGCGCCTCCGGGGCCGGCGACGCCAAGACCCGGGTGGCCCGGGCCGCCGCCGAGCTCGTCGAGACCGGCATGGTCGTCGGATTCAACGGCGGTACGACCACGACCGCCACGGCCCGCGAGCTCGCGGCCCGCAAGGACCTCGCCGAGGACGGTCGCGAACGGCTCACCGTCGTGACCAACGCGCTCAACATCGCCAGCGAGATGGTGCTGCGACCACATCTGCGGACCATCTGCATCGGCGGCGTGGCCCGACGCGAGTCCTACGAGCTGCACGGCCCGTTCGCGTCCCGGTTCCTCGACGACCTGCGGCTCGATCTGCTGCTGCTCGGTGTTGATGCCCTGAACGCCGTCGATGGAGCGATGTGTCGACATCTGGGAGAGGCGGGCATCAACGCCGAGATGGTCGCGCGGTCGCAGCGTGTCGTGGTCGTCGCCACCGCGGAGAAGCTGGCCCGGACCGCCGCGACGCGGATCTGCCCGATCGATGCGATCGACGCCCTCGTGACCGAGCAGGCGGCCAGTAGCGACGAGATCGCGGCCCTGCGTAGCCAGGGCATCGACGTCCGCCCCGTCTGACGATCCGTGAGTTTCGGTCTGCCGACCCGTGAGTTTCGATCGCACCATCCGTGGGTTTCGGTCTGCCGATCCGTGAGTTTCGACCGAGGTCGTGGACCAAAACTCACGGACCGGCACGCCAGAACTCACGGACCCGCAGGCCAAAACTCACGGACCCGCAGGCCAAAACTCACGGACCGGCGGGCCCAAACTCACGGACCGGCGGGCCAAAACTCACGGATCGGGCTGGGGGTGGAGGGGGCGGCTCCGACTGGAGGGGGAGTCGGATCCGGGGCAGAGCGCAGTACTGTGCCGCCATGGCCGACGACAACGGGGCCGTCGGCGCCCTAGCCGACGCGAACCCCGCGACCCCGTCCACGCCGGACACGGTTCGCGCGCTGATCCCCCTGTTCGCCCTGATCTTCGCCGGCCTCGCGCTCATCGCCGAGCCGGCCGGATGGTGGCAAGCCGTCGTCCTGCTCGGCGCCGTCGGACTGTTCGCGGTGTGGTCGCGCTGGCACCTGCCAATCCCGATTCTCGCCGTCGGCGTGCTCACCGCCGTGATCGTCGTCCAGCTCGAGCCGCACCTAGAGCCCGCGACCTTCCTTGCCTGTCTGCTTGCCATCTCTGTCGCCCGCTGGTCCCCCGTCGGCGTCGTCAGCGTCGGCATCCTCATCGCCATCCTGGCGTCGCCGATCGTGATCGCGACCCAACGCGGCGATGGCTACGGCTGGCCGATCTGGATCATCGCGCTGCTCTTCACGATCGCGCTCGCCTGGGCACTGCGACGGCAACAGGACCTCGCGGTCGAGCTCGACCAGGCCCGCGACGAGCTCGCGCAGGCCACGATGCGGGAGGAACGCCGCCAGATCGCCCGCGACGTCCATGACCTCGTCGGACACGGCCTCGCCGCGATGTTGGTCCAGGTGACGAGCGCGCGGCACGTCCTCACCCGCGATCCGAGGGCGGCCGACGAGGCGCTCGAGACGGCCGAGGACGTCGGTCGCCAGAGCATGCAGGAGCTGCGTCGTACCGTCGCGCTACTCCGCCAGGGCGACGAGTCCGGCCTCGACGCGCCACTGCCCGGGCTCGCCCAGCTCGGATCCCTCGTCGACGCCGCGCGCGATCGCGGTCTCGACATCAGTTACCACGCCGAGGGCGGCGTCGACGCGGTCGATACGGCGATCGGGCTCACGCTGCACCGGATCGCCCAAGAGGCCCTGGCCAACGCCAGTCGGCACGCGCCGAAGGCCCACACCGTCGTCACCACAACCGTCACCGACGACGACGTCGTCCTCGAGGTCGAGAGCCTCGGGGCCCCTCAGGGTCGCTCCGACGGCGCGAAGCATTTCGGCCTGCAGGGCATGCGCGAACGTGCCGATATCGTCGGCGGCGAGTTCCGTGCGGGGCCGTCGCCGACCGGTTGGACGGTTTGGTGCCGCGTACCACGAAGGGCGTCGCGATGATCCGGGTCGTACTCGTCGACGACCAGGCGATCGTCCGCGCCGGCGTCGCCCGCATCCTGGGACCCGACGACGGGTTCGAGGTCGTGGCCGAGTGCGCCGACGGCGACGAAGCCGTCGAGGCGATAGAACGGACCCGACCCGACCTCGTGCTTATGGACATCCGGATGCCGCGAGTCGACGGCCTCGAAGCGACCCGCCGGCTCGGCGCTCTGGAGCAACCGCCACCGGTGCTGGTGCTCACGACGTTCGACGAGGACGAGGTCCTGTGGGGCGCCATCCAAGCCGGCGCCGCGGGCTTCGTCCTCAAGGACGCGAGCGCCCACGACCTGATCGCCGCCGCACGGTCGGTCGCGAGTGGGGGGGCGTGGTTCGACCCTGCCGTCACGCCTCGCGTCCTCCAGGCCTACCGCACGACCGTCGTACGCGGCGAGCGAGAGCGGCAACGGATCGACCAGCTCACCGAACGCGAGACCGACGTGTTGCGCCGGATGGCCCGGGGCGCGACCAACGCCGAGATCGCCGCGACGCTGCACCTCAGCGAGGCGACGATCAAGACCCACGTCGGCAACATCTTCACCAAGCTCGACGTACGCGACCGCGCGGCCGCGATCGTCTTCGCCTTCGACCACGGTCTCGTCGCGGCCGGCGAGGACTGAGCGGCACCACCGTTCGGCGAGTGGCGCATGATCGTCGTTTCGCTGCGTGATCTGCGACGACCGTGCGCCACTCGGCGGGGGTTCCCCCTACGGTCTGAACTCGCAGTCGCGACCGCAGTCCGATGTGACCACTCCCGCCTCCGGACGATGCTCGTTGCCATGTCCACGACCATCGCTTCCTCCGAGCACCACCGCCACCACGACCCGGCGCGGCAGGTCCCGGCGTACGCCAGCGGCGAGCCGACGGTCCGCGTCGAGGGTCTGACCAAGGCGTACGGCGACCGCCACGTCCTCAACGGCCTGACCTTCGAGGTCCAACCGCAAGAGATCTTCGGCATCCTCGGCCCCAACGGCGTCGGCAAGACGACCTCGATCGAGATCGTGCAGGGCCTGCGCCGCAGCGACAGCGGCACCGTCGAGCTGCTCGGCCTCGACCCGAGTCGCGACCGGGCCAAGCTCCGCGCGCTGATCGGTGCGCAGCTTCAGTCGTCCGCGCTGCCCGACCGGCTTCGGGTCGGCGAGGCGCTGCGGCTGTTCGCCCGGCTCGCCGGCGACGTCGTCGACTGGCGCGAGCTTCGCGACACCTGGGACCTCGCCCGACTCGAGCGCAGCGCGTTCGGCTCGCTGTCCGGTGGCGAGCGGCAGCGCCTGTTCGTGGCGCTCGCGCTGGTCAACCGACCGCGAATCGTGTTCCTCGACGAGCTGACGCAGGGCCTCGACCCAGCGGCGCGCCGCGAGACCTGGCGCCTCGTACGCCGGGTCCGTGAGCAGGGCACCACGGTCGTCCTCGTCACCCACTACATGGACGAGGCCGAGCAACTGTGCGATCGGGTCGGCGTGCTCCACGACGGACGGCTCACCGCCTGCGACACCCCCGAGGGCCTGATCGCCAGCGTCGGCGACGGGGTCCGGGTGCGGTTCTCGTACGCCCACACCGCCGGCCTGCGCGGCCTCGAGGCGATCGACGGCGTACGTCGGGTCGCCCACGACGGCAACCAGGTCGAGATCGCGACCCGCCCGTCGGGCGTCGTCCCGATCGCGGCCGAGCTCGATCGGCGCGACATCACTCCCGACGACTTCTCGGTCGTCCGTCCCACGCTCGAAGACGTCTTCGTCTCGCTCACCACAGGAGGCACCCGATGAGCGCGCTCGTCACTCTCACCGGCACCGAGATCCGGCTGCTCACCCGCGAATGGGCCGCGATGGCCTTCGCCTTCGCCTTCCCGCCGCTGTTCATGCTCGTACTCGCAGGCGTTTTCGGCAACGAGGCCGACATGGCCGGTACGGGCGTCTCCGGCACCGACTACTACGTGGCGGCCTACATCGGCATCCCGATCGGCGGCCTCGCGCTCGTCGGTCTGCCTGTGATGCTGGCGTCCTATCGCGAGCGCGATGTGCTGCGCCGGTTCGAAGCGTTCGGAGTGCCGACCGGCCGAGTGGTCGCCGCCCAGGCACTCGTCACCGCGATCCTGATCGTGCTGGCGGCGGGCCTGGTCATCGCGGCGGCCGCACCGATCTACGGCGTGCCGGCGATCGAGGACCCAGCGGGCGTCGCCATGGCCTTCATCTCCGGAACGATCACGATGATCGTCCTCGGCGTCGTGCTCGGGCTCGCCGTACCGACGGCACGGTCGGCCCAGGCGCTCGGGATGCTGGTGTACATGCCGATGTGGCTGCTGGGTGGCGGCGGACCGCCTCCCGAGGTCATGTCCGACCCGATGCGCAACATCTCCGACGTCCTGCCGCTGTGGCACTCCACGTCGGGCATTCGGGAGTCGTGGCTGAGCGGCGAGGGCATCGCCGACCACGTGTTGGCCCTCGGACTCTGGTGTGCCGTCGGGGTCGCCGCGATCACGGTCCTGCTGCGACGCCGCGACGCCCGCGGCTGACCCGCCCCCTGAGCGGACCCAAATGGCGCGGCACACCGAGCGTGTCGCGCCGTTTGGGTCCGCTCAGTGTTTGGGTCAGCGGCGGCGTCAGCCGATGGAGAACTGGCCGGGGTGCCCTTCGGGACCGCGGCCGGCCCAGGTCCAGGCGTAGACCCCGTCGTCGACGGCGGTGCCACCCTCGCCGAGCTCCAGCGGCCGGAAGGTGTCGACCATGACGGCCAGCTCGTCGAAGTACTCAGCGCCCAGGGCACCCTCGATCGCACTCGGCTGCGGTCCGTGCGCGTACCCACCCGGATGCAGCGAGATCGAGCCCTTGTTGATGCCCGACCCCTTGCGCGCCTCGTAGTCACCGTCGACGTAGAACATGACCTCATCGGAGTCGACGTTGGAGTGGTAGTAGGGCACCGGGACCGCGAGCGGATGGTAATCGACCTTGCGAGGGCAGAAGTTGCAGATCACGAAGTTGTAGCCCTCGAAGACCTGATGCACCGGCGGCGGCTGGTGCACCCGGCCAGTGATCGGCTCGAAGTCGGAGACGTTGAAGGTGTACGGATAGAGGCAGCCGTCCCAGCCGACGACGTCGAACGGATGCGTGGCATACGTCATCGCCGTGCCGACCAGCCCGCTCGGTCCGTTGCCCCGATGCTTGATGAGCACCTCGATGTTGTCGCCCTCGACGACGAACGGCTCGGCCGGCGAATGCAGATCGCGCTCGCAATAGGGCGAGTGCTCGAGGAACTGGCCGTAGCGCGAGAGGTAGCGCTTCGGCGGCGCGATGTGGGAGTTGGCCTCGATCGCGTACGCCTGCACCCGACCGTCCGGCACCCACCGGTGTGTCGTCGCCCGCGGGATCAGCACGTAGTCGCCGGTGCGGAACGGTACGACGCCGAACACCGTCTCGACCTTGCCGGACCCGGCCTCGATGAAGACGCACTCGTCACCGACGCCGTTGCGGTAGTAGGGCGAGGTCTTGGCGGCGACGACGTAGGAGATCCGGACGTCGCCGTTGCCGAGCACGAGCCGCCTGCCGGTGACCGGGTCGATGTCGGTCTCCTCACCGTCCTTGAAGAGATCGTGCAGCTTGAGATGCCGCGGCGTCAGCGGATGGTTTGGCGCCGTCTGAAGGTCGGGCAACTCCCACACCGTCGAGTCGACGATCGCCGACGGTACGCCGAGGTGATAGAGCAGCGACGCGTCCGACGAGAAGCCCTCCTCCCCCATAACCTCCTCGTAGTGCAGCTGTCCGGCGCGTGGGCCGGAGTCGACCCGCCACTGGGTGTGCCGCTTGGGCGGGATCTCGCCGATGCGTTGGTAGTGGGCCATGACGTTCCCCAAAAGCCTGATCGATAATCGGACGCTCGTGTTCGGTCGATGCCACTGTCCGGTACGGTCGGCCGCATGTCAACCTCCTATACGTCGCCTGTCCACAGGTCACACACGACGTCCGAGAGCGGGACAGTGAGGATCGCTTTCAGGTGGTGAATGCTCTGCTAAACGGCCTGATCGACGATGCGGCGATCTTTCCGCCGGGCAACGCCGACCTGGCCGACGCCGTTCCGGCCCACGCGAGACATGCCGTCGGCCCACACGGCTCGCTCGTCGGTCCGTTCGTCTGCAGCGATCGGCGACTCCCCGAACTGTCCCGGCTGCTCGAGGCCACGCCGCCGGACCGGCCGCTGTCGCTCGCCCTGGTCGTCATCGGCGGCGCCGGCGCGATCGAGCCGGCACTCACATGGGCCGACCGCGATCCGCATCTAGACGTACGCGCGATCGAGACCGCGCTGCGCGACGAGGACGATCTCGCTCACAACGCGGCACGGGTCGTCACCGTCCTCGACGTCGCACTGCCCGACGACGTCGACGCCTACGTCGAACTCCCCCAACTCGGTGCCGACGGACCGACCCCTGGCTGGCTGCGCGCGGCCGACGCGATCGCCGAGGCCGACCACCGGATGAAGTTCCGCACCGGCGGCGAAGCCCCGGAGGCGCACCCGAGTGAGATCGCGCTCGCGACGGCGATCGATGCCGCGCTCGACCGACAGGTCGCGTTCAAGTGCACGGCCGGGCTGCATCACGGCACTCGCCACACCGCACTCGACACCGGGTTCGAGCAGCACGGCTTCGGCAACGTCCTCGTCGCTACCGGCGCGCTGCTCGACGGTGCCGACGCAGACGCCGCCGCTGCCGTACTCGCCGACCGCAATGCCGACACGATCGGTTCGTCGCTGCGAGGATGGACCTCCGACTCCGCGGGCCGGGTCCGTGGATGGTTCCGCTCCTTCGGGTCGTGCAGCATCGACGATCCGGTGGCCGACCTGGTGGGATGGGGCCTGTTGGACGAGTCCGAGGAGGGACCGTGACCGAGTCCGCGAGCCGGCGTGAGCAGGCGCCGACCTGGGTAGAGGACGCCGCCGGCAGCGACTACGACGTCGACAACCTGCCGTACGCGGTGTTTTCCGTCGGCGGCGACCAACCTCGTGTCGGCACTCGGATCGGCGACCTCGTCGTCGACCTCGCCCCGATCGCGGCGACCGACATGCTCGCCGGTGCCGAGGCGCTGACCCAGCCGACCCTCGCCGGACTGCTCGGCGCCGGCCGGGCCACCTGGACCTCGACCCGATCCTGGCTGATCTCCCTCTTCACCGACGGGGCCGAGCGAGCCGAGGTCGAGCCGTTCCTGGTCCCGGTCGACGAGGTGACGGTGCACCCGCCGTTCGAGGTGGCCGACTATGTCGACTTCTACGCCTCGATCGACCACGCGTCCAACACGGGACGCATCTTTCGACCCGACCAGGAGCCACTGCTGCCCAACTGGCGACACCTGCCGGTCGGCTATCACGGGCGGGCCGGCTCCGTCGTGATCTCGGGCACCGACGTCGTACGGCCGTGCGGCCAGCGCAAGCCGGTCGACGCCGACGAACCGACCTACGGCCCGACCCAGCGACTCGACATCGAGGCCGAGCTCGGATACGTCGTCGGCGTCCCGACCCGACTCGGCGACCGGGTGCCGACCAGCGGGTTCGCCGACCACGTCTTCGGTGTGACGCTCCTCAACGACTGGTCGGCGCGTGACATCCAGGGGTGGGAGTCCCGACCCCTCGGACCGTTCCTGGGCAAGTCGTTCGCCACGTCGATCTCGCCCTGGATCACGCCACTCGACGCTCTCGAAGCCGCGAAGGTGAAGCTGCCGCCGCAAGACCCGCAGCCGCTGCCGTACTTGCGAGTCGACGAACCGGCCGGTTACGACATCGAGGTCGAGATCCGGGTGGGCGACGGAGTCATCGCGAGAGCGCCGTACTCCTCGATGTACTGGTCGCCGGCTCAGATGCTCGCGCACCTCACCGTCAACGGGGCGTCGCTGCGCACCGGCGACCTCTATGCCTCGGGCACGATCTCCGGTCCCGAGCCGGAGCAGCAGGGCTCGCTGCTCGAGCTGACCTGGGGCGGCACGGAGCCGATCACACTGTCCGACGGCATGACGAGGGCCTATCTCAACGACGGCGACACCGTGACGCTGACGGCGACCGCACCCGGAGCCCGGGGGGGCCGGATCGCTCTCGGATCCGTGACCGGCACGGTGCTGCCGGCCGCCGAATAGTCGCCGACCCGGCGTTCAGTCGCTGGGGCCACGACTGAGTCGTACGGTCGCGCCGCGAGCCACGTCGAGCCGACCCGCGGCACTGCCGCCGTTGACAGCGATCGCGGCCCGAGCATCAGCGTCGGGATAGAGCACCATCGCACCCGAAGGAACCGAGGTGAACTGACGTCCCACGGCAATGCGGTGCTCGCCAGACTCGACGCGGATCACGACGTCATCTCCCTCGCCGACGTCCAGCGCGGGCCACCGCACGGCGAGCTGGACGTTGCCGTAGTGGTCGACGTCGACCACCTCGGCATCGACGCCATCGGCGTGTTCGACGACGCGCGGCTCGGGCAGTCGATGGAGGCTGTCGGGGTCGATCGGCGAGCCGACGTCATCGAGCGCGCTGCCGCCCAAGAGCCGGGCGGCGATCGGCGCGAAGATGTCCCGGCCGTGAAACGTCGCCGAGACCGGCCGCAAGAAGAGGTCGTCGCGGTCGAGCTCGACCGCACTCGTCACGCCGCCGAGCAGGTCGGCCGCCGGCAGCAGCAGGCCGTTGTCGGGGCCGACCAACACC
Organism: Nocardioidaceae bacterium; assembly: GCA_035630615.1. GTDB lineage: Bacteria > Actinomycetota > Actinomycetes > Propionibacteriales > Nocardioidaceae > DATFRX01. Next base: position 12,009 of record DASQKI010000035.1, read on the forward strand.
GACGACTCGGTCGCGACCGCCACAGCGCGCCGGTCGCCACCGACGCCCGGGTCGACGACGGCGACAAACACCGCTGGGTCGAGGTACGGCGCGCTGCGGGCCAACACCATTGCACCCCGGCGTACGTCGTAGGGCGGCACCTGATGACTGACGTCGACGATCCTCGCCTCCGGCACGATGCTCATGACAACCCCGTGGCAGACCGCGACGAAGCCGTCCTCGAGCCCGTAGTCGGTGAGGAAGCCCAGGCATCGATAGCGCGACACGTCCGTCAGTGTCGCACCGTCGACCATTGGCGTTGGCGTCGACGACATTCAGCGGATGCAGCCAGACCCTCGCGCAATAGGTATTGGATACATATACTCGATAACTATGAGACATCTCTTCTTGGCACTGCTCAGCGGTGGAGACGCACACGGGTACGAGCTCAAGCAGGCGCTGGAGGGTGAGTTCGGCACACTGCTGCCGTCGCTGAACGCGGGGCAGATCTACACGACCTTGGCCCGCCTGGAGCGTGACGGCCTCGTCGTCAGCCGACCGGTGGCCGGTGACGGACGCGGCAAGCGGGAATACCAGCTCACCGTCGAGGGCCGGGCTGCGCTCGCCGGCTGGATCGAGAAGCCGGTGTCGGGGCGACGGCTCAAGGACGAGTTCTTGATGAAGGTCGTCGTCGTCGCCTCGGCTGGTCTGGCGAAGCCGAAGCACCTCATCGACGGTCAACGACGGGAGTATCTGCAGTCGTTGCGCGATCTGAACGACCTGCTCGACGCAAACGGCAAGGGACCGACGGCCGAATTGCTCCTGGAGGGAGCGATTCTGCATCTGAAGGCCGACCTGAGCTGGCTCGATCTGATCGAGCAGCGCCTCGAGCTCGTGGAGGCGTCATGACCCCGGTGCTCGAGGCGAGATCGCTCGCCAAGACGTACGAGTCCCGTGGCACCAAAGTGTCGGGACTTCGCACTGTCGACCTTGTGGTCGAGCGTGGTGAGTTCGTCGCGGTCATGGGGCCGAGCGGTTGCGGCAAGTCGACGCTGCTCAACCTGCTGGCGGGGTTGGATCGGCCGTCCGCCGGCGAGGTCTGGTTGGCGGGGCAACGCATCGACACGCTGTCTGAGACCGCGTTGGCGCGCCTGCGTCGCCGCAAGGTCGGCTTCGTGTTCCAGTTCTTCAACCTGGTGCCCAGCTTGACGGCGGCAGAAAACGTCGAGCTGCCGCTGCTTCTGAGTGGTCAGCGCCGGCGGAAGGCACGCCGATCCGCCCGCGAGCTGCTCGGCGAGCTTGGCCTTGCGGACCAGCATGCGGCCGCACCGGCCCACCTGTCCGGCGGCCAGCAGCAGCGGGTCGCCGTGGCGCGGGCGCTCGCCAATCGACCGGACATCGTCCTCGCCGACGAACCGACCGGCAACCTCGACTCGGTGGCTGCTCGACAGGTGCTAGGACTCCTGCGTCGCGCCCGCGACCAAGGCCAGACGCTCCTGCTCGTCAGTCACGACGCGAGCGTCGCCGCCGCGGCAGACCGGGTGATCACCATGCGGGACGGACTCATCGCATCCGAGAGCCAGCTCGATGTCGGGCGACAGGTCTCCGGAATCCTCGCCATCGACGAGCCGACATGACCAGGCTGTTGTTCCGGCTCGCGTTCGCCGGCATGCGTACTCGCCTGGTCGCCTGCGTCCTGACGCTCGCGGTCGCGGGCGGCGCAGTCTCGACGATCGTCCTGACGCTCGAAGTGGGGGCGAGCGGGCAGGATCCGTGGCGCCAGACGTTCGACGCGGCCAACGGCGCCCACGTACTCGCCTTCGCGCCATCCCGGAGCGACGCACGCGCGGTCGCCAGGATTCCCGGCGTCACCGAGCACGGCGAGCCGACCCCGGTCGCGACGGCGACGCTTCGACGGGACTCCGACGACGACCCGGTTCAGCTGGCCGGCCTCGTGTCTCCCACGGTCGTGAACCAGCCCATCGTGACCGAGGGCGCCGAGCCGGGCCCGACCGGGATCATGCTCGAACGCAGCCTCGCCGACGCTCTCGGAATCGACGTCGGCACGACGGTCGAGATCGTCGCGAATGGCCGCTCGACCGATCTCCCGGTCCTGGGCACGGCCGTTCTGCCAAGCCAGTCACGCTATCCCCGCAGCACTCCCGGGCTCGCCTGGGTCGCCCCGGCCATGCTCGAACGGATCGAGCCGGACCGGAGCCGCTGGCGGTGGATCGAGGCGGTTCGGCTGGACGACCCCACCCAGGCTGCCGCGTTCACCCAGCAAGTTGCCGCCGAACGCTCGCCGAGCGCCGACCCCGCCGAGGCGCTGTTCTTCGTGACCTGGCAGGACCAGCGCGACGAAGCGCTGCGAGAGGCCCAGCCCATACAGCTGATCCTGACGATGTTCACCCTCCTGCTGTTGGTGGTCGGGTTCACGGTCGTCGGGATCCTGGTCGGTGCCCGCGTCACCGACCAGCGCCGCGAGATCGCTGTGCTGAAGGCGGCTGGCCTGACGCCGCGACAGATCGGCGTCGTGTTCGCCATCGAGTCCCTCGCGCTCGGCGCCGGCGCGGCGATCCTCGGCTTCGGCCTCGGCGTGCTTCTGGCACCACAGCTCGCCGAGCCGACCGCCGGGACGATGGTCGTCGCACCGACCGTCGTGGCGAACCCGTGGCACCTTCTCGTCGCCGCCGGCGTCGTGATTCCCATCCTCTCGGTGAGCGCCTTCGCGGCCGCCCGGCGCAGCACCCGGTCGACGCGCCAGGCGTTGACCGACGCCGGTGCGGCGCCGCCCAGCAACCGACTGACGCGCTTGGTCGGTCGATCACACCTGCCGGTGAGCGCGGAGGTCGGCCTCAAGCAGCTGCTCGCGCGGGGGCGCCGTCCGCTCTTGCTCGGCGGCGCGATCGCGCTCACCGGCGCCTCGGTGGTCGTCGCCCTGTCCCTTCAGGCGACGCTCGACGCGCAGCCGTCCGGCCAGGCCAGTGACATACCCGACGAGCTTCCGCTTCTGGTCTACTCGCTCGATGCCGTTCTGCTGGTGATCACCACGACCACGGTCGTCGCGGTCGCCTACATCATGGTCCGCGAACGAGTCCGCGACTTCGGCGTACTGAAGGCCGTCGGGCTGACGCCGAGGCAGCTCACGACGGTCTTGCTCAGCGGCTACGCGGTTATTGCAGCGGCAGCGTCGCTACTGTCCGTCCCTGCCGGCGTCGGTCTCTACCTCGCCCTGGCCGAAATGGCGAGCGGCACGACCGAGGACGCTGTCGTCGCACCGTGGCGGTCTCTCGCTCTCGTCCCGGTCGCGACCCTGCTCGTCGTCATGGCAGCGTCGAGCATCCCGGCGCGCGCCGCCGCCCGGATTCCGGTCGCCGACGCGCTCCGCTACGAGTAGCAGGCGGTCAGCTGCAGGACATCGTGACCTGGGCGCGGAAGAGGTGCCCGAAGATCGGGTCGTTGAACGTCTCGAACACCTGCGGCTCGCCGACCAACTCACAGCTGAACTGACCCGCTCCCGAGGCGGAGACCGTGGCATCGTCGATCGCGCCCTGGATCGCGTTCTGCGCGGTGAGTCCACGACCGGCGCCGCACCACTGCATCGACGCGCTCGCCGACGACGCGGTGAGGGCCAGCACGGTGACTGCCGCCGCACCCATGGTGAAAGAGACTCCGATTCGACGGGTGTGCGTACTCAGGCTCATGAGCATCTCCTTCTGTCCGGATTCGGGCCGCTGCTGTGAATACGTACGTTGCGGACGAATGGATTGAGCTTTTCAGCGACTCGCAGTTCTAGTCGAGGAGCTCCGCGTCGTGCACGAGGATGGCCGCCTGCACTCGGTTCGTCGTGACCGGCGCCGTCGAGTTGGTTCGACACGTCCGGAAGCGCTCAACGCACCGCAGACGAGAGCTCGCGCCGGACGTCGGGGTCGAGGGCGACGGCTAGCTCGCCACGTCCACGGACCCCACGGACCGGCCGACAACTCGACACCAATCCGGTCGGCCGTCTCGTACGAATGCCTGGCGACTTGATCCGGGAGGGATCACCATGCACGCAACCAAGCCCGCTCACGCCCGCAAGTACCTCGCCACCATCGCCGTCAGCTCCGCAGTCCTCCTCCTCACGGGTGGCACGACCGCGGCGACGGTCGACCCGCCCGACCGAGGCGAACCGCACTCGCCCGGTCCGGTGTTCGTTCTGGACAAGGGGCGGTTCACCGCGTTCGATCCGCCCGGTCTCAATGCCAACGAGCTCGTCGACATCAACGATCGCGGCCAGGTGGCCGGGACCTACGTCGCTCCGAACGGAAGGAGCCGCGGGTTCCTGCGCGGCAAGCACGGCCGGTTCACGCTGGTCGATGCTCCCAGCGCGGTCGAGACTTACGTGTCGAAGATCAACGACCGGGGCCAGATCGTCGGCCTCGCCTGCGACGCACTCGGGTGCGACAGCCAGCGCGGATTCCTGCGCGACGCTGACGGCACGTTCCACCCGATCCGAGTACGCGGCGCGGCCAGCACCGAGGCGTTCGGCCTCGACGATCGCGGTCGGATCGTTGGCCAGTACGCCGACAGGCACGGCGTTGTCCACGGCTTCCACTGGCGGCACGGACGGTTCACCACCATCGACATCCGCGGCGCGGCGGGGACGTCGATCACGGGGCTCAACGACCACGGCGAGATGGTGGGCCTGTACGCCGACGCCGACGCCGACGGCACGTTGCACGCGTTCTACCGAACCGCACGCGGACGCGTCACCACGATCGACGCGCCAGGTGTGCCTCTCACCCTGCCATTCGACATCAACGACCGCGGGACGATCGTGGGGATCACGACCGACACGCTCCCACTCCCCGACGCGCGAGAGGTCCACGGCTTCAGGCTCGACACCCGCCGGGGCGACCGGCTCCGCCCGATCGACGTACCCGGGGCGCCGAGGACGGTCGCGTTCGGGATCGACGACCGTGGCCGCATCACCGGCATCTACGAGAACACCGCCGCATCCATCGCTCGGCTGGCGAGTGCGACACCGATGCCGCTGAACCTCGGCACCCGGTAGTGTCGCCCGATCTCCGGCCGGCTAGAGGTCGCCCCTCTGGCCGGCTAGAGGTCGCCGCCCTCTTCGAGCAGGCGGGCGATCTCGCGTTGGATCAGCGCGAGTCGCGCCTCCTTGACGAGGGGAATGCTTCGCCGGCGGCGCCGCACCACGTCGAGGTCGACTTCGACCGTCACCAGGTCGGGCTCAAACTCCGTGGCCTGCCCGATCACCTTCCCCCACGGGTCGACGATGTGCGATCCGCCCCAGAACCGGAGCTCGCCCTCGACACCCACGCGGTTAACGAAGACGACGTACAGCTGGTACATCCGGCCGTAGAACGTCGTGATGCCTTGCCAGTACTCACGGGCGTCGTAGTGCTCCGGGAACCGGCTCTGCGCCCCGGCGGCCGGCACGATGAGCGCCCGTGCCCCGTCCTGGGTCGCGATGAAGGCCAGCTGCGGCTGCCAGGCGTCGCCGCAGATCAGCGTCGCCATGGTCGTGTCGTCGCCGACCGGGTACGCCCGCAGCGACGGGCCCGGTGTGAAGTGCTTGCGCTCCTCGAAGATGGAGTACGTCGGCAGGTGCAGCTTGCGATGGACGTGGACCAGCCGCTCGCCCTCGTAGTATGCGGCGCTGTTGTACGTGTGCGGACTGCGGGTCGCCGACTCGGCGAAACCGAGGTGCAGACCGGCCGGCACCGCCTGTCGCGCCAACTCCACGATGCGAGGGTCGTCGACCCGGATCGTGACGTCGTCGTCGACAGCGCCGATCGAGTAGCCCGACAGGGCGAGCTCGGGAAATACGATGAGGTCCGAGGCGTCCCCCTTGGCACGCGCGATGACCTCGGAGGCTTGCCGCACGTTGGCGTCGACGTCGCCGAGCGTCGAGTCGACCTGAGCCAGCGAGATCCGCACGCGGCGATGCTAGGGCATCGGGCCCAGGCAGCACGACGGTCACGACGGCACGACAAGTGACCTATCGCCGCACCACAAGGGACGGATCGCCCCACGACAAGTGACGGATCGGCGCACCACGAGTGACGGATCGGCGCTACTCGGGCCAGGGGACCTGCGGCGACCGGTAGAAGTCGACGCCGAGGACTTCCCAGCGCTCGGCTTGTGCCGCGAGTCGAAGCCGGTAGTCGTCCCACGAGCGACCCGCCTGCGGCGTCCAGCCGATCTCGGCTGCGCCGGCCATCCGGGGATACGCCAGCACCTCGGCGTCGTCGATATTCGTCACCGTCTCGCTCCAGAGCGCCGCTTCGACGCCGAGGACATTCGCGTCGGTGACGCCGGTCAGGTGCGCCCCCGGGTTCCAGTCGTACGACTTCTTGACCTCGACGAAGCCGGCCCAGGACAGTCCCAGGTCGGGCGGCACACCCGGGGCGTACTTCATGTCGAGGTAGATCCGGTTGGCCGGCGACATGACGACCTTCATGTCCTTGGCGACGGCCGTCCGGGCCAGGTCGCCGCCGGACTCGCTGCCGGTGGCCGTCGTCCAGTTTTGGGCGATCGATCCGGGCAGCGGGTTCGCCTGAGCGACCTCCGCCCAGCCCATCAGGGTCTTGTCGTTGGCCTGGACGATGTCGCGGACCTTGTCCATGAACAGCACATAGTCGGCCTCGTCCGTGGAGTGCGCCTCGTCGCCGCCGACGTGGAGGTACGGCCCGGGCGTCATCGCCGCGAGCTCTCCGATCACGTCGCCGAGGAACTCGTACGTCACCGGGTCGTGGACGCACAGCGTGCTGAATCCGACGCCGGTTCCGGTGTAGTGCGGAGCGTCCTCCCACCCCTCGAGGAACCGATGCGACGGCAGGTTGTCGGTCCGACATGAGTTGAGCTTTGGGTACGACGTCTCAGCGGCATCGGTGTGGCCGGGCATGTCGATCTCGGGGATCACCGTGATGAAGCGGTCGGCCGCGTAGTCGACGATATCGCCGTAGTCGTCCTTGGTGTAGAAGCCGCCGGGACCGCCGCCGACCTCGGTCGCGCCGCCGATCCGGGTCAGGTCGGGCCAGCTGTCGATCTGGATCCGCCAACCCTGGTCGTCGGCCAAATGGAGATGGAAGCGGTTGACCTTGTAGAGCGCGAGCAGGTCGATGTAGCGCTTCACCTCGTCGACGGTGAGGAAGTGCCGCGCCACGTCGAGATGGCCGCCGCGCCACTTGTATCTCGGATGGTCGGCGATGTGCACCCCGCCGAGCTCCCACGGACCTGACTGGACGCTGTCGTGCTCGACCTTCGCCGGCAGCAGTTGGCGCAGCGTCTGCACGCCGCGGAACAGGCCCTCCGGTGTGCCGGCGCGCAGGACGACGGCCCCCGGAGAAACATCGAGCCGGTAGGCCTCGCCGGTCAGCTCGCCGTCGGTGGTGACTTGCAGCGAGATGCTCTGAGTAGCCGCTGCGCCGGAATCCGCTGACACGACCGGCAGCGGATATCCGGTGGCCGGTCGAAGCAGCTCGGCGAGGAAGTCCCCCACCTCGACGGCGCGCGCCGGACCGTTCACGGCGATGGAGGTCTCCGGCCCGATCCGGAAGTGGCCGGGCGTCGCCACCATCGAGACCGGGGCCGGGATGACGGCCGGGGTCGGGATCTTGGCGGTCGACTCGTCGTCATCGGCCGCCGACGACGACTCCACGACGCTCGCCAGCCCGGTGAGCAGCAACGCGCCGAAGGCCATGAGTGCGATCATGCGTCGGTGGGCGCGGCGCGTCATCATGCCACCGCCGTTCGAGATTCCGTCGGACGCGGCGAGTCGATGCCGTCTCGGTACTCCCGCCAATGACCGCCGGTGAAGTCGGGGATCTGCACCGGCGCTCCGTTGCGCTCCAGCGACTTCGTGCTGAGCGGATTGACGACGGTCCAGACCGCACCGTCGTAGACGTCGTGGTCGGGGACCAGACCGAGCTTCATCATCTGCACGAAGCGCCAGACCTCCTTCGAATCGGAGCCACCGTGACCCGTTCCCGGGTCGTCGGGGAACTTCCACATCCAGTGGTCGAAGTCGGCGTACGCATCGAAGCTGCCCCATTCGTGGCCGGAATGGTCTGGCTCGAGGTAGATCCGGGTGCCGCCACCGTCGGTACCGGAGCCACCGGTGAAGTCCTCGAAGATGCCACGCGTACCGGCCAGGTGGTTGAGCCGGCTGTAGGGGTGCGGGTGCGAGACGTCGTGCTCGACCCGGATCAGCCGCCCGCGCGCCGTCTCGACCAAGGTGACGCTGCGGTCGCCGGCAACGTAGTCCTCACCCCAGCTGTCGTGGTCGGGCGGCGCGTGCTCCTCCCGATAGAGCTCCAGACCCATGGCGGGCGTGCTGCCCGAGATCAGGCTGGTGAAGCGATCGCCGCGGTTGATGTCCATGCAGGCGGCGATCGGCGCCAGGCCGTGCGTCGGATAGAAGCATCCGTCGCGTCGGGTGTGCCACAGCCGTCGCCAGTTCGACGGATAGTACGAGCCCTCCAGACCGAACATCAGGCCGCGGATGTCGTGGTTGTAGCCGCCGGCGCCGTGCAACAGGTCGCCGAACTTTCCTTCGTGCGCCATCCGGAGGATCCGCATCTCGTTTTGCGAATACACGATCTGCTCCATCAGGAAGCAGTGCCGCCGGGTGCGCTCGGACGCGGCGACCAGCGCCCAGAGGTGGTCCATCTCCATCGTCAGCGGCACCTCGGTGCCGACGTGCTTGCCGTGCCGCATCGCGGTCATCGCCATCGGGAAGTGCCACTCCCACGGGGTCGGCACGTAGATGAAGTCGATGTCGTCGCGGGCGCACATCTCGGCGTACGGCTGGTCGGCATCGCGGTTGTTCATCGCCAGCTCCGACGCGTCCAAGGCCGCCTCGTAGCTGGGGTCGCCGCCGGCGTACGTCGCGGGATCGTGACCCATCGAGCGAAGCTGCGCCGCCACCGACTCGACCCGCTCGGGGCGTACGTCGCAGATCGCCGTGACACGTACGTCGGGATGCTGGGCCCACAGCTCGGCCATGCCGCCGCCACGGTTGCCGAGACCGATCACCGCCACCCGCACCACGTCGCGCGGCTCGAACGGCACGCCGATCATCGACCCCTTCGGCGCCGCCACGCCGGCCGGAGCACGTGCCGTGTCCGCAGCGGCTTCGGCCGTGAAGCCGCCGGCCAATCCCGAGATGCCGAGGGCGGCGCCGCTGGCCGTGCCGCCCTTCAAGAACGCCCGTCGTGACGATGAGAAGTCTTGTGCCATGTCGCATCTCCTCGGAGGACGACCGGCTTCCGTCACGCCCGAGCACCGCGGTGGCCGGATGAGCAATTCTGCTCATCCTGTTGAGATTTCGATCAGAAGTCAACGGTCATATCCGGCAACGTTTCGCGGATGGGGCGCGACCTGGGAGGAAGCGCAGCGGTTCAGACAGATGTCTGTCGGTGGAGTCGCGGACTTCGTGCATGTGTCCGGTGACGGCCGGTCGCGCGCTCCGTAGCGTGCTGCTAGCCCGCACCGCCGAGACCTGGCGAAGTGCGTCCTGTGACGAGCGACAGTCGGCCCGGCCACCCGGAGGAACGATGACCGCAGCGAATCGGATGAGGCGAAGGTTGACCGGTGGCGCCCGCTCGGCGGTGGTGTCCCTAGCCCTGCTTGCCGGCGTGGTGGTCGTCGCGACACCGATGTCCTCGCAAGCCCAGGACCCGGGCGAGGTCACCGGGCTCGAGGTCGTCCAAGCCGACGGCTACGCCACGTTGAGCTGGACTCCGGTCGCGGGGGCGACCGACTACCAGATCGAACGCACCCCGGTGGACGCTCAGAACACGCCGACCGGGCCGTCGGTGATCACCGGTGTCTGGCTCCCGAACCGGACGGTGACACCGGATGCGCCGTCGTTCGCCGACGCCGGTTTCGCGCCAGGCGATCGGTTCCAGTGGCGGGTGCGGGCGAGCATCGACAGCACGCCACAACCCTTCTCCGAGCCGGTCTTCGCAACGACGGAGGCACAGTTCGGAGACCCGTCGAAGCCCGGCGAAGGCCTGCGTACCGAATGGGAGCTAACCCAGGCGGCGCAGTTCACCAGCGACGTCAACGAGTACGCCTATGAAGCACAGCTGGCAGCCGCCAGCGACCGGGTGCGCCTCGTGGAGATCGGCCGCACCATTCAGAACCGGCCGATCAACATGTTCGTCATCGGCCATCCGACTCCCCGCCCGACGGCGAAGTCGATCTCCGGGTCACCGACGGCGCTGGTCAACTGCAACGTGCACGGCAACGAGCCGTCGTCCCGCGAGGCCTGCTTGATCCTGGCCCGCGAGCTGGCCTTCGCCGACGACCGTCGCACGATCGATCTCCTCAGGCAGACGACGATCCTGCTCGTCCCGGCGATCAACGGCGACGGCCGGGCCGCGAACACGAGAGGAAACGCCACCGGGCAAGACCTCAACCGCGACCACTCGCTGCTGAGGGAGCCGGAGACATTCGCGTTCGCCGAAATGTTGCGGGATTACACTCCTGACGCTGCCTTCGACGGCCACGAGTTCGGCAATAGCCAGGCCGGCGACCTCCCGACCCTGCCGCCCCGCCACCAAAACGTGGCGCAGTCGATCTTCGACGAGTCCCAGAACCTGATCACCGGCTGGCTCTACTCACACGGGTCGTCCGACGGCTGGTGGTTCTGCCCGTACGGATGTCAGAACGGCGGCAACGTCGGCCTGAGCGAGGAGACGATCCTGCGCAACGTGATGGGGATGAAGAGCGTGGTCGGCTCGCTGTTGGAGGCACGCAGCGCGGGCGGCGCGACCCGGCCGGACGAGGCCAACCCCCAGAACAACCGTCGGCGCAAGACGTACTCGGCGATCTACACCTACCAGCAGTTCTTCGACTACTTCCACGCGAACTATCCGGCGATCAAGCGGGCGATCAACGAGTCGATCGCGTTCCAGACGTCCAACACCGGACGGATCGTGTTCCGCGGGTCGCGGCCGATCCCGGCGTTCCCTCCGCCGCATCCCGGCGAGAGTCCGCCCCCGATCGACGCGCCCGGCCCTGACCAGATCCTGGCGGAGCCGCCCTGCGGATACTTCCTCACCCACGAGCAGTACACGACCGTACTCGCCGATGACCCAGGTGTGCCGGTCGAGCTGCGCACGTCGGTCGCCGAACGACTGGCCGCCCACGGGATCGCCGCGCACCGCGTCCGCACCGACGACCTCGGCGCCGGCTACTTCGTCGCGATGGCACAACCGTTGCGCGGGCTGATCCCGTTGCTGCTCGACGGTCAGGCCGCCGAGCCGATGGTCGAGGCCGTTCGGCTGCTTCCAGCGACCGGATCGGACGGCGAGACGGAGTGTACGAGCGGGGAAGCGGTGCCGACCGCAACCCTGCATGCCGGCTACGACCTCGACTACAGCGGCCACTGAGATCGCAGCACCGGAACGCGGCGAGAAAGAACGACCGCACCAATGCCACCGACTCCGCCGACCGACGACGAGCTGAACACGATGATCCGCGCCCGGCTCGCGAGCATCGGAATCGACCTCGACGAACTGCCGGCCACGACCGATCCGGTGACGGGCACGCCGAGCCTGGACAGCGTGTTGTCCTCGTTGCGCGGCTTCATGCGATCGACCGTGCCGACGCTCGCCGCGTTCCAACTGCCGGGACCCGAGGGCACCGACCCGGACCAGGCGGACGCGCTCTCCCAGCAGGGGCCGCCGCCGTCGCTCTACCCGTCGATCCTCACCGCTTGGACCGAATCATGAACGACCTGATCGCCCGGCGCGTGTTGCTCGCCCGCATGTCGGCGACGATGGCCTCCGCTGCCGCCGGCACTGCGTTGGTGACATCGGCCGCGGGCGCCACACCGGCCCGGACCCGAGCCGGTCCCAGGTCGCTCCACGATCCCGACGCGTACGCCCAACCGCGCCCGGAGGCGCTCGCCGACCTCACCGAGCTGACGCTCGCCGAAGCAGCCACCCTGATCAGGGACGGCCAGCTCGACCCGCGACTGCTCGTCGAGGCCTATCTCGACCGCATCGTGGCCTTCGACTCCACTTACCAGGCGTGGAACGTCGTCCTGGCCGAGGAGGCCCTCGCCGCGGCCGTACCCCCGGATCCGCACAGTTACCGGGGCCGCGCTGCACGGCATCCCGCTTGCTATCAAGGACAACTACTACACCGCCGGGGTTCCGACGACCGCCAACTCGTTCATCTTTCAGGACTTCGTGCCGCCGTTCGACGCCACCACCGTCGCCGGCTTCGAGTCGGCGGGCGCGATCGTGCTCGACAAGACCCAGATGGGCCCGCTGGCCACTACCCGGGCAACGACGCCCAACGGAACGATCACGACGGTCAACGCGTGGGCACCCGCCGACCCGGATGTCGATCCGGGCGGATCGTCCACCGGGACGGGGACCGCCGTCGCCGGGCGCATGGTCACGTCGGGGGTCGGCACCCAGACCGGTGGCTCGATCACGGCACCGTCGAACGCCCAGAACCTCACGGGCCTGAAGCCCACCATGGGGCGAGCGTCGCTCTACGGGATCATCCCGCTCACCTACTCGCGGGACCATCCGGGCCCACTCGCCCGCGACGCCAAGGACGCCGCGATCGTGCTCACGGCGATGGCCGGCCCGGATCAGCATGATCCCCGCACCCTCGGCCTTCCCGAGCTGCCCAACCTGATCACCGCAGCGACGCCCCTGGTCGTCAGGAACCAGGTACGCCCTCGGTGGCCGACACGGATCGGAGTGATCCCGGGGTACGTCAGCGGAACCGGTCCGACCGCGCAGGCCAGGCAGGCATTCCTCGACACCGTGGCGGCCACCCCGGGCGCCACAGTCGTCGACGTGACCCTGCCCGAGGACTGGGGTCTCCTCACCGGCGGCGATTTCAACAACGTCCGCCTCCCCGAACGCAGCGAGCCGTTCATGCCGTTCCTGCGCACCGATCTTCACCAGTTCGGCGTCTCGCTGACGAGCTGGCTGCAGGGGGCACTGCTCGGCAGCAACGAGTTCGTCACTGGACAGAGGGCGAAGCTGCTCCTCATTCGTCGGGTGCTCGACGACCTCTTCGGTCAGTGCGACATGGTCGTGCAGACCTCTCCGGTCCCGTTCGACATCATCGGGCTGCCCGAACTCGCGCTCCCCATCGGGTTCACCCCCGAGGGTCTCCCGATCGGCACCATCCTCGGCGGTGCACCGTACGCCGAGCATCGCCTGCTCGCCGTTGCCGCCGCCTACCAGGCGCTCACCGACTGGCACCGACGCCGTCCCGCCGACCCACCAGGCGACGGGCCACAGCCGATCCCGGCCCACCCCGACCCGAGACGGCGGGCGTCCCGCTTCAGCGGACGGATCACCGCCGCGACGGCCGACCCGGCGCGAGGCGTACTCACCGCTGCGGAGGTCGCACACCTCACCGAATAGCGGTCCAATCAGCGACGTAGGAACGGCGCGACCGCACTCATGTCGGCGTCTCCGAAGCCGGCGGCGACCGCGGCCGCGACGAGATCTCTGGTCGCCTCGGCCTGCGGCATCGACGCACCGACAGACTCGGCGAGCGCGCCGATCAGGACCTGGTCCTTGGCGACCAGATCGAGGCTGAAGGCCACCGGTGCGTCGTCGGGTCGGAGGAACGCATCACTCTTGTAGTGCACGTACGGTGCGGCAACGGCACTCGACGCGAGCACCTCGTAGGTCGCGGCGCGGTCGAGTCCGGCCCGCTCGGCCAGCACGAGGGCCTCGCTGACTGCCACGTTGAGAGCGTGGACCACGCCGTTGACCACGAGCTTCATCGTCGCGCCGGCGCCGACATCACCGAGGTGGAAGACTGCCTTCGCCAACTGGTCGAGGACCGGTCGGGCGACTTCGAGCGCAGCTGGGTCGCCGCCGACCATTACGGAGAGCTCGCCGCGCTCCACGAGCGGCACGCTGCCCGACACGGGTGCGTCGAGCAACCGTCCGCCTTGCTCGGCGACCATCGGCTCCAACTCGCGTATGGTCTCGGGCGCGACCGTGCTCGTCTCGCAGATCACGACGTCCGGCCGCAACCCCGCGAGCACGCCGTCGTCGCCGGAGTACGCCTCACGAAGCGCATCGTCGTCGGCCAACGACACCAAGACGATGTCGGCCGCGGCGACCGCCTCTCGAGCCGTCGCGGCGACGGACGCGCCGTGCCGGGTGGCGACCGCCGTGGCCTTGTCCCGCGTCCGGTTGTAGACGACGACCCCGACGTCGGCGGCGCGCAGCCGACCCACCATCGCCGCACCCATCCGGCCGGCGCCGACCACCGCGACGACCGTCACAGCAATAGCCACCCACCGTCGACGTTGAGGTCGATCCCGTTAACCGAGCGGTTGCGCAGCAAGAAGTCCACCGCGTCGACGATGTCGTCCATTGCGACGTTGCGCCCGAGCGGAGTCCGCGCCTTGACGGCCTCGGTCGCCGCCGCCTTGTCCGACCAGAACGGGCTGTCTCCGACGATCCCCGGATGAATGGCGTTGACCCGCATCGGCGCGAGCTCCGTCGCGAGCGTGTGCACCAGGCCGCTCACGCCGCCGTTGACGGTCGAGACGGTCGTCGAGCCCGGGTAGGGCCGCTCCTTGGCCAGCCCGCCGAACAGCACGATCGCCGCCTCGTCGGACATGCGGGGAAGCAGCGTATGGATCACCTCGGTGTAGCCGACGAGCTTCATCGTCACGAGGTGCTGCGCGGCCGCGAGGTCGTAGTCCTTCGCCGTGTTGGCGTCACGTTCGATCGCAGCGATCACGAGCCCGTCGACGCCGTCGACATCGCGCAGGGCCTCCGCGATCGCCTCCGGTCGGGACAGCTCGAGATCGATCCCCCGGATGTCGCCGCCGATCTCCTTGGCGACCTCCTCGGCGTGGCCCAGATGGCGGCCGGTGATCACGACCGAGTCGCCGGCGTCGGCGTACTTCTTCGCGATCTCCCGTCCGATGCCCCGAGTTCCTCCGACGACCAGCAGTGTCATGGCAATACACCTCGTAGGTAGTCCCAGTCACGGGCGAAGCGGTAGGAGTGCCGACCGGGCGGCTGCGGCGACTGCGTCTCGAGCCAGCGCAGCGGCCCGTCGCCCAGGTTACGGAAGCCGTGGACGCAGCCGACCCCGGCCCAGGCGACGTCGCCCGGGCCGCACTCGTACGTCTCGCCGTCCAACCTCACCTCGGCCCTGCCGTCCAGGAAGTAGTACGACTCCTCGAACGGATGGTCATGCCCACCGACGACTCCGGCCGGCTCGTACTGCACCATGAACATCGTCGTGAGGTCGGCGCCGAGGTCGGAGTCGATCATCATCTTCACGGTGATGCCGCTGTAGACGAGCAGGGCGGTCCGCATGCTCGCCGATACCGCGAGCGACGCCTGGTCCTGGCGCCCGACTTCCATGTGCGCCGGCTCGATGTGGCCGAAGCGGCGTGTCCGCGGGTCGCGCACGTCGACGTCGATCGAGTCGTCGCGGTCCGACAGCTCCGGCACGACAAGGGTGTCGCCGCCGTGCTCTTCCCTCGGCGCCGGGCCTTGCATCTCGGCCCACCGGACCGGGACGTCGCCGACGTTGCGCCACCGGTGCGGCACGCCGACCGGGAGCAGCGCGTAGTCGCCGGCGACCATGCGGTAGGAGCCCTCCGCCGTGTCGAGGACGCCAGCGCCGTCGACGACGTAGACGCTCTCCTCGAACGCATGGACATGCGTCGGCAGCGAGCCATCGGGGGCGAGGTCACACACCCCGAACCCGGTATGCACAGCACCGTCGGCCTCACCAACCGCATCCCACCGCGAGTACGCGGTCGCCGCCGACGCCCACCCTGACGGAGCGAAGAATTCAGCCTGCGCCGCCCGCCGCACCACATGCCGCGCGGTCACGACGCCACCCCGCGAGCGCCGGGTGTCATTCGGCCGGCTTGTCCGCGACCGCGCGGAGCAGATAGTCGCTGGAGGCCTGGACATCGGCCCGGGCCTTGTCGACGTCGGCCAGCAGCTTGCCGTCGCGCTTGCGGGCCACGCCGTTGACGAAGACCGTGTCGACATGCGACACATCCGCGCTCAGCACCACGGCGGCGACCGGGTCGATGACGGGAGCGACCGCGAGCGAGGTCGCGTCGATGACCACCACGTCGGCCTGCTTGCCGGGGCTGAGCGACCCGGTGCGGTCCTCGAGCCCAGCCACGTACGCCCCGTCGATCGTCGCGGCCCGCAGCATCTGCTCGGCGGTCAGGCAGTCCTTCGGCACCTGCTCGTTGGGCTCGTACGCCGCTTCGTGCACTCGGGCGCGGTCGGCGGCGAACGCGGCCCGCATCTGGGTGAACATGTCGCCCGGCACGGTCGTCACCACGTCGATCGACAGGCTCGGCCGCAGTCCGTGCTCGATCGCCTTCAGGGTCGGTGGCCAGCCGTGGCCCATCTGCAGCTCGACCTGCGGCGCGACCGAGATCGTGCCGCCGCTGTCCTTGACCAACTGCCACTCCTCGTCGCTGAAGTGGCAGCAGTGGACGTAGGTCGTGTCCGAGCCGAGCAGGCCCATGTTGCTGAGCTGCTTGATCATGCCGAACCGACCGGCGAGCCGGCCCATCGCCACGTGCACGGTGATCGGGATGCCGAGCTCGCGGGCCAGCGCCCACTCGGACCGGACGACGTCTTCCTGGCAGAAGCCAGGCCCGCGGGTGGCGAGGCCCAACGTCAGCAGCCCGTCGTCGGACGAGAAGTACGTGTCACGGATCCGGCGTACGTCGTCGCCCGGGATCACGAGCTTGCTGTCGAACCAGTAGTCGGCGAGGGAGGTGTTGGCGCTGCCGTAGGCATAGAGCGCCCGGATGCCGGTCGCCTGGAGACCGGCGACGGCGGCGTCGGGATGGTCCGGTGTGTTGTTGATGTGCGACCAGTCGACCAACGTGGTGATGCCGGCGTTGAGGCACTCGAGCGAACCGGCGACGTTGCTCGACCGGACGTCCTCGGGCCGATAGACCGGCGCGAACGTGTCGAGTACCTCGACGAAGTAGTCGTCGAGCGTGGCGTTGGGCGCGCAGCCGCGGATCGCTGCTTCCCAGGTGTGGCGGTGGGTGTCGACGAACCCCGGGATCACGATTCGGCCGGTTGCGTCGATGACCTCGGCGTCGACGTCTGCCCCGAGATCGGCTTCGACGGCCGCGATCTTGTCGTCCTCGATCAGGACGTCGCCGGTGGCGAGGTTCCCGATCGAGGGATCCATGGTGAGGACGGTCCCTCCCCGGACAACGGTCTTGCTCATATGCGGCTGCTCCCTCCTAGTACGCAACTGGTTTGCGTACTGCTTCGACGACCTTGTCGACGGTGGGCATGACGATGTCTTCGAGCGCGTCCGCGAACGGGAGTGGTACGCACTCGGCCGCGACCCGGCGTACCGGGGCGTCCAAGAGCTCGAAGCCTTCGTCCGCGACGATCGAGGCGAGCGTGCCGCCCCAGCCGCCTTGGTATGGGTTTTCCTCGACGATTACGACGCGTGAGGTGCGCTCGACCGACTCGAGCACAGTCCGCGCGTCGAGCGGGACCAGGCAGCGCAAGTCGACCACCTCGGCGCTGATGTCGTCCTCGGCGAGTCGCTCGGCGGCCGACAGGGCCATCGGCACGGTGTAGGCCAGCGCGACCAGCGTCACGTCGCTGCCGGACCGTACGATCGCCGCTTCGCCGAGCGGCACGACATGGTCGGGTGGGGCCGGCTCGCCCTTGCTCGCGAACAGGCCCTTGTGCTCGAAGAACACCACCGGGTCGTCGCTGCGGATGGCCGACGCCATGAGCCCGACGACGTCGGCGGGCGTCGACGGGGCGGCGATCTTGAGCCCCGGAATCGCGAAGGCCCAGTTTTCGGTCGCCTGGGAGTGCTGGGCGCCGAAGCCGAGGCCGCCCCCGTTTGCCGTCCGGATCACCAGCGGCGCGGTCACCTGACCGCCGGTCATGTAGCGCAGCTTCGGGATCTCGTTGGCCAGATAGTCGTAACAGCAGGCCAGGAAGTCGGAGAACATGATCTCGGCGACCGGGCGCATGCCGGTCATCGACGCTCCCAGGGCGGCGCCGACGATCGCCTGCTCGGAGATCGGCGTGTCCCACACCCGACCCGGCCCGAACTCCTTGAACAGCCCGACAGCCGTCTTGAACACACCCTCGGCGGCCCCGATGTCCTCTCCCAGGCACACCACCCGCTTGTCGCGTCGCATCTCGCGGGCGATGCCCTCGGCCACGGCCTCGCGGTAGGTGGTCAGGTCCGCCATGCCGCACCTCCGTCGGCCCACACGTCGGTCAGTGCCTCGGCCGGGTCGGCGTCCGGCGCGGCCGTCGCCTCCTCGATCGCCGACTCGACGGCGCCGGCGGCCCGCTGCTCGGCCGCCTCGATGTCGTCGCTCGACGCGCCGAGCTCGGCGACGCGGGCGCGGGCCGAGTCGAGCGGGTCGCGCCGCAGCCACTGCTCGAGTTCGTCGGCCGGACGGTACTTCGCCGGGTCGGTCCGACTGTGCCCGTAGTGCCGGTAGGTCTGTGCCTCGATCACAGTCGGCCCGTCGCCGAAGCGGGCCCGGTCGGCGGCCGCCGACACCGCGGCGTAGACGACGTCGACGTCGTTGCCGTCGATGACCGCGGCCGGGATCTGGTGGCCGACCGCGCGATCCGCCGCCGGGTTGGCCACCGACGTCACCGATTGGATCGGGGTGTATTCCATGTAGAAGTTGTTTTCGCAGACGAACAGCACCGGGAGCTTCCACACCGCCGCCAGGTTGAGCGACTCGTGGAACGCGCCGATGTTGGTCGCGCCGTCGCCGAAGAACGCGACCGCGACCTGGTCGGACCCGCGCAGCTTCGCCGACCACGCCGCTCCGCAGGCGATCGGCAGATGCGAACCGACGATCGCGTACGAGCCGAGCATCCCGTGATCGGCCTTGGTCAGATGCATCGAGCCGCCCTTGGCCTTGTTGAGCCCGGTGGACTTGCTCATCAGCTCGGCCAGACACTCCGTCGGTGTGGCGCCGCGCGCCATCGCGTGATGGTGCCCGCGGTAGGTCGCGAACACGTAGTCGTCATCGCGGAGCGCCTCACTCGCGCCCACGGCGATCGCCTCCTGACCGGCCGCCAGGTGGGTGGTGCCCTTGACGAGTCCTCGGAGGAACAAGTCGTGGGCGGCCTTCTCGACGCCGCGAATAACCCGCATCCGCTCGTACGCTCGCAGCAGGCCCTCGACACCGAGCGTCGGCGTCGCGGCCGGCTCGGGCGAGGCGGTCACGACGACTCGCCTCGGCCGGCGGCGGTGTTGAGGTGCGACTGCGACTCGCGCAGCGTGTCGAGCTGACCGCCGACGGTCCAGTACTTGCGACCGGCGACGAGAAGCTCCTCGGCCGGAAACTTCGTGATCACCTCGCACCCATCGGCGGTCACCACGACCTCCTCCTCGATCCGGGCCGCGGACCACCCGTCGGCGGCCGGCCAGTAGGTCTCGAGCGCGAAGACCATGCCCTCTTCGAGCTCCTCGGGGTGCTCAAGCGACACGAGCCGGCTGAAGATCGGTTTCTCCCAGATGGCGAGGCCGACGCCGTGGCCGTACTGCAGGGCGAAGGCCGCCTCCTCGTCGGGAAAGCCGAACTCCTCGGCGCGCGGCCACAGCTGCACGATGTCACCGGTCGTGACACCGGGCTTGACCATCGCGATCGCGGAGTCCATGTATTCGCGGCAGCGGGTGTAGGCGTCGCGCTGCGCGACCGAGGCGCTGCCGACGGCGAACGTCCGGTAGTAGCACGTGCGATAGCCGAGATGGCTGTGCAGGATGTCGAAGAACGCCGGGTCGCCGGGCCGGATCACTCGGTCGCTGTAGACGTGCGGATGCGGCGAGCAGCGCTCCCCCGAGATGGCGTTGACGCCCTCGACGTACTCGCTGCCAAGGCTGTAGAGCACGTCGGCGACCAGCCCGACCGCCTCGTTCTCGCGTACGCCCGGCTTGAGGAACGCGTAGAGCTCGTCGTAGGCGGCGTCGACCATCGAGCAGGCCTGGGCCAACAGTGAGATCTCGTCTGGCGTCTTGATCCGGCGCGCCTCGAGAAAGACCTGCTGGCCGTCGACGACGTCGAGTCCCTCGGCCTTGAGGGCGGCCAGGATCGGCATCTCGACGACGTCGACGCCGACCGGGTCGTCGGCGAGGCCGTGCTCGCGGAGCAGTGTCGCGACTTTGCGGGCGACCTCCTCGGCGATGCCGGCGTCCGGGTGAAAGGCGCCGCGCAGTGTCGAGATGCCGGCCCGGGCGCCGGACCGACCGGCGCGCGCCGCGTCAGACGGCTCGGTGCTGCCCTCGGGCCGCTCGTAGTCGAGCCACGGGTTGTAGAGCTGGTGGTGCTTGGCGGCCGAGCCGAAGTCCCACTCGACCGGCTGCCCACCGCGCGGCAGCACGGCGAACCGAATCAGCTTGTCCATCGCCCAGGTGCCGATGTGGGTCGACGTCATGTAGCGCAGATTGGAGAAGTCGAACGACAGCAACGAGCCGAGCTCGGACCGCTCGAGCTGGTCGTTGAGGCGCCGCAGTCGCTGCGTGCGGAGTCGCTCGAGGTCGACGCGCTCCTCCCAGTCGACCGCGTTCGGACCGTAGGTTCGGATCGCCATGCTGAACACCTTCGCCGACAGTGTTGAGTAAAAGTTACGGCGCCGGAGCGCATCTGGCTAGACGCTCCGGCCGCCGAGTGGCGCACGGTTGTCGCCAGCGGGACGCTCCGGCGACAACGGTGCGCCACTCGGCGTCAGTCTTGGACGACGGCCCAGATGCCGACGGCGGGGATCTCACCGTCGTTGCGATAGCGATGCGGCGTACTCGACGGGAACGACACGGCGTCTCCGGCGCCGAGCTCGTGCTCGGTGAAACCCAGCGTGACGACGAGGGCTCCGGACAGGAGATAGCCGTATTCGTCGCCGGGATGCCGCATCAGCTGACCGGTGCTGGACGAGCTGCCGCCCGGCGCGTAGGTCACGAGCATGAAGTCGACCTTCGCACCGGCGGTCCGACCGAGACGCTCCCACGTGACACCGGAGTCGAGCTCGAGAACCTCCCGCTCCTGTGGGCGAATCAGCGGCCCCAGCGCCACGTCGGTCGCGGCCGACGCGGCCAGCGCCTCGGCGACCGACGGCAGCCGCCCGACGGGACCCGGGACAGCGTCGGCCATGGTCTCGACGGTCGCACCGGCCCCGGTGTCGAACACGTCCTCGACGGAGATGCCCAGCGCCTGCGTGATCGCATAGAGCGTGCTCACCGAGGGACGGCTCCGCCCGTTCTCGATCTGCGAGATCAGGCTGGCAGATACGCCGACGTCGCGAGCCAACTGCCGCACCGACCGACCGGTGCGCAACCGCTCCTCGCGGATCCGCTCGCCGACCGGCGGGATGCTGCCTGTCATGGGCTGATCGTACAGCGACACTGAACGACGCTCCGACGTCGACGGCAGGGCACGGCACACGATGGCCGGTAGACATGGCACGATCGTCCCGTGACGTTGATCGCCACCCGCGACCTCACCAAGACCTTCCCGCAGGTCACCGCACTCGACAGCTTGACGATCGATGTCGAGGCCGGCGTGACCGGGCTCGTTGGTGCCAACGGCGCCGGCAAGTCCACCCTGATCAAGATTCTGCTCGGCCTGCTTCCGGCGACGTCGGGTAGCGCGTCCGTGCTCGGGCTGGACGTGGCGCGAGAGGGCACCCAGATCCGCGCCCAGGTCGGCTACATGCCCGAGCACGACTGCCTTCCCCCCGACGTCTCTGCCACCGAGCTAGTTGTGCACCTGGCCCGGATCTCCGGACTGCCGCCGGATGCCGCCCGCGAGCGCTCCGCGGACATCCTGCGCCACGTCGGCCTCGCCGAGGAGCGCTATCGGCCGATCGGCGGCTACTCCACCGGCATGCGGCAGCGGGTCAAGCTCGCGCAGGCCATCGTGCACGACCCCGAGCTCGTCTTCCTCGACGAGCCGACCAACGGACTCGATCCCCTCGGCCGCGACGACATGCTGGCGCTGATCCGACGCATCGGCAGCGAGTTCGGCATCGCCGTGCTGGTCACGTCGCACCTGCTCGGCGAGCTCGAGCGGACCAGCGACAACATCGTCGTCATCGACGCGGGCCGCCTGCTGCGTGCATCCTCGACCGCCGACTTCACCCAGACCACCGGCATCCTGACTGTCGAGGTCCAGGATCTAGTCGGCGGCGCCAGCCCGCGAGACCGACTCGGTCAGGCCCTCGCCGAGAAGGACCTACGGGTGACCCCTGGAGCCGCCGGCGTGCTGCGGGTCGAGATCGTCGACGAGTCGACGTACGACATCGTGCGCGACGTCGTGGCGGAGCTCGGCCTGGGCCTCGTCCGCCTGCAGCAGGCACGGCACCGAATCGAGGACATCTTCACCGCCGACATGGCCACGGAAGGAGCGCCGCATGGCGATCCCGCCTGAGCCCGAGCCCGCTCGCCGCGACGTCATCCACGACATCGGTTACCGGAAGTACTCCGGTGCCCGGCTCGGTGAGAGCTACACCTGGCGAACCCTGTACGAGCTCGGTGTGTGGCACTGCTTCGGGATCGGCCGCGCGGCTCGATACAAAGTGCTGCCGATGATGATGCTCGCGATCATGATGATTCCGGCGCTGATCATCGTCGGGGTGCAGGTGATCGTCGATCTCGACCGGCAGGTCCTTCCGTACTCCCGCTACGCCGTCATCATGCAGCTGGTGATCAGCATCTTCGTGGCCGTACAGGCGCCGGCGCTGATCGCTCGCGACTTGCGCTATCGAGTGATCACGCTCTATCTGGCGAGGCCGTTGCGGCTCGACACGTACGTCTACGCCAGGGTTGCCTCGCTCGCGACCGGGCTGCTGGTCCTGACCGGCCTGCCGCTGCTCGTCCTGTACGCCGGCAGTCTGCTGGCCGGGCTGCCACCCGGCTCGGAGACCAGGGACATGCTCACCGCCCTCGCCGGAGCGGCGATCCTGTCGGTCGTGTTGGCCTGCATCGCGGGCGTCGTATCCGCCTGGACCACCCGCCGCGGCTTCGCGATCGCCGCGATCATCACCACGCTCGTGATGAGCTACAGCGTCGTCGCCACCATCCAGGGCATCGCCAACGAGCAGGGCAACACCGAGGTGGCCGGCTATGCGGGGCTGTTCACACCGTTCACCCTCGTCGACGGCATCCAGGTCGCGCTGTTCAACACCGAAGCGTCCACATCGGAGGGTCCACCAGGAGCCACCGGCGGGTTGGTGTTCGCCGCGGTCGCCGTGGCGTTGGTCGCGGTCTGCCTGCTGGTGCTGCTGCGCCGCTTCCGGAAGGTGGCCGGCCGGTGACTGAGCTTGTCTTGGAGCAGGTGTCGCGCTGGTATCGCAATGTCGTCGCGGTCAACAACGTCACGATGAGGATCGGCCCCGGCGTCACCGGACTCCTCGGACCCAATGGCGCCGGCAAGTCGACGCTGATCGCGTTGATGTCGGGCTTCCTGGCCCCGTCGTCGGGCACCGTGACGCTCGACGGCACGCCGGTGTGGCGGCACGAACAGCTCTACCGCCAGATCGGTCTCGTCCCCGAGCGCGAGGCGGCCTACGACAACCTGACCGGCCGGCAGTTCGTCACGGCCAACGCCGAGCTGCAGCGTCTCGCCGATCCCGACGGCGCTACGGCGAGGGCGATCGCGACCGTCGAGATGCAGCCGGTGCAGGACCGCCGGATCTCGACGTACTCCAAGGGCATGCGACAGCGCATCAAGATGGCGTCCGCCCTGGTGCACGATCCGGCGGTGCTGCTGCTCGACGAGCCCTTCAACGGCATGGACCCGCGTCAACGACTGCATCTGATCGACCTGCTCCGCCAGATCGGCGACGACGGCCGGACCGTGATGTTCAGCTCGCACATCCTGGAGGAGGTCGAGCAGGTCGCGGCTCATATCGAGGTGATGGTGGCCGGGCGGCACGCCGCCTCCGGAAACTTCGGCGCGATTCGTCGGCTGATGACCGATCGTCCCAACCGCTACCTGATCCGGTCCGACGACGACCGACAACTGGCCGGCCTGCTGATCGGCGATCGGTCGTGTCGCGGAGTGACGCTGCGGGCCGACGACGGACTCGACGTCGAGGCCGTCGACTTCGGCCGGTTCGCCGTCGTGTTGCCGCAACTCGCCCACTCGGCCGATATCCGGCTGCTCGAAGTACGGCCGACCGACGAGTCGCTCGAAAGCGTCTTCGCCTACCTGGTCGGCGCGTAGGGAGTCGTCATGACGAACGCCACCATCGTCCGGCTCACCGTGCGCAACGGATTCGGCGCCCGCCGCGCCCTGATTCTGCTCGCTCTCCCGCTCCTGCTGCTCGGCCTCGCGATCACCGTCCGCTCCCTGGTCGGCGTGGATCCAGGCGCGACCGAAGGAGTGGTCGCTCTCGGCCTCACCGTGGTCTTGCCCATGGTCGCGCTGGTCGGCAGCACGAGCGTGCTGGCCAGCGAGGTCGACGACGGCTCGATCGTCTACCTGCTCGCCAAGCCGATCTCGCGACACGTCATCGTCGTGAGCAAGTACGTCGTGGCGGTCGCGGCGACGGCGGTGTTCACCGTCTGGCCGATCGCGCTGGGGGCAGCGATCATGGCCGGCGACCTTGCCAGCATGCTCGGATACGGACTCGGTACCTTGCTCGGCTGCATCGCGTACTGTGCGATCTTCCTGCTGCTGTCCACCGTCACCCGGCACGCGGTCGCGGCCGGGCTGTTGTACGTGCTGATCTGGGAGGGCTTGCTCGGTGGGCTGCTCAGCGGCGTCCGCTGGCTGAGTGTCGGGCATTGGGCGCAGGCGCTCGCTACCTCGATCGCCGACGACGTCACGCTGTCCGAGTCAGTCGGCCCGGCGTATGCGGTGATCGCCACCGCCGTGGTCACGGTGGCCGCCCTCTGGTTGGCCGGCGACCGGCTGCGCTCGTTCCGGCTCACCGGCGAGGAGTAACGACGCGTCGCGCCGAGGACGATATCGGCAAGAAGGTCACGAAAAGGCATTGTCAGGACCTCGGCACCTGTGAGTGGTCGCTCGGCCACTAGCTGTGCGAATCGTTACTCGACGCCTGGGCGAAATCCGGCGCCGAGGTCGACGGATTGCGTATTACGCAATAACAATGGGCGATACGCAACGCAAGGGAGCGCTGATCGCATGACCCCGTCCTTCCCCAGTGACCTCGAGATCGCCCGCGCCACGTCGCTCAAGCCGGTCGAGGACATCGCCAACCTCATGGGCCTCGAAAGCGACCTGCTCGAGTGGCACGGCGAGAACGTACTCAAGGTGAAGCTGGACGCTATCGAGCGGCTCGCCGATCGGCCGCGCGCGAAGTACATCGTCGTCAGCGCCATCACGCCGACGCCGCTGGGCGAGGGAAAGACCACAACCACTGTGGGTCTCGGCCAGGGGTTCGGCCAACTCGGCAAGCGCGCCACCATCGCCGTGCGACAGCCATCGATGGGGCCGACGCTCGGCATCAAGGGCGGCGCGGCCGGCGGCGGATTCAGCCAGATCGTGCCGATGGAGGTGCTCAACCTGCATCTCACCGGCGACATGCACGCCGTGACCGCCGCCCATAACCTGCTCAGCGCAGTTGTCGACGATCACATCTATCGCGGCAACGAGCTCGGGCTCGACTTCCACAACATCACCTGGCGTCGTGTCCTGGACGTCAACGATCGAGCGCTGCGCAACGTCGTGGTCGGGCTCGGCGGCCGTGGCGACGGTGTGCCGCGTGAGACCGGCTTCGACATCACGGCCGCGTCCGAGGTGATGGCCGCGCTCGCCCTCGCGAGGTCCCTGCACGACCTTCGCGAACGCATCGGCCGGATCGTCGTCGGCTACACCAAGGACGGTGAGCCGGTCACATCCGAGCAACTCAAGGCCGCCGGGGCGATGACCGTCCTGCTTCGCGAGGCGATCAAGCCCAACGTGTTACAGACCCTCGAACACACGCCGGTTCTGGTCCACACCGGCCCGTTCGGCAACATCGCCACCGGCAACTCGTCGATCGTCGCCGACCGGATCGGACTGCGCTGCAGCGAATACCTCATCACCGAGGCAGGCTTCGGCGCCGACATGGGCGCCGAGCGGTTCTTCAACCTCAAGTGCCGAATCAGTGGCGAGTCGCCCGATGCGGCGGTCATCGTCGCGACAGTACGGGCGCTCAAGGCCCACTCGGGTCGCCATCGCATCGTCGCCGGTCGACCGTTGCCCGACGAGCTGTTCGTGGAGTCGCCCGACGAGGTACATGCCGGCGCGTCCAACCTGCGCAAGCAGATCGACAACATCCGACTGCACGGGGTTTCACCGGTCGTGGCGATCAACGCGTTCCCGGGCGATCATCCGTCCGAGCACCAGGCGATTCGCGAGATTGCCGAAGCGGCCGGGGCCAGAGCCGCCGTGTCGACGCACTTCGCCGAGGGCGGTCGGGGCGCTGCCGAGCTCGCGGAGGCCGTCGCCGAGGCAGCCGACGAGCCGAGCGACTTTCACGTGCTCTATCCCGACGAGGCGTCGCTGCGAGAAAAGATCGAGACGGTCGCGACCAAGGTCTACGGCGCGGCCGACGTCGAGTACTCCACGCAGGCCGCTCGGTCGCTCGACACCTACGAGCGCGCCGGTTTCGGCCACCTGCCGGTGTGCATCGCGAAGACTCACTTGTCGATCACGTCCGACCCCAAGGCGACCGGTGCGCCGACCGGGTGGACGCTGCCAGTACGCGAAGTGCGCGCCTCGGTCGGAGCCGGGTTCGTCTATCCGATCTGCGGCGACATGCGGACCATGCCGGGCCTTGGCTCCAGCCCCGCACTCCAGCGGGTCGACATCGACGCCGACGGCAACATCGTCGGCCTCTCCTAACCCGATCCGCCACTCATGGCCCGCCGATCCGCCACTCGTGGTGCGCCGATCCGCCACTCGTGGTGCGGCGATCCGTCACTTGTGGTGCGATCCGTCACTCGTCGCCCGGGCGGCGACGGAGGCGCTTGGTCTGACTGCGACGCTCCTTCGCCACTCGCCGTCGGGCGCGGGCACTCCGCGACGGACGCGTTGGCCGGCGACGTTTCGGTGGTGGCGCCAGAGCGGCTTCGAGAAGAACCGCCAACCGATCCGCAGCGGCCTGCCGATTGCGCCATTGGGACCGGTGCTCAGACGCAACGACGGTGACGACGCCGTCGACCGCCCGGTCACCGAGCCGAGCCAAGGCCCGCTCCCGTTGGCTCGGCGACAATGCCGCCGACCGCGCGACATCGAAGGACAACTCCACCCGGGAGTCGGTCGTATTGACGCTCTGGCCGCCCGGACCGCTCGCTCGCGAGAACCGCCACGACAGGTCGGTCGCCGGCACCGTGATCGGTCCGACGCGCAGCGGCTCGTCCATGACATCCACGCTGCCACATCGTCGCCACGGCAGGGCGCGTAAGTCACGGATCGGCACACTACAACCGACGGACCGGCACACCACAACCGACGGACCGGCACACCACAACCGACGGATCGGCACGCGAAGTCTGGCGACTTTCGGACCTCACATCTGCGACAACCACGTGAGAAGCGGACCGTCGACGGCCTCGGCTCGGCGTTGTGCTCGGTGGGCATCCGGCGCACACTTGTGAGAGAGATCAGCCGCCTTCGACGAGGATCACTGCCGTGCGACACTCCACAGTTCCGGTCTGGCCGCCCGAAGAAGTTCCGGTGCTCTCTCGAGGGAAGCATCGGCGTCCGCGCAATGGTGCCTGCTTCATGGAGTTCGCGTCGTATCTTGCCGGCGAGCCCTGGTCGGATCATCCCGATTGCACGCATCCAGCGCTCGCGACGCTCGCGCGCGACGTCAACGACTACACGTCCGACAACGGAAGGCACCGGCTCGTCCCGCTGATTCCGTCGGTCGTCGGCCTCAACCGTGACGACCCTCAGCTCGACGTCGACATCGCATTGCGAGCGGCGACGGCGGCATTGCCGATCGCCGCCGAGGAACGGCAGCGCGTGTTGGCCGTCGGCATCCTGCGTTGTCACGCCGAACGTCCGACGCTGTCCGACGACATCGGACGGGCCAGCCGTCAGGCACTCGATGCGGCACCGCTCGCCACCGCGTGGGCCCGAAACTTCGTCCGCACGTCGTCGTGGAATCGCCGGCGCCGGCCGTTCTCAGGCATCATCCACCACGCGATCCGCAGCGTCGCCGAAGCGTGCATCTCCAACGCCGACGACATCCTCCACCGGCTGCTCCAGGACTCCATCGACGACTGCCAGCGGCGGATCGCCCCCAAGGCGGCAGATCGGCCGGCTAGCCACAGCGCCAGCGCATAATGCCGTAGCCGCCACGGATCATCGCCGGGCGGCCTCGGTCTGGACCCGATCTACAGGTCGACCTGGCCCGTGACGCAGGTGATCGTGCCGCCGCCGACCCAGATCGCGCCGCCGGCATCGGTCGACAGGTGGACCCGGCCCTCGCGACCGAGGACGGTCCCCTGACTCGCGACGTAGGGAGCGGTCGCGCGGTCGGTGCCGATCAGCCACTGCGCGAGCGAGGCGTTCAGGCTGCCGGTGACCGGATCCTCGCCGGTCGCGCCGTCCTTGGGAAAGAAGGCGCGAACCTCGAACGCGGTCGGCGATCCGGCTGGATAGGGCCCGACGACACCAACATCGAGGTCGACGGACCCCGGCCGCAATCGCAGCACGGCATCCGCATCGGTCAGGAGGACCGCGACCCAGCCGGGCCCGTTGTCGGCCCACTGTGCGTCGACGATCTCGGCGCGCTCGATCCGCAGGACCTCGGCTATGTGGTCGACCAAGTCGTCGTCGACCGGCCCAGATCGCACGAGGGGCGGCGCGCTGAAGGCCAGTCCGGCGTCGGTCCGGCGGATCGGGACGAGCCCGGCGCCGCACTGCTGGACCACGGTCTCTCCTGACGCTTCGGTGTGCTCCAGCCAGCCGTGGCAGGTGCCGAGTGTCGGATGACCGGCGAATGGCAGCTCGGCAGCTGGAGTGAAGATCCGTACGCGATAGTCGGCGCTCGGTTCGGTCGGCGGCAACACGAACGTCGTCTCCGACAGATTGGTCCATCGCGCGAACCGCTGCATCTCGCCGTCGGACAGGCCGTCGGCATCGAACACCACGGCCAACGGGTTGCCCCGATAGGGGGTGGTCGTGAAGACGTCGACCTGCCGAAAGGTACGCATCACGGCCGAGTCTGCCATCCGCCGCAGACGGGAACTACCCGGTCGAGTTGAGTAATTGTCCGCATGCGACCGACGTTGCGTCGCGGCGATCGTAGACGCATGAGCACTCCGAAGACACCCACCAACACCACCGCCTTCTTCGTCCAGGCCGGCGTCTCGTTCGGCCTCGCGCTGCTGTCCTTGCTCGTCGGGATCCTCTACCTCGAGGTCGATCCGTGGGTCCGGGCGTTCCTCGGGCTCGCCGTCGTGTTTTTGACGACGTCGTCGTTCACCCTGGCCAAATGCATCCGCGACCAGCAGGAGTCCAGCGGCCTCGCGCAGCGACTCGACCAGGCTCGCGTCGACAAGATCCTGGCCGAGCACGATCCCTTCCACGACCCGGTCTGATGCGGTCGGGACGGCGGCGGGCCCTTGCGGGGGGAGGGCCCGCCGCCGACCTATTGGGTCAATCGACTTCGGCCTGATCGGATCTTCTGACAGGCCTTTGTCGGTCGTACGTTGATGTCATGAACCGACCGACCACCACACCGATCGACTTCTGGTTCGACCCGGTCTGCCCCTGGACCTGGCTCACGTCGCGATGGCTCCTCGAGGTCGAGCAGATCCGCCCGATCGAGGTGCGCTTCCATCTGATGAGCCTCTCGGTGCTCAACGAGGGACGTACCGACGTGACCGAGTTTTACCAACGCGGTGTCCGACGCTGGTGGGGCCCGGCCCGGGTCATGGCCGCCGCCGAGCAGGCAGGTGGCGCCGAGGTGCTGCGACCGCTCTACACCGCGCTCGGCAACCGCATCCACCTGGACGCCCAGCCGTACAGCCGAGAGCTGTACGAAGCGGCGCTGACCGAGGTCGGGCTCGATCCGGCGCTCGCCGCGGCGGCCCGGGACAGCAGGTACGACGACGCCGTGCGGGTCAGCCACCACGCGGCGGCGCTCACCGACGGCGACGCCGAACTCGGGTCGCCGACGCTGCACCTGCCCGGCCCGGACGGTGAGCCGGTCGCGGTGTTCGGGCCGGTCGTGACGCCGATGCCGCGCGGCGAGGCGGCCGGGCGTTTGTGGGACGCGACCGCCATCGCGGCGACCGTCCCGGGATTCAACGAGCTCAAGACCGGCCGCGATCGGACACCGGCCTTCAGCTGACGGGCCTACCCGGTCGGGCTCGGCAGCAGGGCGCCACTGCGCAGGGCGAGTGCGACGGCGCCGAGTACCTCGGCCCGATCGCCGAGCTCGCCCTCGACGACCTCGACGTCACGGGCGGCGGAGCCGATCGCGCCGTGTCCCAGCGCCTCACGCACGGGACCCAGCAGCAACTCGCCGGCGGACCCGAGATCGCCGCCCACCACGACGCACTCCGGGTTGACGATGTTGCACACCGTCGCCAGGGCCGAACCGATCGCGCGTCGGACGTCGGCGATCGCACGGCGAGCGCCGGTGTCGCCGTCTCGGGCCATGGCGATCACGTCGGCGAGCGTCAGGTCGTCACCGTGCGCGGCATCCACCAGATTCCGGGCGAGTGGGCCGACCAGGTGCGCAAGGGCGCCAACGCCGGCATCGACATGTTCATGGAGCCCAACGCGTACCAGGACTTCGAGACGACGCTGCTCGACGAGGTACGCGCCGGGCGCGTCAAGATGGCCCGGATCAACGACGCCGTACGCCGGATCCTGCAGACCAAGTTCGAGCTCGGGCTCTTCGAGCACCCGTACACAGATCGCACACACATCGACGAGATCGGGTCGGCCGCGCACCGCGCCGTGGCCCGACAGGCGGCGGCCGAGTCGCAGGTGCTGCTGAAGAACGACGGCGACGCGCTGCCGCTGAGCAAGGACGCCAGCCTCTACGTCGCCGGCCGCAACGCCAACGACATGGGCAACCAGACCGGCGGCTGGACGATCAGACGCCGTACTCCGAAGGCTTCGGCGACGTCGGCGGACCCGAGTGGGCCT
Organism: Nocardioidaceae bacterium; assembly: GCA_035630615.1. GTDB lineage: Bacteria > Actinomycetota > Actinomycetes > Propionibacteriales > Nocardioidaceae > DATFRX01. Next base: position 43,126 of record DASQKI010000035.1, read on the forward strand.
TCGACCTGGTCCGGTTGGCCGGACATCCGGGCCAGACGGTCGCGCTCTACACCCGGGCGGCGGGTGTCGACCGCCCGTGACACCGCTCTCTCGCGTCGAGATTGCGCGTCTTCACCGGTCCCGTGGACAAGACGCGCAATCTCGACGCAACAAGGGGGCGGAGCACGTCCGCTTGACACGGACCCGGTGTGAGTTCGAAGCTAGGCTCATGACAACGTTGTCGCCTTCGGAGCCGACAGCCGGGATGCCGCGCGGTCGACCGACGATGGTCGACGTTGCCAAGCACGCCCACGTCTCACTCAAGACCGTCTCGCGAGTCGTCAACGACGAGCCCGGCGTCCGGCCAGAAACCGCTGAGCGCGTCCGAGAGTCGATCCGCGCCCTCGGCTTCCGGCGTAACGACGGTGCCCGACAGTTGCGCCGGGGCCGCACAGCAAGCATTGGGCTGGTCGTCGAGGACCTTGCCAACCCGTTCTACTCCGCCCTCGCGGCCGCCGTCGAGCGGGTCTCGCGGCGCTCCGAGCACCTGTTGCTGACGGCCTCCGCCGAGGGGTCCGCGCTGCGGGAGCGATCCATCGTCGAAGCGTTCTTGGACCGACGGGTCGACGGCCTCATCATCGTGCCGGCCGAGGCCGAGCACGACTGGCTGTCCCCCGAGGTCGGCGAACGGACGCCGGTGGTGTTCGTCGACCGGCCGGCGACCGGGATCGAGGCCGACGCCGTCCTGATCGACAACCGCGGCGGAGTACGCAGCGCCGTCGAGCACCTGGTCGCACACGGCCACCGCCGGATCGGGTTCCTGGGCGACGACGGCGCCTTTTGGACCGCCCGCGAGCGACGTGTCGGATTTGAGGAGAGCCTCTCCGAGCTCAACGCGTCCCAGAGCGGCAGCGTCGCGATGGGCCCCTACGAGCTCGACGATCTCGTCACGCTGCTTCGCGAGTGGTCGGCCGGCCCCGACGGCATCACCGCCGTCATCACCGGCAACAACCGCGTCACCGTCCAGTTTCTCTACGCGATGCGCCGCAGCGATCGAGCTCTCGCGTTGGTGGGCTTCGACGACTTCGAGTACGCCGACCTGCTCGACCCACCGATCACCGTGGTCAGCCAAGACCCGGATGCCCTCGGCGAGCAGGCCGCACACGCCCTGTTTTCCCGGCTCGCCGGACCGTCCGATGACACGTCGCCGCGGTCGGCAGTCCGTGAGATCGTGCTGCCGACACGGTTGATCGTGCGCGGCAGCGTCGACGTCACCCCGCCGAAGGAGACGACGTCATGACGCCCGGATCGCACGGGGTCACGCACGAGATTTTCAACCTTGGGGGCGCTATCGCCGTCGGCGGAGTTGACCGCCGATACGGTCCGGACATCTACATCCACGCTCTAGCCGATGCGTTGGCGCACGGCAGTAGTTGAAAAGAAAGGGATACACATGCGACGCACAGCGTTGGCTAGTGCCGCCATCCTCGCCGCGGCGACGATGCTCACGGCATGTGGCGACGACGACGACGGCGGTTCCTCAAGCAGCTCCGGCGACGTCGAAATCATGACCTGGTGGACCGAGGGCGGCGAGAAGGCCGGTCTCGATGCACTCATCGAAAACTTCGACAAGGATTACCCCGACGAGACGCTGCAGAGCACGCCGATCGCCGGTGGCGGTGGCAGCAACGCCAAGAAGGTGATCCTTCAGCGGCTGCAGACCGGCGATCCGCCTTCGTCGTTCCAGGGCCACGCCGGCGCCGAACTGCTGGACTACATCAACACCGGAGCGATTCAGGACGTCAGCTCGCTCTACGAGGAGGAGGGTTGGAACGACATTTTCCCGCCCAGCCTGATCGAGATGCTGACCTACGACGGCGCGATCTACTCGGTCCCGGCCAACATCCACCGGGCCAACCTGGTGTGGGCCAACCCGTCGGTGCTCAAGGACAACGGCCTCCCGACGACCGCGCCGGCGTCGATCGATGACTGGATCGACGACATGGAAACGCTCAAGCAAGGTGGGATGGAAGCGCCTTTGGCGATCGCCACCGACTGGACTCAGGTACAGCTGCTCGAGACGGTGCTGATCGCCGACCTTGGCCCGGACGCCTACACCGGGCTGTGGGACGGTTCGACCGACTGGGCTTCGTCCGAGGTGACCGACGCGCTCGATGACTACGCAACCCTGATGACCTACACCAACTCCAACCGTGGAAGCCTCGACTGGCCGGACTCGTCCGGCATGGTGGCCGAGGGCGAATCCGCCTACACGGTCATGGGTGACTGGGTGCCGGCCGGCTACGACGTGGACAACCTGGTCCCGAACAAGGACTACATCTGGTTCCCGGTGCCAGGCACCGACGGTGTCTACGACTTCCTGGCGGACTCGTTCACTCTGCCCGTAGACGCGCCGAACACGGAGGGCGCTGAGGACTGGCTGCGCGTCGTCGGCAGCAAGGCCGGCCAGACGGCCTTCAACAAGGCGAAGGGCTCGATCCCGGCTCGCACCGACATCGACCCGAGCGAGTTCGGCGTCTACCAGCAGTCGGCGATGGCAGACTTCAAGACCGACACGATCGTGCCGTCGCTTGCGCACGGCGCGGCCGCATCGATCGCCTGGCTCGACGCGATCACGTCGGCGGTCGGGAAGTTCTCCACCGACCCGGACGTCGGGACGTTGCAGGACGACCTCGTCTCGGCGGCCGACCAGTTCGCGAGCACCGAGTAGAAGAACCGACAACAGCGGGGGCGGTACGGACCTCAACCTCCGTACCGCCTCCTTGCTCGTGACACTTCGAGGAGTCGTTCATGGCTGATCAGGCCAATCGACCGAAACGACGCCGCAGGATGCACGGCATCGCCACCTGGGGTCCGGGTCTCCTGCTCATATCGCCATCGATCGTGCTCGTGGGCATCTTCGTCTACGGCCTGATCGGCCAAAACTTCCAGCTCGCGCTCTCCGACAAACACACCGCCATCCAGCCCGAGACCTTCATCGGCCTCGACAACTTCAAGGACCTGCTGACCGAGGACCGCTTCCAGCACGCGCTGACCAACCTGCTGATCTACACCGTGGCGTTCCTCATCGGGACGATGTTCTTCGGCATGTTGTGGGCGATCCTGCTGGAGCGAGGCATTCGCGGCGAGGGCATCTTCCGGTCGATCTATCTGTTCCCGATGGCGATCTCGTTCGTCTCCGCGGGCGTGGTTTGGCGTTGGCTGCTCAACGGCGCCCAGGGCGAGGAGGCCGCCGGCTTGAACCGACTGTTCCAAAGCCTCGGGCCCGGCGGACTCCAAAACTCGTGGTGGGACACGCCCAATTGGGGAATGGTCGCGATCGCGATGCCCGCGATGTGGCAGCTGTCGGGGTACATGATGGCGCTGTTCCTAGCTGGCTTCCGCAGCATCCCCGATGAGCTGCGCGAGGCGGCCCGCATGGACGGCGCTTCAGAGTTTCAGCTCTATCGGCACGTGTTGTTCCCCCAACTGTCGCCGGTCGCACTGTCCGCACTGATCATCGCCGGTCACATGTCGCTGAAGGTCTTCGACATCATCTACGTGATCGCTCGTAACACCTATCAGGTCGAAGTGCCCGCGACGTACATGTGGCAGGTTCAAACGTTCGACCAGGCGAAGGCCGCGACCATCGCGAGTGTGCTGCTGATCGTCGTGGCGGTGCTGATCGTGCCATACCTCGTCTATAACCATCGGACGGAGAAGAACCGATGACGGCGACGGCCGCCGCCCCACCCGTCACCAAACGGCCGGTCGGCACTCGGCCGTCGAGACGCTGGATCGGCATGACCGTCCGGATCGCGTTGCTGGTGTTCTTCCTGCTGATCGTGCTGATTCCGGTGTACGTCCTGCTGATCACGAGCTTCAAGGAGAAGGGCGCGATCTCGGCCTCGGACGCCTGGGCGTTGCCGTCGGGCTGGCCCTGGGACTGGACGACCAGCGGTTGGAGCACGGCCTGGGATCGTCTCGAGGCTCCGTTGTGGCGATCGGTGCAGCTGGCCGTGCCCGGGGCGGTCATCGCCTCGATCCTCGGTTCGATGAACGGCTTCGTGCTCAGTCGGTGGCGGTTCCCGTTCGCCAATCTGGTCTTCATCCTGATCTTGTTCGGGATGTTCATTCCGTACCAGGCGGTGATGCTCCCGCTCGTCGACCTCCTCATCAACGACATCAACATCGAGAACGGGATTCCGGCGCTGCTCCTGACACATATCGTGTTCGGCATCCCGATCTGCACGCTGATCTTCCGCAACTACTACGAGACGGTGCCAAGCGACCTGATCGAGGCCGCGCGGGTCGACGGCGCCGGCATGCTTCAGACGTACATCCGGATCATCCTGCCGCTGTCGGCGCCGGCGTTCGTCGTGACGCTGATCTGGCAATTCACGTCGATCTGGAACGACTTCCTGTTCGCCCTGTTTTTGTCGAGCGAGGACAACGGACCGGTGACGCTCGCCCTCAACAACCTGGCGGGCGGCCAGCTGTCCAACTACCAGGCGAGCATGGCGGCGGCCCTCATCGCGGCCTTCCCGACCCTGATCGTCTACATCGTCCTCGGTCGGTTCTTCCTCCGCGGCCTGATGGCGGGTTCGTTGAAGGGCTGACGCGCCTCACCCGTCAGGTGCGAAGACCTTGCCCGGGTTGAGGATGCCGAGGGGATCGAGCGCTCGCTTGATGTCGCGGTGCACACGCAGCGACAGCTCGCCGATCTCCTCGGCCAGCAGGTCGCGCTTGAGTACGCCGACGCCGTGCTCGCCGGTGATGGTGCCGCCAAGCTCCAGACCGAGTCGCATGATGTCGGCGAAGACGCGCTGCGCGGCCGCTCGCTGATCCGGATCGTCGCCGTCGAAGATCACGCCGGGGTGGAAGTTGCCGTCGCCGGCGTGCCCGAAGACCCCGACGGTCAGCCCGGACTCCTTCGACAGCTGCTCCACGCCTTCGACCAGCACGGCGAGCCGATCGCGTGGCACGCAGACGTCGTCCATGAGCATCGAGCCGATGCCCTCGAACGCCGGGATGACCTGGCGTCGCGCCGCGAGCAGCAACTCGCCCTCGGCCTGGTCCTCGGCCACGATGACGTCGGCCGCGCCGGTCGACTCGAGGCAGCCGGCGATGGTTTCGATGTCGGCCTTGCCCTGCACCTCACCGGCGTCGGACTGCGCGATCACGAGCGCACCGACCTCGTCGCCGAAGCCCAGCTTGAAGCTGTCGTCGACCGCCTGGATGCTGGTGCGGTCCATGAACTCCAGCAGGCTCGGCACCAGGCCACTCGCGATGATCGCCGAGACGCCGGCCGCCGCATCGCGAGCCTCGGCGTAGGTCCCGGCCACCGTCAGCGGCAGCTGCGACTTGGGCCGGAGCATCAGCGTCGCCTCGGTGATGACACCGAGCGTGCCCTCCGAGCCGACGAACAGCTTGGTCAGGTCATAGCCCGCGACACCCTTGACGGTGCGCCGGCCGGTCCGAAGCACTTCACCGCTGGCGAGTACGACCTGGAGGCCGAGCACATAGTCGGTCGTGACACCGTACTTCACGCAGCACAACCCACCCGAGTTAGTCGAGAGGTTGCCGCCGATCGAGCAAAACTCCCAACTGCTCGGGTCGGGCGGATAGAACAGCCCGCGCTCGGCGACCGCGCGGGACAGGTCGGCGTTGTAGATGCCGGGCTCGGTGACGACGATCCGGTTGGGCACATCGATCTCGACGATGCTGGTCATCGCCTCGAGACTGAGGACGATGCAGTCGTCGATCGCGTTGGCCGCGCCAGACAGTCCGCTTCGGGCGCCTTGCGGGACGACGGGAGTGCGATGCCTCGACGCGATCCGCAGGGTGGCGCTGACCTGGTCGACATTGCGCGCGCGTACGACGACCATGGGCTGACCGGCGTCGCAAAACGTTGCCCGGTCGTAGCGGTAGGACTCGATCAGATCGCGATCGGTCACGATGCACTCCGCCGGGAGCGCGTCGGCCAGGTCGCGGATCACGTCGGCGCTCATGCCTCCACCGTAGGGCGCATCGGCGTCGTACGGGAGAGGCCGGTCTCACGACGGGGCGATCAGCTCGACCGTCGGGAAGTACGTGCGGAATCGACCCGCATCGCGAGTGAGTAGCCGATGACCATCCACGGCGGCGTGGGCACCGATGAAGAAGTCGGGCAGCGGAGCCCGCTTGGACCCGCCGCGCTTCTTGTACGCCACGAAGCACTTCGCCGCGAGGAAGGCGGCGGCCGACGGTAGCGGCGAGCGTACGAACTCGTCGGATGGCAGCGCGGCGTCGAGATCCTCGATGCGAGTAAAGCGGACCGAGACCTCGGCGTAAACGACCGGATTGACGACGAGTGACCCGCGATCGGCCGCATCGGCCAGCGCCTGTGACGACCAGTCCGACCAACGACGGTCGTCGGTCAGGACGTCGAGCAGAACGTTGGAGTCGACGAGGGTGACGGTGGACTCAACCACGACGCGTCAGTGCCATGATCTCGTCGGTGCTGAGCTGGACGTCGCCACGGCCGCGCAAGTGCTCGACGATCCGCCGACCGCGCTGCGGCGACCGCGCGGACCGCTTGAGATGGGCGACGTCACCGTCCACCTCGAACTCCACGTCGTCGCCGGGTCGAAGGCCGAGCTGGGTCCGCACATCGATCGGAATGGTGACCTGGCCCTTGCTCGTCATCCGCACGAGGTAAGAGTAACACTATTCTTACTCCTACCTTGGATGGCCACTCTCGCGCCACGGCCTACGGCAGCGGCGGCCGATCGCTGCTGTAGAGCCAGGCCCGGAACAGTCGGTCGAGCTGTCGGCCGCTGACCCGCTCGGCCAACCGCTTGAACTCGCGGGTCGTCCCGACGCCGTCGGCGTTGTGGTGCACCCACAGCCGGCAGATCCGGAAGAAGTCTCGGCTCCCGACCCGCATCCGCAGCGCCTGCGCCGTCATCGCGCCACGCACGTAGATCTTGCCAGCGAAGATGTGCCTCGGCCCGGGGTCGCCGATCTTCAGGTCCCAGAACGAGTCATGCGGGCCGGAGTGACGGTAGAGCCGATGGAACCGCTGGGTCACGGTCTCCCCGCCGTGGTGGCCGGCCCAGAGCCATTCGGAGTAGGTGGCGAGGCCCTCGTTGAGCCAGATGTCCTGCCAGCGCCGCAGCGCCACCGCGTCGCCGAACCACTGATGGGCCATCTCGTGCACGACGACCAAGGTGCCGCCACCACCGTAGAAGAAGCCTGCGTCATAGACCGGCCGGGTCTGCGTCTCCAACGCGTAGCCGACCGTCCCACTCGGCACGACGCCACCGATCTGTCGGAACGGATAGCGCCCCCACATCTTGGTCAGGAACCCGGTCGCCGGACCGGTCTTGCGCAACGCCTCTCGAGCGTGCCGTTGGGTCTCAGCGTTGAGCGCCTTGTCGACGGCGTAGAGGTACGGCCGACCCGATCGCGTCTTGCCCCGCATGAGGTCGTAGCGACCCATCGCGGCGAACGCGAGGTAGGTCGCCATCGGCTTCGGCATCCGCCAGTGCCACGTCGACCGCGTCGCCGTGCGCTTCACACCGACCAACCGACCGTTGCTGATCGCCTGCCGACCATGCGGGACCGTGATCCGCAGGTCGAAGGCCGCCTTGTCACGCGGATGGTCGTTGCTCGGGAACCACCAGGCGGCGATTTCGGGCTGCCCGAGCGCGACGGCGCCGTCCCGGTTGGTGATCCACGGGCGGACGCCGTTGTCCCTCAGGTTCTTCGGCACGCCGGCGTACCAGACCCTGACCCGCATCCGATCGCCCTTGCCGATCGCGTGGGCGGGCCGGACGACCAGCTCGTGTCCGTGATGCCGGAAACGCGCTCGGTGACCGTTGACCTTGACCTTGGACGGGTGCAGCACGAGGTCGAGGTTGAACCGTGTCAGTCGCTTGGTCGCCCGCGCCTTCAGACCCGTCACGCCGCGAAGACGCTCGGTCTTGGGGTGAAACGCCACCCGGACGTTGTAGTGCCCGACGCGGTAGCCGCCGTTGCCGTAGTTCGGGAAATACGGGTCGCCGATGCCCGCCGCCCCGGTCGTGTCCGAACGGTCGGAACCGGTCGAAGCCGACTCTGCCTGGGTGGAACCGGACAGCATGACGAGTGCCGAGGCGGTCAAGACGGCCGTGATGCCGTGGGTCAGTCGACGCATGCCGCCATCCTCACATGAGACGACCGCGGGCCGACTCAGTAGCGCGCAGGATAGTCCGGCCGTGCGGCTCGGGCCGAGTCTGGCCGGCCGTCCAGCAGGATCTCGGGGAAGCCGTTGCGCTCGCTGACTCGCGGTCGGTGCTTGCTGTGCAACCACACCCGGAAGAACCGATCGAGCTCGCGGTCGGCGACCCGCTCGGCGAGGCGCTCGAACTGCCCGACCCGCGCCGTGCCGTCTGTGTGCTGCCGTACCCAGGTGCGCAGCAGGGTCATGAAGGGGCGGTTGCCGATGATCTTGCGTAGCCCCTACAGTGCCATGGCGCCGCGGATGTAGATGGCGCCGGGGAGGACCTCTTGACGCCCCGGGTTAGCGACCTGCACGTTCCAGAGCGAATGCACACCGTGGTAGAGGTGCCACATCCGGGCAAAGTTGGTGTTGGCGTTGGGGCCGGACCGCTTCTCGGCATACAGCCACGACGCCCAGGTCGCGAAGCCCTCGTTGAGCCACGTGTCCCGCCAGCGGTTGACCGACACGGAGTCGCCGAACCATTGATGGGCGATCTCGTGCGCGATGATCACGGGGTTGGGCTTGCGACGGAAGAAGAAGCTCTCGTAGACAGGTCGGGTCTGAGTTTCGATGGCGAAGCCGAGATTCGCGTCGACCACGACGTCACCACGACGCGGAACGGCCGTCCCTCGCGCAGCGGCCTTCGCGGCCAGACGGTGAGCTCGCGACCTCGCTGGACGAACCGAGCCGGCCGGTGCCGCACCCGCACCGCGACGGCCCGGATCTGTAGGTCGAGGTTGAACCGCCGGAGCCGCTTTTTCGCGACCGCACGCACCGTCGTCCGTCCGGTCAGCCGCCCCGTCTTGGGCTGGTACGCGACGGCGATCCGATAGTGCCGCACGTCGTAGCCGCCGTTGCCGTACTTCGGGAAGTAGGGGTCGCCGATGCCCACGGCACCGGTCGCGTCGTGATCGGCCCCGGGTGGCGATCCGACGGGTACCGCCGGACCCGCGCCGGTCGCCACGAGCAGGGCGGAGACGACGACGGACGCGGCACGGCGAGCTCTCGCGGGCACGTCGTGGATGTTGCCGCGTCATCGTTACGGCGGGGCGCGTCGCAACGACACGACTCCGTAACGGCGCCTACAGTCGACGCCATGATCCAGTGCGACAACTGCGGCAACGAGTTCGAGCCCGTACGCACCCGCTGGCTGTGCCCGCACTGCAAGTTCAAGGCGTCGTGCTGCGAGGGCGAGCCCCAATAACCCTCAGCCGCAGCCGCCGAGGTGGCGGGCGACGGCCCGGAAGACCGCGTTCCACTCCTCGCCGCCGTCGACGTACTCGAAGCCGTAGGTCGCCGGGTCGAGCGGATCGCCGTCGCCGGGTGACAGGTCGGCCGCCAGGGTGTGCGACAGGCGTACGCCGGTCAGGCACTTGCCGGGCGGCACCGTGATCCGGTTGCCCTGGAATCCGACGGCCGAGTAGCCGTTTCGGGTCGCCCCGCTGCTGCGCGGTCGCGTCGTACGCCTGCGGATCGGCCTTGGCCTCGGTGTCGCGGTCGAAGAAGGCGCCGTTGACACCGTCGGGGATCGGATCGACGGCCAGTCGGACGACGTTGCGGGTACCGGTCTCGAGCGTGTCCACGGTGTGGTCGAGTTCGCTCGTGACGATCTTGGTCGGCATGAACGTACCCGGATGCAGGCTGTTGACGGCGACCTCGCCGGCCGGCACCCGCTCGGACAGGTCGACGGTGTAGATGACCTGGGCGAGCTTGCTTTGTTGATAGGCCCGCCAGCCGTCGTAGTCGCGTGTCAGCATCACGTCGGCGAAGTCAATCGCCTGCTGGCCGAGGGAAGCGACGTTGCCGACGCGGGCCGGCGCGCTCTGACGTAGCAACGGGAGGAGGCGCTCGGTCAGGAGATATCCGGCGAGGTAGTTGACCGCGAACCGCAGCTCGTAGCCGTCGACGCTCAGCTGCCGCTCCCGGCCATCCGGCAGCCCGGCCCCGATGCCGGCGTTGTTGACCAGCACGTGCAGCTCGGCATGATCCCTTGCCACGTCGTCGGCGAGCGTCTCGACCTGGCTCAGGTTGGCCAGGTCGGCGAGGTAGAGCCGGACCCGGCCGTTGCCGGTGGCCCGTTTCAGCTCGTCGACGATCCGCTCGCCGCGCGTCGCGCTCCGACCGTGGACGAGAACGGTCGCGCCCCGGCCGGCGAGGTCATGCGCGACGCTGCGCCCGAGGCCGTCGGTCGCACCGGTGACCAGGGCCGTGGTGTGCTCGATCGATCGCAAGGGCAGTCCCTTCGTCGGGTACGGGGATGTGCTTCCAGCCGGGTACGGAACGCGGCGTCCATGCAGTGCCCACGGTTCCGAGGTCCGCCAGTACTAGGAACACCGTGCCCACGGCGACGAAAACCACTCGCCTCTCGCGTCGGGTGGTGGTGTCCTGGTCGGATGGACATGACGTGGCTGGATCCCGATCGCCCGGATCCGCTCCTGACCGCGGGAGTCACCGCGGTGCAGGAGGCAGCCCGCGCCGTGGACACGCCTCAGCTCCCGTCGATGACGACGTCCTGCATTACTGCCAACCTGCAACACGGGTGGGACGGCGACGTTCCCATCGCCGCGGTCGCCTATGACGACGGACGCGTGTCCGCCGCCTTGTGGATCGACCTGCCGTACTGGGACAACACCCACGTCGGAGCGGTCGAGGTCGTCGTCGACCCGCTCGCCCGCCGACGAGGCTTCGGCCGGAAGCTCTTCGACGTCGGGATCGAGCGGGTGCGGGCGGAGGGCCGCAAGGTCGTGCTCTCGGAGGCCTTCGACGGCACGCCGGCCGAGATGTTCCTCGAGGTCATGGGCTTCGAACGCGCCTCGGTGGCTGTCATGCGGCGGCAGGATCTTGCGACGGCCGACTGGCCGCATCTGGACCGCCTCTACGCGGACGCCGAGGCGAAATCCGCCGACTACGAGCTCGTACGACTGACCGGCGAGACCCCGGCGCACCTGCTCGACGACGTCGGGCGCCTGGCGGAGTCGATCAACGACGCGCCGACCGACGACCTTGAGGTCGAGGACGAAGCCTTCCCGGCCGACCGGATCCGCAAGATGGACCGCGCGCAGCTGGCCCGCGGGCGCCGGAGCTATCGGCTCCTCGCGCGGCATCGCTCGTCCGGCGAGCTCGCCGGCCACACCGTCGTCGCCGTCGAGATCGAGCAGCCCTGGCTCGCGTGGCAGCTCGACACGGCCGTCGCCCGCGGTCACCGCGGCCACCGGCTCGGCCAGCTGCTCAAGATCGCGATGCTGCAGTGGATGCGCGACGAGGAGCCTCAAGTGCGGAGCCTGAGCACGTGGAACGCCGAGTCAAACGCGCACATGGTCGCGATCAACGAGTTGATCGGCTACACCGCGATCGGCCGCGCGGCCGAGTTCCAGCGCCGCCTCTGACGAACCGCCGCAGTGGCGTTCCGCTCCATTGGCGGTAGCCAAATCGCGAAACACGCCGGGCGTGTTTCGCGATTTGGCTCCCCCCACGGGTGCCAGGTCAGAGGTTGCCGCGTCGCTCCTGCTCGCGCTCGATCGCCTCGAAGAGAGCCTTGAAGTTGCCCTTGCCGAAGCCGAGCGAGCCGTGTCGCTCGATCAGCTCGTAAAACACCGTCGGCCGGTCGCCGAGCGGCTTGGTGAAGATCTGCAGCAGATAGCCGTCCTCGTCGCGGTCGACCAAGATGCCGCGAGCTTCGAGTTCCTCGATCGGCACCCGCACCTTGCCGATCCGGGCCCGCAGCTCCGGGTCGTGATAGTACGACTGCGGCGTCTTGAGAAACTCCACACCGTTGCGGCGCATGATGTCGACCGTGCGCAAGATGTCGTTGGTCGCGAGCGCGATGTGCTGGCAGCCAGCGCCGTCGTAAAACTCGAGGTACTCGTCGATCTGCGACTTCTTCTTGCCGACGGCCGGCTCGTTGAGGGGGAACTTCACCCGGTGGTTGCCGTTGGCCACCACCTTGCTCATCAGGGCCGAGTAGTCAGTCGCGATGTCGTCACCGACAAACTCCGCCATGTTGACGAAGCCCATGACGCGGTTGTAGAAGTCGACCCACTCGTCCATCTTGCCGAGCTCGACGTTGCCGACGCAGTGGTCGATGGCCTGGAAGAGCCGCTTCGGATGGCCATCGGGCCGCGTCACCCTCGTCTCGGCCGCGACGAAGCCGGGCAGGTACGGGCCGTCGTATCTCGAGCGGTCGACGAGAGTGTGCCGCGTCTCGCCGTACGTCGCGATCGCGGCCATCCGTACCGTGCCGTGCTCGTCGGACTCGTCGTGCGGCTCGTCGAGGATCGTGGCGCCCTGGGCCTCGGCGTGGGCGACGCACTTGTCGACGTCGACAACCTCCAACGCCAGATCGACGACGCCGTCGCCGTGCTTGCGGTGGTGGTCCAAGAGCGGGCTGTCCGTCGCCACACCGCCGGTGAAGACGAACCGGGCCGAGCCGGCGCGCAGCACGTAAGCTTTGCGCTCCCGCAGGCCCGTCTCGGGACCGGAGTATGCGACCAGGTCCATGCCGAAGGCGTGCTGGTAGAGGTGCGCTGTCTGGGTGGCGTTGCCGACCACGAAGACGATGGCGTCCATCGCCTTGACGGGGAACGGATCCTTGGACTCGTCGTACTCGACCAGGCCGACGAGCTGCTTGAGCTGGTCGAGCGAGAGCTCGGCCTGTTGCTCCTCCGGGGTCAACGTCTCGGTCATAGCGGCGCCTCCTCCGTGCACGACTGTTGACCGAAGCATCGCCTGAGCCGACAGACTGTGCAATAGATGGCAAGATGAGTGTGCAACTTGTCCAATCGATGTCGAGCCGCAGCGGTCCGGCGCAGCAAGTTGCCCACGACCGGAGGGGAGTCCGATGGCCCAATCCATCGACGCGCTCGACTCGACGATCATGCGGCTGTTCGCGGCCGAGCCACGGATCGGCGTGCTCGAGGCGTCTCGCCGGCTCGGCGTTGCCCGCGGCACCGTACAGTCGCGGCTCAACCGGCTGGCTGCCGACGGCGTGATCCGCGGCTGGGGTCCGGACGTCGACCCGGCCGCACTCGGCTATCCGGTCACCGGGTTCTTGACGCTCGAGATCCGCCAGGGCGTCGGCCACGACACCATCTCGGCCCACCTGCAGTCGATCCCCGAGGTGCTCGAGGTCTTCACCATCACCGGCGCGGGCGACCTCTGGTGCCGTTGCGTCGCCGGCTCCAACGCCGACCTGCAGCGCGTGATCGACGCGGTCGTCGCCGTCGAGGGCATCGTGCGCACCTCGACCGTGATCGCGCTCGCCACCCAGATCCCCTATCGCACCGTGCCACTGCTTCGGGCCGCCGTCGAGTCGGAGTGAGTGGCGGGCGGCTTCTTGGTCCGGGGTGGCCCCGGTCCAATAGGTTCGTACCGGGGCCACCCCGGGCCGATCACGCGAGGCGCCCGGCGATGTCCGAAGCGGCTCGCACCACGCGTACTCCCACGGCGTCGACGTCCAACTCCCCCAGCGCCACGACGCCGACCGAACACTCCAGCCCGGGAACTCCTCGCACCGGCGCCGCCAGTCCACTGGCGCCGGGCTGGAGCTCGTCACGGGTCACGACATAGGGCGCGGCCTGGCCGTTTCGGCCCAGGAGGATCGCTCGCCCGGCCGCGCCCCGATCGAGCGGGTGTCGGGTGCCGACCCGATAGGCGACGTGATAGTCGGTCCACGAGGGTTCGACGACCGAAATCGCCAGCGCCTCGTCGCCCTCGGCGATCGTGAGATGCGCGGTCGCGCCGACGTCCTCGGCCAACCGGCGCAGGACCGGCCGAGCCTGGTCGCGCAGCAGCGGCTCGATCGCTCGCGCGAGGTCGATGACGCCGATCCCGATCGATACCCGGCTCTGATCGTCACGGCGGGCGAGGCCAAACTCGACCAGGGTCGACACCAATCGATAGGCGACCGTCCGGTTGACCTCGACCCGCTGGGCGAGCTCCGTCATGGTCAACCCGCGCGGCTCGCTCGCGAGCAGCTGGAGCACCCGTAGTCCACGGGCCAGCGTCTGCGAGGTCTCGGCAGGCATGTCGCCAACGTAGCGTTCGCCGACAACGGACCGGTTTCAACGCAGTCAAGCTCTGAACCAAGACAGCGGCCCGGCCGCGAGGCTGACTTGCCCCGCGACCAGGCCGCTGATTTGGCGTTGGACGTGCGTGCTGACTCAGCTGCGGTAGGCCCGCCAATGCAGGATCATCCGCTCGTTTTGCCCTCTGGTGAACATGTTCATGCAGTGGTCGGCCGAGTAGTCCATGAAGTTGTGGATCGGGTCCAGGCCGTCCTTGGCCGAGCAGCTGTCACGGCCCTGGTGGCACTGGTATTCGGGGCCCTGTTCGGCCGCGGTGTCGGTGACCCTGTCGTTCAAGGCGCTACAGCCGCCCTGGAACGTGTGGTAGAGACCGAGCCAGTGGCCGACCTCGTGCGGCACGGTGTCGCCCTTGTTGTACGGCGCGGCCGAGCCACCCAACAGCGAGTCCTGGTTGATCACGACGCCGTCCATCTTCTTGTGGTTGGCGTACCACTGCGGGAAGGTCGCCCAACCCAGCAGCCCGCCACCGAGCTTGCCGAGGTAGACGTTGAGCGTCCGCGCGTTACCCACACGGAGGGCGCGCTTCATGTTCCGCTCTGACTTGGTGCCGTAGCCGATGTGGTACCAGTGGCGGTTGACGGTCCAGTCCATGCTGTCGAGGCGGAACCGGAATTTGGTGTTGGCGGCGGCGCGACTCTGGACTCCCCGGTAGGCGCCGTTGAGGATGTCGACCATCCGCCGGATCCTCTTCGGCCCGACGCCACCGCCGCTCTTGCGAGGCTTGATGGAGTGCACGGCGACCTTGATGATGATCGGCTTGCTGTCGGCGCGGGCCTCGAGCAGGCCCGGGTCGCGAGCGATCCGCGCTTGCAGGTCGGCCTCCATGGCCTGGACCTGACGGCCGGTCAGCTCCGGCTCGTCGCGTACGTGCTCACTGTCCGTCCGAGCCGCGCCTTCGACCTTGACACAGGACGCCGAGCTGCCGACCTCGTCGACCGGCATCGCCTGCGCCGTGCCCGGCATCGATGCGACTCCCGTACCGAGGGCGACGGCGCCGAGACCGGCCACCGTCATCCGTCGGATCTTGCTTGCTTTCGTCTGCGTCACGTTGTCCCTTCCTTGGCCCCATGAAGGAGCTCGTGTCGATGTCCCCCGAGGGGACAGGTTTCGCGGACCTTCCATCGGCTTGCGGGCGAGGTTCAGTCCTCGTCGCCACCGTCGTCGCCAGGTCGCATCTTCGACCAGATCTCCTTGCACTCCGGACACACCGGATAGCGCTTCGGATCGCGACTCGGCACCCACACCTTCCCACACAGGGCGATCACTGGAGTGCCTTCGACCATCGCGGCGGTCAGCTTGTCCTTCGACACGTAATGCGAGAAGCGCTCATGGTCGCCGTCGTCGGTGACCGGCTGAGTGCGACGATCCTCGACCGTCTGTGTGCCGGGGCTGCGCATGATGCCCATTTGCCGAAGTCTAGACAGGCGACCCGCCCCCGTCACTGCCGCGACCACCTCCGCGACGGCGACCGCCTCGCCTTCGCCCGAGCCACCCAGCCGTTCGTTCTGTAAGGATGGCGTCATGACGTTGTGGCTGACGACCGACGACGCGGCGAACCGCCTCCTGCATTCCGATCCCTTCGCCCTGCTCGTCGGCATGACCCTGGATCAGCAATACCCGATGGAGGCGGCCTTTGCCGGGCCGCAAAAGATCGCCGGCCGGATGGGCGGATTCGACATCCGCAAGATCGCCGAGGCCGACACCGCCGAGTTTGAGGAGCTGTGCGCGACTCCGCCGGCGATCCATCGGTACGGCCGCTCGATGGCCCGTCGCGTGCAGGCGCTGGCGCGGACGATCATCGAGGACTACGACGGCGACACCGCCGCGATCTGGACCCGAGACAAGCCCAGCGCGGCCGAGGTCTTCCGCCGACTCAAGGCCCTCCCCGGTTGGGGCGACCAGAAGTGCAAGATCTTCATCGCCCTGCTGGGCAAGCAGCTCGATGTGCAGCCGTACGGCTGGCGCAAGGCCGCCGGTGACTACGGCAAGGCCAACTCACGTCGATCGATCGCCGACGTGACCGGGCCCGACACGCTCCAAGAGGTGCGCTCCTTCAAGAAGGCACAAAAGGCCGCCGCCAAGCAGAAGGCCTGACCCTCAGTCGAACGGGTCGACGAATGCCGATCGATCTTGGGGGTACAGCCCAGGCATGACCGACCCTCGAATCGACGCGACCACTGGCGGCACGAACCGCTGGACCAAAGAGCCGCCGACGCCCGGAGAGGACCCGCGCGAGATCGACCAGGAGCGGGCCGACCCCGACCTCGCCGAACACGAGCAGGCGCATCGGCAGGTCACCCACGCCGAGCAGGAGACCGGATCCGAGATGGGCACCTCGTCGACGACGTACGACGCGACCGACAGCCGCTAGATCCCCGCCACAAGTGACGGATCGCCGCACCACAAGTGACGGATCGGCGTCCAAGCACGGGTCAGCCGTCGGTGACCCAGTCCATGTGGTCGATCCAGTGCTCGAGCAGTGCCTCTCGTACCGCTTGCCGAGCGCCGCAGCCGCGTCCGCGCGATGCACGCAAGCCTCGCCGAACAGCCGACGCGACCAGAACGGTACGCCTGCGGCGCCGCCGGACGGATCCCACACCGGTGTGTCATCGGCGACCGATTCGAACGCCTGGCTCGCCTCGGCCATTCGCTCCCCCACGAGCATTGCCACCATCCGCTGCGTCCCGCCGACATGGTCGACAAGATCGGCCAGCGTCCACTTCGGACACGTCGGCACCGGGGCCGCCGCATCCGTGCCATCCACCCAATCGGCGAACGTGCTCGTCTGTTCGACAACAGCGTTCAAATACGCGGACGTGTCCATCGCTGCACCTCCAAGCCGGATCCCACCACGAGGACCCTGCCAGAATCTTGACGTGGGAGAAGTTGACGCCATCGAACATGTGTTCGATGATGGGGAGATGGGCGGGACAGTCTCGGTGCTTCGCCAGTCGACCGATCGGCTGGCGGCGACCGTGCGCCAGGCCCAGGGAGGCCGAGACGACGTCCTTCGGCCACTCGACACGCTCCCCGCGCTGGCCGGCCTGCTGCCGCATGGCGCGCTGCGCGCCGGCGCGACCTATTCGGTGGTCGGCTCGACCGCGCTGACGATGGCCCTGGTGGCCGGCCCTTCGGCCGCCGGCGCCTGGTGTGGCGTCGTCGGCATGCCCGGGTTCGCCGCACCGACCGCCGCCGATCTCGGCATCGACCTCGACCGGTTGGTGCTGGTGCCCGATCCCGGTTCGCGCTGGCTCAGCGTGGTCGGGGCGCTGATCGACTCGCTCGCCGTGGTCGTCGTCCGTCCGCCCACCGCGGTCCGCGACGCCGAGGCGGCTCGGATCGCGGCCCGCCTGCGGCAGCGCGAGGCGGTCCTCATCACCTGCGGCGCCTGGCCCCGACACGAGGCCAACCTGGCCATCACCGAGAGCAGTTGGCTAGGCGTCGGCGCCGGCCACGGCCACCTGACCGCTCGCCAAGCGACGATCTCCGTCGAAGGGCGCGGCACGGCGGTGCGTCCTCGGCAGGCGCGGCTGTGGCTGCCCGATGCGGAAGGCGTGGTGCGGGTCGCCGACGAGCCGGCCACCACGGACGCACCGGTCTGGACCCGAGAAGCGGTCGGATGACGCGGACCCTGGCGGTGTGGTGTCCGGACTGGCCGGTGACCGCCGCCGGTCGGTCGGCGGGTTGTCCGCCGGATGCCCCGATCGCGGTGCTCGACCGGGGTCAGGTGCTGGCCTGCTCGGCCGCGGCCCGACACGAGGGGGTGCGGCGCGGGCTGCGTACGCGGGACGCCCAAGCGCGCTGCCCCGAGCTCGTGGTGCTGCCCTACGACCCGGCTCTGGACGCGCACGCCTTCGACCCGGTCGTGGCGGCCCTCGAGGAGCTGACACCCGGCGTCCAGATCATGCGGCCCGGGGCCTGTGCGATCCGGGCTCGCGGACCCAGTCGCTACTACGGCGGCGAGGCCGCGGCCGGCGCCGCCATCGCCGACTGCCTGGCCCGCCTCGACATCACCGACAGCCGGATCGGGATCGCCGAGGGACCGTTCGCGGCCGAGCAGGCCGCCCGGGCGGCCATCCGACGCGGCGACCGCATCCACGTGGTCCCGACCGACGCCTCGGGCCGCTTCCTCGCCCCGCTTCCGGTCGAGGCTTTGGGCCAACCCGACCTCGCCAGCCTGCTCCGCCGGCTCGGCCTGCGGACCTTGGGCAGCTTCGCGGATCTCTCCCCCACCGACGTGCTGGCCCGGTTCGGGCCCGAGGGTGCGTTCGCCCATCGCTTGGCCCGCGGTCGCGACGGCCGTCCCGTGGTCGCCCGGCAGCCGCCGCCGGAGCTGTCGTGCTTCACCCCGCTCGAGCCTCCGGTCGACCGAGTCGACCAGGTCGCCTTCGCGGTCCGCGAGTGTGCCGACCGGTTCGTCGCCGACCTCGCCGACCACAAGCTGGTGTGCACCACCGTTCGCATCGAGGTGCACACCGAGTCCGGCGACATCCTCGAGCGGAGCTGGCTGCACCCGCGATGGTTCGACGCCGCTGACCTCGTCGACCGGGTGCGCTGGCAGTTGCAAGGGGTCGGTCCGTCCGCCGGCGAGCTCGACTCTCCCGTCATCGGCGTGCGGCTGAGCCCCGACGAGGCCGATCCGATCGGCGCCCACGCCGAAGGGCTCTGGGGCGGCGGCCCGGACGAACGCATCCATCGCGCCCTCACCCGCGTGCAGAGCATGCTGGGCCATGAAGCCGTCGCGGTGGCCGTGCCCAGCGGAGGCCGCGGGCCTGCCGATCGCCAGACGCTCGTGCCGTGGGGCGAGCGAGCCCGGCCGGGCCGCCCGGTGGAGCAGCCGTGGCCCGGCAACATCCCCGCGCCGCTGCCGTCGACGATGTATGCCCCGCCGCTGCCGGCTCTCGTCGTCGCCGCGGACGGACACCCGGTCGGCGTGAGCACCCGCGGCACGCTGACCGGCGAACTGGCCAGGTTTTGCCCCGACGGCCGCTCCGTCGACCAGTTGCGCCCGGTCGCGGCATGGGCCGGGCCGTGGCCGGTCGAGGAGCGCTGGTGGGACACCGAGGCATCCCGCCGACTGGCCCGTTTTCAGATCGTCAGCGTCGACGGGAGTGCCTGGTTGCTGGCCGTCGAAAACCGACAGTGGTGGACCGAGGCGAGCTACGACTGACCGGCTCGCGCACCTGCGCCGACAGTGAAACGCGCCACGTCGCAACCGGGTCGCCGACCCGTACCATCACCGACATGACACCAGCGCCGCCGCGGGTCGAGGTCGAGGCCGCCGAGGCGGGTCAGCTGATGGTCCGATGGGAGCCGGTCGGTGACCATCACGTCGACATCGGCTACGGTCCGACGCCCCACGCGACCGCCCACACCCACGTGATGCGAGTGCCCGCGGGCGAGCGGTCGGTGCAGCTCATCGATCTCCCCACGGCTGGCCGGCGGCCCTATGTCTCGCTCTCCCGTTCCGGCGACGTCCTGATCGCAGCCGAGCGCCGCATCCCCCTCGACGGCGTGCTGAACTTCCGCGACCTCGGCGGCTACCCGACGGCCTCGGGCAGGTGGACCCAATGGGGCCTCCTCTTCCGGTCGAGCAGCCTCCACAAGCTCACCGCCGACGACCTCGCGGTCTTCGACGAGCTCGGAGTACGCACGATCTTCGACCTACGACGCGACGACGAGCGGGATCGCCGGCCCAATCCGCGCCCGTCCCGAAGCCTGCCGGTCACCGGGGATGTCGCCAACATGCCCGACCGGTCGACTTTGCGTGACCATGACGACGCCGAGCGATGGCTCGCCGACTACTACCGGACGATGGTGACCGAGTCGGGTCCGGTCTTCGGCGAGTTGTTCACCTCGCTGTCCGCCGCAGACCACACGCCGGCCGTGTTTCACTGCGCAGCCGGCAAGGATCGGACCGGTCTCACCGCAGCCCTCCTCTTGACCTGGCTGGGCGTCGACCGCACCACGGTGCTCGACGACTACGAACTCACCGGGCGCTATCTGACCGCCGACGCCATCCCGACCGTCGTCGACAACTTCGTCGCGACCGGCCTCCCGCGAGGAGCGGCCGAAGGCATACTCAGCTCGCCACGCTGGGCGATGACCCAAGCATTGGAGCTGATCGACACCGACCACGGCGGTATCGAGGCGTACCTGCGCGACTCTGGCGGTATGACCGAGCAGGCGATGGACGACCTTCGTACCCGCTTCGTGGCTTGAGAGGGCGGACCCACATGACGATCACGGACGGAGCACTCGAAGTCGAGGTCGAGCTGGACGACGACGCCTTGAACGTCCGATGGGAGCCAGTCGGCGCCCGGGAGGTTGACATCGGATGGGGGCCGACGCCGGACCCGGCCGCGCACACCCACGTGCTGCGGGTGCCGGTCGGCGAGCGTTTGGTGCGGCTCGCCGATCCACCGGCCGGCCGAACGTACGTCTCGGTCTCTCATGACGGCACCGTCGTGGTGGCTGCCGAGCGCCGGCTCCACTTCCAGGGCGGGCCAAACTTCCGCGACCTCGGCGGATATCCGACCATCTCGGGTGGCCGGATCCGTTGGGGCCAGGTCTTCCGATCCGGCGCGCTTCATGAGCTCACCGACGGCGATCTTGCGGCCTTCGACGGGCTCGGCATCCGGGCGATCTACGACGTTCGCGGCGAGAAGGAGTACGCCGAAGAGCCTGGTCCGCGACCCTCACGCAACTTGCCGATGCCGGCGCGTTTTTCGGAGACACCCGACCTTTCACCTTTGCGTGAGCGCAGCGACGGCGAGCAATGGCTCTTCGACGACTACCGAGTGATGGTGGCCGAAGGCGGGTCGGTTTTCGGCGGCGTCCTGTCCGGCTTGGCCGAGACCGACGGCGCACCCGCCGTGATCCACTGCGCCGGCGGCAAGGACCGGTCCGGGCTCACTGTAGCCATGCTCCTCAGCTGGCTCGGCGTCGACCGCGAGACGATCCTCGACGACTACCAGCTCACCATGCGCTACCTGCCGGTCGAGTCCATGTCGGCCTTCGTCGACGAGATGGAAGAGCTCGGCATCGGTCGCCCGGCCGCGGAGGCGCTGCTCGGCACTCCACGGTGGGTCATGGCCGAGACCCTCGACCTGGTGGACACCGAGCACGGCGGGATCGAGGCGTACTTGCGCGGGGGTGCGAGCATGAGCACGGAGGCGCTCGACGAGCTGCGGATGCGTTTCGTCGGCTGATTGCCTACCCTGCCCCGACATGGAGATCGAGCATCGCGGAGCGCGTCCCATCGTGCCGGCGTCAGCCTATGTCGCTCCGACGGCCGTACTCTGCGGCGCAGTGGTCCTCGGCGCCCGCGCCCGGGTGCTGCACGGCGCGGTCTTGACCGCCGAGGACGGCGAGGTACGCATCGGCGCCGATGTCGTCATCATGGAGAACGCGCTCGTACGCGGGCGTTCGAAGCATCCCGCCGTGCTGGGCGACAGCGTCCTGATCGGGCCGCACGCCCATGTCAACGGCGCGTCGATCGAGGACGAGGTCTTCGTCGCCACCGGAGTGTCGGTGTTCCCCGGAGCCGTCGCCGGCACCCGTTCGGAGCTTCGGATCAACAGCGTGCTCCACGTCAACTCTCGGCTCGCGCCGGACAGCGTGGTGCCGATCGGGTGGATCGCGGCCGGCGATCCGGCGGAGCTATTTTCTCCGGATCGGCACGACGAGCTGTGGCAGGTGCAACGCGACCTGGACTTCCCCGGCACGGTCTACGGCGCCCCGCGGGGCACGCCGATGCGCGACATCTTGGCGCGGCAAGTCGAGTTTTACGGCGAGCATCGACACGACCGGATCGTGGACGACGAGCCGGACCGCGGCCGGGGACCATGGTGCTCGGACATGCGACATTCCGGGCCGACATCGTGAAGCAATGCCACGTGACTGACTCCCCGGCGACGACCTGGGCGCCGAATGCGTGCTCGGACGTCCGGATCTTCTTCGATCAAAAGAGATCACGTTAGTGTGCTTCTCCGATTCGCCGATCCGCTTATTCGCGTTGGTGGTGGTTGCGGAGGGGCTTTCGGTCGGGGTCGATCCAAGGCGGTGGGAGGAATTCGGGTCGGCGGTCGGCCGCGATGCGTATTGCCCAATCACCGTGGTGGATGAGGGTGTGGTGGTGGGTGCACAAGAGCACGCCGTTGCTCAAATCAGTGGGGCCGCCGTCGATCCAGCGGTGGATGTGGTGGGCGTCGCACCAGGCGATCGGCCGGTCGCAGCCGGGGAATGCGCAGCCGTGCCCGTCGCGTAGGGCGAGTGCTCGGCGCTGGGCGGCGGTGAACATTCTGCTGGCGCGGCCGAGGTCGAGGAGTTGGCCGTCGGTGCCGAGCAGGGCCGGGATGATCTGGGCGTCGCAGGCCAGCTTCCGCGCCGTCTGCGGGGACAAGACGTTGCCGGTGTCCAACAACCCCGACCCGACCGCGCCCTTCAGCTTGTCCAACCTCATCGTCAGCACCAGGTGAGGTTTCTCGCCACCGCGGGACGGCAGGTCACCAGAGTTGAGTTGGCGGCGGCACACCTCGACCAGCGCGTCGGCGTAGCGTTGTCCCGGCGAGCGCGGATCCGGCCCGTCGGCCGTCGAGGCGAGTGGTTGGGCCAACCCGTCCAGAGCGGCTTCGATGACCGCGGCCGACTCCGGGTCGAACTGGCCGCGCAGATGATGCAACCCGAACCCGTTGGCACCGAACGTCAAATGCCGGCGACGTTTCGCTTCCCGTTCTTGCTTCTCGAGCAGTTTCGCCTCACGCCGGTCGGCGCCGTCCGGGTCGATGACCTCGAACAACCGGCGACCCAACCCGGCCACCTCGGCTGGATCAAAATCCCGACACCACTCGATCAACTGCCGCTCCGCCCGCTGCAGCGCCTCGACCCCCAGGCTGGACGGCAGCATGTCCATTGCCTTCACGATCACCTGGGCGTGCGCCCGGGAAATGTCACCGGCCGCCAACGCCTCCCGCGTCAGCTCCAGCGGTCCGGCCAACGCCGCCGCCAACACCATGTGTTGCTTCGCCACCCCCGGCGCCAATTTGAGCTCGCGACGTAGCCACGCTTGCGTCGACGCCCCACCGGCTCGCTTGGACAACTCCCGTCGATCAGCCTCCGCGACGAGGCGGGCCGACAGCTCCGCGAGCCGACCCTCACACCGGTGCACCTCGCTGACCAGCTCGGCCACCGCGTCGTCCGACAACGACCACAACGCCACATCGGCCACGCCATCCAGCGCGTCACCGATCGCCCCAAGCGCCCCGGCCACCGGATGCAGGTGCTCCGGCACCTCCCCCAAAACCGTCATACCCCAAACGCTAAACCACCCCACCGACAAAACCAGCCGGAAAAGCAGCCCACCGACAGACCGAATTCAGAAACCTTTACCAGCGGTGTAACGCGAATTATCCACAGCCATTTCACGCCATGGCTTTTCCACAGATTCCACGCCGAAACTTGCGTTGGCGGCGCTGCGGGCAGGAACTGTCAGACGGTACGGGTAGGCAGGAGGAACCAGATTCTCCACCGAAGGAGGACCTCATGCGCTGGTCGAACCTCGAGACGACCCAGCCGCGCCTGGCCGACCTCGGGCGACGACGCCTCATCGAGCCCGGCGTGGTGCTCGTCGCCACCATCCGGCGCGACGGCACGCCGCGACTGAGCCCGGTCGAACCGTTCGTGATGGACGGCGAGCTGTGGCTGTCGATGTTGTGGCTGTCGACGAAGGCCCGCGACCTCGCCCGCGACCCGCGGATCCTCGTACACAGCGTGATCACCAACCGCGATGGCGGGGAAGGCGAATACAAGGTACGCGGGATGGCCCGAGCAACCGACGATCCTGCCGTACAACGCCGTTATGCGAAGGCAGTCGCGCGCGACCTCGGTTGGGAGCCGGAGCCTGGGCGATTCCACCTGTTCGCCATCGACATCGACGAGATCACGTTCATCCGGTACGACGACGCCACTGGCGATCAGTACGTGTGCCGCTGGCCCGAGGGTCGCGAGTTCGTACGCCGCGGCACCTCCGCCACGTCGGTCGGCGACCCCGAGCCACGTCACGAACTGCTCGACGCGTGACCGCATCAGACGATGCCATCTTGACTCGCTCGAACATGTGTTCGATCATCGAGGGATGGGCTACAACAACCCACCGATGCCGTGGTCGGAGCTGGAGCGCAAGCTGTCCGGCCGCTGGCGTCCCGGCGACCCTCCGCCCGGCGTCGACGGCGGCGATGGCCCGGCCTGGTCGCGCCGGCGCCCGCCCTACGACCCTGCACCCCAAGACCAGCCGAAGCCGCCGGACGGTCCGGTGGTGCCGTACGCCGAGCTCCACTGTCACTCCAACTACAGCTTCCTCGACGGCGCCAACAGCCCCGAGGACCTCGTCGGAGAGGCCATCAACCATGGCCTACACGGCCTGGCCCTGACCGACCACGACGGGTTCTACGGCGTGTCGCGGCTGGCCGAGGCGGCCGAGGCCAACGCCGATAAGCACCGGTTGGCCACCATCTACGGCGCCGAGCTCTCACTCGATCTAAGCCAGCCGCAAAACGGCATCGCCGACCCGGACGGCAGCCACCTGCTGGTCTTGGCCGAACGCGAAGAGGGCTATCACCGGCTGGCCGGGACGATCACCGAGGCCCAGCTCCGTGGCGACGAGAAGGGCCGGCCGGTCTACACCCTCGAGAAGCTGGCCGCCGACAGCGGCGGGCATTGGCTGATCCTCACCGGTTGCCGCAAGGGCCTGGTCCGCCAGGCGCTGGGGGCCCACGGCCCGGGGGCCGCAGCCGCCGAGCTGGACCGGCTGGCCGCGTTGTTCGGCCGCGACCACGTGGTGGTGGAGCTGTTCGACCACGGCCATCCGCGCGACACCACCGACAACGACGCTCTGGCCGGCCTCGCCGCCGAGAGCGGCCTGCCGGTGATCGCCACCAACAACGTCCACTACGCCAAACCCGCCGGCCGCAAGCTGGCCAGCGTCCTCGCCGCGATCCGAGCCCGGCGCAGCCTGGACGAGATGGACGGCTGGCTGCCGGCGTCGGGTGGCGCGCATCTGCGATCGGGTGCGGAGATGGCCGCTCGGTTCGCGCGCTACCCGGACGCGGTCGCTCGCACCGTGAAGCTCGCCGACGAGCTGGCCTTCCCGCTGCGAGCGGCTCGGCCTCGACTCCCGCAGCAGAAGGTGCCGCCGGGCCACTCCCCGATGAGCTGGCTACGCGCGTTGGTGTTGGAGCGGGCGGTCGCGAAATACGGTCCGCGCGGGACCGACCGCGAAGCCGACCAACGCATCGACCGCGAACTGCAGGTGATCGAAGACAAGGACTTCCCCGGTTACTTCCTGATCGTGCACGAGATCGTCTCGTACGCAAAAAACTGCGGCATCCTCTACCAGGGTCGAGGCTCGGCGGCCAACTCGGTGGTGTGCTACCTGCTGGAGATCACCGCCGTCGACCCGATCGAGTTCAACCTGCCCTTCGAGCGGTTCATCTCGGTCACCCGCGACGAGGAGCCCGACATCGACGTCGACTTCGACTCCGGCCGGCGCGAGGAGGTGATCCAGCACGTCTATCGGAAGTACGGACGGCACAACGCCGCCCAGGTCGCCAACGTCATCACGTACCGGCCAAAGCTCGCCGTCCGCGACGTAGCCAAGGCGCTCGGCTACAGCACCGGCCAGCAAGACGCCTGGTCCAAGCAGATCGACTCCTGGGGGGTCGTCGGATCCGACACCGACCATGACATCCCCAAGCAGGTCGTCAAGCTGGCCGGTGAGTTGCTGAAGTTCCCTCGCCATCTCGGCATCCACTCCGGCGGCATGGTGCTCACCGACCGACCCGTGGGTCAGGTCTGCCCGATCGAACGGGCCCGCATGGACGACCGCACCGTCCTGCAGTGGGACAAGGACGACTGCGCCTCGATGGGCCTGGTGAAGTTCGACCTGCTCGGGCTCGGAATGCTGTCGGCGCTGCGCCACACGTTCGATCTGGTCGAGGAGCACCTCGGTGAAAAGTGGACCCTCCGCAACATCCCGCGCGAGGAGGCCGGCGTCTACGACCAGCTCTGCCGGGCCGACTCGATAGGCGTCTTCCAGGTGGAGAGCCGGGCCCAGATCGGCACCCTCCCCCGGCTCCGACCGCGCAAGTTCTACGACCTCGTCATCGAGGTGGCGCTGATCCGGCCCGGGCCGATCCAGGGCGGCGCGGTGCATCCGTACATCCGGCGCAAGCTCAAGCGCGAAGACGTCACCTACCTGCATCCCAAGCTGGAGCCGGTGCTCGAGCGCACATTGGGCGTGCCGCTGTTTCAGGAGCAGCTGATGCAGATGGCGATGACGATCGGGGGTTGTTCCGGCGACGACGCCGACCTGCTGCGCCGAGCGATGGGGTCCAAGCGCGGCGTCGAGCACATCTCGAGCCTGAAGGAGAAGCTGTACGACGGGATGGCCGGGCACGGCATCACCGGTGATGTGGCCGACGAGATCTACACCAGGATCGAGGCGTTCGCCAACTTCGGGTTCGCCGAGAGCCACTCGATCAGCTTCGCGTTGCTGGTCTACGTCTCGACCTGGATGCGGCTGCACTATCCGGCGACGTTCCTCGCCGCCCTGCTGCGATCGCAGCCGATGGGTTTCTATTCACCGCAGTCGCTGGTCGCCGACGCCCGACGACATGGGGTCGAGGTGCGCCGACCCGACATCGCCCGCTCCGGCGTCGACTCCGGGCTGGAGCTGCTGGACGAGTCGGCGACCCCTGAGGAGTCGGGGCCCGGGCCGCGCCGACCGACCGGCATGGACAGCTGCTTAGACAAACCACAGCCGCCGGTCGGCGATTTTGACCCCGACGCTCCGTTCGACTCGACGACCCATCGACGCGACGGGGAGTTTGCCGTGCGGCTCGGGTTGACCCAGGTGACGTCGATCGACGAGACCGTCGCGACTCGGATCGTCGCCGAGCGCGATGCGGGTGGCCCGTTCGCCGATCTGGCCGAGCTGGTCCGCCGGACGAGTCTGACCACGGCCCAGGTCGAGGCGCTGGCGACCGCCGGGGCGTTCGAGTCGTTCGACCTCACGGTCCGTCAGGCGCTGTGGCAGTCCGGACAGGCGGCCCAGGTGCGATCCGGTCATCTCGCCGGCATCCACAGCGTCGGCCCGCCGCCACACCTGCCGGGCATGAGCGACATGGAGCGCACCATCGCGGACATCTGGGCCACCAGGATCTCGCCCGACGACCATCCGATTCAGCACCTGCGATCCGACCTGGAGGCCCGCGACGTCGTCCCGACCGCGCAGTTGGCGACGGCGGAGCCAGGCAGCCGCATCCGCGTCGGCGGCGTCGTGACCCATCGACAGCGGCCGTCGACCGCCGGTGGAGTCACCTTCCTCAACATCGAGGACGAAACCGGCATGATCAATGTCGTCTGCTCGCCCGGACTGTGGGCCCGCTACCGGCGCATCGCTCGCGGCTCGGCCGCGCTGATCGTCCGGGGTCGGGTGGAGCGCGCCGACGGCGTCACCAACCTGGTCGCCGACGGAATGCAGCGGCTGCCGCTCGCGGCCCGGACCACGTCACGCGACTTCCACTGACCCGATCGCCGACGGCGTAGAGTCGCTCCACATCGGCGGAGGAGGCAGGATGCGCGGCGGCGACCGCGATCAAATCGCCGCCCGGATGGACCGCGGCTGCAACTTCGCACCCCGACCCCGATGCGGCCACATCCGGGTGCCCCTCGACCGGCATCGACCGGCGGCGGGCTCGATCCGAATCGCTTACGAGCTCTTCCCGAGGCGTCAGGTCAACCGACCCCTGCAGGGCACGATCGTCGCCGTGGAGAGTGACCCGGGTTACTCCTCGACCGGGAGCCGGGCCTACTACCGCGATCTGTTCGGCCCCTGCTCGACCGTCGCCAACTGCTCATCGTCGACAATCGCGGCACCGGCAAATCCGAGCCGATCAAGTGTCGTCGGCTCCAGTCGTACCAAGGCGACTACGAGCAGGCTGTGGGCCGTTGCGGTCGCCAGCTCGGTCGCCGCTCGGACCTCTACGGCTCGCAGATTGCGGCCCGCGACATGGTGGCGGTGCTCGATCATCTCGGCATCGCCAAGATCGACCTCTACGGCGACTCCTACGGCACCTTCTTCTCCCAGACCTTCGCCGTGCATTACCCGAAGCGGCTGCGGACCCTGATCCTCGACGCCGCGTACTTCGTCGGCGGCACCGACCCGTGGTACACCGACACCAATCGAGCGTTGCGGACGGCCTTCCGGCTCGCCTGTCGGCGTAGCCCGACCTGCGCCGCCCCGGGGGCACGGTCCATCGGATCGCACGGCTGGCCCGCTTGCTTCGCCACCACCCGATCGTGGGCCGCGCCCCCAACGCCGACGGCGTGGTGCGCCGAGTCGTCGTCGACACCGACATGCTCGTCGACCTGGTCACCGGGGCCGCAACCAGCCCGACCATCTACCGCGAACTCGATGCCGCCGCTCGGGCAGTCCTGCGACCGCACCCGTACGCCCGTCCGCTGCTGCGGCTGGCCCGCGAGGTCACGTACGTCGGTGGCGGCGGTCCGGTGCGTTGGTGGTCCGAGGGGCTCTACGCGGCGGTCAGCTGCAACGACTATCCACAGCCCTACGACATGCGGGCCCGGCCATCCCGACGGCCGGCTCAGTTCCAAGGGTCGGTCCACCGGCTGGAGCGGCATCGCCCCCACGTCTTCGCCCCCTTCACGGTGTCGGAGTGGGTGCACTCGCCCTACGGCTACTACGACGACTGCCTGCACTGGCCGGCACCGAGCCGCTGGGTGCACCCGGTGCCGCGAGATGCGGTCTATCCGGACGTGCCCACCCTCGTACTGGCCGGCGACCTAGACTCGCTCACCTCGCCGGAGGGGTGCCCGAGCCACCGCGCGGGCGTTTCCTCGGTCGACCTTCGTCCGGGTGGCGAACATGATCCACGTGAGCGCCCTCGTCGATTTCGACCAGTGCGCCTCCCGGATCGTGCTGCGCTTCGTACGCACGAAGCGAACCGGGGACACCTCGTGCGCCCGGCGCTACCGCGGGAACCGGCTGGTCGACACGTTCGCCCGACGGGCCGCCGACCTCGACTATGCCGGCCCGCGTCGGCGCACCGCTCGGGTGGCTGCGGCGACCGGCGCCGACGTGATGGCGCGCTGGCTGTCGATGTTCGGCCGGCACGGGGTCGGACTGCAGGGCGGCCGGTTCTTCACGATCGGCGGAGCGTTCACCAGCGACCACCCGGTCGTGCGGTGGCGGCTGTCCGAGGTGCGCTGGGTCCGCGACGTCGCGGTCTCGGGCACGATGACCTGGCATCGGCGCACCGGAGCGGTCCGGGCCCACGTGACCGTGGAAGGCTCCGGCGCGGTGCCCGGCCGGTTGACCCTCCGCTGGGACGACGGGCGGCGGCACGCACCGGCGTCGGTGGCAGGCCGGCTCGGCGGCGAGCCGGTCGAATTCCGGTTCCCGGCGCCCTGACTAGCGGTCCGGACCAGGTCACGCGACTTTCGTTGAAACGAAACAACGGGTCGCAGCGATAGAACAGGTATAGGGGTCGCGTGAGCCTGCTCGAGCGGGTGGGGCTATCACCGACGGGGTATGGGGGTTGCGCGGATGTCCAGACCGACGCGACGACAGGTTCTCTTAGCCATCGGCACGGCGCCATTCGCTGCCTCGTGCGCAGCGCCAGCTACCCGGGTTGCGACGAGCGGAACGGCCATCCCGGCCGGCCACCACGACCATCACGACCTCATGCAATCCGGCCACCGGATGGCGTCGTTCGACTCCAACGGCAGGGATCCGTCGTTCGCCGTCGCTCAACAGGTGCCGGACGTCGGGCCTGCGGTGCGTGGCGACGCGGGCGCGTTGCGCAAGATTCGCACCGCGGCGGGTGCGGCCGCACTGCCGAGCAGCACGATTCCGCAGTTCGGCGATCCGGATCGAGGGTCGTTTTCTCCCGTGGTCGACTGGCCCCTGGTCGGCATCCACGCGGTCATCACCCCCGACGGAAAGGTGCTCAGCTACGGCACCGACGAAGACGGGATCCAGACCGGTTTGTACATATACGACGTGTGGGACCCGGCACAGGGCCTGGGACTGAACGCTCACACCACCCTGTCGAACACAACCGAGGTCGACATCTTCTGCAGTTCACAACTGCTGCTGGCCAACGGCACGATCGAGATCTACGGCGGCGACATCACCGTGGACGGCAATACGGAGAACGAGCCCAATCCCGACATCACGAGGTTCCAGCCGACCACCATGGCCCTGACCCGAGTCGGTCAGATGCACCGCGAGCGTTGGTACTCGTCGGCCAACACGCTGCTGAACGGCGAGGTCTACATCCAAGGCGGCAAAGGCGGTGCGGACTTCGGCGAGGTACGCACCGCCACCGGCACCCGGCTCTTGACCGGCGCCCCGACCGGCAACATCAGCAGCGGCTATCCCCGCAACTTCGTCCGGACCGACGGCACCGTCTTCGGCATCGCCGCAGCCCGGATGTACACCGTCAACACCGCCGGCACCGGCTCGCTCAAGTTCCGGGGCACAATCCCCACCTCCAACACGGGTGGCACCTCGAGCGCTGTGATGTACGCGCCAAACCAGATCCTGCAGGTTGGCGGAGGCGTGAACCGCTCGTTGCCGGCCAGCGCCGAAGCCCGGCGGATCGACATCACCAACCCAGCACCGCAGCTCACGACGCTGGCCTCCATGCGCCATCGACGGCACTGGGGCAACGCCACCGTCCTCCCGAACGGAACGGTGTTCGTCTCAGGAGGCAGCGCCGTCAACAACTCGGCCGCCCTCGACGCCAACGGCAACGGCGTCGCCTACACCAGTGAGCTGTATGCGCCGGGCAACAACACGTGGACGGTAGGTGCGACCGCGGCTCGGATGCGCCTGTACCACTCGACCAACCTGTTGCTCCCCGACGCGACCGTGCTGACCATGGGAGGGGGCGCACCCGGACCCCAGCGCAACCTCAATGCCGAGATCTACTACCCGCCGTACCTATTCAACGACGCCGGTCAGCGCGCGACCCGGCCGGTCATCCAGTCCGCCCCGACCGGCCTGGTGCCTGGCGCGAAGTTCACCATCCGGACTGCCACCTCGGGATCGATCGGGCAGGTTGTGCTCATCAAGAGCGGTTCGGTGACACACTCGTTCAACTTCGACCAGCGCTTCCTTCCCCTGGCGTTCACGAGGCCGACGACAAGCACCCTCCGGGCGACCGTGCCCCCACTCAGTCGCACTCCACCGGGCTACTACCTGCTGTTCATCGTCAACAACGCCGGGGTGCCGTCCGAGGCCGCGGTCATCCGGATCGCTCCCTGACGGCTCAGTCGATCCGCACGTGATGCGGCTGCAGCTCGGCGGTCGACGAGACGCCGAGCAGCGCCATCGTCCGCCGGATCTCCGCGGTTAGGATCTCGGCCGCTCGCTCGACGCCGCGCTCACCGCCGGCCATCAGGCCATAGAGGTACGCCCGGCCGACCAGCGCGTAGTGCGCACCGGCCGCAACCGCGGCGACGATGTCGGCGCCACTCATGATGCCGGTGTCGACGACGACCTCGGCCCGATCGCCAACGGCATCGCGCACCTCCGGCACCAGCCGAAGCGGCACCGGCGCCCGATCGAGTTGGCGGCCGCCGTGGTTGGACAACACCACGCCATCGACGCCGGCGTCGACCACCTGCTTGGCGTCGGCGACGGTCTGGATGCCCTTCACAAGCAAGGGCCCTTTCCAGTACGACCGGAGCCACTCCAGGTCGTCGAGCGTCATAGTCGGGTCGAGCAGCGTCGTCATCAGGTCGGCGATCGTGCCGTCCCAGCTCTTGAAGGTCGCAAACTGCAGCGGCTCGGTCGTCAGCAGGTTGAACCACCAGGCCGGATGCATCGCGGCGTCGGCGACCGTACGCAACGTCAGCGCGGGTGGGATCGCGAAACCGTTGCGTATGTCGCGCATTCGCGCCCCTGGGACCGGAGCGTCGACGGTCAACATGAGCGCCTCGTAGCCGGCGTCGGTAGCCCGCGCCATCAGGTCCTCGCCGACGGTCCGGTCGTTTTGCACGTAGAGCTGGAACCACTTGCGTGCCCGTGGCGCCGCCTCGCCGACCCGCTCGATCGACGTCGTGCCGAGCGTCGAGAGCGCGTACGGAATGCCGTGCCGCTCGGCCACGCGCGCCACGGCGGACTCGCCCTCGTGCTGCATCATCCGGGTGAACCCGGTCGGCGCGAAGGCGAACGGCAGGCTCGCCGACTCCCCCAGCATCGGCGTCGTCGTGTCGATCGACGACACGTCGTGCAGTGTCTGGGGGCAAAACTCAATCGAGCCGAAGAGCTCCCGAGCGCGCCGCAGGCTGATCTCGCCCTCGGCGGCGCCGTCGGTGTAGTCGAAAACCGAGCGTGGCGTCCGGCGCCGGGCGACCCGCCGCAGATCGTCGATCGTGTGCGCCTTGGACAGCCGCCGACGGGTCGGGTTGAGCACGGGCGGGTTGAAGCGTAGGAGTGGGCGCAACTCCGACCAGCGAGGGAGCTGCCGCTTCACACGTGGGCCGTCTGCTGACATCCGATCCCTACTTCGTCACGCTCGAGTCGCGCACGATGAGCTCCGGCTCGAAGACAACCTGCCGGTGTCGATGCGAGCCGTCGTCGCCGATCTCCTCGATCAAGAGCTCGGCGGCGGCCCGGCCGAGCTGTTCCCTCGGCTGGCGGACGCTGGACAGCGCAATCGCGGCGGCGCCGGCGTAGACGATGTCGTCATATCCGACGATCGCGATGTCGTGCGGCACCCGAAGGCCCTGCCGCGTCATCTCCTGCAAGAACCCGAGGGCGAGCAGGTCGTTGGCGCAAAAGACCGCCGTCGGTCGTCGTCGCTCCGACAGGCCATCGAACTGCTGGCCGGCCTCGCGGCCGCACTGGATCGACAGCGACGCCTGCTCGAACAGCCGCAATCGCGGCAGGCCTTTGGTGGCCTCGATCGCATCGCGCATGCCGGCGTGACGGTCGCTCACCTGGCGGATCGACATCGGCCCACCGACGAAGCCGAGTCGACGATGCCCCTGGTCGATCAGGTGGGCACCGGCCAGCCGGCCGCCCATTCGGTCGTCGACGGCCACCGAGCACCGGTTCGGCTGTCCGGAGCCACGGTCGACCAGCACCCCGGGGATGCCGCGCGCGATCATCGGTTCGAGCCGCGGGCACTGCTCGGTGACCGGGGTGATGAGGACGCCGCGGACTCGTTGCTCCTCGAGATGCTGGAGGTGTCGGTCCTCGCGCTTGGTGTCCTCGGCGCTGTTGCACAAGGTCACGACCATGTCGTTTTCGTCGGCGACCTGCTCCACGCCGCGAGCGACGTCGGTGAAGTACGGGTTGGCGACGTCGAGTACGACAAGGCCGATCGTCCGCGTACTGCCGGCCCGCAGCGCCCGCGCCGACTCGTTGCGGACGAAGTCGAGGGACTCGATGCTGCGGAGCACCCGCTCCCGGGTCTCGGGCGCCACCAACTCGGGCCGGTTGAGCACGTTGCTGACCGTGCCGACCGAGACGCCGGCGTGCTTGGCGACCTCGCTGATGCTGGCGGCCATGTGACTCCTCGCCCTGGAACGGTCTGCTTGCGCAGGATGACAGCCTAACGCCGATTGAAACGAGTCAACCCCACAGGTCGATCTCCCTCCCAAACCGACCAGACGGCCAGGAGAAATGTCGTCGAAACCCTTGACGCTCTGGGCGAACCGCGCCTAACGTCCCTCCACAAGTGTTCATGAATCGTTTCATCAGGGAGCGGCATGGCGACACGTGCGGCGGGTGACTCGAACACCACGCCGATCCTCGCTCTGCACGACGTCCACAAGGCGTTCGGTGCGATCCGTGCCCTGCGCGGCGTCGACCTCGAGCTCTTCGCAGGCGAGGCACACGGCCTCGTCGGCGAAAACGGCGCCGGCAAGTCGACGCTCGTGAAGAGCCTGGCCGGCGCCGACCGCCCGGACGAGGGAGTCGTCCTCCTCGACGGCGAGCCCGTCGAGCTCGCCGGACCCGCGGCCGCACGCGACGCCGGCATCGCCGTGATCTACCAAGAGCCGACCCTGTTTCCCGACCTCTCGGTCGCGGAGAACATCTTCATGGGCCGCCAGCCGCTCAAGCGACTCCGCCGCATCGACACCCGCGAGATGCACCGTCGCTGCGCCGCCCTGTTCGCCCGGCTCGGGGTCAGCCTCGACCCGCAGCGGCCCGCCCGCGGCCTGTCGATCGCCGACCAGCAGCTGGTCGAGATCGCGAAGGCGCTGTCGTTCGACGCCCGCGTCCTGATCATGGACGAGCCGACCGCCGCGCTGTCCGGCGCCGAGGTCGACCGCCTCTTCACGGTCGTACGCGGATTGTGCGAGTCCGGAGCGGCCGTCTTGTTCGTCTCGCATCGTCTCGACGAGGTCTTCGCGCTGTGTCAGCGGATCACCGTGTTGCGCGACGGCGCATGGGTGTCGACGGACGCGACATCCGATGTCAGCCCGGACGACCTGATCCGGCGAATGGTCGGACGCGAGGTGTCGACGCTGTATCCCAAGCAGCCCACGCAGCCCGGCGATCCGGTCCTCGACGTACGCGGCCTGTCCCGGACGGGTGTCTTCGACGACGTCTCGTTCTCAGTACGCCGGGGCGAGATCGTCGCCTTGGCCGGGCTCGTCGGCGCCGGTCGCAGTGAGGTCGTGCGGGCCGTGTTCGGAGTCGATCGCTACGACGCCGGCTCGGTCCTGGTCGACGGCAAGCGCCTCCCGCCGGGTCGGCCGGCGGCCGCGATGCGGGCCGGGCTCGCCCTCGTACCCGAAGACCGACGGCAACAGGGCCTCGTGATGGAGCTGTCCGTCGAGCGCAACACCAACCTGACCCGGCGGTGGGACCTGAGCCGACTCGGCTTGCTCAACCGTCGGCGGGAGCGGAGCAGCGCACAGGAGTGGACATCCCGGCTTCGGGTCAAGTCCGCCGGTGTGACCGCCGCGGTCTCGACACTGTCCGGCGGCAACCAGCAGAAGGTCGTCCTCGCCAAGTGGCTCGCGACGCGGCCCCAGGTGCTCATCGTCGACGAGCCCACCCGCGGGATCGACGTCGGCACCAAGGCCGAGGTGCACCGGCTGCTGTCCGAGCTGGCCGGCGAAGGAGTCGCCGTCCTCATGGTCTCCAGCGAGCTGCCCGAGGTGTTGGGCATGGCCGATCGTGTCCTCGTCATGCACGAAGGCCGGCTGACCCGCGAGCTCGACGCAGACGCAACCGACGACGAGGCCGTGATGTATGCGGCGACCGGACACTCCGAGGGCGACCGATGAGCGCGACCCGCACCGAGCCGCGCGAGTCCGCGATGGAGCCGCCGGAGCCGACCGGCAAGACCCGCGCGGCTCGCCATGTCACGGTCGTCCGCGAGCTCGGCGTCGTGGCCGTCCTCGTCCTCCTGGTCGCCGTCACGTTCGCGACCAACTCACGCTTCCTGTCCGAGCAGAGCGTGCGCGACCTGCTGCTCGGTGCGGCGATCCTGGTCGTCCTCGCAGCCGGCCAGACGCTCGTGATCATCACCCGAAACGTCGACCTCTCGGTCGGCTCGCTCGTCGGCCTGATCGCCTTCGGCACCGGCAAGCTGCTAGTCGAATATCCGGGGGCGCCGCTGGTCGTGGCGATCTCCGTCGGCATGCTCGCCGGGGCGGCCTTCGGCGCACTCAACGGGGCCCTGGTCGCGCTCGCCAAGGTGCCAGCCCTCGTGATCACCCTCGGCACGCTCTACATCTATCGCTCGATCGACCACCTCTGGGCCTCGGGTCAGCAGATCAACGCGGCGGACATGCCGCCCGGTTTCCTCGACTTCGGCCGCAGTGCCGGTGTCCTCGGCATCCCGTGGCTGGCCTGGATCGCCCTGGTCGTCGTCATTATCGCGAGCTTCGCGCTGCACTCCTTCCGCAGCGGCAGGGAGTTGTACGCGATCGGGTCCGATCCCGACGCGGCCCGGCTATCGGGCATCCCGATCGGCCGGAGGGTCTTCGCGGTCTTCGCGATCAACGGCGCGCTGGCCGGTCTCGCCGGCGTGTTGTACGCCGCGCGGTACGGCACGCTCGACGCCACGGTCGGTACCGGACTCGAACTCGAGGTGGTCGCCGCCGTGGTCATCGGCGGTGTCGCGATCTTCGGTGGCAGTGGCACCGTCTACGGCGCGGCGGTCGGCGCGATCCTGCTCACGACGATCGACAGCGCCCTGCCCGTGCTTCATGTCGATCCGTTCTGGCAGCTGGCGTTCGTCGGACTGCTCATCCTGGCCGCCATCGGCCTCGACCGACTGCTCTCGGTCCGGTTGACCAAACGCATGAAGGGCAGGAGCGCCCATGCCGTCTGACGCTGGCAGCATCGCGGCGGCCCGCCGGTCCGTCCTACGGTCCGTGGCCGGCTCGTGGGACTTCGTGCTCCTCGTGATCCTCGCTGCTGTGTTGTTCGGTGCGATCGGCTGGATCGACAACTTCGCCGAGACGATCACGGTCACGTTCCTGCTTCTCGACGTCATCCCGATCGCTTTGATGGCCACCGCGTTGACGCTCGTCATCGTCACCGGCGAGATCGACCTCTCGGTGGCCAGCATCCTCGGGCTCACCAGCGCGGTGCTCGGCCAGCTCTGGCTGTCCGGGTTCCCGCTCGAGATCGCTATCGCCCTGTGCGTCCTGCTCGGTGCCGTCCTCGGTGCGGTCAACGGTCTCTTCGTCGCCGGCCTCGGCCTGCCCTCGCTGGCGGTCACGATCGGCACCCTCGCGCTCTATCGCGGCCTCGCGTACGTCGTGCTCGGCGACCGAGCCGTCGCGGACTTCCCCTTCGAGTGGACCACCCGAGCGATCTCGACGATCGGCGACACCGGCATCCCGGTCGCCGTGCTCCCGGTCATCGGGCTCGCGCTGCTCTTCGGCGTCACGCTGCACGCGACTCCGATCGGACGCGCCCTCTATGCCATCGGCAACAACGCCGACACCGCCCGCTTCTCGGGCATCTCCGTGTCGTGGACGAAGTTTTGGACGTTCGTCGCGAGCGGCGTGATGTCGAGCCTCGCCGGCATCTTCTGGACCTTCCGATACGCCAGCGCTCGAGCCGACAACGGCTTGGGCCTCGAGCTCGCCGTTGTCGCGGCGGTCCTGCTCGGCGGCGTATCGATCTTCGGCGGCCGCGGCAACCTGATCGGCGTGCTCGCCGCCGTCGTCCTGCTCGCCACGCTGCAGCGAACCCTGCAGCTGGCGAGCGCGACCGACGAGGTGCTGAACCTCGTCATCGGATCCCTGTTGATCCTGTCCGTCGTCGTGCCCAACGTCGTCCAGATGCTGCGCCAACGAATACGCCCGACCGTCCTGGAAGGACCTACGCCATGACCAGATCGAAGTTCCGGCGCCTGGCGAGCGGCCTCGCGGCCGTACTCGCCCTGACCCTGACCGCCGCCGCATGCGGTGGTGGCACCACCCGAGGAGATGACGAGGGGCCCGGCGACACGCAGGACTCCGTGGGGGAGGCCGATCCGAACGCCGAGATCCAAGAAGGGCTGCACATCTCGTTCCTGCCCAAGCAGATCAACAACCCGTACTTCACGGTCGCTGACGGCGGCGGTGAGCAGGCCGTCGGCGAGTTGGCCGGCGAATACGAGGAGGTCGGTCCGTCCGAGGCCAGCGCGTCGTCGCAGGTGAGCTACATCAACACGCTGACCCAGCAGGGCGTCGACGCCATCGTCACCTCGGCCAACGACCCCAACGCGATCTGCGGGGCGCTCGACCAGGCGCGGTCGGCCGGCGCCGTGGTGGTGACCTACGACTCCGACACCGACCCGGCGTGCCGCGACCTCTTCGTCAACCAGGCCACCGCCGAAGGCATCGCGAAGATCCAGATCGAGCTCATCTCCGAACAGATCGGCGGCTCCGGCCAGATCGCCATCCTCTCCGCGACACCCAACGCGACCAACCAGAACGCGTGGATCGACCTGATGAAGCAGGAGCTCGAGAAGCCTGAGTACGCCGACATCGAGCTGGTCGAGGTGGCGTACGGGAACGACGACGACGAGGACTCGTTCCAGGAGACCCAAGGCCTGCTGAGCAGCTACCCCGACCTCGCCGGGATCATCTCCCCGACGACGGTGGGGATCGCGGCTGCCGCCCGCTACCTGAGCGGGTCCGACTACAAGGGCAAGGTCGCGCTCACCGGGCTCGGCACGCCGAACCAGATGCGCGAGTTCGTGAAGGACGGCACGGTCGAGTCGTTCGCGTTGTGGGACCCCGAGGCGCTCGGCTACCTCGCTGCCTATGCTGCCGCGGCGCTGGCGTCCGGGCAGATCAACGGCGAGGCGGGCCAGACGTTCGAGGCCGGCGACCTCGGTGAGTACACGATCGGCGACGGCGGCGTCGTCGTGCTCGGTCCGCCGACGGTGTTCGACAGGGACAACATCGACGACTTCGACTTCTGATTCGACTCACGACGAGACGGCCTCGTCGGAAGGGAGCCTGTGATGACGGATCTGAGTTCCGCGTCTCGGCAACGCGTCATGGCCGGCGTACGGGACCTTCGGGTGGAGACTGCGTCGTGGGCCTACGCGAACTCGGGTACGCGCTTCAAGGTGTTCGCCCAGGAGGGAGTGCCCCGCACTCCGTACGAGAAGATCGACGACGCCGCGATGGTGCACCGACTCACCGGAGCGGCGCCGACGGTCGCCCTGCACATCCCGTGGGACAAGGTCGACGACTACGACGAGCTGACCGCGCACGCCCGCGAGCGCGGGGTCTCCCCCGGGGCGATCAACGCCAACGTCTTCCAGGATCCCGACTACATGCTGGGAAGCGTCGCCAACCCCGATCCCGGCGTGCGGCGCAAGGGGATCGACCACCTGCTCGAGTGCGTCGACATCATGGACCGGACGGGGTCGCGTGACCTCAAGCTGTGGTTTTCCGACGGCACCAACTATCCGGGCCAAGACAGCATCCGCGGGCGGCAGGACCGGCTGGCGACAGCGCTCGCCGAGACGTACGAACGGTTGGGCGCCGACCAGCGGATGCTACTGGAGTACAAGCTGTTCGAGCCGTCGTTCTACACGATGGACGTGCCGGACTGGGGCACCGCCTACGGGCACTGCCTCGAGCTCGGCGAGCGGGCGACGGTCGTCATCGACACCGGCCATCACGCGCCGGGGACCAACATCGAGTTCATCGTCGCCTACCTGCTGCGGGCCGGAAAGCTCGGCGGCTTCGACTTCAACTCGCGGTTCTACGCCGACGACGACCTGATGGTCGGGGCCGCCGACCCGTTCCAGCTGTTTCGGATCATGCACGAGATCGTCTCGGCCGACGCACTCCGCCCGGAGGCGGGCATCGCGTTCATGCTCGACCAGTGCCACAACATCGAGCCGAAGATCCCGGCGATCATCCGGTCGGTGATGAACGTCCAGGAAGCCACGGCAAAGGCACTGCTCATCGATCGGGACGCCCTGGCCAAGGCGCAGGAAGACCGCGACGTGCTCGGCGCCAACGCGGTCTTCATGGACGCCCACAACACCGATGTCCGGCCGTTGCTCGCGGAGCTGCGGGCGGACATGGGCCTCGATCCCGATCCGATCGCGGCCTACCACCGCTCCGGATACGCGAAGCAGATCGTCGCCGACCGGGTCGGCGGCGACCAGGCCGGTTGGGGCGCGTAACCGTGGCGTCTCACCCGGCGGTCGCCGCTCTCTTGGATCGCAGCCACCGGCTCGGCTCCGACCCGCGCAACACCAACTACGCGGGCGGCAACGCATCGGCCAAGGCGACCGACCGCGATCCGGTGACCGCCGGTTCGGTCGAGCTGATGTGGGTCAAGGGCTCCGGCGGCGACCTCGGCACGTTGACAGAGAGCGGCCTCGCCGTGCTCCGACTGGACCGGCTCCGGGCATTGGTCGACGTCTATGAGGGGGTCGAGCACGAAGACGAGATGGTCGCCGCGTTCGACTACTGCCTGCACGGCAAGGGTGGCGCCGCGCCGTCGATCGACACCGCCATGCACGGCCTGGTCGACGCTGCCCACGTCGACCACCTGCATCCCGACTCCGGCATCGCGCTGGCAACGGCCGCTGACGGCGAGGCGCTGACCAAGGAGTGCTTCGGCGAGCGCATGATGTGGGTTCCGTGGCGACGGCCCGGGTTTCAGCTCGGTCTGGACATCGCCGCGATCCGCGACGCCAACCCGCAGGCGATCGGCGTCGTCCTCGGGGGTCACGGCATCACGGCCTGGGGCGCCACCAGCGACGAGTGCGAGGCCCGCTCGCTCGAGATCATCCACACCGCCGAGCGGTTCATCGCCGAGCGCGGCAAGGCCGACCCGTTCGGAGCAGTCGCCGACGGCCGAGGCCCGCTGCCCAAGGCCGATCGACGACGCCGCGCGGCCGAGCTGGCTCCGATCCTGCGCGGCCTGGCGTCGACCGATCTCCGCCAGGTCGGCCATTTCACCGACAGCGACGCGGTCCTCGACTTCCTCGCGCGAGACAAGCTCGAATCCCTCGCCGCACTCGGCACCTCGTGCCCCGACCACTTCCTGCGCACGAAGGTACGGCCGTTCGTCGTCGACCTGCCGGCCGACGCGACCCTCGAGGCCGTCTTCGACCGCGTACGCGAGCTGCACGCCGCCTATCGCGACGACTACCGCGCGTACTACGAGCGGCATGCCACGCCCGACTCGCCACCGATGCGCGGTGCCGACCCGGCGATCGTGCTCGTGCCCGGCGTCGGCATGTTCAGCTTCGGCAAGGACAAGCAGACCGCACGGGTTACCGGCGAGTTCTACGTCAACGCGATCAACGTGATGCGTGGCGCCGAGGCGATCTCGACGTACGGCCCGATCGACGAGAGCGAGAAGTTTCGCATCGAGTACTGGGCGCTCGAAGAGGCCAAGCTGCGACGCATGCCCAAGCCGAAGCCGCTCGCGACCCGGATCGCGCTGGTCACCGGCGGCGGCTCGGGCATCGGCAAGGCCACCGCCCGTCGGCTCGCCGCCGAGGGCGCCTGCGTGGTCGTCGCCGACCGCGACTCGGACGCGGCCTCGTCGACCGCGAGCGAGCTCGGCGGGCCCGATGTCGCGATCTCCGTCACCGTCGACGTCACCGACGAAGGCCAGGTCGCCGACGCCGTCCGAGCCGCGCTGCTGGCCTTCGGCGGGCTCGACCTCGTCGTCAACAACGCCGGCCTCTCGATCTCGAAGCCCCTCGCCGAGACGACCGGCGACGACTGGGACCTGCAGCACGCTGTGATGGCCAAGGGATCGTTCCTCGTCTCACGGGCGGTCGCGAGCGTCATGATCGCCCAGGGATTCGGCGGCGACATCGTCTACGTCGTCAGCAAGAACGCGGTGTTCGCCGGACCCAACAACGTCGCCTACGGCGCGGCCAAGGCCGACCAGGCGCACCAGGTCCGGCTGCTCGCGGCCGAGCTCGGCGAGCACGGCATCCGGGTCAACGGGATCAACCCCGACGGCGTCGTCCGCGGCTCGGGCATCTTCGCCGGCGGCTGGGGCGCCCAACGGGCCGCGGTCTACGGCGTACCCAAGGAGCGGCTCGGCGAGTTCTACGCCCAGCGCACGCTGCTCAAGCGCGAGGTGCTGCCCGAGCACGTCGCGAACGCCGTGTTCGTGCTCGCGTCCGGCGATTTGTCGCACACCACAGGGCTGCACATTCCCGTCGACGCAGGGGTGGCTGCCGCGTTCCTGCGTTGACCCCTTCTGAGAGGAGGCACGCTGATGTCCTCGGTGTCGGTCGCCGCGGTCGACCTCGGCGCGTCGAGCGGTCGCGTCATGGTCGGTCGGGCCGGTGCCGACGAGCTCAGCCTGACCGAGGCGTCCCGCTTCGCGAACACCCCTGTCGAGGTACGGGGCACCCTCCACTGGGATGCGCTCGCACTGTTTCGTGGCGTGCTCGACGGGCTGCGGCGGGCTGGGCGTCTCGAACCCGGCCTCGCGAGCATCGGCATCGACTCGTGGGCCGTCGACTTCGGCCTGCTCGACGCCGACGGCCACCTGCTCGGCAACCCCGTACATCACCGCGACCGGCGTACGGAGGGCGTCGAGGCGGCGGTGCTCGACCTGGTCCCGGCGCAGGAGCTGTACGAGACGACCGGGCTGCAGCAACTTCCGATCAACACGCTCTATCAGCTGGTCGCGGCGGCGGGCTCGGCGCAGCTTCGCGCGGCGGCGACCCTGCTGATGATCCCGGACCTGCTGACGTACTGGCTGACCGGAGAGATCGGTGCCGAGGCGACGAACGCGTCGACCACGCAGCTCTACGACATACGCACGCGGACGTGGGCCCGCGACCTGATGCGGCGCGTGGGCGTGCCGGATCGGATCTTTCCCGAGCTTCGCGGACCTGGCGACGTCGCCGGGCGGCTGCTCCCCCGGGTCGTCGAGCAGACCCGCGTGACGGGTCCGGTGCCAGTGACGTCCGTGGGGTCCCACGACACCGCGTCGGCAGTCGTCGGCGTGCCGGCGCGAGGAGACCGCTTCGCCTACGTGTCGTGCGGCACCTGGTCCCTCGTGGGTCTGGAGCTCGACGCCCCGGTGTTGAGCGAAGCGAGTCGGTTGGCCAACTTCACCAACGAGGGTGGCGTCGACGGCCGGATCCGCTATCTGCGCAACGTGATGGGGTTGTGGTTGCTGCAGGAGTCCGTCCGCGCCTGGGAGTCCGACGGTTCGACGATCGACCTCGACGCGGTGCTCCGCGATGCGGCGGGAGTGCTGCCCGCCTTCGGTGCGCTGATCGACCCCGACGACCTGGCGTTTCTACCGCCCGGCGACATGCCGGCGCGGATCGCCGAGGTCTGCCGGAGGACTGGACAGACGCCGCCAGCCGGGCCGGCCGAGACGACGCGCTGCATCCTCGACAGCCTGGCCGTCGCGTACCGACGAACCCTCCGGCACGCCCAGGACCTATCCGGTCACGCCGCCGACGTCGTCCACATCGTCGGCGGCGGCGTACGCAACGGCCTCCTATGCCAGCTCACGGCCGACGCCTGTGGCCTGCCAGTACTCGCGGGCCCGGTCGAAGCGGCGTCGTTCGGCAACGTCCTCGTCCAAGCCCGAGCACTTGGCGCGGTCGGCGGCGAGCTCGAGGACCTCCGGGGTCTCATCGCGCGAACGCAGCAGGTGAGGCGGTACGAGCCGGCCGGTGACCCATCGGCTTGGGCGAGCGCCGAACGACGGGCATTTGGTGACTGAAGCCGTTCGCCAAGGGAGACAACGAGGCCGGAGACTTTACATACTTACGCGATCCTTGATAGCCAAGATGGGGTTATCAGCCAATCGAGGGAGGGACACCTCGTGAATCAGGAAGCCGTCGATACACCAGACGGAAGCGACTACGACCGGATCGGTGGCGCGCCCGCGGTGATCGCCGTGGTCGGTGACTTCTACGATCGCGTGCTCGCCGATCCGGAGCTGGCGCCGTACTTCAAGGATGTCGATCTGGTGCGGTTGCGGCGTCACCAAGTGCTGCTCGTCTCACAGGTTCTCGGAGGACCTGCGGACTACGACGGCCGCGAATTGCGTGATGCCCATGCCGGGATGGACATCACCCGCGAGCATTTCACCACGGTGGTCACACACCTGGTCGACGCCATGAAGGGAGCCGGCGTCCCCGACGAGATCGT
The DNA here is from genome assembly GCA_035630615.1 of Nocardioidaceae bacterium. Lineage (GTDB taxonomy): Bacteria > Actinomycetota > Actinomycetes > Propionibacteriales > Nocardioidaceae > DATFRX01. Next base: position 87,103 of record DASQKI010000035.1, read on the forward strand.
GCAACGGGTGGTCTTGGAGCTGGGATCCGCCCGCGGCGACATTGTCGGCGCGCCGACGGGCTGACCAGCCCAGACGCCAGTTCAGGCGTCGCTGACGCACCCGATCGACCGTCGACCCCCAGACGGTCGATCGGGTCGGTGACCCCTGCTCTGGTCCGCCTTCGCTCCGTGCCCGACGGGCACCGCCAGACGTTATGACTGGGTAAGGACGCACCAACGATGGATACCGTTGCGCTGAAAACGAGTTGGGCCGACGTGGCTGCGCATGGCGACGAGGTCCCGCTGTACTTCTACTCCCACCTGTTCTTGTCGCATCCCGACCTGCGGCAAATGTTCCCGATCCAGATGACCGGCCAACGAGACAAGCTGGTAACCGCACTCGGGCAAATCGTCTCGAACGTCGACCAATTGGATGACGTGGTCCCGTTCATCCAGCAGCTGGGTCGGGATCACCGGCGGTTCTCGGTCGCGACCGATCACTACTCCGCGGTCGGCGCCAGTCTGCTGGCGACCCTGCGGAAGTTCCTCGGCGAGGCCTGGACCAGCGAACTCGCGGAGTCCTGGGCGGAGGCCTACGGTCTGGTCGCCAAGGTGATGGTGGCCGCGGCCGAGCAGCACGAGGACATCGAGCCGGCGTTCTGGGAGGCCGAGGTGGTGTCGGTCGAACGCCGAACCGTCGACGTGGCGGTCGTGGAGCTGGCGCCTCGCCAGCCCTATCGGTTCGTGCCGGGACAGTCGGTCGCGATCGAGGTTCCGCAGCGACCTCGGCTGTGGCGCTACTTCAGCCCCGCCAACGCTCCACGCGAGTCGGGCCGCGTCCTGCTGCATGTGCAGCCGGTGGACGGCGGCCAGGTCTCGCCGGCCGTGGTACGGAAGCTGGCCGTCGGTGACACGGTGCGGATGGGCGCGCCGGTCGGCGAACGCCTGACCCTGCCCGAGGGGACCAACGGCGGGCCGACGCCGGACCTGCTGATGGTGGCCGGCGGCACTGGGCTCGCCCCGCTGCGTGCCGTGGTGGAGCAGATCGACCGTGCGTGGGAGGCCCAGGCGACGGCGCCACGCGTGCACCTGTTCCACGGGGCGCGACTGCCGTGGAACCTGTACGACCACCAGTACCTGAGCACGCTGAAGGCACAGCGATCCTGGTTCGACTACACGCCGGTCGTGTCAGAGGACTCGTCCTACCCGGGCGCGAAGGGACTGGTCGGCTCGACTGCCGCCGACGGAGGGCCGTGGGAGGGCAGGGTGGCGATGGTGTGCGGCTCGCCGGGGATGGTGGCCAACACGGTGTCCAGCCTGCGGGCCATCGGAGTGCCGCCCGCGGCGATCCGGACCGAGCAGTTCGACTACGACCGGCCCGCGGCGCTCACGACCACCGGCGGCGATGCCGAACGGTGAGTGACGTAGTTGCGGTGTAGATCACCGAAGCGGGTAGGACACGGGAGGGAAGACAGCGTGACCAAGGGAGCGAGACCGTGCGAGAACCGACCAGCCCACTCCAGCTCAGGGAAATGCGATTCACGACCCGGGTTCGGGGACTTGACCGCGACGAGGTCAACGACGTCCTGAACCACGTGGCCGACGACATCGACCATTTGCTCAGTCAGGTCAAGGATCTGCGAGCCGAAAACCAGCGCCTGGGCCAGCGGATCCGCCAGCAGGCGCCCCCGAGCGACATGGACTCCGTGACTGACCAGGCGGTGCAGCTGTTCAGCCAGGCCCAGCAGGTTGCCGACAGCCTCATCGAGGAGGCCGTCCTACGCGCCCGCGAGCTGCTGTCCACCGCACGCTCTCAGCAGCGCGGCATCATGGACGAGGCGCACCAGGCCGCGAGGCAAGCCGCTGCCCGAGTGTCCGACACGATCGGCGCGCCCGAGACCGGGCAGGCCGCCTCGATGCAGGAGATCGAGTACGTCCGCACCTTCGCGAAGGTCGCGCAGCTACAGTTCCGCGCCGTCCTCGAGGCCCTCAACGACCAGGTCGACAAGCTCGGCGAGATGCCCCAGGTCGATGCCGAGTCGGTGCCGCCGACAAGTCGACCTGGCACGAGTGGGACGGGCGAGCTGCCCGGGGGAAGCGAGCTGGACCCGCCGTTCATGCGTCGCGAGTGGACGAGTCACACGCCGTAGCGCAGTCCCGAGCAGTACGGAGACGTCAGAGCAGCCGCAGTTGAGTCGCGCGTGCCATCTGGCGGGGCGCCGCGTCGCCGATGCGCTCCCACACGGCGGCGTCGAGCCCGTCGAGGAACGGCGTCCGGCGGGGCTTGCGGATCGCGCCGCGGACCACGCGCTCGGCGGCGTGGCTGAGATAGAGGTGTCGCTGGGCTCGCGTCATGCCGACGAACAGCAGCCGACGCTCCTCGCGCACGTGATCCTCGTCGACCCCGTCCGGGGCGCCCGACCAGCGAAGCGGGAGCAGACCGTCCTCGCAGCCGACGATGAACACGACCGGAAACTCCAGGCCCTTGGCCGCGTGCAGGGTCAGCAGCGAGATTCGGTCGGCGCGCGGGTCCCACGTGTCGACCTCGACGCCGAGGGCGAGCTCGCTGCGGAAGCGGTCGAGGTCGTCGGCGCACCGGTCGGCGAGCGGGGCCAGCAGGTCGAGTGCCGCGTACGTCTCGACCGCGGCCTCCTCACGCTCGGCGGCCGGAGTCCGATCGAGCACGGTGTCGGTCGCCCGCCGCAGCCGGTCGCCGACTGATGTCGACGCGATACCGTCGGTCGGCACGAAGCCGAGCTCGTCGAGCAGCCGACGTACTCCGGGCCGATCGAGCAGCCGGTCGTGCGAGCGCTTCTGAAACGGCAAGCCGGCGTGCGTCAAGGCGTTCATCACGGCGCCGGACTGCCGATCGGTGCGATAGAGCACAGTGAAGTCGGAGAAACTCAGGCCCTGCGTACCGTCGGAGTCGACCCGGCCACTGTCGAACGCGTAGAGCGATGCCCCGCCGATGACCTGCTCCACCGTGCGAGCGACGAACGCCGCCTCGGCTCGCTCGCTCGCGGAGTGATGGACGCCGACGAGAGCATCACCGTGATCGCCGACGGGCCGTAGTTCGCGATCAGGCACCAGCGTCGTCGGCGCGATCGCCTGCCGGGCCGCCGACACGATCGGGGCGCTGGACCGATAGTTGCGGGTGAGCTGCACCGTCCGCGCCTCGGGGAAGTCTTCGCGGAAGCGGAGGAAGAACCCGACATCGGCTCCGCGGAACCGGTAGATCGCCTGGTCGGGATCGCCGATCGCGGTGATGTTGCCGTCCGGCGGCGCCAGTTGCCGCAGCAGCCGATATTGCGTGTCGTCGACGTCCTGGTATTCGTCGACGCAGATCCACCGGAACCGTTCGCGATAGGCGGCCGCCAGCTCCGGATCGGACTCCAAGAGCCCGACCGGCAAGGCGACCAAGTCGTCGAAGCCGACCATGTCCGACTCGGGATCGGCGATGTCGTCGGCCGTCCGGTCGACGATCCGGAAGTCGCGCGGCAGTCCGGCTCGCTCGTGCTGCTCGCGCAGGATCCTAAGGCCGAACGAGTGAAACGTCGCGACCGTGATCGCGGGCGCGGCCTCCGGTGCCAGCGCCTCGAGCCGCTCGGTCAACTCCGCGGCGGCGCGCCGGGTGAACGTGATCGCGAGACAGGTCTCGGGCGCGACGTCGCAGGCGGTCACGAGGTGCGCGAGCCGGTGGGTGAGGGTCCGAGTCTTGCCGGTGCCGGGACCGGCGACGATCAGCAACGGCCCGTCAGCCGCCCCAGCCGCCGCCCGCTGATCGGGATCCAGCCCGTCCAACAAAGAAACCTCAGCCAGAAGAGACGATCCGTCCGTTGTCTGCCGACGATCCGCCGACTGACTGCGGGTCTTTGGGGAAGGCGCCGCGGATCGTCGTGCAACAATTGACGGATCGTCTCGGCCGAGCGGTGGGGCCTCCGCCGGGACGGCTGCCTCGAAGCCCTCAAACAGAGCGGGGGCGACCGTCTCGTCGAGCCTGGCCAGCTCGCCCGGTTCGAACAGCAGGATGACGCCGTACTCGCCGTCGTAGCCCGACTCCCGGATCACCTCGCCGCGGCGCAGCCGGTCGATCGCCTCGGCGAGCAGCGGCGAGTGGCCCTTGATGTCGTCGACCGGCACGTCCTGAAGGATCGCCAGCTCCGGTCCGAGCGCGGTCGTCAGTGTCTCGATCTCGCGCAGCACCCGCTTCGACTTGGGTCCGACGCCGAGCAGCTCGCTCATGATCAGCGGCAGTTGCACGAGGCTGTGCACCTCGGGGGCGCCGTCCGGCCGGAAACCGGCGGGCCGGTCGGCCAACTCCTCGACGCGGTTCAAGACGCCGACGGTCAGCGGCTTGCCGCACTCAGGACAAAGACCGCCGTGGGCACGCGTCTCGGGCGGGTCCAGCCGAACGCCGCACGTGCGATGCCCGTCGGTGTGATACTTCCCCTCCTCGGGGAAGAACTCGATCGTGCCGGCGAGGCCGACACCGGTCTCCATCGACCTCCGGACCGAGCGGTAGTCGAGGTCGGTGTCGAAGATCGTGGCCTCCCGGCCGAGCATCGGCGGCGAGTGCGCGTCGGAGTTGCTCACCAGCCGATAGCGGTCGAGCGCCGAGAGCCGCCAGTTCATCGACGGGTCGCTGGACAGCCCGGTCTCGACGGCGAAGATGTGGTCGGCGAGGTCGGCGTAGCAGGCCTCGACCGCGTCGAATCCGGACTTCGAGCCGAGGACGGCGAACCACGGCGTCCACAGATGGGCCGGCACGAGGTACGAGCCGTCGCCCGACTCGAGGGTGATCTCCAGCAGGTCGCGCGAGTCCAGCCCCAGGATGGGCCGGCCGTCCGAGCCGAGGTTGCCGACGCGACCGAGCCGGCGGTTGAACTCTGCGGCGGCGTCCAGATCGGGCATGTAGACGAGATGATGCACCTTGCGGGTCCGATCGGCCCGCTTGTAGATCGTCGAAATCTCCACCGACAGCATGAACCGCACATCGCGATCCGCGAGGTTGGCCGGCTGGGTTCGACGCACGTCGCGGTCGAGGTCGTCGCGCAGCCGGAACAGCCCGGGCTCGGCGGCGACCAGGCTCTCGCGCAGATGCTCGTACCACTTCGGATGGGTGAAGTCGCCGGTGCCGACGAGAGTGACGCCCTTGCGCCGGGCCCACCAGGTCAGATGCTCGAGGTCGCAGTCCTTGCTGCAGGCCATGGAGTACTTCGAATGGATGTGCAGGTCGGCGATGAAGCGCACCTGCGCCATCTTGTCAGCTCGCGGGCGGCATCCGTCGCACCCTCGCCGGCGAACCGTTCCGGCACCGAGTTGTCAGCCGATATGCGGCCCAGGGCCCGAATAGCCGCTGCCAACCCGTCGGAGGAAGGTCACGGTCCGGTCGTGGGCGGGTGCGTCCAAGACCGCCGACGGCGGCCCCTCCTCCAGCACCCGACCGTCGGCCAGGAACGCGACCCGGTCGGCGACGTCGCGGGCGAATGCCATCTCGTGGGTCGCCATCAGGATCGCCATGCCCTCGGCCTTCAGCTCCTTGATGGCGTCGAGCACTTCGCCGACCAGCTCGGGGTCGAGAGCCGACGTGATCTCGTCGAGCATGAGCAACCGCGGTCGCATCGCCAGCGCGCGGACCAGAGCGACCCGCTGCTGCTGGCCGCCGGACAAGCTGTCCGGGTGCGACCGCGCCTTGTCGGCGAGCCCGAAGCGCCCCAGGAGCTCGTGCGCCTCGGCCTCGGCATCGGCACGCGATCGACCGAGCAGCTTGCGGGGCGCCAGCGTCACGTTGTCGAGGGCGGACAGATGCGGAAAGAGGTTGTACGCCTGGAACACCAGGCCGATCTCGCGGCGCACTTCGTCGGCGTCGACCCGAGGATCGCAGATGTCGCGGCCGTCGAACCAGATCGCGCCGTCGTCGACGGTCTCGAGCAGGTTGATGCAGCGCAGCAGGGTTGACTTGCCGGATCCGCTCGCGCCGATCAAGCAGATCACGTCGTGCTCGGCCACCTCCAGGTCGAAGCCGCGCAGCACCTCGTTGGCACCGAAGTGCTTGCGTACGCCTTCGAGCCTCAGGATGCTCTGTGGTGTTGTTTCCGCACTGGGCTCGCTCACGCGGTGGCCCCCTGCTCCCGGCGTACGGCGCGCAACGCCAGCCAGTCGGTGAACCGCGCGACCGGGATCGTCAGCGCGATGAAGCCGATCGCGGCGACGACGAACGGCGTGTAGTTGAAGGTGCTTGCCGACTCCACCTGGGCGGCGCGAAACGCCTCGAACACGCCGATCGCGGCGACGAGCGCGGTGTCCTTCTGAAGCGACGCGAAGTCGTTGATCAGCGGCGGCAGCACCCGGCGCAACGCCTGCGGCAGGACCACCATGCGCAGCGTCTGCGTGTAGGACAGACCCAGCGAGCGCCCACTCGCCCACTGGCTCGGATGCACCGACTCGATGCCGGCCCGCATCACCTCGGCGACGTATCCGCCGTACGCGAAGGTCAGCGCGATCACTCCGAGCACGAACGGGCTGGTCGGAATCCCCTGGAGCTGCAGGGCCGGAAGGCCGAAGCCGATCAGGTAGATCACGAGCAGGGTCGGCGTGCCGCGGGCGACGTCGGTGTAGACGATCGCCACGAGCTTCAGCGGCGCGAGGCCGGCCGCCGGCACGACGCGGATGAACGCGACCAGCAGCGCGACCGCGAGGATGCAGACCTCGGCGAGGAGGAACATCTGGATCGTGGTCCGGAAGCCGTCGAGGATCTCCGGCGCCGACGCCTTCGCCTCGCTCCAGTCGAAGAAGGTCTCACGGACCCGCGTCCAGCCCGGCGAGCTGACCACGACGACGGCGGTCAGACCGAGAACGGCGACCGTCGACGCCAGCGCCACCCAGGTCCGGCGCCGGGCTCGACGGTGCCGCCAGGCCAGACGCGCCAGCTGCGTCTCGCTGGGTGACCAGCCCGACGAGACCGCCGAGTCGGACACGTCAGGAGAGCTCGGGAACGCCAGCGGCGTCGGACATCCAGCGCTTCTCGAGTTGCGCCAGCGTGCCGTCGTCCTTGAGCGTCGTCAACGCGAGATCGACACAAGGCGCGAGGGCGCTGTTTTGCTCCATCAGCAGGCCGAACTCCTCGGTATCGCCGGATGTCACCTGGAACTGACCAACCACCTTGCCCTGCGGGATCTCGACCGCCGTGATGTAGAACGCCGTCGGCAGGTCGGCAACGATCGCGTCGACCTGGTCGTTGAGCAGCGCTTGCTTGGCGTCGTTGGTGTTGTCGAAGATCTGGGGTTGCTGGCTCGGCTGGATCTCGTTGTCGATCGCATCCAGCGACGTCGTGGCGACCTGTGCCCCCAGTCGAGCGTCGGCGAAGTCGTCGAGACTGGTCGCGTCGGCGTAGTCGCTGTCCTTCAACGTGATCAGTGCCTGCGCGGCGGTGTAGTAGCCCTGCGAGAAGGTCACCGCCTCCGCACGCTTCTGGGTGATCGAGATTTGGTTGATGTCGAAGTCGAAGTCCTTGGAGCCCGGCTTGTAACTGGAGTTGAACGGCACCGTGACCCACTCGACCTGGTCAGGGAGGAAGCCCATCTGGTCGGCCACCGCGTAGGCAACGGCGGACTCGAACCCCATGCCGTTGGTCGGGTCGTTGTTCTTGAAGTACGGCTCGTAGGCAGGCGCGTCGGTGGCGATGGTGAGCTGGTCCGGATTTACCAGGGGAAGCTCGTTGGCCGCGCAGTCCGACGCCAAGACCTCGCTCGCGTCGTCGGAGTCGGAGTCGGAGCTCTCATCGGTCGGCGCGCAGCCGACGAAGGCGGCCGCGACGAGGGTCACGGCGCCGGCGCCGAAGAAGCGGTGCGCTGGTGTCACAGTCATAGGGGCATCGTAAGCGCGCGGGCCGGCATCGCCCGGCTCATTTCGACAACGGACGCGGACCGTGACCGTCACGCCACCGAGCGCGCCGAACGCAATCCGCGAAGCAGGCCAAACCACCCGGTCGACCGAGACTCGGCCCGATGCGCGCTCACCAACTGTCGCCCGCGCGCGGCGGCGACCACGGCCGGCTCGTCAAACCGGGCGAGCCCGGCCGATATCGCCAGCATCCGGTGCTCCTGCGTACGCCCGGGGCTGACAGCGGCGTGGTCGCGATGCCGATCGAGTACGCGTCGCAGCCCGGCGAAGCGCCAGGCCAGTTCGTACCACGCCATCTGCGCCGTCTCGACGGGGTCGGTCCCGCCGTACTCCATCGCCTGGTCGAGGGCGGCCGTCAGCCGGGTGAACCAGATCTGCTGCAGCGCCCGCAGCAACTCGCTCTGTGTGCCGAACACGTCGCGCGCCGCCGGCACCTGCTCCCACGGCAGCTCGCCGTCACGGGACCGCTCCAAACGCTCGAGAGTCTCGCGGATCGCGGCGGATCGACGGTTTTGGGTCTGCCAGGTCGTCGTCATGGCGTTCACGCTAGGGAGCCCGACCGGGTGCAGACAGCGTGCTCTGGTCGAGTCTTCGTCTCCTCCCACGGTCGGAGATCGAGACCGACCGTGGCGGGATGCGTTCGGGCCGCCTCCTTCCTACGCTGGTGCTCGTGCACGCCATCCGATGGATCCTGCGACGTTGGCACATGGCCAACGACCTTGAGTGGCCGTGGTGGATGGCGCTCGGCATCGCGACCTGCGCGCTCACCACCACGGTCGCGGTCATCGTTCAGCGCGACGCCCTCGTACCGCCCGGCTGGCAAGCGCTGGTCGGGCTCGTGATCCTCTCGCCTTGGATCGTCGAGCACGCCGTCGGGTGGAAGATCCCTCGCCTCCTGTTCGGCGCGATCGTGATCGCCGGGGTCGCGATCCTTCTGACGTCTCCGACGGAGACCGACATCGCGCCGTTCATCCTGATCGTGCTCGTCGCTGAGATCGCGGGCACCGGCTCGGTGTGGTCGAGTATCCCGGTCGCGCTGGCCGCCGTCGCCACTCTGGTCGGCTTCGACATCTACGGCGACTTCAAGGGCTCGCTCTACTGGTGGCTCGGGATCGCGATCATCTGGGACGGCGGCTTCGCGATGCAGTGGCAGCAGCGCCTGCTCGTGCGTACTCGGGAGGCCCAGGCCAGCCGGGTGGCCAAAGCCGCGACGGACGAGCGGCAGCGGATCGCCCGCGAGATCCACGACGTCATCGCGCACTCCCTCAGCGTGACGATGCTGCATCTGACGGCGGCCCGGCACTCGCTCGCAACCGACAAGGACGTCAACGAGGCCGTCGACGCCCTCGAGGACGCCGAACGAGTCGGCCGGCAGGCGATGAGCGACATTCGCCGGACGGTCGGACTCCTCGAGTCGGCAGACGGCACCACGTCGCCGATGCCGTCGATCGACGACATCGGGGCGCTCGTCGACGACGTTCGCGCCGCCGGCGGGTCGATCCGCTTCGACCTCCGTGGCGACGCCGACAGCGTAACGCCCGCGGTCGGGTTGGATGTCTATCGGATCATGCAGGAGTCGCTGGCCAACGCGGTCAAGCACGCGCCCGGTGCCGAGGTCGACGCGGTCCTCGACCTGAGTGGCGATCCCGTACGGTTGACCGTCTGCAACACCGTGGCGCGGGGGCGCGGCGTCACGCTGCTCGGCCCCGACGGCAACGGCGGATCGGGATTGCGCGGCATGCGACAGCGGGTCGAGCTGCTCGGCGGCAGCTTCGACGCCGGGCCCGACGACTCCGGCTGGCACGTCACGGTCAAGCTGCCCGCATCGCACGAGATCCTGGAGGACCAAGGTGGCAACGGACGACGGTGTCCTGCGCGTCCTGCTCGTCGATGACCAGGAGCTGGTGCGCTCCGGGCTGCGCCGGATCCTGCGACGCAAGGACGGCTTCGCCATCGTCGCCGAATGCGCCGACGGTGACCAGGTCGTCGCGGCCGTCGACGACCACCCCGTCGACGTCGTCGTCATGGACCTGCGGATGAAGCGGGTCGACGGCATCGAGGCGACCCGGCGACTTCGGGAGCGTCCGTGCTCGCCGCCGGTGCTCGTCCTCACGACCTTCGACGACGACGAGCTGCTGTCGGGCGCGCTGCGAGCCGGCGCCGCCGGTTTCTTGCTCAAGGACAGCCCGGCCGAGGAGCTGATCAAGGCGGTACGCACGGTCGCCACCGGCGGCTCGTGGCTCGATCCCGCTGTCACCGGTCGGGTGCTCGCGACCTATCGCGAGGCGGCGGTCGATGCCACACCGTCGCCAGCGGCTCTGGACGACCTGACGCCACGGGAGCTCGACGTGCTTCGCCTCGTCGGTCGCGGTCGCACCAATGCCGAGATCGCCGACTCTCTCGTCATCTCCGAGGTCACGGTCAAGAGCCATGTCGGCCACATCTTCGCCAAGCTCGGCCTGCGCGACCGGGCCGCGGCGATCGTCTACGCGTTCGACCACGGCGTCGTCACGGTGGGCTGACCGAAAACCAGTTGACCCGGCGCCCCGGTCCATAGTGGGATCACGGGGTCGACATCCGTACGACCAAAGGAGGCAGCGATGTCCATCCGTCATGCAGGTCTGCCTCTGAAAGGTCTCTTGGTTTGTCTTTCGCACGCTCGTTCCAGTGCGGCCACTGTGGCGTAACCGTCTCACTCGACGCGCCCGGCACGTCGCACCGCAACCATTGCCCGCACTGTCTGTGGTCTCGTCATCTCGATCGAAACGCCCCCGGCGATCGCAGCGCCAAATGCCCCGGTGGCATGGAGCCGATCGCCGTCACGGTCCGCGGTGAGGGCCGCTGGGTCGTCGTCCATCGCTGTCTGGACTGCGGCCGGCTCCGGCTCAACCGGACCGCCGGCGACGACAACACGATGGAGCTGATGCGGATCGCGGCGCTTCCGCTGACCATGCCGCCGATCCCCTATCAGCGACTGCAAAACACCTGACGCCGCTCAGTTTTGGGTCGGGTCTTCAGGACAGGTGGCGAGCAGTCGGGCGTTGCCCGGCTGCCGCCGAAGGACCTGTGCCCAGAGGTCGACCGGCGACTCGGTCGTGAGATCGTCGTCGGCTCCGTCGACGACCAGCCACGAGCCTTCGGCGATCTCGTCCTCGAGCTGGCCCGGTGACCAGCCGGCGTAGCCCGCGAAGATGCGCAACCCGGTCAGGGCGCCGGCCAGCACTTCGACCGGGGTGTCGAGGTCGACCAGTCCGACCCGGCCGTACATCGCGCGCCAGCCCAGCGGCGCCTCGTTGGACGTCGAGGTCAAGACGCCGATGGCCAGGGCGGAGTCGGTCGCCACCGGGCCGCCGCCGAACAGCGAGCTCGGTTCGCTGACGTCGCCGGTCCAGTCCGGCAGGACGTCGCGCACCTCGACCTCGAGTGGGCGATTGAGCACGACGCCGAGCGTCCCCGTGTGATCGTGATCGAGGATCAGCACCACCGTGCGCGCGAAGTTGGGATCGCGCAGCGTCGGCGAGGCGACGAGCAGGCGGCCGGCAAACGACGACGTCTCAGGGTCGCCGTCGCGCGGCTCGTCGGGCAGCTCGTCGGTTGGCTCGCCGGGCCGCTCCGGGTGCGGGTCTCTGGATCGTTCGCCGGCCATACCTCAATGGTGTCATCCCGACCCGACGAAGGCGTACCGTCCTATCTGACATCCTTGCTGTGACATGAGCGACGTGACATCACCCCCACCTGCGTCCGCCGAACGCGAGCTGACCATCGACGAGCTGGCCGCTCGGGTCGGCATGACGGTGCGCAACGTCCGGGCGTACGCGAGTCGCGGTCTGCTCCCGCCGCCCCGGCTGGCCGGACGTACCGGCTTTTACAACCGCGAACACGTGCATCGGCTGCTGCTCGTGCGGGAGCTGCTCGATCGGGGCTACACGCTAGCCGCCGTCGAGCAGGCGATGCGTAGCCGGGGCCACGGCCTGGCCGGTCACGCCCTCGACGTGCTCCGGATGCTGGACAGCCCGGTCGGCGCCGACGAACAGCCGGAGGAGATCGCTCGCGAAACCCTGACCGCGATGGCCGGCATCGACCCGCACGACCGCCTGGTCGACCGGATCGTCGAAATCGGCCTGGCCCAGCGGATCGACGACGACCGGCTCCTCCTGCTGCAGCCGGCCGTCGTACGCGCCGGCGCACAGGCCATCGCACTCGGGCTCGACCCCGACAGCGTCCTCGACCTGCTCCCCGTGCTGTCGGAGCACCTGTCGGCGATCTCTCGGGCATTCGTCTCGCGCGTACGAGACCAGATCTGGCATCCCTTCGCCGAGGCCGGCATGCCCGAGGACGAATGGGCCCGCGTGCTCCTGGCCGTCGAGACGCTCGTGCCGGTGGCCGGACAGGCGGTCGTCACGGTGTTTCAGCGCGAGCTCGGCGCGGCCATCCGCGACGCCCTCGGAGCCGAGCTCGCCCGGATGAGCCCCGAGGCGGACTAGCCTGCGGCGGCCTCGCGAACCGCGGCCGCGACCGCCTGGTGCACGTCGGCGTTGAAGACCGCGGGGACGATGTAGTTGGGGTTCAGCTCGTCCTCGGTCACGACCGACGCGATCGCCTCGGCGGCGGCGACCATCAACGCCTGGTCGATCGAGCGACTGTGGGCGTCGAGCAGACCCCGGAACACGCCGGGGAACGCGAGGACGTTGTTGATCTGGTTCGGGAAGTCCGATCGTCCGGTCGCGACCACTGCCGCGTGCTGGCTGGCGACGACCGGATCGATCTCGGGCACCGGGTTGGCGAGGGCGAAGACGATCGCGTCGTCGGCCATCGACGCGATGTCGTCGCCGGTGAGGAGGTTGGGCGCCGACACCCCGACGAACGCGTCGGCGTCGCGAATCGCGTCCCGCAGGCTGCCGGTCATGCCTTCGGCGTTGGTGTGGTCGGCGATCCAGCACAACGAGTCGTCCATGTCAGGGCGGTCCTTGTGGATGATGCCGCCGATGTCGACGACGGTGACCTGACGCAATCCCGCTTCGAGCAGCAGCCGCAGGATCGCGGTGCCCGCCGCCCCGGCGCCGGACATCACGAGACGGATGTCCTCGAGCCGACGGTCGACGACCCGCAGCGCGTTGGTCAACGCCGCCAGAACGACGATCGCCGTGCCGTGCTGGTCGTCGTGAAAGACCGGGATGTCGAGCTTTTCGCGCAGCCGCGCCTCGATCTCGAAGCAGCGGGGGGCCGAGATGTCCTCGAGATTGATGCCGGCGAAGCCGGGTGACACGGCGGCGACGATCGAGACGATCTCGTCGACGTCTTGGGTGTCGAGGCACAGCGGCCAGGCATCGATGTCGGCGAATCGCTTGAACAACGCCGACTTGCCCTCCATCACCGGCAGCGCGGCGGCCGCGCCCAGGTTGCCGAGGCCGAGGATCGCCGATCCGTCGGTGACCACGGCGACCGAGTTGCGCTTGATCGTGAGCCGCCGGGCGTCCTCCGGGTTGGCCGCGATCGCCTCGCAGACTCGGGCCACGCCCGGCGTGTAGATCATCGAGAGGTCGTCACGGTTGCGGATCGGGTGCTTGCTCTGCATCTCGATGGTCCCGCCGAGGTGCATGAGGAACGTGCGGTCGGAGACCTTGTGCACGACGACGCCGGGCACCGCTCCGAGGGCGTCGACGACCTTGGTCGCGTGGGCGGTGTCGGACGCCGCGCAGGTGACGTCGATCCGCAGCCGGTCCGGGGCCGACGACGTGACGTCGAGCGCTGTGACCACGCCGCCAACCTTCTCGACCGCGTTGGTCAAGAGGCTGACCGCCGTGCCGCCGGCCGGCACCTCGAGTCGGACCGTTATGGAGTACGAAACGCTTGGCGAAGTCGACACGGCGTCATCTTCGCAGACCCATCTTGGCTCCGAGGTCGCGTGTCAGGCGGCGAGTGCCTGCAACACGCGGGCGACCCAGCCGGTCGGCACATGGTCGGGGATCTCGACCGGGTCGAGGGCGACCATCCGCTGCGCGTCGGAGCGAATCTCGTGGCCGACCGCGACGGCGGCCGGATCGTGCAGCTCCGCAAGACCGGCGGCCGACGCGAGGTAGGCGAGCTCCTTGGCCCGCGCCGTTTGCAGGGCCGGCTCGTCATCGTGGGTGTCGAGCGCGGCGCGAACGCCGGGCAGGTCGGCGGTCGCGGCCTGCCACGCGCGGATCACGGCGGCGCGCAGGTCCATCGGCTGCCCGGCCAACAGGCGATCCACGTGGCCGGCGAGCCGGGTGTGCCAGCGCATCTGGAGTGCTAGCAACAGATCGGTGGGGCCGTCGAACGCGGCACGTGCCGCATCCAACTCGTGCCAGGGCAACTGTCCGTCTCGGCGGCGGTCGATCACCGCGACTGCCGAGCGGAGTGCCGCTTCACGACGGTGGTAGGCATCCCAGGTCATGGTCGCTCTCCTCTCGTCATACCGTCGGTACGTACCTTCAGTATGTCGAGAGGGCGAGTTATGAGCAAACTGGGAGTATGTGACGTACCCTAAGTTCACCTATCGTTCGCACGCGCGTACCGAGGGTGAAGCGCGTCGAATGCCGCCCTTTCGGCAGCTCCGATCTCTATGCTGGACGGATGGCAAACCCGGGGAAGGTGCTCCGCGCGGCCACCCGTGCGACATCGCGCCGGGCGCAATACTCTGCGACGACTCGCAAGGCGCTGGTCCGAAGCGCCACCAAGCTGTTCGCCGAGCGGGGGTACGCCGGGACCAGCCTCGACGAGGTCGTCGCGCGGGCGCGGGTCACCAAGGGCGCGCTCTACCACCACTACCAGGGCAAGCAGGCCCTCTTCGAGGCCGTATTCGACCGGCTCGAGGCGAAGGCCCAGACGACGATCGCCAAGCGGATCGAGAAGATTCCCGACCCCTGGGAGCGCGCGCTCGAGGGCCTGCGCGGCTACCTCGAGGTGTGCAAGGACCCGACCTACCGGCGGATCGTGATCCAGGAGGGTCCGGTGCGGCTGGGCTTCGACCGCTGGCGCGAGGCCGAGGAGCGCCTGACCTACGGCCTGATGTCGGACATCGTGCGCGGCCTGTTCGAGGAGATCGATGCACCCGATCGCGTCATCGAGACGTTCGCCCAGATCTTCTTCGGCGCCTTGGGAAGCGCCGGACTCTGGGTCGCCGACTCCGACGATCCGGACCTGGCCAGCCGTGACGTCGAGGTCGTGATCAGCGCGGTGCTGAGCGGCCTGCGCGGCCTGATCGGCTCCGACGTCAACGTCTTCGGTGCCGACCTGTCCGACCGGCCGGAGCCGGACTCCGACTAGGGACCGTCTCCAACCGCCGTGCCGGTGGCCCCGCCCCACGCGGTTACTCGTGTCTGAGCGCCGTGAGCACCGCGAGCACCCTGCGGTGGTCGTCCGGCGCGTCGTGGAGGCCAAGCTTGGCGAAGATGTTGGAGATGTGCGTCTCGACGGTCTTGCCGGAGACGACGAGCCGCTCGGCGATGGCGGCGTTGGACCTGCCTTCGGTCATCAGACCGAGCACCTCCCGCTCCCGGTCCGACAACGAGAGCAAAGGGTTGTTGCGGGAGTGGGCTCGCACGAGGCTTCGGGCGATGTCAGGGTCCAGTACGGTACCGCCCGCCGCGATCGTCTCAAGCGCGTGCAGCAGGGTCGGCACGTCGATGACCCGGTCCTTGAGCAGGTAGCCGAACCGCTCTGCGTGCCGTTCGACCAGCTGCCCCGCGAAGTGGGTCTCCACTGCCTGCGAGAGCAGCAGGATGCCGACATCAGGGAACGATACCTTCAGCTCCACGGCAGCGGCCGCTCCCTCGTGGGTGAAGGTCGGAGGCATCCGGATGTCGATCACGGCCACATCCGGCCGGTGCTCGGCGACGGCCGCCGCGAGCGCCTCGGCGCTATCGACGGCCGCGCACACCTCGACACCGGCGCCCGTCATGAGCTGAGCCAACCCCTCCCTCAGCAACGCTGAGTCGTCAGCGATCACGACCCGCACGGGAGCACCGCCTCGACCTTCGTTCCGTGCGGGTGGACCTCGCCGACCCGCAAGAAGCCGCCGGCTGCCCCGACACGATCGGCGAGTCCCTGCAGTCCGCTGGCGGCGGTGTCCGCGTCGCCGATGCCCTCGTCCTCGATCTCGACGTGGAGGGCGTCGTGGTCGCGGCGCACCGAGACGGTGAGCTGGTCGGCGCCTGAGTGCTTCACCGCGTTGGTGACCGCCTCGGCGATGACAAACCAGGCCGCACCTTCGACGACCGGAGGAAACCGCTCGTCGACGACGTCGTAGCTCACCGCGAGCGGCACCCGGCCAGCGAGGTCGGCCACCGCGGCCAGCAGGCCACCACCGGCGAGTGCCGCCGGCTGCAGCCCGGCAGCGAGATCCCGAAGCTCCTGGATGGTCCCCTGGATATCCGCGATGGCGCGGTCGGACTCAACGACGAGAGCGGCAGCGTCGCGGTCGAGCCGAGCCGACTGAAGCCGCAGGGCGATGGCCAGAAGCCGCTGCTGAGCGCCGTCGTGCAGATCCCGCTCGATGCGCCGACGTTCCTCGAGGTGGGCGGTCGCGAGCCGGGTTCGGGACTCGCGGATCAGCTCGAGCTGACGCGCGAGCTCGGCTCGTAGGGCCACGTTGTCCAGCTCGGCGGCCGCCTCCGCCGCTACGGCCTCGACCACATCGCGGTCGCTCTCCGCGGGGTCGAACTCAAGACGCGCGACGAGGGCCCCGTGCCGGTGGACGTCCACGCCGTGCTCCCCGAGCTCCACCGCGTGCCCGGCGGAGGTGACCCAGGTGTCACCGGGCGCGGGGTACAGTGCGCGGCTGTGCGGTCCGAGGACCGTGGCCATGAGCTCGTCGAGCTCCTCCGTCGGCCCCGCGAGCCCCGACCGGACGACGTCGACCGCAGCGAAGCGCGCCGGGTTCACCCGTCGGCCGACAGCCCGGCGGCCCCACACGTAGGAGACCCTCGCCACGCCCACCCCGGCGAGCGTCGCCGTCACCACGGACAGCTGGGAGCCGGCCTCGATGGGAGTGCTCCGGCTGATCACGACGACCACTCCGACGAAGG
Source organism: Nocardioidaceae bacterium (assembly GCA_035630615.1). Taxonomy (GTDB): domain Bacteria; phylum Actinomycetota; class Actinomycetes; order Propionibacteriales; family Nocardioidaceae; genus DATFRX01. Next base: position 104,034 of record DASQKI010000035.1, read on the forward strand.
CGACGATCACCGACGCGGACGCGATGGCGTACGCCGCCGAGTCGGTAACAACCCGTTCGACGTCGTAGAGCCGGTATCTCAGGACCGACAGTGCCGCGCCGGCGACGATAGAGACCATCGCGCCACTGAGCAGGACCGCCGCGGCGTCGTTGTTGTCCGCGCCGGACAGCACGAAGGCTCCGATGACGCACGGCGCGACCGGGACTGCCCCGGCCACCAGCCAGAGCAGCTGTTGCCGTCCGGCGCCTTCCGAGCGACGCCACGCGACGACGAGTTCAACGACTGAGGCAATCAGACAGGCCGCGAGGGTGTAGATCGCGGCGGCCGCGAGCGCACTGGTGACACCGCTCAGCGCGTCGACAGCGAGCGGACTCGACAGCCGTTCGAACGGCGGGTCCAGGTGTGTCGACCGCAGAAGAGCCATGACCTGAAACGTGATCGCTACCGCCAGGGTCACGCCGGGCAGCCGTCGAGCCGCCGCTGGTCGGGCGCTTGGCGGCGGCGTGAGCTGTAGCACGAGCGCGATGAAGGCGAACCACCAGACGAAGCTGCTGTCGCCCAACGTCGCGAAGAGGCGGTACGTCGCGGTGTCGCCGTCCGAGGCAAGCAAAAACTCGGCGTACGTGTCGGTGAACGCGCTCCACGCCACGGCGGTTCCGAGTCCGAGAAAGGCCCATCCCGCCGGCTGGTCGGGCGCGCGACCGGTGACGACGATGCCGACGAGCCAGCACGCGACCAGAGCCACAACCCCCGGGGCGTCTGCCGCACTGATGCCCGCACCGGTGCTCCCCGGCCGGGCGAGCTCGGACGCCAAGGTCCCGGCCAGGAGGACAGGCGTCAGCGGCCAGGTCAGCGCCCGAGCAAGAAGGTGTCGCGTCAGCCGCACACCGTCATCGTCGCAGCAATCGACCGCCAGGACTCAGGGTCAGCCCTGATCGCAAGACCCGTGCAGGCACCCTGCCCTCGGCGCCCGGCACGCCGGAGGCTGATAGCAGACCAGCCATCTGGCCTGGGCGAGCGACAAGGAGCACACCATGTCCAGCACGATTACCGCCGGCGACCCACAGACACGACCAGCACGGAGCGTCGCACGGGCGACCGGCGCGATAGCGGCGGTACTCCTCGCCGTCGCGCTCTTCATGACGGTGGCGAGCGTCGACGTCCCCCACGAGCCCTCCGACCAAGAGCTACTCACCTGGTGGCAGGACTCCGGCAATCGCACTTCCGGCGTCATCTCGGGCATGTGGGCTCTCCTCGCCGCCTGCATGGTCGCCGTCGTGATGGGCCATCTGCGCACGCTGAGCGCTGCGGCGAAGGCGCCGCGCTGGCTGGCGTTCGCCGGCTCCATGGCCGCCGCGGTCACGGCTGTCTGGCTGGTGACCGGCGCGGCAAGGGCCGCCATCGGTCATCTCGTCGACGTGATGGACGAACCGCTCCCCGGCGTCGACGTCCTGCGAGCCGCCACCGCGTTCAACTACACGCTGCTCGGGCTGTCCGGCATCGCGGTCCTCGGACTGTTCATCCTCGCCGTGTCGGTCGTCGTCCTTCGCACCGCCGCTCTCGGCCGCTGGGTCGGGTACGTCGGGCTCGGCAGTGCCGTCGTCATGATCGCAGCGGTCGTCGCGCAGTACGGCGCCTACACCACTCCGCTCGGGATTCTGTGGGCGCTGTGCCTGGCGGTCGCCATCTGGCGTCAGCCCGACTCGGCGTGACAGCGACGAAGCCGCAGGCCAGGAATTGCCTCGCCTGCGGCTTCGCCGTGTCGTGGTGTTCGTCTGAGGACGCGACTAGCGACCGTAGCTGACCGAGCCGCCCTTCTTGGGAACGAGCTCGATCCAGGTGTGGCCGGCCGGTACGGTGACCGGCTTGCCGTCGGTCGTCGCGAGCTCGAGCTGGCCGTCGGCGCCGTCCTTGGACCACTCGCATGGCAGCGCCTTGCCGTCATGGAACAGCACGGCCTTGCCCTTGCCGAAGAACTTGGTCTCTGGCACCGGATTGCCGGCCGGATCGAGATAACCGGCATCTCCGACCTTGACCTCGAGGGTCAGGATGTTGTCGGGCACGAAGTCCTCGCCCTGTGCGGCGATGCTGCCCTTGCGGACCCAGCCGGTGCCCTTCTCGTAGCTCCAGCGCGTCGTCTGTCCGGCCGAAAACTCGACGGCGACGCTGTCGGCGCGCTTCGTGCCGGCGAAGTCGTCCGCGCCGCCGAACGGCAGGTACGGGTCCGGGGGGTCGGCCTCCTTCAGTGTCCCGGCTAGCTTCTCGAGGTCCATCATCAGGTTGTACGGCGCGGTCCGACCGGAGTCGCGGCTGTAACCGGGCGCGCCCTCCGTGAACGTCTCGATGTCGGCGTCCTGGATGTCCTTGATCGCGGTCGGCGCGCCGCCGGAGGCGACGAGGACACCGTTGACCGGTCCGACGATGCCGACGTCGGTGGACCGCATCGAGCGCACCGGACCGACCTCGTCGGGCGTCTCGGTCCAGAAGAACGAGGCCAGACGGGTCGACCCGCCTTCGACCAGCTCTTCGACGACCAGCTCGGCCTTGTCGAGCCCGAGCTGCGGCTCGGCCGACGAGGTGTTGTCGATCTTGACGACGATCACGGGGTGGGTCGGGAACCCGTCCGGCGCCTCGAGACCAGTGAGCGGGGATACCTGGGTCAGGGTGCCGCTGTCGCGGCTGTCTTCGTCGGTGGAACCACCGCCCTCATCGTCGCCGCCGCCACAGGCCGTCAACATGAGGCCCGGGACGATGCCGAGGATGCCGAGACGGCGAAGTACACCTAGAGAGTCGGATTTGAGCATGGGGGCCAGTGTGCCGTAGCGCCGGTGACGATCCGGACAGGGGGCATCAGCCTTCCGAATCGCCTCGTGCGCCCGCCGAGCGTCCTGCAAAACGAGGGGTGGAGGCCTCGTCTTGCAGGACGCCGTAGCGGGTCAGCGATGGCGCTTGCGCAGCGTGCCGGCCCACCAGCTGCGAGTCCAGATCGGGTCGCGCTGCACCGTACGACCGGGGTACGGCGCGTGCAGGATGATCCGATCGCCGTGCTTGCGCTTGAGGTAGATCGCGACGTGGTAGACGCCGCCTCCATTGTGGAAGAAGACCAAGTCACCACGTCGGATGTTGCGCTTGCGGATGTGGCGGACTCGGTCGTACTGAGCGTCCGACGTGCGCGGCATTCTCAAGCCGGCTCGGTGAAAGGCGTACGACGTGAGCCCGGAGCAATCGAACGCCCCGGGTCCGTTCGCACCATAGACGTACGGCTCACCGATCTGGCGCCTGGCGATTTGTACGGCGTGATGGATCTTGTGCTCACGCCGACTGAGCTCGGCGTTCGCAGCACTTTGGGTCGACCCCATGACGAGGCCGCCGGTGGAAATAGCGGTTGCCGATAAGGCGGTCGCAAGAGGCAGGGCAAGCAGGCGCCTCGCCCGGGCGCGTGTAGGCATGGCGGTGGTTCCTTCCCACGCCTACGGAGTCAGCTGTCGGGTTAGGGCGGAGAAGGTGCCCCGCCGCCTAGGTGGCGGCTACACCCCAAGCACGGGCGGGCCGTGCGGTGCGAGTCATCGGCGGCGGCCGGTGACTAGCGGTTGGGTCCCCCGCTCCCGCCAAGTGCGCTGTCCCAAGAAATGCGCTGTCGATGACAGGACCGATCGGAAGCGGCGGGATTGGGCGTTCGACCGACCGGTTATGAAGTTGTAGCGCTTGGGGACGATAAGCAGACCCCCGTTGTGGATTGCAAACACGCCACGCGGGAACGTGATTGTCGCCACGTCAGGTCGTCCCTTTTGCCCACCGCGTACTGTCGAGACGTGACTTCATCCTCACCCCCCGTGACCAAAACTGTTGGCGATTTGAAGACGAGCGGACACGTTTCTCGCACCGTAAAAGCCGAAATTCGGGACAATCTTTTGAGCGCATTGCGGGAGGGTCGGTCGACCTTTCCCGGCATCGTCGGCTTCGACGACACGGTGCTGCCCGAGCTGGAGCGCGCCCTGCTCGCCGGACACGATGTCGTGCTGCTCGGCGAACGCGGACAGGGCAAGACGCGCCTGATGCGCACCCTCGCCGACTTGCTCGACGAGTGGCAGCCCGTCGTCGAGGGCTGCGAGATCCACGACGACCCGCTAGACCCGATTTGCGTGCGATGCCGAACACTCGCGGCCGAGTACGGCGATGCGCTGCTCATCGCGTGGCGGCACCGCGACGAGCGATACGGCGAGAAGCTCGCCACACCCGACACGAGCGTCGGCGACCTGGTCGGCGACATCGACCCGACGAAGGTCGCCGAGGGCCGTCCGCTCGGCGACCCGGAGACGGTGCACTACGGGCTGTTGCCGCGGGCCAACCGCGGCGTCTTCGGCATCAACGAGCTGCCCGACCTCGCCGAGCGCATCCAGGTCGCGTTGTTCAACGTCTTGGAGGAGCGCGACATCCAGGTCCGCGGATACGCCCTGCGACTGCCGCTCGACCTGCTGCTGGTCGTGTCGGCCAATCCGGAGGACTACACCAACCGCGGCCGGATCATCACGCCGCTCAAGGACCGCTTCGGCGCCGAGATCCGTACGCACTATCCGCTCGACATCGACCACGAGGTCGCGCTCATCCAGCAGGAGGCGGCAACGGTGGCGGCCGTGCCGGTCCACGTCGTCGAGGTGTTGGCGCGCTTCGCGGCCGGCCTGCGCGAGTCCAATGCGATCGACCAGCGCTCAGGTGTCTCTGCCCGGTTCGCGATCGCGGCGACCGAAGCGGTGTCGGCATCGGCCCTGCGTCGGTCGGCGCTCGCCGGCGAGGACGAGGCGGTCGCGCGGGTCGGCGACGTGCCGGACGTGTTGCCCACCTTGCTCGGCAAGGTCGAGTTCGAGATGGGCGAGGAGGGCCGCGAGGACGAGGTGCTCGACCACATCTTGCGGCTGGCGACGGCCGAGACCTTCCGGCATCGTCTCGCCGGCGTCGACCTGGCACCGTTCACGGAGCACTTCGTCGAGGGCGACACGGTCGAGACCGGGCCGCTCGTACCCGGAGCCGACCTGCTCCAGCAGATGGGGTCGGTGCCGGGTCTGGCGATCGTCCTCGATCGGTTGGGCGTCGACGAGGACACCGTGTCGCCCGGCCAGGCCGCGGCGGCGGTCGAGTTCGTGCTCGAGGGCCTCCATCTGACCCGGCGGCTGGCCAAGGACGAGGTCGACGGCCGGACCGTCTACGGAGGCTGACCGATGGCTCGTCCCTACCGGCGCCGCAGCTGGCGCTATGGCACCTGGCGGGGCGGCCGCGACCCGCTCGAGCCGCCGTTCGACGTGCGCGCCGCCCTCGACGATGTCGGCCACGACGTCCTCGGCGGGTCCGGAATCCGCGAGGCGGTCGATCGGCTGCTCCGGCGCGGATCGGGTCGCCGGCGCGGCCTCGACGACCTGCGTCGCGACTTGGCTCGGCGTCGGCGCGAGCTGCAGCGGCGCGGCAATCTCAGCGGGACGCTCGATCGGGTGCGAGCCGCCCTCGACCAGGTGCTCGCCGAGGAGCGAGCCACGCTGGCCCCCGAGGACACCGACGACGCCCGGCTCGCGGAGATGCAGCTCGACGACGTGCCCGACGACACCGCGAGTGCGGTGCGGGAGCTGTCGTCCTACGACTGGCACTCGCCCGAGGCCCGTGCGGGATTCGAGGCGATCCAGCAGATGCTCCGCCGCGAAGTGCTCGACGCGCAGTTCGCCGGCATGCGCGAGGCGTTGTCGGGCCAGGACCCCGAGGCGATGCAGCGGGTGCGCGACATGCTCGCCGATCTCAACTCCCTGCTCGCGGCGCACGCCAGGGGCGAGGACACGACTGAGCAGTTCGGCGAGTTCATGGAGCGGCACGGCGAGTTCTTCCCGGAGAACCCGAATGACACCGACGACCTGATCGACCTCCTGGCACGACGACAGGCGGCCGCCGAGCGGATGCTGCAGTCGCTGACGCCGGAGCAGCGCGACGAGTTGTCCCGTCTGATGAGCGAGGCACTCGGCGACGTCGACCTCGAGAACCAGCTGTCGCAGCTGCGCGACAACCTGACCGCGCTCCGGCCCGGGATGATGCGGGGCCGCCATGGCACCGACATCGACGGCTCCCAGCCGCTCGGCTACGGCGACGCCGTCGGTGCCGTCGCCGATCTGGCCGACATCGAGCAACTGGAGGCGCAGCTCGCACAAGAGCATCCGGGCGCGACGCTCGACGACGTCGATGTCGAGGCACTCGAACGGCAGCTGGCGCCGTCGGCGGTCCAGGACCTCCAGGCGCTGCGCGATCTCGAGCGAGAGCTGGAGCGCCAGGGCTATCTGCAGCGCGGACCCGAGGGACTCGAGCTGACCCCGAAGGCACTGCGCCGGCTCGGCGACACCGCGCTGCGGCGGATCTTCGACCAGCTCGATGCCATGGGCAAGGGCGATCACGACGACCGACGCAGCGGCGCGGCCGACGAGCGGACGGGTGCCGTATTGCCGTGGGAGTTTGGCGACGAGCGACCGATCGACGCCGTACGGACCGTGCACAACGCCGTGCTGCGGACGGCGGAGGCCCGACCTCGAGTGGCGCACGGTCGTCGTACCGGACCGTCAAATCCGACAACCGTGCGCCACTCGACGGTACGGCTGGCGGTCGAGGACTTCGCGGTGGCCGAGACCGAGCGGCGTACGACGGCCGCCGTGGCGCTCCTGGTCGACCTGTCCTTCTCGATGGTGCAAGAGGACCGATGGGGTCCGATGAAGCAGACCGCCATCGCACTGTCGCATCTGGTCTCTACGCGGTTCCGGCAGGACGCGCTGCAGATCATCGGGTTCGACCGGCTGGCTCGGCGGATGTCGCCGCTGCAGTTGGCCCAGGCCGAACCGGAGTGGGTGCAGGGCACCAACCTCCATCACGCGCTGCTCCTGGCCGGCCGGCATCTGCGTCGCCATCCCGACGCCGAGCCGGTGGTCCTGATCGTGACCGACGGCGAGCCGACGGCCCATCTCGAGGGCGATGGGATGCCGTTCTTCCACTGGCCGACGACGGCGGCGACCCTGCACTCGACCGTCGGCGAGGTCGACGCGATGACCCGGCTCGGCGCGACGCTCAACTTCTTCCTGTTGGGCGACGATCCGGGTCTGGCGCGGTTTGTCGACGCGGTCGCCCGGCGCAACGGCGGTCGGGTGTTTACGCCCGAGCTCGGGCGGCTCGGCGAGTACGTCGTCGCCGACTACCTCCAAGCCCGGCGCGGCCGCCGCCGTACGGCCTAGTCGGACCGGGTCAGCTCTCGCAGTTGGTCACCTGTTCGGCCACGCAGTGGTCCGTGCCCCGGAGACCGTCGATGCTGTCCGTGCCGGCACCGCCGTCCAGGTCGTCGTCGGTCCAGCTGCCGATGATCTTGTCGTCGCCGGTGTTGCCGGACACGTGCGTACTCTGCGCGGAGGTGTACCAGAGCCGGATGAAGTCGTCGCCGCCGCCGAGCAGGAACGACAGGTCGCCCGCGTACGGATCGCCCATCCGCACGATCTCCGGCGCGTCGGAGCCGAGGAACTTCACGTCGTAGTCCTCGAAGCCGGAGCCTTCGAAGACGTAGCGCTCGGCGCCCCTGAAGTCGACGGCGGCGTCGCCGACCTCGTACGTTCCGGTCGTCGCGTCGACGCGCAGCTCGCCGGTCTCCCAGTACGAGCCGAGCGTGTCACGCCCCGTACCGAGGGCGATCGTGGAGCCACTGCCCGCGGGCGAGACCTCGACCCGGTCGTTGCCGGCTCCGGTCGTGACGGTGTCGACTCCGCTGATCCCGGGCGACCATCTGCCGTAGACGTTGTCGTTTCCGCCACCCAGCTCGACGGTGTCGTCGCCAGTGCCCGGAATGGTGTAGTCGCCGCCCGGACTGCCCAAGAGCACGTCGTCGTCGGCTCCGCCGTAGAAGTTGATCCACTTGGTGCCGAGGCGGCCGTCGAGCCGGTCGTCGCCGGGCCCGCCGTCGAGAGCGATGTCGACGAGGCCCCGGGTCACCCGTAGCGAGTCGGCGCCGGCGCCGCCACGGAGATCGGACCGACGACCGACCGTCGTCATGGTGTCGGCGTACGGCGTACCGACGATGAGCTCGACGTCCGGCGCGAGGGTGTCGGTGCCGATCCCGGCGCCTGTGACGGTGCCGTCGTGCCGCACCGTGATCGGTCCGGTCGCCCCCGGGAAATCGACCCGGTCCGGCGTGGATCCGCCCTCGGGCCAGTCGACGTCGTGGTCCGGCCCGCCCGATATGTAGTCGTTGCCCGGACCACCGACGATCGTGTTGCCGAACCAGACACCGCTGCCCTCGTCGTCGCCGGCATAGCCGCCGGTCCCACCGAACAGCCGGTCGGCGCCGCGTCCACCGGCAAGTTCGTCGGCCCCCTTGCCGCCACAGATGATGTCGTTGCGGCCTCGACCGGCAACCGTGTCGAATCCCTTGAGCGCGTTGATGACATCGCGGCCGGGCGTTCCGACCAGGTCGTCCTTGCTGTCAGTACCGACGATCGTCGCCCGATGCCCTTGGCACCTGACGGGCTCGGCGGAGCTCGCCGTACTGGAGACGACGAGCGGGGTCAGCGCGACGGCGGTGGCCGCCACGAGAGTCAGTGGACGGGCACAAGGCATTGGGATCTCCCCCAGGTCTGGTTTGTCTCGACACCCTCAGGACGCCCCAGCGACCCGTGTCGGTTGCCCGCTAGCCGGGAAGGAACGACAGCCGGACCTCACGATCGGGGTTGTCGACGTTGAGGTCGACCAGGCAGATCCGTTGCCAGGTGCCGAGCGCCAGGCGGCCCCCGACGACCGGGAGCGTCGCGTACGGCGGCAGCAGGGCCGGCATCACATGCGAGCGGCCGTGGCCGGGCGTACCGTGCCGATGCCGCCAGCGGTCGTCGGCCGGCAGCAGCTCGTCGAGCAGGCCCAGCAGGTCGTCGTCGCTGCCAGCGCCGGTCTCGATGATCGCGAGCCCGGCCGTGGCGTGCGGCACGAACACGTGCAGCAGCCCATCGCCCTCGGTGTGCGCGAACGCCGCACAGTCGCGGGTGATGTCGAGCACGGTGTCGTCGGAACCGGTGCGATAGCTCAGGATCTCGCTGCGCATATATCCAATCGTCGCAGCCGGACGAACCGAGGATGATGGGGCCATGCCGCCGACCGACGACTTCGAGCAACGCCGTGCCGCCGCCCGCGACGCCTGCCGCTCCTCCCTGTTCGGCCACGGCTGGCCGACGCCGGGCGAGCTGCTCGCCGGGCTCGCCGCGGCCGACGCAGGTGACAATCTGGACCGCTACGGCAAGGGCGGCGCGGTCACCGCGTTGGAGCAGGAGGTCGCCGATCTCCTCGGCAAGCCGGCTGCCGCGTTCATGCCCAGCGGGATCATGGCCCAACAGTGCGTGCTGCGGGCGTGGTCGGAGCGCACCGGGTCGTCGCGGATCGCCCTCCACGGGCTTTCGCACCTCGTCCTTCACGAGCTCAACGCGCTGCCCGAGCTGCACGGCTTCGACACCGCGCACCTGACCTTCGAGCCGCGACAGCCGACGCCCAACGACCTGGCAGCGCTGACCGATCCGCTGGGAGCCGTGACGCTGGAGCTGCCCCTGCGCGACGGCGGATTCAAGTTGCCGACGTGGGACGAGCTCACCGCGTTCGCCGAGGCCTGCCGCGATCGCGACGTGCCGCTGCACCTCGACGGCGCCCGGATCTGGGAGAGCGCGCCCCACCTCGGCCGCCCGCTCGATGAGATCGCCGCCATCGCCGACACCATGTACGTCTCGTTCTACAAGGGCCTCGGCGGGCTGGCCGGTGCGGCGGTCGCAGGCCCGACGGAGGTCATCGACGAGGCTCGCTCGTGGCAACGACGGCACGGCGGCACGCTGTTCACGTTGTTGCCGTATGCGGTCGCGGCGCGAGAGGGGCTGCGCACCCAGCTGCCGCGGATGGCCGAATACCACGACACAGCGGTCGATCTCGCCAAGCGCCTCACCGCCGCGGGACTCCGCGTCGATCCGGATCCCCCGCACACCAACGCGTTTCGGGTCTACGCCGATGCCCCCGCCGACGACGTCAACGAGCGCGTGCTGACCGATCTCGAGGCGACCCACGAGATGGTGTTTCCCTGGTTCCAGGCGGGCGACGTGCCGGGCTGGTCGTGGACGGAGTTTTGGGTCGGCTCGGCCACCTGCGACAGGGGCGTCGCCGACGTCGCGACCCGAATCGCGCAGCTCACGATCGGCGGCGACTGACCCGCGGCGGTAGTCTCCGGTTAGCGTACGTCCCCGTACCCCTGGAGCTGATCGCCCGTGAGCGAGTACGCCGAGCACTACCGCCGAAGCCTCGAGGACCGCGAACGCTTCTGGCTCGAGGCGGCCGAGGCCATCGACTGGACGCGCGCTCCCACCCGTGCGTTGGACGACACCAACCCGCCGCTCTATCGCTGGTTCCCCGACGGCGAGCTCAACACGGCGGCGAACGCGCTCGACCGGCACGTCGACGGCGGACGCGGCGAGCAGCCGGCCCTGATCTGGGACTCCGCGATGACCGACACGCAGCGGACCTACACCTATCGGCAGCTGCGCGACGAGGTAGCGCGGTTCGCCGGCGGGCTGCGGTCGCTCGGTGTCGGGCGCGGCGACCGGGTGATCATCTACCTGCCGATGGTGCCGGAGGCGGCGATCGCGATGCTGGCCTGCGCGCGGATCGGCGCGGTGCACTCGGTCGTGTTCGGCGGCTTCGCGCCCCGCGAGCTGGCAGCCCGGATCGACGACGCGGAGCCCCGGGTCATCTTGGCGGCCTCGTGCGGCATCGAGCCGACCCGCGTCGTCGAATACAAGCCGATCATCGATGAGGCGCTCACGATGAGCGCGCACCAGCCGGACGGGGTCGTTGTCTTGCAGCGCGATCGGCAGCCGGCCGAGCTCGGCCCGCGCGACGTCGACTGGGCGACGCTGATCGCCGATGCCGATCCGGTCGATCCCGTGCCGGTGGCGGCGACCGACCCGTTGTACATCCTGTACACGTCGGGTACGACCGGTAAGCCGAAGGGCGTCGTCCGTGACGCCGGTGGACACGCCGTCGCCCTGGCGTACTCGATGCGGGCGGTCTACGACATCGGCGCGAGCGACGTGTGGTGGACGGCCTCCGACGTCGGCTGGGTCGTCGGCCACAGCTACATCGTCTACGCGCCGCTGCTGGTCGGGGCGACGACCGTGCTCTATGAGGGCAAGCCGGTCGGCACGCCGGACGCCGGGGCGTTTTGGCGGGTCTTGTCCGACCACGGCGCGAAGGCGCTGTTCACCGCGCCGACGGCGCTGCGCGCGATCAAGAAGGTCGACCCCGACGGCGTCCAGATGACCAAACACGACCTGTCGCGGTTCGAGACCCTGTTCATGGCCGGCGAGCGGCTCGACCCCGAGACGTACCACTGGGCGCACGACCACCTCGGCGTGCCGGTGATCGACCACTGGTGGCAGACCGAGACCGGCTGGCCGATCGCGGCCAACCTGCGGGGACTGGAGCCGATGCCGATCAAGCCGGGTTCGGCGACCGTGCCGGTGCCGGGCTACGACGTCCGGATCCTGGATCAGCACGGCGAGCGGGTGGCCGCGGGCGTCGAGGGGGCGATCGTCATCGCCCTGCCGCTGCCACCGGGCACGCTGACCACGGTGTGGGGCGACGACCAGCGCTTCGTCGACGGTTATCTCGCGGCCCACCCCGGGTACTACCTGA
>DASQKI010000036.1:0-4312 GCA_035630615.1 Nocardioidaceae bacterium
ACTGCACGACCGCGCCGTAGGCCAGCTCGGCAAGCGGAAACTCCGCCGCATAGCGAGCCCGGCCGCTGACCTTGTCGAGCCCTTCGATCCGACGGACGTCGGAGCCGACCGCGCCGGTCGCGAGGGGGGCCGTGGCGGTCATGCGTCCACCTCCGACAGCGTGGCGAGCGTCCGCGCGATGAGGTTGCGGACCAGCGGGACCTTGTACGCGTTGTCGCGCAGCGGTCGAGCGGCGTCGAGCTCCGCATCGGCAGCGGCCCGGAAGCTGTCGGCCGTCGCGGGCCGCCTGACGAGTGCCTGCTCCGCGGCCCGAGCCCGCCACGGCATCGGGGCCACGGCACCGAGCGCGATGCGTACGTCGTGGACGACTCCGTCTCGTACGTCGACGGCCGCCGCGATCGACCCGATGGCGAAGGCGTAGGACGCTCGCTCCCGTACCTTGCGATAGGTCGATCGCGCGGCAAGCTCCGACGATGGCAGGCTGATGCCGGTGATCACGGCGCCGGCCGGCAGTGTCGTCTCGCGATGCGGCTCGTCGTCGGGCGCACGGTAGAACTCGGCCAGCGGGATGTCGCGGTCGCCGTAGTCACCACGCGTGTGGACGACGGCGTCGAACGCGGCCAGCGGCACTGCGAAGTCGGACGGATTCGTCGCGATACAGGCGTCGGATGCGCCCAGGATCGCGAGGTTGCGGTGCTCCCCGTCCCGGGCCGGGCAGCCGGTGCCGGGCATCCGCTTGTTGCACGGCTTGGTCGCGTCGGTGAAATAGACACAGCGCGTGCGCTGCAGCAGGTTGCCGCCGACCGTCGCCATGTTGCGCAGCTGACCGGATGCACCCGCGACGATCGCCTGCGTCACCGCCGGGTAGCGCCGCCGGATCAGCGGGTGCGCCGCGAGGTCGCTGTTGCGCACCATCGCACCGATGCGCACTCCGCCGTCGTCGGTCTCGGCGATCTCGTCGAGAGCCAGTCCGCTGACATCGACGAGCAGCGCCGGCCGCTCCACGTCGAGCTTCATCAGGTCGACCAGATTTGTGCCGCCGGCGATGATCCGGGCGTCGCCGTCATGCTCCGCGAGCAGTGCGATCGCGGCGTCAACAGAGTCGGGCGTCTCGTACGCGAACTCCCTCATGTGTCCACCTCGGCGACGTCGGCGATCGCGGCGACGATGTTGACGTACGCGCCGCAGCGGCAGAGGTTGCCGCTCATGCGTTCGCGGATCTCGTCGGCATCGAGATCCACGGCGTCGTCACGTACGTCGTCAGCGGCCGCGCTCGGCCACCCCGCAGCCGCCTCGTCGAGCATCGCCACTGCGGAGCAGATCTGGCCCGGTGTGCAGTAGCCGCACTGGAACCCGTCGCGCTCGACGAACGCCTCCTGCATCGGATGCGGGCCGTCGGCCGCGAGGCCCTCGATCGTCGTGACGCTTCGACGCCCGACCGCGACGGCGAGGATCAGGCACGCGTTGACCCGTCTGCCGTCGAGCAGCACCGTGCAAGCGCCGCACTGGCCGTGGTCGCAGCCCTTCTTGCTCCCCGTCAGGTCGAGCCGCTCACGAAGCACGTCGAGCAGCGTCGCTCGGTTGTCGATCTCGAGGTCGTGATCGCGGCCGTTGACCTGCAGCCGCACGCGGCTTGTCGTGTCGATGGCGGGCTCCTTAGACGTGCCGTCTGGACGCTGTTCAGTATTGCCCACGTCGATTGTGAGAGGAGACCCCGGAAGTATTGGCCCCATGCCCGTGATCGACGTCCATGCCCACCTGACTCCACAACGGTTCAAGGACGCCGTCCACGCGACCGGCACCTGGCACGGACTCGGCCCGGAGACCGGCGAGCTGCAGTGGCCCGGTTTCACCCGGTCACTCGACGAACGACTCGCCGAAATGGACGCGATGGGCGTCGACGTCCAGGTCCTCTCCCCCAATGATGGGTTCTATCAGTACGACAAGTCCGTCGACCTGACCACGACGGTCGCGCGTGAATGCAACGACGAGATCGCCGAAGTTGTCGAGCGCCACCCGAGTCGCTTCGTCGGACTCGGCACGCTGCCGATGCAGGACGTGGATGCCGCGATCGCCGAGCTCCAACGCGCCGTCGACGTACTCGGGCTCCGCGGCGCCATGATCGACGACCATGTCAACGGGCGTACGTACGACGACCCGGCGTTCATGCCGTTCTTCCGAGCCGCCGAGCGGTTGGGCGCACTCCTGTTCTTCCACCAGTGCGGACCCACGACGGTCCGCGCCCGGATCAATCGCTACAGCCTGCCCAACGCGATCGGCAATCTGACCGACCGCACCGTGACGTTCGCGTCGCTCGTCCACGGCGGTGTGCTGGACGCCTGTCCCGATCTCAAGCTGCTGCTCGCTCATGCCGGTGGCTACACCGCCTTCGGCGCGGGTCGGCTGGACAAGGCGGCTGGGGGATTCGAGGGCGGATACCCAGACGGTGAGTGGGACCACGACCTGCGGATCAGCCGGCCGCCGAGCACGTACCTGACGCAGTTCTTCTACGACTGCTGCACCTACGACGGCGCGGCGCTGCGGTTTTTGATCGACCGAGTCGGCGTCGAGCGTGTGATGCTCGGGAGCGACTACCCGGCGCCGATGTTTCTCAAGGACCCGGTGCATTGGGTGCTCGGCCTCGACGAGCTGACCGCCGACGAGAAGCGGGCGATCGTCTCCGACAACGCGGCGGCGCTTCTCGGCCCCTGATGTACGCGGCGTCGAACCCTCGCACGATCCGTCGTTTTCGTGCGCGAATCGTTCGTCGGACCGACCGTCCGGAACGATTCACGCACATCTTCGCTGCCGAGGAGCCGAGGCGCCGGCTGTGGATAACGCCGACGGCGGTGGCGTGGGTTTGCGTAGCGTTGCGGTTCAGGGCGGTAGGCCCGTGGGGAGGGACGATGCTTCGCGACGACACTCGCGGTGGGGGCGGTTCCGCGGGACCGTTTGAGCACTATCCGGCGTCGCCGTCCGCCGTGTCCGGGCAGGCCGACGAGCTGCTGGCCACGGCGGTACGAATCGGCCGCGTCGGAGGTCAGGCGTACGCGCGTGAGCAGCGGGCGATCGCGGCGACCGACGGAGCGCTGGCCGCCCTGTTCGACGGGCGGCTCGCCGAACTGCGCGATCAGACCGTCGAGCTCAAGAGCGCCGCGGTCGTGGCGTCCGGCGCGCTGACGATCTGGGCGTGCGCAATCGCTGACTACAACAGCCGCGTCGATCAGCTCAACGCCGAGTACCCGTTGGTTCGCGAGGATCGCTTCGCCGTCGCGGTGGTTCAGGCTCGGCTTTCGGCCCTCCAAGAGGCACTCGACGAGACGGCCGGCCGCGTCGGCCAGATCCTCGATCGTGGGCCATCGGAGTCGGCGGTGCTGCGCCTGTTTCAGCACGGCACACTGCCGTTGTCGGTCACGTCGCTGATGAGCGAGTACGACTTCTCCGGCATCGACATCGGCGAGCTCGTACGCCGGTTGCAGCGTCACGGCGAGCTCCCGTACGACCTCGACCCACATGATGTCGGAGCCGCCGTACGCCTGCTGGAGCGGCTGACCGAGCCGGACCACCTGACATGGTCATGGAACCGCACGACGCTCACGATGGCGTGGGAGCAACTGGCCGAGCTCGACCCACGGGCCGTCGATCTCGTCGTGCTCGGGCTGTCCGACGATCAACTGACGCTGCTCGATCGGCTCATGAGCACCACATCGATCGGCGAACGGCTGCCCGGAGTGGAGTCGGGTCTGGATCGATTCGACCTGGCCGACTTCCACACGCTGTTTCTGGCCAACGCCTCGACGGAGACGCTGCGTCGACTGCAGCGGTGCTGGCGATCGATCAACCCGACGATCAAGAACGTCGACGCTGTCGAGCAGGGAGCGATCGATCGGCCGCGCTGGCGAAAGCCTGATACAGGCGGGCTGTTTGACGGACCGCCCACCGCCGACGACATCGACCAAGGCGCGGTCGGCGACTGCTGGATGCAGGCCAAGCTCGCCGCCCTGGCACAGGACGATTCCGACTGGGTCAACGAGCATGTGCGGCGGAACCCCAACGGCACCATCACCGTCACCTTCTACGACGATGACGGCGATCCCCACGAGGTGACCGTGACCAGTGAGCTTCCGGTCGACGACTACGGTGACCGCGTCTATTCGGGCGACGACGATGGAGCCCCGTGGGCGGACTATTACGAGAAGGCGTTCGCCTTGATCTCCGACAATCACCACGACGCCGAAGCTGGATATGGCGGCATCGAGTACGGCAGGGCATCCCTCGAGGCCATGTTGATGACGGGCCACGACGCCGGCGA
>DASQKI010000037.1:0-63527 GCA_035630615.1 Nocardioidaceae bacterium
TCGACGCAAGCCTCGTCGTCAGGAAACCACTCGCGGAACTCCTGATAGGTCCGCGGATAATCCCTGCCGCCCCTCGGCCGCTGCACCTCGCTCACAGTCACACGCTACTGCACTCAAGCAGAGATGCAGGATGTATGTTCGGATTCATGAACAGTGCGTCGGGCCCAGGTTCTGCGCTGATCGACCGGATCATCGACCTCGTTCGGGAGCAGGCGCGACGCGATGCCGAGCTGGTCGCGATGATCACGGAGTTCATCGACTTGCGGCGAGGCGAGCCGACCACGGGAGCCGTCGGCGCCGAGAAGGCAAAGGTCTTGCCCAGCGAGTTTGCCGCCGACGAGGTCGCCGCCGCGTTGGGGTGGTCGACCAATCGCGTACGCGATCGGGCCCGTACGTACCGACGACTGCGCAGCGCCCTGCCGCGTACTTGCGCGTTGTGGCGAGCTGGCGCGATCGACGGCTATCAGGCGTCCAAGGTCGTTCAGGCCGCGGACCGACTCACCTGGCCCGAGTCGGTTACGGCGCTCGACGACGGCTTCGCCGAGCGCGCCGCGACGCAGACCGCGACCCAGCTCGGCCGCTGGCTGAGCCGCAAGGTGGCTAGCCTCGAGCCCGACCAGGCGAATCGTCGACACCACCGCGCCATGTCCGATCGCAAGGTCTGTCCGGCGATGGAGCCCGACGGGATGGGCAGCCTCTGGATGATGACCGGCGCCGCCGACATCGCGGCCATCGACGACAGACTCTCGACAATGGCCCGAGAGCTCGGCGCCGACGATCCGCGGACGATGGACCAACGGCGCACCGACCTGGCCGTTGACCTGATGCTCGGCCGCCGCGGCGATCGGGCGACCAGTTCGTCGCCAGCCTTAGGGGTGGTCGTGCCCGTCCAGTCTCTCTTGGGGGTCGACGACACTCCGGGCGAGCTCGCCGATCGGTCCAACACGGTGCCCGCCGAGCTGGCTCGAGACATCGCATCGCGGCCGGACACGTTGTTTTATCGCCTGCTGACCGACGAGCGTGGCCACCTGCTCGATGTCAGTGAGCTAGGCCGGTTCCCGTCCGCCGCGCTCGGTTTGGCGATCGACGTCCGCGACGGCACGTGCACCTGGCCGACCTGCACCACGCCGGCATCGAGGTGCGATCGCGACCACACGGTTCCGGCGCCGCAGGGACCGACAGCCGCTGCCAACCTCGGCAACGGCTGCCGGCCCCATCACCGCGCCAAGACACACGCCGCGTTCGATCTCCGACAACCCGAGCCCGGCGTCTTCGTCTGGACGACGCCATCGGGCCACACTTACGTTCGCAAGGTCGAGCCACTCCCCGTCGGGCGGTGGCCCCATCCCACGGTCGTCGACCACCACACGCCCCTCGCCGAGCTGATCGTCCTCGTCGATGACACCGACGGCCGGACCTGGGAAGCGGACGTCCGCGCCGCCTTCGGACCGGACACCGGACCCGAGCCACTGCTCCGATCCGAGGTCGACCTCATCGTCGCTGCTGACTGAGGCAGGTCGGCGATCAGATGCCGCGGCTCACGAGAGAGTTGCGTTTGTGGCTGCGATAGCGACCACAAACGCGAGTCTCCCGTCGGCGCTAGCTCAGGCCGTTCGACACCGCGGAGATCAGCTCGCGTCGAGTCATGTGTGTCGTGTCTGCTCCCTTGGCCCTGAGGGAAGCCGGAGTCAATTATTAAGAATCCTTACAGTTGGTGTCTACCCCCAGGCACCAACCTGTAAACCTCGGAACTCCTCAGGACTGCGAGAAGACCTCGTCTCGAGCGGCCTCGAGACCGAGCAACACGGTGCCCCGCAGCACGGGGTCGCCCTCGACGTCGCTGGCGACGACCCGGGTCGGGTTGGGGCATATCTCGGCCAGTGCGGCCTCGACGCGATGCGCGAGTACGGCGCCACCGGCGACGGCGATCTCGCCGGACAGGACGCACAGGCCGGGATCGAGTACGACGCAGACGCTCGACAACCCGATGGCCAGCCGGTGCGCCAGCTCGTCGAGGAGCACTCCGCCGCGTTCGGGCTCGCCGAGTGCGGCCTCGATACACGCCACCGCAGACCGGCGACGGATCCCGTGCGCGCGCGCCAGCCGGCGTACACCGTCAGCGCCGACAAGCGACTGGAAGCCCGAGTGGCGCGGATTGCGCATCCCCTTGGGCAGCGGCTCGTCAGGCACCGGCAGATAGCCGATCTCACCGGCGCCACCCGAAACACCGCGATGGAGCCGACCGTCGAGCACAGCCGCGAGACCCAGGCCGCGGCCCACCCAGACGAGGACGAAGTCGTCTACGCCGCGGGCGGCTCCGGCAGATCGCTCGGCCAATGCCGCCAGGTTGACGTCGTTTTCGATGACGACCGGCCGACGAAAGTCGGTGCGCAAGGCTCTGAGTAGACCGAGATGCCACTCCGGGAGGTCATACGCAAATCGCAGGTCACCGGTGCCGGCGTCAACAATGCCCGGCGATCCGATCACGAGGCAGCGAAGCCGCGTCTTCGCGACACCAGCCCGACGGGTCGCCTTCGTCACGCCGCGCCGGATCACCGAGACCGGATCGGCCGCCTCCCGCGGGTCGACCGAGACCTCGGCGACCACTTCGCCGGTGATGTCGGCCACCGCCGTCGTGACGACGTCCGGCCCGACATGTAGGCCCGCGACGTAACCGCTCGACGGCACCACGCCGTAGAGGGCGGCGTTCGGCCCGCGACCGCCTTCGAGCGTGCCGACGACCTCGACCAGCCGACGCTCCTCGAGCCGGCCCAGCATCTGCGCCGCCGTCACCTTCGACAGCCCGGTGAGCTCGCCAAGTCGCGTCTTGGTGAGCGGCCCGACCTCCAGCATGAGATCGAGCGCGGCCCGGTCGTTGATCTCGCGGATCAGGCGCGGAGTCCCAGGCCGACGCGGCATCGCGCTGATGTCCTCTCGCTAGATGCAGCCGATCGATGAATTGGAAAACCAACTTTATAGTTTGAGGCGCTCACTGGCGGGTAGGCGGTGAGAGTCTCTGGGCCGGACGATCACCTGTGAGGTGTTCTCATGCTATCCATCGCACTGTCCATCGCGACCGCATTCACGATGGCGCCGGCGGGTTCGACCGCCGACGCGCCGTCGGCTTCATCCGGGCCGCCGCAAGCATCGGCGCACGCATCGGCGCTGGCATTCGCCGACGAGTTCGACGGACCCGCCGGCACACCACCCGACTCGTCTAGGTGGACTCACGAGGTCAACGGCAGCGGTGGCGGCAACAACGAGCTGCAGTTCTACACCGACAGCACCGACAACGCGGCGCTCGATGGCGAAGGTCATCTCGTCATCACCGCGCGCAAGGAGAACCCCTCCAACTACCAATGCTGGTACGGAACCTGCGAGTACACGTCGGCGCGACTCAACACGGCGACGACCTTCACGCAGGCGTACGGTCACATCGAAGCCCGGATCAAGGTGCCGCGTGGCCACGGAATGTGGCCGGCGTTCTGGATGCTCGGCGACAACATCGGCGACGTCGGCTGGCCCAACTGCGGCGAGATCGACATCATGGAAAACATCGGGCGCGAGCCGAGCACCGTCCACGGCAGCCTGCACGGGCCGGGCTACTCCGGCGGCAACCCGATAACTGGCACCTACACGCTGCCTGACGGCGGCGTCTTCGCCGACGACTTCCACACGTTCGCCGTCGACTGGACGCCGGACCAGATCAGCTGGTCGGTCGACGGCGCCGTCTATCAGACCCACACGCCGGCCGACACCAACGGCAACCCGTGGGTATTCGACCACCCGTTCTTCTTCATCCTCAACGTCGCGGTCGGCGGCAACTGGCCGGGCTCCCCCGACGACACGACGCAGTTCCCGCAGCAGATGGTCGTCGACTACGTACGCGTGACGACCTCGGCTGACCCGACACGCGATTGATAACTGGTCGCGGCGCGCGACGGTTGCCGCCAAGATCGGAGCATGCTCCCGCTGACTGTGCCCCAGCAGGCGACGGCCATCCGTCCGGCCTGGTCCGAGCTGTCCGCCGACGTGCGTACGCTCATCGAGACCTATTGCGGCGCGGCGGTCGTCGCAGCAGAGTCGATGGGTGCCGGCTTCACACCAGGCTTCGCGTCGCGAATGCGCCTCGCCGACGGGCGTCGGGTGTTCGTCAAGGCCGCCGACGAAGCGACCCGCAGCCTGTTCGCCGACAGCTATCGCGAGGAGATCGGCAAGCTGCGGGTGCTACCCGACGCGATCCCGGCGGCCCGGCTGCTGTGGTCACACGACGCCGACGGCTGGGTGGTGCTCGGCCTGGAGGACATCGACGGCCGCCATCCAGAGCGTCCCTGGCGGCCCGACCAGCTCGAACTCGTGCTCCGATGCCTCGATCGCACGGCGGAGCTCCTGACACCGGCACCCGACGACTACCCGTGGCCGGCGCTTCAGGGGTTCCTGCTCGACGAGCCGTCGTACTGGCACGAGGTCCGCGACGGCGGATACGCACCCGAGTGGCTTCGACCGCATCTGGCCGAGTGCGAGCGGCTCGCCGTGGTCGGCGACGACGCGATGGCCGGCGACGCCTTGGTTCACGCCGACGTGCGCGACGACAACGTCCTGATCGACGGCGACGGCGACGTATGGCTGTGCGACTGGAACTGGCCTCTAAAGGGCAACCCAGCGATCGACGCCATCGGCGTCCTCGTCAGCGCCTCCGGCGACGGGCTCGACGCCGACGCGTGGATCGCCCGATGCGAAACCACGCGCTCGGTCGACCCGGAGGCGATCGACGGCATTGTGTCGCTGCTGGCCGGGTACTTCTGGGCGGCGTGCCACCAGCCGTCGCCCGAGACCTCGCCGTGGTTGCGGACGCACCAGCGGTGGTACGCCGAAGCCGCCGGCGGCTGGTTGGCCAAGCGGCGAGGCTGGCGATGAGCGTCGGTGCCGGTCCGTCGGCCGCCGGCGTGCACCAGTCGTACGACGTGATCCCCAACCGCGTACGCGCCTGGGTCGACAAGCAGCTCGACGCGCCGGTTCACACGGCGATGACCCAGGCCGGTGGCATGTCGCCCGGCTGCGCGGCCCGACTGCGAACGGCCGACGGGCGCGGAGCGTTCGTCAAGGCCGTGGGCTCGGTGCTCAACCCGAGAACGCCGGAGCTCTTTCGGCACGAGATCACCGTGCTGTCGCACCTGGCGCCAGCGCCCTACCGACCAGACGTCCTGGCGACCTACGACGACGGTGACTGGGTGGCGCTGCTGCTCGCGGACGTCGACGGCCGGCATCCCGATCTGAGCGACCCGGTCGAGGCGGACGCGGTCTGGACGACGGTAGCGGCGCAGTCCCGCGAGTTGACTCCGCCACCGGCCGGGCTTGCCGTCGACACGCTCGCGGACGGTATTCGGGTGTGGGCCGGCGGCTGGACGACGATGGCCGACGATCCGGCGCCGCTCCCGCCGTGGGCGCAATCGCGGGTCGGCGAATTCATCGAGCGGCTCACGACACTGCCGGACCGGATGCCGACCGAGTCGTTGTGCCACTGGGACGTCCGCGACGACAATCTCCTGCTCCGCGCCGACGGCACGGTGGCGATCGTCGACTGGGGCATGGCTCGGTTCGGCCCCGCGTGGGCTGACCTGTTCATGCTCTGCCTCGCATGGGTCGATCAGCCGGAGTTCGACCTGCGGGTCGCCGACGTCGGTGCCGACACCGTCACCGTCACCGACCTCCTGCTCGCCATCGGCGGCTGGCTCGCGCTGCGCTCAACGCAGCCGGCTCCACCCGGGCTGCCGACGCTGCCTGAGTTTCAGCGCCGCGAGTCCCGCCGCATTCTCACCGGCGCCCACCGGCGCCTGCACCCGTAGCCTCCGGCGAATCGGGCCGTCCGGCCCTCAAGGAGCGCGACGTTGCGCCAGCTCGGCGAATCCCTGCCGCCAGCTGGGGTACGCAGGCTGCCAGCCCAGCTCGCGCTTGGCTTTGGCGTTGGACGACCCGCGGACCTGCTCCATCATCGAGACGGCGAAGCTGCCGCCGGCCAGCTTGCCGAGCCAGCTCGGCACCCGTCGTGGCGGCTTCGCGCCGAGGACCTCGGCAAGGTACGGAAGCCACTCGGCGACCGGCGCCGGGTCGTCGTCGACGATGTTGTAAACGCCCGGAGCGGCTCGCTCGACGCCGGCGACGGTTGCCGACGCCACGTCGTCCATGTGGACGAATGACCAGACACCCGCTCCGGTGCCGACGATCGGAAACCGTCGCTTGCGGACCATCGCTACGTGTACTCCGTCGTCCCAGAGCGAGGTGCCCGGCCCGTAGAATCCGCCGTATCGAAGCACCAGGCTGTCGATGCCCTCGGCCGCAGGCACCGTCTTGTCGAGATAGCGAATGCCCGCGAGCGTTTCGCGGCAGGCGGCCGGCGGGTCGGGGTCCAGCGGATCGTCCTCGGTCTTGACCGACGAACCCTCGCGGATGTTGGGCCAGCCCGTGAAGCTCTGCACAACGAACCGCTGGGCACCGACGTCTCGCGCCGCAGCCAGCAGATGGTCGGTGCCCTCCGTCCGCAGCCGATTGGTCAGTGCGAACTCGGCGTCGAACTTCCGCAGGTTGGTGCCCATCGAAGCCAATGCGGTCGCCTGGTGCACGACGGCGTCGGGCTTCGCCTCGGTCACGGCGGCCCGGGCGGCGTCGGCGTCGAGCACGTCGACAACCACCGCCTCGGCGCCACCTGCACGCACCTGGTCGACCTTCGCCGCCGACCGGGTCGTGCCGATCACATCGTGCCCGGCCTCGACCAGTGCCGGGATCAACCGCCTGCCGACCGCGCCGGTCGCACCGGCGACGAACACTCTCATGGGGTCCTCCTGATCGTTGTCTCACCCTTGAGACGAGGCAAGATGGTGTGCCGTGACAGAAACCGCGGTTCTCGACGACCTGCGACCGCTGCTGTTTTCGATCGCCTATCGGATGGTGGGCAGCGCGACCGACGCCGAGGACCTGGTTCAAGACGCGTACGTGCGCTACCACCGAGCGGTCCGCGACGGCACCCGGATCGACTCGGTCAAGTCGTACCTGTCGACGGTCACGACCCGGCTCGCGATCGACCACCTGCGGTCGGCCCGGGTACGGCGCGAGCAATACGTCGGCCCCTGGCTTCCCGAACCGCTGCTCACCGATCCGGACTCCGACGCGGCGTACGTCGTCGAGACCGCCGACTCGCTCTCACTCGCGTTCATGGTCGTCCTCGAGAGCCTGTCGCCGGTCGAGCGGGCGGTGTTCTTGCTGCGCGACGTCTTCGACTACCCGTACGCCGAGATCGCCGACATCATCGACAAGTCGGAGGCCAACTGCCGTCAGCTCGCCGTCCGTGCCCGCCGTCGGGTCGACGAACGGCGGCCGCGCTTCGACACCTCGCACCAGAATCGACGGGAGATCACCGAGCGGTTTCTCGCCGCGTGCCGGCTCGGTGAGATCGAGTCGTTCGTCGAACTGCTCGCCGACGAGGTCGCGTTCTATGGCGACGGCGGCGGCAAGGGCTACGGTCTGCCCAACCCGGTGTTCGGTCGGGACCGGGTCAGCCGCGTGCTGGCCGGCTTCCGACGACGGTTCGGCGAGGACCTGGCGAGCATCGAGCCGACGGAGGTCAACGGGCAGCCGGGCGCCCGCTGTCTCGACCGCGACGGGCGCCTGATCAATATCCTCGCGGTCGACGTCGTCGACGGTGAGGTGCGGACCGTCTGGTCGATCATCAATCACGACAAGCTGCGCCACCTCGCCCCGCTCGCCGACCTCGCCTCGCTGATCGGTGAGCCGCGGTCGACGTGACCCGAGTCAGCGCGGCGGCAGCTCCGACGGTCCAACCTGGGCGTCGAGCCAGTCGTGCAGCGGCATCATGTCGCGCCAGGCCTTCGCCACGTGGTCGGCGGCCTCCGGAGTCGCCAGCCACTCCGGCGCGCCGAAGTCGACCCAGCATACGAGCGTCCGATGCCGCAGCAGCTCGATCCGAGGATGGTCGGCCGGATAGCCACGCGGCTTCGTCTTGAGGGTGTCACCGGTCACCATGTAGTCCTGCGCCCGGAGTGCGTCCACCAGCTCCTCCAACGCCGTCCCGGATCCGGCGTCGTCGATGGCCTCGCGGAAGCGAGCCAACTGGTCTGGCGCCATCCGGTAATAGCCGACCGCGGCGAACAGCCCCTCCGCCGACACGTGCACATAGCCGTGGCCGACGGTCGCGCCCTGCTGCTCCTTGTACGGGCTCTTGTCCCGGGCGAATCGGACGTCGCGATAGGGCCGGAACAAGTACGGCGAGCCGAACTTCGGCGCCAGCGCATCGCACAGCGCCACGAGTGGCTCGCGTACGGCCCGTTCGTAGACCGCCTTGTGCTTGGTCCAGTACGTCTTCGTGTTGTCGGCCGCCAGACCCTCGTAGAACTCGAGCGCCTCGTCAGAGATCCCGCGAAAGCTCATGACAGACATCTTGCCGGTCCGCCGCGACAGTCAGGTGACGCGCACCTGACTCAGCGCCGGACCGACGGATTTGGGCGGGTCGGGCCGGCACTGGTAGCGTTAGCCGTCGCGCTCGCGCCTGATGGCCTCTGGCCAAACCGCAGCGCACCTTTCGTATACCAATCGAGTTGACAACCGAGGCTTGCCACGTGGCGAACATCAAGTCCCAGATCAAGCGCAACCGGCAAAACGAGGTCGCGCGCGAGCGCAACAAGGCCGTCAAGACCGGTCTGAAGTCCGCTGTGCGCCGATTCCGCGAGGCCGCCGACGCCGGGGACACCGAGAAGGCGCGGGAGGCCGCGCAGGACGCCGGCCGCAAGCTCGACAAGGCCGCGTCCAAGGGCGTCATCCACAAGAACCAGGCCGCCAACCGCAAGTCTGCGATCAACAAGCGCGCCGCCTCGCGCTGACGCTCCACCTCACGTCACGCAACACCGCTAGCGGCGGTTGCGGCTGTAGGCGACCGTCAGCACCATCCGCTCGAGAGCATGATCGGGATCGCCCGCTCCCCCTTTGACGCTCACGTCGGCCGCGGCGACGGCCTCGATCGCCCGCGCCAGTCCCCCCGCCGACCAGGACCGCAGCTGGCTACGCAAATTTTTGAGCCGGAACGCCGGCACTCCGATCTCTCGGGCCAGGTCGTTGTCCCGCAAGCCATGTGGCGCGCTCTGCAGCCGGGCCAGCGACCGCAGGCCCGAGGCGAAGGCGCTGGTCACGAGCACCGACGCGACCCGGTGCGTCAGGGCCCAGCGCAGCTGCTCCATCGCGTCGGCGACCCGGCCCTCGATCGCCGCATTGGCGATGTCGAAGCTGCGTACCTCCGAACGACCCGCGTAGTAGCGCCGCACGATGTCGATCGTGATCCGCTGTGGGGCGAAGTCACTCACCAGCTGGTGCGTGGCCGCCGACAGCGCTCGTAGGTCGTGGCCCACCGCGGCGAGCAAGAACTCGGCGGCGTCGCTCTCGATGGAGCCGCCGTGTCGACGCGTCTCAGCCGTGACGAATCGGGTGAGCTCCCACGGCTTCGGCTCGTCGCACCGGATCTCTTCGACGCTCGACAGCTTGCGCAGCCGGTCGACGAGCTTCTTGCCCTTCGTCGACCCGGGATGCACGAGCCCGAGGACGACGTCGGGCGACGGCGACTCCGCATAGGACACGAGCTCGTCGTGCATCTTGTCGTCGAGCTCGGGTAGCTGGCGGATCACCACCGCGCGTGCCTGCGAGAACAGCGAGGGGCTGGTGAGCTCGATCAGCGCCCCCGGCGCCAACTCGGCGCCGTTGACCTCGGTCCGGTCGTGGTCGGGATCCATCGCGGCCGCGGTCGCCACGACGTCGGCGACCGCACGCTCGGCGAGGAACTCGGCCGGCCCGATGATCAGTCGGACCAGGCTCGGGGCGGAGTCAGCAGCCATCGCCGGTCAGCATCCCATGCCTGGCCGACAGTTCGCCGGGCGAGGTCATCGCGTCATCAGCGTGAGATCGCCGTCGCGCACGACGACCGCGATCTCGCCCGATTGGTCGGTCCGAGCGACCGTGGCTCCGACGTCGCTCAAGACGTCCAACGTGCTCGGCACGGGATGGCCGTAGTCGTTGTCGGCACCGACGCTCACGATCGCCAACCGCGGTCCGACCGCGCAGAGGAAGTCCGGATCCTGGTCGGCGCTCCCGTGGTGCGGCACCTTCAACACGTCGGCGCGCAGCGCCCGATCGCCCCACCGCAACAGGGCGGCTTGAGCCGGCGCCTCCACATCGCCGGTGAGCAGGAGCGACACTCCGCTCGTGCGCACCGCCAACACGACGCTGGCGTCATTGACCGCCTCGTCGCCGCCGGCATCGTCGACGGCCGACGGAGGCGGGCCCAGCACCCGCCAGGTCAGGTCGCCGACCGAGCCGGTCGAGCCGTAGGGCAGCTCGCGGACGGCCACGTCGCTGGACTCTGCCCATGCGGCGACGTCGGCGTACGCCGGATCGTCAAGCGCTCCTGGCGCCACGGCCAAGCTGCCGACGGGGCGGCCCAGATTGACGCCGCTGACGCCGTCGATGTGGTCGGCATGCGGGTGGGTGAGCACGAGGAGCGCGACCGTGTCGATGTCTAGATCGTCTAGGCACCGATCGACCAGCGCCGGCTCCGGGCCCGTGTCGACGACCACGGCCGACCCCTCGCCCGCGTTGAGGACGAGGGCGTCGCCCTGTCCGACGTCGCACGCGCCCATCACCCAGCCCGCCGGCGGCCAACCAGGGCTGAAGGGCTGCACCACCCACGCGGCCACAAGGATCACACCGATCGCGACGCCGACGCGATAGCGCAACAGCCAGGGCACGGCGACGACGATGCCGACGCATAGCGCGATCAGAACGATCAGGCTCCACGTGCCGGTCGACCAGTCCGTCGCAGCGCCCGGCAGGCTGGCTCCGCGCTCGGCGACGGTGATGATCCACCACGCCATGGCGGCCGCGCCCCAGCCCACGACGTGAGCCAACCCATCCCAGACCAGGGCGACGAGGCCCGCGATCAGTCCCAGCACGGTGGCCGGCCCGACGGCCGGTGCCGCCACCATGTTGGCCGCGACGG
This sequence comes from Nocardioidaceae bacterium, assembly GCA_035630615.1. Lineage (GTDB taxonomy): Bacteria > Actinomycetota > Actinomycetes > Propionibacteriales > Nocardioidaceae > DATFRX01. The sequence continues at coordinate 11,054 of DASQKI010000037.1, forward strand.
CGACCAGCGACACCTGGCCAGAGATTGCCGCGACGACGGGCGTGCAGACGATCTGGGCGGCGAGCGGAACCGCGATCGCTTCGGCCATCGGCCGCGGCAGCCAGGTCGACAGCTCTCGCGTCCACCTCGGTGCGAGCAACAGGATGCCCCCGGTGGCGAGGACCGAGAGGATGAAGCCGGCCGACCGAGCCAGCCACGGATCAACGACCACGAGGACGATGACCGCGATCGCGAGCGCCCGTAGGCCACGGCGGCGACCACCCGCGCCGAGGCCGGCCACCGCCACGACACCCATCGCGGCCGACCGAAGCACGCTCGGATCGGGACGGGCCAACACGATGAACCCGAGGGTCACCGCCACGCCCACCGCGATCTGGGCGTATCCCCGCACGCCTGCCCAGCGCGCCAACGTCAGCACGAACGCCAGCACCAGAGTCAGATTGGTGCCCGAGACCGCGAGCAGATGCGTCATCCCGCAAGCCCGAAAGGCTTCGGCGAGCTCGTCGGAGATCGCCCGGTCGTCGCCGTCGACCAACGCTGGCACGAGCGCCCTCTCGTCGCTCGGAGTCGTCGCAACGCCCTCGGCGATGCCGTCGCGGAGGTGGCCGGACAGCCGCCACCACCACGCCGGATCGTCGACCACCTCAACCATCCGGCTCGGCACCAACACCGCGGCGTAGCGGTCGTCGTCCGAGGCGTCGAGGCGACCCACCGCGCGAACCTCACCGCCCAGCGGCACGTCCATCCACTCGTCGTCGCCGAAGATCACCACCGGCGACCGCACCCGCGTGGTCGCGCCACGGCCCGTGACGGTAGTGATCCGACCCTCAGCGACGACGACCGACCCGAATGGTCCCTCCCGGACGACCGGGTCCGAGGTCAGCGTCACCGTCGCATCGACCACGGCGCCCTCGGCCGCGAGGTCCGGCACCGGCCCAGCGTCGGCCGCCGTGAGTCGCAGGCCGGCGGCGAGACTGGCGGCGGCCGCGGCGAGGACCAATGCCCCGAGACGTCGATTCCACCGTCGCAAGGCGAGCAGCCCAATCGCCAGCAGCATGACCCCGACCCCGATAGCTCGGGCCGGACTGAGCCCGAGTGCGAGCGCGCCGGTCACCCAGGCAGCGACGGCCGGCGCCGCGAGGCGGGCGTCAGGCGCCGATCGCTCGGGCGGTCCGCGGGACGCGTCGAGGCACGCCCGGTCGCTGGTGTCGATGACGCCCGTCACACAGTCACCAGGTCGCGCAACTCGGCCAGCGTCACGTCGCCGATGCCGTCGACCTCGAGCAGCTCGTCGACGCTGGTGAACGCGCCGTTTTGGGTCCGCCAGTCGAGGATGGCCTGCGCCGTCACCGGGCCGACACCGGGCAGAGTCTCTAGCGTCACCTGGTCGGCCGTATTGAGGTCGACCAGTCCGCCGGTCGTCGACGGGGTCGCCGCAGTTCCGGCCGTCGGCGGCAGCGCCACCGGATCGACTCCGACCACGATCTGCTCTCCGTCGACCAGGACCCGGGCGAGATTGAGTGCGATCAGGTCGACGTCGGGTCGGGCTCCTCCGGCGGCCTCGAGAGCGTCGATGACTCGCGAGCCGGCCGGCAGGGTCACGATGCCGGGACGACGCACCTTGCCGGCGACATCGACGATCACCATGCCGCGCCCCGTGGCCGACGCGCGCGGCGAATCCGCGGCCGGCCGCGGCGTATCCGGGCTCGCCGCCGTCTCGAACGACGCCTGCGGGACCGACTGCGGCTCGGGACGGGCGGACAGCACCCACCAGGCGGTGATCGCCAGCCCGGTCGCGAGGACGACCGCGAGGACGCCGAGATGCTGACCCGAGAACGTGCCGTCCATCGCACTCCGCATGCCCGGCGACAACCGATCGGCCACGACACCCCACCACCGCCTCGCCCGGCCAATCGGCTGCGCGGCATGCCGCCCGGCGCCGACCGCCAGTGGGTCCGGATCCGGATCTAGCGGCGGGTCGGCCGGCCGGTCGGACGGCCCGGGCGCAAGCTCAAGTCCGAGCTTGGCCAGTCGTCGTCGGGCGGCTTCGCGGTCGACGGCCGCACGCGAGCGGCCTCTCAGTGATCTCGCCAACACGCCCAGAACGTAGGGCGGTCCGATGCCCGCATCGCCGGCACGACCAAGGCCTGTGGGTAACCGGCGCCGACCGCCGGATGTGGATGACCCGAGCGACGACGCGAGCGATCACCCGAGCCCCGGCCCGAGTGCCTACCCCAGCTCGGACCCGACCGCCGGCGCCACCACGACGGCGACCATCCCCGGCCCGACATGGGCGCCGATGACCGCGCCGACCTCGCCGACGTCGATCACCTCGAGACTCAGGCGTTCCTGGAGTCGGGTCGCGATCGTGTCCGCTTTGGCGACCGATGAAAGATGCTGGACGGCGACGTCGACCGGTCCGTCGATGTCTCGGGCCGCCGCGACGGCAAGCTCTTCGAGCCGAGCCAGCGCCCGCGAGGAGGTCCGAACCTTCTCCAACGGCCCGATCCGACCGTCTCGGATCCTCAGCAGTGGCTTGACGGCCAGCGCCGACCCGAGCAGCGCCGCGGCGGCACCGATGCGCCCACCGCGCCGGAGGTACTCCAACGTGTCCACGTAGAAGAAGCATCGGGTCGCGGCAGCCCGCACCGAGGCGGCCTCGGCAGCCGCATGGGCACCGAACCCCGACGCCAGCGCCTCGGCCGCGGCCAACGTGGCAAACCCGGTGCCCATGCCGACCTGCCGTGTGTCGACGGTCTCGACGGGCACGTCGACCTGCTTGGCGGCGAGTTGCGCGGACTCGAAGGTGCCCGACACCTCGCCGGACAGGTGCACCGAGACGATGGCCTCGGCTCCCCCGGCGGCAGCGGCCTCGTAGACCTGGGCAAAAGTCTCGGGCGACGGGCGCGACGTGCTCACGGGTTCGTAGTCCCGCAGGGCCGCGGCCACCGTCTCCGGCGTCGCCTCGCTTCCCTCGTCGAGGCAGCGAGCCCCGATGACGACCTGGAGCGGGACCACGACGATCCGGTAGCGCTCGACCAGCGCGGTCGGCAGCGCGGCGGTCGAATCCGTGACCAGAGCGACATGGCTGGACATGTCGGTGACACTAGCGTCTGGAAGCCCCCCATGGCCGTCTCACACCCCGGTGAGCACGTCCATGACCTGGTGAGACAGCTCCTCGGCATGGTCCAGGTCGCGCGCGACGCACACCGTGCCCATCTTGCCGAACTCGGGTAGGGCGCCGAGCAGATGCGCGGTCGCACCAATGCCGGTGGACGGGTCGAACCGCAGCCCGGCCCGCTCCAGCGCCGACAGGACAACGCCCGGCTGCACCCCCACGAGGTTCGGCAGCTTGATGTTGTCGGACGCGACGTAGACCACCGGCCGGCCGTCGGGGTCGCGCAGCAGTCCGCTGTCCGCTTCGTACGTTGAGCGCGTGATCAGCTGCGCCATGACGTACGGATGCGTGGTCCCGCCGACGCGCAGGTTGATCTCGGCGAGAGCGACCCGCAGCGTGTCGGATGTCGGGCGGCTTCGGTAGACGAGGAAGTCCATGCCGAACAGCCCGATCACGCCACGCTCGGCGAGCCGGGCCGCGACCCGATGCGCGCACGCGGTGATCTGGGCGCGGTAGCGCTTCGACGCCGGGAACCGGCAGCCGAGGTAGACCTGATTGTGCTCGCCACCGAGCACCTGGTCGTGGGTCGAGATGACGGTCGGTGTGCCGTCCGGCATGATCTGGATCTGCACGCTCGGTGAGGCGACCAGCTCGTCGGTGAGAAGCCGCTCGACGACGGCCCCCTCGCCGCGAATCTTCGGACGGTACGTCTCCCACGACTCGCCGTCGCCGCAAAACGACGTCGGTCGGGCAGGCGTCGGCGGCTCGTAGCCGACGCAGTCGACGATCGCGCTGCCCTGTCCTGAGAAGCCGTAGTTGAGCTTGACCACGACCCCGTCGGGTGGCGCAGGGAGCTGTCGCAGCTTGCTGATCGCGGAATCGAGGTCGTCGACGGAGCGCAGGTTTTCGTAGCCCTCGAGGACGGGGACGTCCGATTGGGTGGCGATCTGGCGCGACCCGCTCTTCGTCCCGTGCCAGACCTGGTCGGGCATCGGGCCGAACAGCGGCAGCTCCAGCCGCTCGGCGACCTCGAGCTCCGCGTCGGTGACGTTGAACGGCATCAGGTACGCCGACGCACCGCCGACCCGATCGCGGATCTCGTCGAGTACGTGGTCCTTCTCGATCAGCTTCTGGCTCAGTGCGCACGGACGCGGATCGCTCAGGCTCACGATGTGGAGGCGACGCCGGGCGTCCTCCGGATCGGGCAGGAAGCCGAGGTAGTAGTCGAGCACGTCGGGATCGACGTCGGCCGCGGTGACGAAGATGAGGCGCCGGTCCGGCTCGGCGAGCAACAGGGTGAGGCACAGCAACCGATGCTCGTAGTAGGTGACGCCGGTGATCTTGCGGAGCTCCGCTTCGGGAAAGCTCAGCGACGGAAACACCACGATGGTCCCGTCGGGAGGCCCGAACCCGTCATAGGCGTCGAAGTCGCGCTGGAAGGCGGCCTGCCGCTCCTCATGGGTGAGCTCGACGACGGGTGGCCGATCCCGCTCCGACGAGCGTCTCCACTGTTCGTGGTCGCCGCTCGAGCGCTGGACAGGCGCGAGGAGGGTACGATCCGTAATCGAAGCATCACCGCGCGTCATTCATGGAGGGTAACTGTTGGTCGCCGTACAAAGCCATGACCGATTCGCAGATCAAGCAACTCATTTGCCGTCTCGGCCCCCGAGTCGGCCGACTCAGTGGGCGCCAGCCGTGGCCAACAGGGCCGCGAGACCCATCAAGGCGACGCCCGTGAACCGCTCGATCCAGGACTTGACCGCGGGCCGGGCGAGCCACTGGCCCAGGTGACCGACGCCCCAGACGTAGAGGCTGAACCAACCTAGGTAGACAGCGGCGAAAATGCCCGACAGCGCCACGGCCTGCAGCCACGGCGCAGGCCCTTCAGCGGCCATGAACTGCGGCATGAAACTCACGAAGAACAACGCCAGCTTGGGGTTGAGCGAGCTGGACAGGAATCCGTCACGGAAGAACAGCAGGCTCCGTCGCGACTCGGCGACCGCCTGGTTGTCGGTCGACTGCCGACGGGAGCGGGCCGCGGCACGCAGCGTCTGGACCGCTATCCACACCAGGTAGGCGACGCCGACGAGCTTCACGACGGTGAAGGCCTCGGCCGAGGCGAGCAGCAGAGCCGACAGTCCGACCGCCGCCGACCCCGCATGCACCGTCAGACCCGCGGCGCCGCCGAACGTTGTGAACAAGCCGCCCGACCTGCCGCCGGCCAGTGAGTTTCGAGTGATCAGCGCCTGGTCGGGGCCTGGCATCGCGACCAGAACCAGAACGGCTGCCAGGTAGGTCAACATCTCGTCCTCCGGGTTCGAAGCTCATCGGTTACTCCGAGCATGACCCGAACGACTCATTACGTCTAATGCCAATCTCTTTGGCAAACCATAATCAAACTTAATAGATGCTCCGACGTCCTCTGGCGCCGCTGCCCTGATCTCCTTGGCGCGGGCCTCAGTCGTCGGCGCTGAACGCGGCGTCGAAGGCCGCCTCCGGCGCGTCGAACGCCAACCCACGCACGTACTCCAGAGCCTCGGGCGCCCCGCGCAGCCGGTCCATGCCGGCGTCCTCCCACTCGACCGAGATCGGCCCGTCATAGCCGATCGAGTTGAGCATCCGGAACGACGCCTCCCACGGCACGTCGCCGTGCCCGGTCGACACGAAGTCCCAGCCGCGTCGAGGGTCGGCCCAGGCCAGGTGCGAGCCGAGCCGGCCGTTGCGGCCGTTGCCGACCTGGCGCTTCGTGTCCTTGCAGTCGACGTGATAGATCCGGTCCTGGAAGTCCCACAGGAATCCGACCGGGTCGAGGTCCTGCCAGACGAAGTGACTGGGGTCCCAGTTGAGTCCGAACGCCTCCCGATGCGCGATCGCCTCGAGGGTACGGACCGTCGTCCAGTAGTCGTACGCGATCTCGCTCGGATGCACCTCGTGCGCGAAGCGGACGCCCTCGGCGTCGAACACGTCGAGGATCGGGTTCCACCGGTCGGCGAAGTCCTGGTAGCCGGCATCGATCACGTCCTGCGACACCGGCGGAAACATCGCGACGTACTTCCAGATCGCCGAGCCGGTAAACCCGACGACCACGTCGACGCCCAGCTTGCGGGCGGCCCGGGCCGTCATCTTCATCTCTTCGGCGGCCCGCTGCCGCACGCCTTCGGCGTCGCCGTCGCCCCAGATCCGGTCCGGCAGGATCGCCCGATGCCGGTGGTCGATCGGGTCGTCGCAGACCGCCTGGCCCTTCAGGTGGTTGGAGATCGCCCAGACCTTGAGGTTGTGCTTGTCGAGCAGGTCGCGCTTGGCCCGGACGTACCCGTCGTCCTCGACGGCCTGCCACACGTCGAAATGGTCGCCCCAGCAGGCGATCTCGAGGCCGTCGTAGCCCCACTCCGACGCGAGCCGGCACACCTCCTCGAACGGCAGGTCGGCCCACTGGCCGGTGAACAGCGTGATCGGTCGGGTCATCGGTCCACTCCCTCGGGTGGTGTCGGCGCCGGTGTCATCTCACACCGAGCAGATGGTCCATGGCGAGTTGGTCGAGTCGCTCGAAGCCGGCGCCGCGCTCGGCCGCCGCGTCGATGTCGAGATCACCGCCGAGCAGGTTGTCCAGGGCCTCCCCCGGTGCCAGCGTCGGTCGCGCCAACTCCGGCACGCGGGCGGCATCGAGGGCAGCTCGGACCTCTGGATCGGTCCGAAACGCCGCGGTCCGCTCCTTGAGGATCAGGTAGTTGCGCATGCAGCCGGCCGCCGACTCCCACACGCCGGCCTCGTCCTCCGTACGCGGCGGCTTGAAGTCGAAGTGCCGAGGACCGTCGTAGGCCGGGCTCCCGTCCGGGCCGTCGCTCTCGAGCAGGTCGACCAGGAAGAACGCGCCCTTCACGTCGCCGGACCCGAACCGAAGGTCCTGGTCGTACTTCGGGCCGTGCTGCCCGTTGAGGTCGATGTGGAAGAGCTTGCCGGCCCACAGCGCCTGCGCGATGCCGTGGGCGAAGTTGAGCCCGGCCATCTCTTCGTGACCGACCTCCGGGTTGAGCCCGACCATCTCGGGCCGATCCAGCCGCTCGACGAAAGCCAACGCGTGCCCGACGGTCGGCAGCAGGATGTCGCCGCGCGGCTCGTTGGGCTTCGGCTCGAGGGCGAACCGCAGGTCGTATCCCCGGTCGACCACGTAGGAGCACAGGATGTTCATCGCCTCGGCGTAGCGATCGAGCGCCGCGCGGACGTCCTTGGCCGCCCCCGACTCGGCACCCTCGCGACCGCCCCAGCAGACGTACGTCCGGGCGCCGAGCTCGGCCGCGAGGTCGATGTTGCGGACCGCCTTGCGGATCGCGAACCGTCGCACCTCGCGGTCGTTGGCGGTGAACGCACCCTCCTTGAACACCGGGTGCGTGAACAGGTTGGTCGTGGCCATCGGCACTACGAGCCCGGTCTCGTCGAGTGCCGCTCGGAACCGCTGGATGGCCTTGTCCCGCGCGGCCTTGTCGCTGCCGAAGGGGATCAGGTCGTCGTCGTGGAAGGTCACGCCGTACGCACCGAGGTCGGCCAGCTTGTGGACGGCGTGCACCGGGTCCATCGGCGGTCGCGTCGCGTCCCCGAACGGGTCGCGCGCCTGCCAACCGACCGTCCACAGTCCGAAGGTGAAGCGATCGGCACGAGTCGGTGTGTAGTCGATCATCGGGCCGTTACCTCCTCGCAGGCGCCCATACTCGCGGCCGAGCGCTCGATCGCGGCCAACACCCGCTGCACCCGAAGACCGTCGGCGAACGACGGCTCCGGGCCTACGCCGTCGGCGATCGCGGTGACGAGATCGACGACCTGATGGGTGAAGGCGTGCTCGTAGCCGAGGAGATGGCCGGGCGGCCACCAGGCCTCGACGTAGGGATGGGTCGGCTCGGTCGCGAGGATACGCCGGAAGCCGGCTACGTCGGGATCTTCGGTGGCGTCGTAGTACGACAGCTCGTTCATCGCCTCGAAGTCGAACGCGAGGCTGCCGGCACTGCCGTTGATCTCGATCCGGATCGCGTTCTTGCGCCCGGTCGCGAACCGAGTCGCCTCGAACGACCCGACCGCACCGCCGTTGAACCGGGCCAGCCACAGCGCCGTGTCGTCGACCGTGACCGGTCCACGGTGGACCCCTCCGGACGCGGACAGGCCGCTGGACTCCTCCGGCAGCGGGCGCTCCTTGATGAACGTCTCGAGCTGAGCGTTCACCGTCTCGATGCACTGTCCCGAGATGTACTGCGTCAGGTCGATGATGTGGGCGCCGATGTCGCCGAGCGCTCCCGACCCCGCCTTGTCCTTCTGGAGTCGCCACACCAGCGGGAAGTCGGGGTCGGTGATCCAGTCCTGTAGATACTGCGCCCGGATGTGTCGCACCTCGCCGATCCGACCCTGCTCGACCAGCCGCCTGGCCAGCGCGATCGCGGGTACCCGACGGTACGTGAAGCCGACCATCGACCGGATCCCCTGCGTCGCCGCCGTGGTCGCCGCGGTGGCCATCGCCTCGGCGTCGGCCACCGTGTTGGCGAGCGGCTTCTCGCACAGCACATGCTTGCCTGCCTGGAGGGCGGCGATCGCGATCTCGGCATGGCTGTCGCCCGGCGTACAGATGTCGATCAGCCCGATGTCGTCGCGGCTGAGCAGGGCCTTCCAGTTGGTCTCGATCGAGGACCAGCCCAGCTGGCTCGCGGCCGCCCGCAGATTGTCCTCGTTCCGGCCGCATAGCGCCGTCATCGACGGCTGGAGGGGCAGCTCGAAGAAGCGACCGGCGGTCCGCCAGGCCTGGGAGTGTGCCGCGCCCATGAAAGCGTAGCCCACCATCCCTACCCCGAGAGTCTTCTTACTGTCTTGTGTCATCGATCATCCTCACGGTCGTGCCGTCATCCCCAGTCGTTTGCCCACCTCTTACTCCCGTCGTGCCGGGCTGTCAGGCTGCCGCTGTGGCAATCTGACAGCCCGGTCGGCGAGCGGTCGATCAGGACTCGAAGCACAAAGACCTGTACTCCTCGACGTTGTCCGCGGTCACGACCGGCGCGTTGAGGACAATGCGCGTGGGCACCTCGACCTGCACCAGGTCGGACAGGCCCTTGTCCTGGGCGAGCAGCCGAGCCAGCTTGATGCCGTCAGCGGCCTGGGTCGGCGGGTAGAGGACCGTGGCCTCCATCTCGCCGGACTCGATCAGGTCCATCGCCTGACAGGAGCCGGCGCCGCCGATGAAGGCGAACTCGTCACGACCGGCGTTGTCGAACGCCTGCTTCACGCCGACACCCTGGTCGTCGTCGTGGTTCCAGATGACGTCGATCTCAGGGGCGGCCTGCAGCAGGTTGGAGGCGACCTCCTCACCCGACTCCACGGTGAACTCGGCGGAGACCTGGTTGTCCACCGACTCCCCACAGCTCTCGAGCGCGTCGGCGAAGCCCTGCGAACGGTCCTGGGTCAGCGGCAGTGAGGCGATGCCCTGGATCTCGGCGATCACCGGGTCGGAGATGCCCTCCTCCTCGATGATCCCGCAGGCGTACGTCCCGGCGGAGACGCCCATGCCGTAGTTGTCGCCAAGGATCGTCGTGCGGGCCGCGAACGGGCTGGAGAACTCCCGGTCGACGTTGACCACGATGATGCCGGCCTCCATCGCCTGGGTGGCCACCTCGGTCAGGGCGTCACCGTCGGTGGGCAGCAGCACGATGGCGTCCACGCCACCGTTGATGAAGGTCTCGATCTGGCTGATCTGCTGGTTCGGGTCGTTGGTTCCCTCGGCGACGCGCAGCTCGATGTCGTCGTACTCCGCGGCCTCGGCCTCCGCCGAGTCGTTGATCGCGGCCAGCCAGCCGTGGTCGGCCTCCGGTCCGGAGAAGCCGATGGTGACGGTCTTTCCCGGATCATCGTTGTCGCTGACGGCACTCTGCTCGTCGGCGCCGCCGTCGTCGCCTGACTCGTTGCTCGTACAGGCGAAAAGCAGGCCTCCCACGGCTGCGAGTGCCGCAACCCTGGTGAGAAGGGACTTGTTCATGATGCGTGACATCTGGTGACTCCTTGAGAAGTGACGGACCGGCAGGTCCGGCTCGTTTGGCGGACGGCTTGTGGGCATGCGGACGGCTTGTGGGCATGCGGACGGCTAAGTACTGCCGGCGCGTTTGGCCACGAACTGCTGCAGCAGCACCGCGGCGACGATGATCACGCCCTTGGCGACGGCCTGATCGGACGTGTCGAGGTTGTTGAGAGTGAAGATATTGCTGAGAGTTTGGAAGATCAGGACCCCGAGGACGGTCCCGACGATCGTTCCGCGGCCCCCGGTCAGCAGCGTGCCGCCGATGACGACCGCGGCGATCGCGTCGAGCTCGAGCAGCACGCCGTGCTGAGCGGTGCCGGTCCCGGTGCGCGCGAGGAGCATGGCCGCGGCGATACCGCACGCGACGCCCAGGAGCACGTAGAGGTAGACAGTGTGCCGCTGGACCTTGATGCCGGCCAGCCGGGCGGCTTCCTCGTTGCCGCCGACCGCGATCGTCCGCCGGCCGAACGTCGTGCGGTTGAGCAGTACCCAGCCGATCGCAGCCACCAGCGCGAAGACGTAGACCAACACCGGCACGCCGAACAGCTCACGGGCGAAGAAGTCGACGTACCCCGGGTCGTCGACGAGCTGGTTGCGCTTGTCCGAGATGATCTCGGCGAGCCCGCGGGCGGCCGCGAACATCGCGAGCGTGGCGATGAACGGTGCGATCCGCCCATATGCGACGAGCACACCGTTGACCAGGCCACAACCGGCTCCGACGGCCATGGCGGTAAAGACGATGATGATCCAGTGGAAGTCGGCGGCCAGCTGCTGGGTGGCCACCGTCGTCGCCCAGACCGAGGCGAGCGCGACGATCGCACCGACCGACAGATCGATGCCGCCGCCGATGATGACGAAGGTCATGCCGATGCTGACGATGCCGACGACCACGGCCAGCCGGAGGATCGTGATGACGTTGTCGACGTCGGCGAAGAGATCGCCGGCCGTAATGACACCGATCACACACACCACGGCAAGGGCGACCACCAGACCCAGATTGCGGCCGGCGGACGACGCCATGATGCGGGCGAAGCGGGATCGAGGGACGGCCTCGGCTCCCACCTCCATCCGCTGGTGCTCGTCCGGCGGCGGTGCGGCAGCGGTCGCGGGACTGGTTTTCTCGCTCACGCGGCACTCCCTTCCATGACCAGGTCGAGGACCTGGTGTTCGTCGATGTCGGCAGCCGGGCCTTCGTGCACGACCTGGCCTTCGCGGACGACGAGCACCCGGTCGGCCAGGCCCAGAACCTCGGGGATCTCGCTGGATACCAGGACGATGGCGACGCCTTCGTCCGCGAGGCGCTGGATCAGCTTGTAGAGCTCACTACGCGCCCCGACGTCCACGCCGCGGGTCGGCTCGTCAAGCAGCAGGACCCGGCTACCCGTGGTCAGCCAGCGCGCGAGCACGACCTTCTGTTGGTTGCCGCCGGAGAACAGCCGAACCTCGCGTTTGGGATCCGGGGGACGCAGGTCGAGCGACTGGATCTGCTCCCGCGCGACGTCGATCTCGGCGGACCGGTCCATGAACGACGCGTTGGAGAAGCGCGGCAGCGACGCGAGCGACACGTTGCGGGCGACCGACTCGCCGAGGAGCAGGGCCTGGCTCTTGCGCTCCTCGGGACAGAGTCCGACACCGGCGGACACGGCGGCCGACACGGAGCCGTTGCGGAGCCGGCGACCGGCGACCGTGACCACGCCGGTCCTCGCCCGCCGGGCGCCGTAGACGGTCTCGAGGATCTCCGAGCGACCCGAGCCCACCAGGCCCGCCAGACCGATGATCTCGCCGCCTCGCACCTCGAACGAGACGTCCTCGAACTCGCCGGCTCGGCTCAGGCCCTCGACGGACAGCATCGGCTCACCCGTCGACGAGTCCTGCCGGCGCTCCGGGATGACGTACTCCACCGTGCGGCCGGTCATGAGCCGGATGACGTCGGCGGTGGGCGTCGACTTGGCGGGCAGCCCGGTGGCGACGGAGCGTCCATCCTTGAGCACCGACACGCGGTCGCCGATCTCGCGAATCTCCTCGAGCCGGTGCGAGATGTAGACGACCGCGACGTCGTCGCGCGTCAGGTCGCGGATCACGCCGAAGAGGCGCTCCACCTCGTTCTGGTCGAGCACGGCCGACGGTTCGTCCATGATGATCAGCCGGGCATCGTGGGAGAGCGCCCGCGCCATGCTGACGACCTGCTTGCCCGCCGCCGCCAGCTGACCCACCTCGGTGCTGGGCGAGATCTCGGGGTGGCCGAGGCGAGCCAGCAGGTCCCGGGCGGCCCGCCGCATCTCGCCCCGTCTCGCGAACCCGACGGCCGCGAGCTCGTGTCCGAGGAAGATGTTGGCGGCGACCGAAAGTCCGTCGACCAGGTCGAGCTCTTGGTAGATGGTCGCGATGCCCCGGCGCATGGCCGCGGTCGGGTCGGTCAGCCGGACCTCCTCGTCCAGCCAGGTGATGGTGCCCTCATCCGGTCGGTGTGCGCCGGACAGCACCTTGATCAGCGTCGACTTGCCGGCGCCGTTCTGGCCGAGCAGGCAGTGGACCTCGCCGGGGAGCACGTCCAGGTCGACGCCATCGAGCGCCCGTACGCCCGGGAACTGCTTGACGATGCCTGCCATGCGCAGGATGGGGTCGGTCATCGGGCACCTCCACTGATGGCCTCGACCCCTGCGGGGTCGGAGAAGACGGACGACAGGGCGAGATAGGCGCCGCCCCGAGAGGCAGCGGTGAAGCCGAGGGCGGACTGGACGACGCGGCAGCCGCCGAGCCCGGTGGCCAGGATCCGAGGAGCCATCTCGGCCCGCATCGCCTCGATCAGATACGGCGCGAGCGGAGCGAAGAAGCCGCCGAGCACCAGTGCCCCCGGGTTGAACACGTTGACCAGCCAGGCTGCCCCCCGGCCGAGATCGGCTCCGACCGCGTGGAGCGCGTGGAGCGTGCGGGTGTCGCCCTCCGCCGCGCGTCTGGCGATGTCATCGACGCGGACCTCAACGTCGACGGCCGGGTCACGTACCGGGTCGTCTCCCACCGCGGCCGCCTGGAGCACGGCCCGGAAACCGACCATGGTCTCCCAGCAGCCCCGGCGTCCGCAGGAACAGTCGCGACCGGCCGGGTCGATCTGGACGTGCCCGACCTCTCCGGCGTAACCCTCGGCGCCTTGCAGGATCTGACCCTGAACGACGATCCCGGCGCCCACGCCGAGCTCGCCGGTCAGCACGACGAGGTCGGGGGTGCCCGCGACGGTGCCGTAAGCATGCTCCGCGACGGCGGCGAGATTCGCGTCGTTGGCGACTCGGACCGGAAGCGGCTCGCTCAGGTGTGCACTCACCTCGTCGGCGACGGCGAGGCCCTGCCAGCCGATGTTCGGCGCGACGACGACCACGCCGTGCGCGCTATCCACCATTCCGGGCACGGCGATCTGCACCTCGAGCAGCCGAGCGCCCTGCTCGATCGCGGCGGCTCGGGTCGCGTCGATCAGCCCGGCCAGCCGCGCCGTGACGCCCCGCCAGTCGTCGATGCCCTCGGACACGTCGTCGCGACGCTCGAAGACAGTGCGCCCGGACAGGTCCAGTGCTACACCGTCGACCTGATACCCGCCTACCTCCAGGCCGAGGCCCCACAGACCCCGCCCGTCGAGAGCGACGGACTGGCCCGGGCGGCCGGGTGACCCGTCGGCCCGACGGTCGCCGAGGACGACGAGGCCCCGGGAGGCCAGATCGTCGACCACGGACGCGACGGTGGCGCGGCTCAGCCCCGACATCTCGGCGAGGCGGGCCCGCGACCAGGGACCGTCGGTACGGAGCAGCCCGAGGAGCGTCCCCATGTTTTCGCCACGCCGACCGAGCTGGGCGGCGCGGCCGGTTCCAGCCGGTCGGGCCGTGGTCCGTGTCACCACCGGGCGCTCCTCTCGCGGCCGCGTCACAGCGGGAATTCGTTCACTGATTCGACAAACTAGAGACGACTTGGCCGATTTGACAAGGGGATACCGCCAATCTTTTTCAGATTCGTTGCAGAAGTATGGTCTGGACTCGCCGAAGTAAACGAGATTGGCGGCATCGCAGAGCCGGGCGGGGTGTCGAAGCTTCCCTCGAACCCCGCCCCGCTTGGTCGATCATGCGCCGCTAGCCTCCCGCGACGCCCGATCCGTCGAACTGGACCCAATTCAGGTTGAACAGGTTGTTACCCGTCTGCCCGCCGGGCACCGACCGGAACACGAGGTAGATCGCGTGCCGACCGCCCGGATCGGCGACCGGTACCGGCTGGCTCTGCCACGCTGCGGGGTCTCCGGTGGAGGTGAGCGTCGCGGTCGTCAGGATCGGCCCGTCCACGGCGTCTCGCCTGACCTCGACCGCCGCCATCGGACTGCCGGCCGGGACAGAGGTCGACGTGCTGGCCACCCGGAAGGTGAGCGAGTCGATGTTCACCAGGTCGAACGGTCCGTTGAGCGCGATCCAGTCGCCGTTGCCGAGGCTGCCACGGTGCTGACCACCCCCGTCGGGGTCGTTCGTCGTGGCCACGTTCGTGCCGGACTCATCCCGGACGAACTCCACCTCCTGGCGCTTCTGCCGGATGCTCACCTGATCCACCGTGGTGAGCGCCGGGACGCCGCCCGCGCCGCCCAGGTCGGTGTACGACGCGCTGACGACGCCGAAGACGTTGCCACCATGCGACACATCTTCGGCGTTCGTCGACAACACTCCGTCGCACCCGTTGACGGTGTCCTCGGCATGTCCGTGCTCGTCATGGCCGAGGACGAAGGTCACTTCGACCCGGGCACAGTCGACCACGCCGTCCTCGGGATCGGTCACGGTCACCGAGAACGGGATGGACTCGCCGAACGCAAAGAGCCCGCCGTCGACTGGCGCGTCGACCGCGACGGTCGGCGCGGTGTTTCCGACCGTGATCGTCGTGTTCGCCGACGCGGACTCTCCGCTCGAGTCGTACGCCGTGAGCCGCGCCGTGTACTGGCCCGGCGTGGTGTAGGTGAACTGCGGGTCGGGGTCGATCGAGTCGATCGTCCCGTCGCCGTTCAGGTCCCACTCGAACCGGATCGAGTCACCCGGATCCGGGTCGCGGCTGCCGTCACTCGAGAAGTTGACCGTCAGCGGAGCGGATCCGCTGGTGGGCGACGCCGACAGCACCGGGATCGGAGCCCGCTGGCCCTTGACGTAGTCCCAGCGATACATCCCGGCGTCGTTGTTGATGTTGAAGAAGCCGTCGCCGTACGCCAGCAGGTAGAAGTGCCCGCTCCCATCGAACTGCAGGTCCATCGGATTGTCGCACTCGAACGGCCGGTTGGTCTGCGGCACTCGGGCGGGTGTGAGCCCACCGCAGTCGAGCAGGTTGTTGATCTTGAACACTCGGCCCTGCGAGTCGAACCGGATCTCCCGCAGCATGTCGCGGGTGAACTCGCCGAAGAAGACCGAGCCGTCGTAGTACGGAGGCAGCTTCGTCGGGTCGGGGTTGTCCGGGTCGTACTCGTACTTGGCCGCGCCGTGCGGCCCGACCCCACCGGTGCCCAACTCCGGGAACAGCCGCGGACAATGCGTCACGCCCGAGCCGTTGTAGTACCCGAAGCACGGTGTGCCGAGCGGGTCGTCGGTCCGGTTCTCCGGAGTGAAGGAGTACCACACCTCCGGGTTCGTGACGGGCGGTGTCTGCACCCGACCCGGCTCAACCGTCGGACCGCCTTCGAGGTTCCACCGTGACGTGTTGTCCGGTCCCTTCGCCGGGTTGTCGCACTCGTACGGCTGCGGCGTACTGTCGAGCGGCTGGCTGGTCACGAAGTTCCAGCGGTAGTACGGCAGGTTGGTCCGAACGCACAGCGGCCAACCGTAGTTGGCCGGGCCTCGAATGACCTCCACTCGCCCGGTGCCGGCCGGTCCGCGGAAGTTCTGCGGCGTCTGCGAGTCGGGCGAGTAGTCGGTGACGTAGGCGACGTCGTTGCTGTCGACCTGGATCCGGAACGGGTTGCGGAAGCCCATCGCGTAGATCTCCGGCCGAGTCTTGTCCGCACCGACCGGGAAGAGGTTGCCGTCGGGCACCGTGTACGCGCCGCCGAACTGGTTCTCGTCCTCCGACGCGATGTCGCCGTCGTCGACCGTGATGCGCAAGACCTTGCCACGCAGGTCGTTGGTGTTCATGGACGAGCGACGCGCGTCGACGTGCGGGGCGTTGAACTGCCCGTCGGCGGTCAGCACGTCGTTGTGCGGGCTGAACCCACCGGAGTTGCCGCCGCCGGCGGGCGTGTCGTCTCCGGTGACCATCCAGAGGTTGTTGTGCGTGTCGAAGTCGATGTCACCCGCGACGTGGCAGCACGCTCCGCGGTTGACCGGGACGCGCATGATCTGCTCCTCCGAGCCCAAGTCGAGGTGGGCCGGAGCCGACTCCGTGGCATCGACGAGCTTGAACCGGGATAGCTGGAAGTAGCCGACCCAGGGGTCCCACACCGACGGATCGACGCCGGTGTTTGGCGCGTTGGCCGCCGGTGTGGTCTGCGTGACCACCTCGCCCGTGGAGAGCTTGACGTCCTCCACGGTGGGCGGTGCGTAGTACAGGTACACCCAGTGGTTGGTCTCGAAGTCGTTGTCGATCGCCGGGCCGTACATGCCGTCCTCACTGGCCTGGTATACCGGGATCTGGGCGAGAACGGTGGTGGTGTTGGTCTCCGGGTCGTGCAGGCGCACGCCGCCGCGACGGTCGGTCTGGATAACCCGTCCGTCCGGGAGGGTGTCGAATCCGATGGGTTCACTGATGTTCGGCGGAAGCGCCACGGCAGTCTGCTGGTAGTTGGCGAGGACGGTCGCGCCGCAGTCGCTGTAGACCGGATCCGCCTGGCCGGCGGCCCATCTGATCGCGCCGGTGAGATGCGACTTCAAGCTCTTCTCACGGAAGCTCGCCGAGGTGTTTCCGAGCCCGGTGTAGAACGATCGCCCGCCGCGCCAGTCCTTGCACCACATGACCGGATGATCGGCGCCCATCGTGCCGCCCTCGATGCCCTCGAGCTGGCCGCCCCACGGCTGCTTCTCGAACGACCCGAGGTCGTCGACGTGCTCCACGACCGTCGCGAGGACGTGGCTCTGACCGCGTACGTTGGCCGCGAAGTTGTACCAGGCGTCGGTCCGCGTCCAGTACTCCGGCAGGTTCTTGGACGCGTCATGGACCCGGTCGGCGACCTTGATCGTGCCTGACTGGACGGCGGTCTTGCTCGTTGCGCGGGTGCCGATCAGGTCGGTGTAGAACTGCCAGTTCGGCTCAGTCTCCACGGCCGATCCGATGCCGACGAACCCGCCGCCATCGGCGAAGTACGCTTCGAACGCGGCCTGCTGGGCGTCGGTGAGCACGTCGCCCGAGGTATTGAGGAACACGACCGCGCGGTACTGCATCAGGTGCGACGTGTCGAACCATCGCGGGTCGTTCGTGACCTGTACCGCGAACTCGTTCTCCGAGCCGAGCTCTCGAATCGCCTCGACCCCGGCCGCCGTTGCCGGATGCTGCCCACCGGCAGCCTTGGTGAACACCAAGACGCGGTACGGCATGCTGTCGCTGTCGGGTGGTGGCGGCGCAGCGGCCGTCGATATCGGCGCGACAGCCGCCAGGCCGGCCGCGGCGAGTCCCAGCCCGGCGACGCCAGCCTGCAGGCGTCTGCGCAGCCGGTTGCTACGTTGTTTCATGGGAGTCCTCATCTCTGGGGTTCCTGTACGGCTCCGGTCGCGTTCGAGGCCAATCGAGGTGCGACCGGAGCCGTCGCCTTAGCGCAGAGTCAGCCGCGCAGGGTATTCATGTTGTGTGCGCTGAAGTGGGTGAACCGCAGCGACCGGCCGGGGTCGGCCGAGCCGCCGGGTGCGTTGTCCTGCTCGTAGTTGGGGCTGTGATAGCCCCTCGCGCCCTGTCCCTTGAAGAACGTCTCGAAGTCGATGTCACTGGTCGCGTCACCGAACGGCACGAAGTTGTAGCCGTTGCCGACGCCGGGCGGATCCACGGTCCGGTCGCCGTCCTTGGCGTGGTAAAGCGGGTACCGGATCGTCTGCGTGGCGACCTGCGCCAGCGGATCGAAGATGTCCTCGACCCGGTCGCCGTTCTCGTCGTAGCGCCACCTCCATTGGTGCTGCGCCACGTGCGCCCAGTAGATGTCCAACTCGATGACGACGAGTTCCGGGTCGGTGATGTCGAGGTAGTGCTGCATCAGGCGCTTGCCCGACTCGGCCCGCACCTGGGTGGGCGGGATGGGCGCGCCGGTCACGCGGTCCTCGGTGACGGTCACCATCTCCCCGTCCTGGAGGAAGTTGTACGCCGGCGAGTGGTTGTGCGTGTACATGTGGATGCCGAACTCGTTGACGCTGATCTGGTTGAGCGCGGTCCACTTCTCGCCGGAGACCGTCCACGGCTCGATGTTGCGGTTGTTGGCGCTCGTCGGGTCGTTGCCGGTACCCATGTACGGCGTACCCAGGATCGCAGCGAACTCCAGCTCGGTACGCAGGCGTAGCTCGTCGGCGGCCGTCATGGTGCCCCCGGCGCTGTTCGGCCCGAACCAGGTGTTGGGGATGAAGCCGTGGTTGCCGATCGCCTCGAGGCCGAACTCGTCGAGGAATCCACGGAGCGTGTGGGCGTAGTCGAGGTAGGCAGCCCGGCCCGCGGCGTTGCCGTCGCTGGGATAGCCCGCGCTGCCACCCGGGTTGGCGGCGTTCTGCCCGTAGCCCGCGAACTCGACCTGATTGATGCCGACGTCGGCGAGGAACTCGAAGAGCTCACGCCATCCACCGGGCAACGGGACGAGCGGGCCGAGGTCGGTGGGGTCCTCGGGGAAGTTGGCGCCGCCCAAGGACCCCATGGTCGGCGCGACGCCCGCCGCAGCGCTGGCCGCGATACCGAGACGACCGGGGACGTCGCGCTGGGTGAACGTGATGGTCCCGACCTTGTCCTCCGGGATGAGCCGACGGGTGGCCGCGGACGCGCTGGCGAGCGGGGCAAGCCCGCCGGCAGCCGCACCGATCGTAAGGCCGGCGGATGTGCCGAGGAAGCGACGGCGGCTCAGGGCCCTCCGGAATGGGTTGGATTTGGACGCTCGCATGGAAGTCCTCCTAGAGAGTGGCGGCGCCGAGTGGCGCGGGTGGCAGACGCGAAAGGAGCCGGCGTCACGGTGGCCCCGAGCCGATTGCACGCATGGATGACAGAGGTTTTGCTGAGAGGTAACGAAAAGAGTGTCATCAGCCAGCCCCTCTAGTGGGTGCTGGTCCACAAAATTAGGGCCTAGCCACGCTGAGTGGCAATAGTTTCCTACGAACTTTCGCAAGATGTCTTCGAAAGATCCACTGACCCTGCTCCGGTCGGCGCGAACGGGTTCGTTCGCGCCGACCGGATACTGGATATCTAGAGCTCGGTCACCCGGACGTTGCGGAACTCAACCACGTCGGCGTTGCTGTGGTTCTGCAGTCCGATGAAGCCCTCGGTGAACTGCCGCAGGTCCGTCGGCGGGTCACCGGCACGGTC
This sequence comes from Nocardioidaceae bacterium, assembly GCA_035630615.1. GTDB lineage: Bacteria > Actinomycetota > Actinomycetes > Propionibacteriales > Nocardioidaceae > DATFRX01. The sequence continues at coordinate 30,697 of DASQKI010000037.1, forward strand.
CGGCTGCTGGCCCGGTGTGTTGTCGAACTCGTTGATCACCACGCCGTTGCGGATGATCGTGTACTGCTGCCCGACGACTCGGATCTCGTAGTCGTTCCAGACACCCTTCGGCGTCGGCTGGGCCTGTTCGAGGTTGAGCTCCTTGAACAGGTAGACCGACCCCGTCTTGCGCGGCTCCCCGGTGGCGCCGTCGTAGATCTGGATCTCGTGACCACAGTTGATGGCCACCCAGGCCTGCGACGTACGGGCAGCGCCGATCTGCCCGCATTCGGGTCGATCGTCCACCGGCTGGCGCGGATCCGGGAACCGGACAAACGCACCGCTGTTGGCACGTCCGGTGCCCGGCGAGATGTCGCGGAACTCCAACTGGAGCGAGAAGTCCGCGAACGGCCGTTCGGTGTACCACAGCATGCCCAGACCGCCGGTGGTACGCATCGTGCCGTCAGGCTGCAACACGAACTCACCGCCCGGTGCCTGCGACCAGCCGCCCAACGACTCGGCCGTCCCGTCGAACAACGGGATGTAGCCGGGCTCACCGGACGGACTGCCGATGTCGGAGTTCGCCGCGGCCGTGGTCAGCCGCCCGGCCTCGCTGCCGGAGATGAGACCCGCGTCCGCCAGCCGTTCGGCCAGCTGCCCGATCGTGTCGACGAACGTGCCGTGGTCCGGGTAGTCGCGCTGGTCGTCGATCAGGTCATTGACCGTGCAGCCGCCGCCCAGCGCGTGGTTGGTCACGCCGGTGTTGATGTCACGCAGCCAGACCGTGTCCCGGGTGTCGGGCTCGGCGCAGCTCACGTCGACGTCGACCTGCGTCGTGGCCGTCTCGCCGTCGGCGTAGGTCACCGTCAGCGTCGCCGTGTGGTCGCCGCCCTCGATGTAGGTGTGCCGCGGGTTGGCCGACGACGATTGGGTGCCGTCGCCGAAGTTCCACTGATACGCGACGCCGCCCGACTTCTCACCGGTGAACGCGATCGTCATCGGCGTGTTGTTGACGGCCACCGACGACGCGGTGGGAGCCGGGGTCGACGGCCCGCCGTCGTAGACGATGCGAATCAGCTTCTGGTTCTGGTTGAGGCTGAAGAATCCGCCGCCATAGTCGCCCACGTAGAGGGCGCCGTCAGGACCGAACCGTGAGGTCATCATCCAGCTCTGCAGGTTGGCACTGCCGCCGGGGATGATCTCGCGCAGGCTCTCGGCGAACACCGGGGGCTGCGCGTCGTCGACGCCGTCGGGGTCGACGGTGAGCGCGATGCGGTTGTTGGGGTTGCACTCGTCACCGAGGAACCACTTGTCCTCCCAGTACGACGGCCAGGCCACACCACTGTTCGGCTGCGTGATCAGCGACCGGTGATAGACCGGGCCGGTCATGATCGCCTGGCAGCCGCCCCGCAGGTACGGCTCGGTAAAGGTGCTGTCCGCACTGTTGTACGTCGGGATACCGCTGCCGTCGGAACGCTCCGGGAACACCGGCCCGCCACCCTGCGGCGAGTACCAGATCATGTTGTCGCGCGCCGGCGGAAGGTCGACCAGGCCGGTGTTGCGTGGCGACATGTTCTTCAGGTTGTCGCAGTCGTACCAGCCGGTGAGGATGCTGGCATCCTCGTTGCTGCGGTCGCGATAGGGCTGCCCGTTGCCCATGCAGTACGGCCAGCCCTGGTTGCCCGCCGACTTGATGATGGTTGCGGTCTCGTACTTCGCCGGCCCCAGCTCGGGGTTCGGGCTGCCGGCGTCCGGGCCGACCCAGGCGGCGTGCAGCCAGTCCGTCTTCGGGTCGACGAAGAGCGTCGAGATGTTGCGCACGCCCATCACGTAGATCTCCGGTCGGGTCTTGTCGCCCGGATCCTCGGACTCGGGGAACAGGTTGCCGTCGGGGATCGTGTACGAGCCGTCGGGCTCGGGGTGGATCCGCAGGATCTTGCCGTTGAGGTCGTTGGTGTTGCCGGCGGTACGGCGAGCATCCTGGAAGGAGTAGCCGCCGAACTCCTGCGTCCAGTTGTTACCCGAGTAGCCGCTGGAGCCACCGGAGGAGTTGGAGTCACCGACGCCGATGTAGAGGTTGCCGTCGGAGTCGAAGTCCATCCCGCCGCCGGCATGGCAGCAGCTGTGCACCTGGATCTCCCACTTGAGCAGGTCGACCCGGCTGCTCATGTCGATCGTCTGAGTCTGGCGGTCATAGGTGACCCGCGAGATCACACGATCCCCGGTGTGCCGGGTGCGGTCGACCGACGCCTGTGGCATCCAGTAGAGGTAGATCCAGCCGTTCTGCAGGAACTTCGGGTCGAGCGCGATGCCGACCAGACCGTCCTCGGCCTTGACCAGCTCGTCGCCGCTGCCGCGGTTACCGAACACCGGCAGCGTGGCGAGCAGCTTGGGCTGCTTGGTGTCGGGGTCCCACCGGTGCACGGTGCCGCAGCCCAGGCCGACGTTCGCGTCGTCCCACGAAGCGATCGGGCCGGACGGGCAGGCCGACTTGCCGATGTAGAACACCGAGCCGTCAGCGGCGACGTCCAGGCCGTGGATCTCGCCGATGTCATTGAGGTCGAACGGTGCGGGGCCCTGAGTGACGAGTCGCTCGATCCGATAGTTCGACGCGATCGTCGCCTGGCAGTCGCCGCGGACCATGCCGGTCGTCCACTGGATCGCACCCAGCAGGTGGTCGCGGAAGATCGACTCTCCGTAGCTGTCGGAGGTGGCGCCCATGCCGGTGTAGAACGATCGGCCGCCGTCGTAGTCGCGACACCATGAGACCGGGTGGAACGGGCCATTGGCGCCCCGGCCCGGGTCGTAGGTCGATTCGTCCACCTGGGCGACGGTGTGGACCTGGCCGATCGGGTTGGTGTCCCAGTTCAGCCACTGGTCGTCCCGGGACGTGGTGAGCGGCAGCCCGTCGTTGGCCGGGTGCTGCCGGTCGACGAAGCTGACCGTCGCCTCCTGCACCGCCGGGTCCTCGGGTGGCTCCGCATCACCGGCGAACAATTCCAGTTCGGCCAGCTGGGTGAGTGGCCCGCCGGCGTTGGCCGTGATGTCGATCCGATACCACTCGTACGCCGTAGTGTTCTCGAACGTGAAGTCCCTGGTCTGGAACCGGTTGGGGAAACTCTCGCCCATGCGCGCGTCCAGGTCGGTCCAGGTCGTGCCGTCGTTGGAGCCCTGCAGCGTCCAGTCCCGCGGGTCGCGCTCCGGGGCGTCGTTGGCCGACGTCAGCGCGTACTGGTTGACTGCCGCAGCCTCCTGGAGCCTCACGGCCACCCAGCCGGTGGGACTGAAGGTCAGCCACTTGGTGCCGATGTCGCCGTCGACCAGGTCGAACCTGGTCTCGTTCGGAGGGTTGTCGCCGCTCGCCGTGGTCGCGTCCTCGACGACGGGCTCCGGGTCGGGCAGGGCACCGACGGGTCGGGCACCGATCAGGCCGGTGAACCACTGGGAGCGCTCCTGCGCTCTTGCGGCATCGTGAATGCCCAGGAAGCCGCCCCCATCCTCGATGTAACTCTCCAAATCCCGTTCTTGGTCGTTGCTCAGCTCCGCACCCACGGCGGACAGGAACACGACGCCGCGGTACGGCCGAAGGCCCGCGGTGCTGAATACCGACGGGTCCGTGGAGACGTCGACGTCGAAATCACCGGCGGTCCCGAGCCGCTCGATCGTCTCGGTGGCCTCCAGCACGGGGTCGTCCTGCTCAGCGTCCGGACCGTGGAAGACCAGCACGTTGACCGGACTTGCGGCCTCAGGTGCCGCGGCCGGCTGAGACTCCACTGACTGTCCTTGTGCCGGGATGGCCAGCAGGCCAAGCGCCAGCACTGCACTCGCCGCCAGGGTCATCGCCTGGCGCCGTGGTCTCGATCGCGCGACACCGAGCCGCGGACCTGGCTTGCTACGTTTGTACATGGAATTCCTTTCTCGACCGCAGCCTCGCTGCGATATGGCGGGGAGTTCCTGGCTCGCTTCGGCCGGGTACGAGGGCAATCGGCTGCGGCCGAAGCGAGCAGCTACGCACCGGACATGGCGGCGCGATGTTCTGCTCGTAGAAGGGGTTGAGAAGGTCCGGATCGAGCTCCGCGTCGAGAGCGGCTGCGCCGGGAGGCGCAAATGCCGCATCCCGGAGGAGCCGGCGTCGCGGTGACCGCCCGAGAAAGGTGCCGCTGAGATCGACCTAGCTTTGCCGAAGAGTAGCTAAATACTGTCATCGGCCAGCACTTCCGATGGTATTGGCGGTTTCCCTAAGTTATTGCCAAACTAGGTAAAGTTTCAATATCTTGGTGCGAACTTTCGCAAGTAATCTTCGAAATAGCTTATAGGTCTCGGTGACGCGCCAGTTCGACCAGCGCACGAAGCTCGGCCATCGCGCCGGGCTCAGGTCGAGCGCGGTCCAACGCATCCAGCGCCAGCTCGGCCCGCCGATCGGCCTCCGCCTGCGCCCACGCGCGACCATCGGCCTGCTCCACGAGGTCGGCCATGCGGGCGGTGTCCTGACCCAGCCGACCCGCGGTCGCGTACAGGACACGCAGCCTCTCCCCCGCGCTCGTGCCGGAGGTCAACGCCTTGGCGACCGGCAGCGTCAGCTTCCGAGCCGCCAGATCGGCGTGCACGGGCTTCCCCGTCAGCTCCGGATCACCCCAGATTCCGAGTAGGTCGTCGGTGAGCTGGAACGCCACTCCGAGATGCCGGCCGAACTCCCGGTACGGGGTCGTCTCGCGCTCGCTGCCACGGGTCACCATCGCACCCAGCTGGCAGGCACATCCCAGCAGCGCTCCGGTCTTCGCCTCGGCGAGCGCCAAACACCGACTCAGGTCAGCGTCCTCGGCCCGGCCCTGGAACTCCAGATCGGTGCCCTGCCCGAGACACAGCTCGAGGAACGTGGCCGCCAGGGTGTCGATGCCGACACCAAGTCGGGACAGCTGGTTCAGCGCCACCGCGAGGAGAGTGTCGCCCGCCAGAACCGCGTAGGCAACCCCGTATACGTCCCAGGCCGCGGGCCGGTGCCGACGCACCGCGTCCCCGTCCATCACGTCGTCGTGCAACAGCGTGAAGTCGTGCATGAGCTCGACTGCCACCGCCGCTTCGATCAGCCGGTCAGAGGGTCCGGTGTCAACGTCGCCGGCAGCAGCGCGCCCGCAGCTCAATACCAGCGCTGGCCGCAACGCCTTGCCCGGGTGACCGCCTGGCCGGCCGTGGGCGTCCCACAGGCCAGCGTGGTACCCGGCCACCAACCTCACTCGGGGCGGTAGCTCGTCGATCGCCGCCAGGAGCGAGGGATCGATGAGCTCCCGCGTTTCCGCGAGCAGCCGGCCCGCGAAACCCGCCAGGATCGGACTACCACCGGGGTTCACGCCGATGCCCGGCTCGGTGGCCGCACCACTCATCCCGGTACCGGCCGGTCGGCTTCGACCGATGCACCGGCCAACTGGAGCAGCAGATCGCGGACCTCGGTCGCCTCGATCCGCTCCCGGGGGACGCTCGGGTCAGAGCACAGCAGCATCGGTCCGTCCGCAGGGTCGGCGGGGAGGCGCCCATGGCTGCCGCGCACCGGCGACGGATCCAGCGGGACCACGTTCATCGCGTATCGGAAGCCGAGCATCTTGCGGGCCAGCCCGGCACCGGCACGCAACTTCACCCACTGGTCATCGGGGTCGAGGAACAGCTCGGCAGGGTCGTACCCCGGCTTCTTGTGGATCTCCACGGCGCGAGCGAAGTCCGGCGCCCGGGCGTCGTCGAGCCAGTAGTAGTACGTGAACCACGAGTCCGGCTCGGCCACCAGGACCAACTCGCCGGACCGCGGGTGGTCGAGACCGTACGCGGCCTTGCCCTCCTCGTCGAGTACGTCCGCGACGCCAGGCAGCGCGCCGACGAGCTCACGTACCTCGTGCATGTCAGCGGGATCGCGCACGTACACGTGGGCAAGCTGATGGTCGGCCACCGCGAACGCCCGCGACGTCCATGGGTCCAGCAGCTCGCCACTGGCGTTGGTGTGCACGTTGAGGAGTCCGCTGCGGCGCAGTGTCCGGTTGACGTCGACCGGACGGCGCACGTCGGTGATGCCGTACTCGCTGAGAACCACCACGGTGACGCCCTGCTGTCGAGCGTCGTCCAGCAGCGGCGACAGCACCTCATCAACATCGCCTGCGGCGCTCACCGCCTGCGGGCTGTTCGGCCCGTAGCGCTGCAGGTCGTAGTCGAGGTGCGGGATGTAGGCGAGGGTGAGGTCGTGCTCCGGCAGCAGCATCCGGGTGGCCCCGACGATCCAGCGCGAGCTCTTGATCGAGGCGGTCGGGCCCCAGTAGTTGAACAGGGGGAACGCGCCGAGTTGACCGGTCAGCCTGTCGTGCAGCGACGGCGGCCAGGTCCAGCAGTCCGGCGACTTGCGCCCGTCGGCGTGGTACACCGGTCGCGGCGTGATCGTGGTGTCGGTGCTGGAGCCCATCGCGTACCACCAACAAACGTTGGCGACGCGGTAGTCCGGCCAGGTGCGGCGGGCGGTCTCCCAGACCTTCTCGCCCTGAACGAGCCGGTTGTGCTGCCGCCAGAACAACACCTCGCCCAGGTCACGGAAGAACCACCCGTTTCCGACGATCCCGTGCTCGCGCGGCGTCGTGCCGGTCAGGAAGGTCGACTGGACCGAACACGTGACCGCCGGAAGCACGGTGCCGATCTCGGCGTCGAACCCGTCGGCGGCCAGCTTGCCGAGCCGGGGCATGTGTTTGAGCAGCCGCGGAGTGAGCCCCACGACATCGATGACGAGCAGCTTGTTCACAGCGCCTCCAAACCGATCTCGAGCAGGCGATCGCGGGCCCAGCCCAGCTCGGCCGCGATTCCGGCGACCAGCCCGTCCGGCCCCTCCGGACGCCGGCCTTCGGGTAGCACCGACCAGGTGTACGTCTCGACCTCGATGTGATCGGTCACCGCCGCCGGCCCGCCGAGGAGCGCCCCCAGCGTCTGTGTCAGGTGGTCATGGGTGCCGTCCAGGGGATCGGCCGGAGGCTCGTGCAGCGGCACGTGGAAGTGCACCCGCCAGGGGCCCCGGCCACGCAGCGCCCGCCGCCCGTCGAGCGCCTCCGGCAGGTCATCGCGGCCCATGGTCCGCCTGGCGGAGTGCTCGCGGGTCTGGTGCAGGAAGCGATCCTCGGCATAGGCACGCAGCGCTTCCCGGGTTGCCGGCGCGGTCGGCGTCGCCGCGTGCAGAGCGGCCGATGCCTGGGCCTTCACCACCGGCAGACCGGCATCAGCCAACCGCTGTACGGCCGCCGCCGACTCCTCGAACGCCACGGCCAGGTGACACGTGTCGAGACAGACGCCGATCCGGTTGGTGTCCACGTGGGCCAGCCGCTCGACCGCGTCGGTGGTGGTCTCCACAGCACATCCGGGCTCCGGCTCCAGGCCGACCCGGATCTCCCAACCTGTGTCAGCCTCGAGCTTCTCCAGACCTTCCACCAGTCGGGCCAGGTGCTCCTCAGCCTGGCGCTGCCGGTCGGCGTACCACGGACTGCGCCAGCCGAGCGGCAAGGTGGAGATGCTGCCGCGTGCCGCGTCGTCGGGCAGGAGCCGAGCCAGCACGGCGGCGCAGTTCAGGGTGTACTCCAGCCGGGCCGAGTCACACCAGTCCGGCCGGTAGACGGCCTTCTTCACCTCGGGATCGTGGAAGCCGGCGTACGGGAAGGCATTGAGCGTGACGACCTCCAGTCCGTTGTCCGCCAGCGCCACCCGCAGCCGCTCCAGGTCCGGATGGTCGGCCAGATGTGCGGCCACCGGTGCCGGCAGCCACAGGCCCAGACCCAAGCGGTCGACGCCGAGCCGGGCCCGCACGCCACCGCCGTAGTAGCGCACCTGGTCGAGCAGCGCCTCGAAGTCCTCGGTCGGGTGGACATTGGTGCAATAGGCGAGATGGACGACCGTGCCGTCCGGATGCCGGAACCGCATGGCTCACTCCTGTCCGGTCGGGCGCTGCCCTCGCAGCACCGAATTGCCCTCGAAGGTGGCCGCGGGCTCGGCGTCGATGTCGTCGAGCAGGAGCCGCCCGCTCTGCTCGTAGAACGCCACCGGATTGCGCCACAGGACACGATCGACGTCGTCGTCGGTGAACCCGCTGTCGAGCATCGCCCGCGCCGTCTTCGCCGTCTTCAGCGGATCGCTGCGGCCCCAGTCCGCGGCCGAGTTGACGATCATCCGGTCCAGCCCGTACTCGGACAGGATCGCCACCATCCGATGCTCGTCCATCTTGGTGTCCGGGTATATGGAGAACCCCATCCAGCAACCGGACTCGGCCACCGCCTCGACGGTCAGCTCGTTGAGGTGGTCCACCAGCACGCGCTCGGGCGACAACCCGGAGCTCCTGACCAGCTCGAGCGTCCGACGGGTTCCGGCGGCCTTGTCGCGGTGCGGGGTGTGCACCAGAACCGGGAGGTCGTGCTCGCCCGCCAGGTCCAGCTGTTGGGTGAACGCCTTCTCCTCTTCGGCGGTCATCGAGTCGAAACCGACCTCCCCCACCGCGACCACGCCGTCCTTGGCCAAATAGCGCGGCAGGATGTCGAGGACCTCCACACACCGCGGGTCATTCGCCTCTTTCGGGTTCAAGGCGATGGTGCAGTGGTGCCGGATACCGAACTGGGCGGCCCGGAACCTCTCCCAGCCGAGCAGTCCGTCGAAGTAGTCGCAGAACGAGCCGATGCTCGTACGCGGCTGGCCGAGCCAGAACGCCGGCTCGACCAGCGCTCGGACTCCAGCGGCGTACATCGCCTCGTAGTCATCGGTGGTCCGAGAAGTCATGTGGATGTGCGGGTCGAAGATGCGCATGATGCCTCCTGTCCTTCGCTCCCGGTGCTAGCTCCGGCTACGTTCTTGTTCGGGCCGATCGTCAGGGCTCCAGGGGACCCGCTCGAGCACCCGGCTCGCGTCCGTCGGCACCGACCGCCCGGCGGCCGTGCGTTCCCGGCAGTAGTCGGCGACCATGCGGGCCAACACGGCGTCCGCACGCTCGTCGAGGTTGGCCACGGCCGCCAGCGGAACGCCCACGAACAGACACTTCAGCACGCCCTGTCGCCAGGCCTCCGCGCTGAGGTGCCGGGCCCCGTACGTCCCGAGCGCCGCCGCGACCAGGCGCACGTCGTTGGTCCGGAGCGCGTCGTCGACCAGCGGCAAGGAAGCCCGCCCCTGGTCGGGGTCGATCGCCGACAGGGCGCGCAGCACCGCCCGCTTCTCGTCGGCGTCGCCGTACCGGTACAGCTCGGCCAGCTCACGGTCGAATTGCTCGGGCCGGTCGCGCCAGGCATCGGCCAGCGTCGCCAGTAGCGCCACTCGGGCCTCGTCCTCCAGCCGCGGGTGCCGGATGCCGTCGGCGTCGTCGGCGTCGGACGGTCCGCGAGCCACCCGGCGTGCGACCGCTGGAAACAGCACAGAGATCCGGCTCGGATCGTCGGCTAGCTCGTGCACCAGCTCGTCCAGACGACTCCGGGCATCGGCATCCAGGTGCGGAGTGAAGTGGTCCACTAGTGCGCTCATGTCCGATCGCGCCTCCTCGGCTGGACGAGTGATGTCATCAGGTACGGACCACTTCCCGCTCGCGGTGGGCCTGGGCAAGTGCCGTACGCAGTGTCTGCAAGGACCGAGCAGCCACCGCGGGCGCCGCATGCCCATGTCGCGGCAGCTCGACCGCAGCCAGGCCCGAGTAGCCGACGTCGAGCAGCGCACCCAGCGCCTCGGGCAGGTCGACGTCGCCGGCACCGAACTCGAGATGCTCGTGCACTCCGGGGACCATGTCGTCGAGTTGCACATTGGCCAGCAGGGCTCCGGCGGCGTGGACACAGTCGGCCACCGTCCCCGGTTCGTTGCAGACGCAATGGCCGATGTCCACGGTCACCCGCAACCGCTCGGGCGAGTCCAGCCGGCGTCGCAGTTCGAGCACTCCGGCGACGGTGTCGACGAACATGCCCGGCTCGGGCTCGAACGCGCACACCACGTCGTACCGCTCCGCCTCCGCGAGCACCGCGTCCACCCCGACGAGCAGCCGACGCCAGCCTTCCTCCGCGCTAGTGCCCTCGGGCAGGGTGCCGGACCAGAACGAGACCGCCTCTGCTCCCAGGTCGGCGGCGATCCGGACCGCTCGGCACAGCAGGTCCACCCGCCGGCCCCGGCCCTCGGTCGACACTAGCGTCGGCTCGTGTTTGTGCCACGGGTCCATGACGTAGCGCGCCCCGGTCTCGACAACGACCGCCAGGTCGAGCCGATCCAATCGGCGACGAACCGTGGCGGTTCGGGCGGCCAGATCCGGCGCGAACGGGTCGAGGTGCGGCTGGTCGACAGTCAGCGCGACGCCGTCGTACCCAAGCCCGGCGATCACCTCGAGGGCGTCGTCCAGGCGGTGGCTGCCGAAGCCGTTCGTCCCGTATCCGAGGCGCAGGTTCATGTCGGCGAAACCACCTTCGACGCCAGCCGGGCCGCCGGTCCCGCGAGCAGCAGCCCGCCGGCCACACCGGGTGAACCGGACCGCGCGGCCAGCGCCGACTGCAGCAGGATCACGCCGCGGATCCCGGATCCGGTGGCTGCGCGCACCGTGCTCGCGTCCGGGCTGCCGGCGGCCTGCAGCTGACTGCGCCCGACCACCGTCGCGTAGACCCCGGCCAGGCCGGCGCCGGTCCACTGAACGGCTCGAGAGCGCCAGGACGGTGCCGGCCGGCTGCGTCGCGATTGCGGCACTGCCGCGGTCGAAGCCGCCGCCGCGGTTGCGATGAGCGCGGCGTATGCACCGGACGGCTTCGCACCGTGAACCTCGCCCCTGCTCAAGACGGTCACGCCGAGCGTGTGAACGGCGACGGCCGCGCTTGCGGGCAAAGCTTCGCGCCAGCGGCTCCCGGCGCCGAGCAAGACGTCGAGCCCGCGCGCGGCTGCCATGCACGCCGGACCAGCCGGTGTCTGCTTGGCCAGGAGGTCGTAGGCCCAGGCGGTCCCTGCCACGCGGACCGCACCGCCCAGAGCCGGGCGGCCTCCGGCGAGTCCGGCGACGATCAGGCCCGCTGCGGTCAGCCCCGCAGCCACTCCGAGCGCCTCGGCCGGACGCACGCGGCCGGACGGGATCGGCCGCTCCGGGCGCTCCACGCGGTCGAGCTCTCGGTCCGCGTAATCGTTGAGCGCCATCCCCGCCCAGTAGAGGCAGGCCGACGCCGCCGGCAGCGCCCAGCTGCGGCGGCCGTGCGGCCAGCCCGCCGCGGCGGCGCCGGCCAATGAATCCCCGGGTACGGTCAAGGCCGCCGGGAGCCGGACCAACTCCACCAGGTCCCGGGTCTTCACGATCGGTCCCTCGCTTCGCCTAGCCGCTGGCACCAGCGCGCCAGCGCTTCCCACTGCTCACTCAACGCATGCACGTCGCTGCCCGCGGGATTCTTGAAGAAGAAGCCCAGAGCACCGAGGGGACCGGACTCTCCGACCTGGTGCGCTCGGGCCACCAACCGGACCAGATCCAGCACCAGCGGGGCGGCCAGCGCCGAGTCGCAACCGGTCCAGGTGAACTGCAACGACATCTGGGTGCCGAGGAAGCCCTCGAACGAGACCATGTCCCACGCGGTCTTCCAGTCCCCCAGATCGGGCACGTAGTCGATGTGCAGTGGCCCGTCCACCGGGTGGCCGAGGATGGCCTCCAGACCCTGTCCCTTCGTCTCCGTCTTGCTCGCGGCGTTCGCAGGGTCCGCCAGCGTACGACCGTCGCCGCCGCCCAGCAGGTTGTACGACGACCACGATCGGACTCGCAGGGCGCGCATCGCGAACATCGGTGCCAACACGCTTTTCAGCAGCGTCTCCCCGGTCTTGCCGTCGGAGCCAGCCCATGGGAGCTCGGCGGTGGCGGCCAGCTCCTCGAGGGCGGGCAGCCGTGGTCCCGGACTGGGCGTGAATGCCACCACCGGGCAGCCGGCGCGGAACGCGGCGTAGGCGTAGAGCGAACTCGGCGGCAGCGGCGACTCGCCGGCGTCCAGGGCTTGCTCCAGCTTGGCCAACGTCGCCAGCTCCGACGCCCCTGCCGCGGGAGGCTCGGTGCTGGACACGTCGACCACCACGACGCGATCCAGTTGATGCTTGTCACGGAACGCGCGAAGGTCCGCTACCACGGCGCTCGCGGTCTCCCGCTGGGGCCGACCGTCCCGCCGGATTCCCGGTCGGATGTTGTTGTCGACCAACGCCAGCTCGGCGTTCAACGCCGCCGCGATCTCGTGAGGCACGACCCTCGCCGCCACCAGTTCTTCAGCCCGTTTCGGCAGTGACACGTCGACCACCTCGTGCCCGCCGAACACGAAGCCGCCCAGCTCCGGCAGCCGCGCGACGGCCACCGGGGGCAATTCGCTGACCAGTCCGGTCAGCCCAGCCAAGCCGGAACGCACAGCCAGCGCTCCGGCGACGGCGGTGGACGCGACCGATCCGCGGGCTCCGACGAACCAGACCCCGGTCCGCGACTCGCCCGAGCGTACGAGGGACCTCTCGGTATCCGTCACGACCGTGAACCCGGGACGAAGTTGGCGAACTTCTCGATCGCCATCAGTGGCCGAAGCCGCTCGAGGAACTGGGGGGTCACGAACGCTTCGCGCAGCACGTCATCGGCGAGGTAGTTGCCGATGGCCGCCATGATCATGCCCTGGTCCAGTGAGAGATATGACGGGGCGACAGTGCCGGTGTCGACGTTGACCGAGTCGCGGAAACCCCAGTCGGTGTAGATGTCGAAGTCGCTCTCGAGATTGGCCAAGTTCTCCATGGCCTCGTCAGGGGCGTACCGCAACGCGAGGAACGACGCGTGTGGAGTCACCACTCCGTTGGTGTAGTCCTCCGGACCGGGTAATGGCTGGGGCTCACGGCCCGGACAGCCTTCATATCCAGGACGCGGAACGACACCGTCGTTGTTGGACGGGTATCCGTCGGGATCCATGCCCAGCCACGAGACGCCGTACGTGCGGTAGCCGCCTTCGGGAACCTCGGCCGGCGAGAAGCCCCAGTAGCCGTACTGCGCTTCATTGAGACCGTGCTCGATCTGGGCCTGGACGAACAGCGGGTGATTGATCCGCCAGCTATTCGGTCCCCACTCCTCTTCCGGCACGAACAACGGCACCATCAGGGCTTCGAACATGCTGCCGCCCCAGTTGGGGACGATCCGCATGCCGCGGTAGGTATAGGCGCCTTCGAACACGTCGACGCCAAGGTAGCGGCGCCACTCCCCGACCGGCCTCATGAACGTCCAGGAGAAGTCGCACGAGGGCGGGAACGTGCGGAACGGTCCGAAGTAGTGCCGGCGCGGAATCTCACCGTTGCCGATGCCGATCCAGCTGGCCATCCGCACCTCGCCGAGCGTGTCGTAACAGCACGGCGTCGCACCCGTGCTTGGCACATAGGCGCGCATGATGAGGTTTCGCTCGGGCACGTAGTAGAAGCCGAAGTCCATGCCGTCGTACAGCGCGCCCGCACGCTCGGCCAGCTCCGGTACCGCACCGCGAACGACTTGCAGACCGGTGGCCAGCCAGGCGTTGTCGACCGATGAGAGCTGTGGCTCGAGCGGCGTTCCGCTCGGTGGCCAGACCGTGAGCTTCTCGCCGGTGCGATGGTCGTACCAGTTGAAGAACTGCCCGCTCTCCGCATGCCGATCCATCTGCTCGATGGTGCTCAGCGTGGTGGAGAGCCGGTCGACGAGCTCGTCGCGGTCGATGATGCCGAGCTCCTCCGCGACCACCGCGCTCCACATGTACGAGCCGATGTTGGTCGTCGAGGTCTGCACGCTGGTCGTACCGTCGAGATGCAGTCGGTCCGCGGGGAGTCCGCTGTCTTCGTCCGTCATCGCCACGAACGACGACCAGGTGTCCTCGGCGTACCGCAGCAGCGTCGCCCGCCGATCGGATTCGGTCGAGGTGGTCGCCGCCGACGGCTCCGAGCCGGGTGGCACCGCGACCGCAGCCGCCGGCGGAGCCAAGGCGAGCGGCAGCAGCAAAGCGACAATCGCACGAGTCTTCAGGTGCATAAGGGGCTCCGTCCGCTGATGGTTGGTCCTGGATCACTCCTAGTGCGCCTACCGAGGCGCCTGCTCTATTGGATCTCCGCTCCCCGTGTGGGCCGCCCCGGTGAGGTCAGGCGGGACGGCCCCGGTGCTGTCGGATGTCGGTTTAGAACCTGAGGTCTCGGAGGTAGCGGTAGCCCACTTCGGCGGTCTGCCGAGGCGTGACGTCGGGCGTGTCGTTCTCGACGATGTACTGCTGGACCTCCTGTGCGGCGAAGACCCGGGCGAAGTCGATGTGGCCCGTGCCGGGATCGGCGAATTCGCCGTTAGTGGGGTCGCGGTCCTTGACGTGGTACTGCTGCACCCGCTGCGGCGCCTCCCGCATGACGTCGATCGTAAAGCCCTCCGGGTCGTCGACGCCGTCACCGCTTTGGATCCCGCCGGTCACCGCCCAGTAGATGTCGATCTCCAGGTGGACGAACCGCGGGTCGAGATCCTCGGTCAGCACCTCCCACGGCCGCAGGCCTCCGCCGAGGTCTGTGCTGAACTCGTGGGCGTGGTTGTGGTAGCCGTACTGCAGGCCGGCCTCGCGCGCCGCCACCGCCTCGGCGTTCATCTGCTCGGCCCACATCCTCCAGTCGGCCTCGTTCGGGGAGCTGAGGAACGGCACCACGATGGCCGACTGGCCGAGCGTGAGCGCGTTCTCGATCTTCGTCTCGAGGTCTGCCTGGGAGCCGCTGATGCCGTCGTGGCTGGACATCGTCCGGATGCCGAGGCTGTCGTGGAACGCCCGCAGCTGCGCCGCCGACCGCCCGAAGTAACCGAGCGCCTGCTCGACGTTCGGGTAGCCGATCTCGGAGAGGTAGCCGAGCGTGCTGTCGTAGTTGACGAAGAGGTCGTTGCGCACGGTCCAGAGCTGGATGCTGATCTGCCCGTGCGGTACCCGGCGCATGCCGGCGGCCGCAGCCGGCGAGCCGGCGAGCCCGGTGGCGGCCAGGCCGGCGCCCGCGAGCCCGGCCAGCGACCCGCGAAGGAAGTTGCGGCGGTCAATCCCCCGCCGGGCGAGCGACTCCTTGAGCGCCGCGTCGCCGTCATATCCGTAGCACATGCTCGTGTTGTCCTTTCGACTCGTTGATGAGTGGTCTGTGCTCGCGCGCCGGTATGACGCGAGTGGTTGGGACCCAGGTGCCGGGTCTCACAGGGCGCCGGCACCCGGGTCCCGGTCTTGTCAGCCGGTCGGCACCAGAGTGACGACGTCGGAGCCGGTCAGCTCCGGCACGCCGCTGTCGGTGTATTGCGCCGTGAACACGCCGCTGAGGTCCTCCTCACCCGCGTGCCCGGCCGCGTCGGTCTGGATCGTCCCGGAGCAGCCGTACTGCGTCGTAATCCCGTGCCCGTGACCGGCATGGCCCAGGATGTAGTCGACGCGCACCTGTGAACAGTCAACGGGTTCGTCGTCGGTGACGCTTACCTCGTACGGCACCGCGTCGCCGAAGGCGAACGGCTGACCCGCGGTCGGCGTCACGAAGTCCACGACGGGTTTCTGGTTGTCGCTCGCGGTGATCATGACCTCGGCCGAGGCCGACTTGCCGCTGTCGGTCCCGCCCGTGTCGGTCACCTTCAGCGTCGCGCGGAAGATGCCCGGCTGCTGGTAGGTGAACGTCGGGTTGGGCACCCTCGAGTCAACCGTGCCGTTGGCGTCGAAGTCCCACGCGTAACGCAGCTCGTCGCCGTCCGGGTCAGACGTGCCCGCGCTGGAGAACGACACGGTCAGCGGCAAGCCGCCCGCGGTGACGTTCGCCGACGCCTTCGGCACCGGCGCGTGGTTGCCGCCCGGGCCGATGTAGTCGATACGGGCGAGCTGCGCCAGCGGGTGGTTCTCCACGAAGAAGCCGTCGCCGTACTCCAGGATGTAGAGCGCGCCGTTAGGCCCGAACTCCATGTCCATCACGTGGGCGAACCGGAACGACGACAACACCGGCTCGATCCGGTCGAGGTCGCCAGCGCCGTCGAGGTGGAACGCCTTGATGTAGTCGCGGGTCCACTCGTAGAACAGCGGCACGCCGTCGTAGTACTCCGGCCACGCGACCGCGGCGTTGCCCTGGGCCACCTTGGGGTCGAAGTCGTAGGCCGGGCCGCCCATCGGACCGATGCCGTTATCTCCGCCAGGGGCCGCGGGTCCCAGGTCCGGGAACTCGAAGGACGGCGGGTACGTGTACCACACGTCCGGCTGAGTCACCGGTGGGAGCTGCGTCATTCCCGTGTTGTTGCGCGACTCGTTCACCGGGTTGGCGCAGTCGAACGGCTCGCCGCTCGAGACGAAGTCCGGGTCGGTGCCGTTGTCGGGCCCGTCGGGCACGAACTCCCCGTCGACGTACGGCAGCTCGGCGGTCGCACAGTACGGCCAGCCGAAGTTCGCCGGCTCCCGCACGATCATCCACCGGCCACGGCCCGCCGGACCCCTGGCCGGGTTGGCCACACTCGAGTCCGGCGAGTAGTCGCCCACGTACAGGGCGTCGGTCTCCGGGTCGATCTCGATGCGGAACGGGTTGCGGAATCCCATCGCGTAGATCTCGGGCCGGGTCTGCGGCGTTCCCGGCTCGAACATGTTGCCCTCGGGGATGGTGTAGCCGCCGCGCTTGCCGGGTCGGATCCGCAGGATCTTGCCGCGCAGGTCGTTGGTGTTGGCCGACGTACGCTGTGCGTCGAACGCCGGGTTGCGGTTTGCCTGCTCGTCGATCGGCACGTACCCCTGCGACTCGAACGGGTTCGTGTCGTCACCGGTCGACAGGTAGAGGTTGCCGGCGGAGTCGAACACGATGTCACCGCCGACGTGGCAGCAGACGCCGCGGTCGACCGGCACGTCGATGATCTGTTGCTCGGTGTCCAACCGGATCCGGTCGTCGCCGAACTTGAACCGGGACAGCCGGATGAGCCCCTTGAACGGCGCGAAGTCGGCCGCTGTGCCGAAGAACGGGGCGTCGCCTTCATTGACTCCTGGCGTCGCCGGATTGTCAGCCGGCGTGTTCAGCGGCGGCGAGTAGTAGAGGTAGACCCAGCGGTTGTCCTCGAAGTTCGGGTCTAGAGCGACGCTCTGGAGGCCCTCCTCGTCGTGCTGGTAGACAGGGATCGTTCCGGCCTTCGTGTTGAGGCCGGTGTCGGGGTCGTGCAGCCAGACGACGCCCTGCCGCGTCGTGTGCAGCACCCGCCCGTCGGGCAGGACGGCGAGGTCCATCGGCTCGCCGGGGAAGTCGTTGAGGGTCACCTTCTGAAACTCGGAGTCCGGCGGTGGTCCGTCGGCCTCCGGTGCTTGCGCCGCCGACACGGTCGGCAGGGCAAGGAGCATCGTGGCCGCCACGGCCACGGCTCCTAGGCGGGACTTGTTGCGCATCTCGTCTCCTCACGCTCTCGGGGTTGGGGTGGCGGTGCGCAGTTCGAGCCACCCACACGCTCGGCAGTGGTCGGGCTCCTCGTTCCTCCCAGTCGGACGTGGCGGATGCTCACGGCAGCCGGGGTGATGGCGTCGGTGTGATAGGTGGCCGGTTACCTCCAATCGCAGGAAGGTAAGACGCGACGGGTTTGCGCGGTGAATACCGTGGCGATGTCGCTCGCCACGGCATCCCACTCCAACCGCCAGTCATGCTCAGTGCTGGGGGGTGCAGTTGAACCTGGCCACACCAACGGCCATTTCGATACCGCCGAGGATGTGTTGGAGGACGAGCGGCTCGCGGTAGGAGTCGCTGGTGTGACCCAGTCCGGTGTAGAAAGCCCGGCCACCGTCATACCTCTGGCACCAGGCGAGGGGGTGGTCGACGCCCATGAAGCCGCCGGTGTACCCGACGGGGTCGTACGTGCTTTCGTCCAGGGTTGCCAGCACCCGAACATGCGGACGAGGGTTGGTGCGGAAGTTGTACCACTCGTCCGTGCGCACCCACTTGTTCGGCAGGCCCCGGGTGGCGGCGGTATCGTGCCCCGCGACCTTGGTTGTGGCCTGCTGGATGGCGGGGTGGTCTCGGAAGTACGCGCCGACGAGTCCGCCGTACCAGGGCCAGTCGTACTCGGTGTCCGACGCCGAATGGATCCCGACGTAGCCGCCGCCGGCCTGGATGTAGCGCTCGAACGCCGCCTGCTGCGCGTCGTCGAGGACATCGCCGGTGGTCATCAACCAGATCACCGAGTCGTATTTGGCGAGATTGGCGTCGTTGAAGACGCTGGCGTCTTCGGTGGCGTCGACCGCGAAGTTGTTTTCGGCACCGAGCTTTTGGATGGCCGCGATTCCATCAGGGATCGACGAATGCCGGAATGCTGCAGTCTTGCTGAATACGAGGACGCTATATACGGGGTCGGCGGCGGATGCTTGCGTGGCGGGCATCATCGGGATGAGTACCGCCAGGCCGGCCGCGAGGGCGGCGATGCGTCTACGGATCATTCTTTCCTCTCGTCTGCGAGAACTTTCATGGCGGCGGGTCGGGCTGGCCGAGTGCCTAGCCCACGGCTGCTCACTGCAGCTCCCGGGTGCGGATGTACCGGAAGCTGACGTCGTCGCCGCCGTGGTTCTGGATGCCGACGTAGCCCTGGTCGAGATCGACGCTCGGGTCGTCGGCGACATTGATCGCCCCCAGCTGCCCGGGCGGTCCGGCCAGCCGCGCGGACGCGACTCCGGTCGGCGGAGTACCGCGCATCACCACACCGAGGATGCATCGCAGAGATGGACCCGAGTTCCGCCGGAGAGTAGTTAAACCCTGTCATCGGCGAGGCTCCTTCTGTGGGCGCTCCCCAAAGTTACGGCCTGATTACAGACCGTTGCAATACTTCTTGACGAACTTTCGCAACTAATTTGCGGAAGCTGCTAGCTAGCTGGCGGCGTACACCCCGTCGCTGATGAGCCGCGCGCTCCCGATGACACCGGCGCTGTCGCCCAGCTCGGTCATCACGATGGGGAGGTTGCCGGTCGCCAGCGGCAGCGAGCGCCGATAGACAACGGAACGGATCTCCGCGAGCAGCGTGTGGCCAAGTTGCGCCACCCGGCCACCGATGACGATCAGGCCCGGGTTGAAGAACGACACCAGGCTGGCGAGGACGTGTCCGACCCGGCGGCCGCCATCGCGTATGAGCTGCACCGAGACCGCGTCACCCTGCGCGGCCGCAGCATCCACGTCAGCCGCGGTGAGTGCCCCCTTTTCGTTGAGGAGTGCCGCGAGAATCTCCGACCTCCCGCCATGTGCGGCCGACGTAGCGTCCCGGGCCAACGCCGCGCCACCGAAGAACGCTTCCAAGCATCCGGTGTTGCCGCACGCGCAGGTTGGGCCGAACTCCTCGATCCGGATGTGGCCGATGTCGCCCGCACATCCGTCCACACCTCGGTAGAGCTGACCGTCGACGACGATGCCACACCCGATGCCCGTACCGATCTTGACGAAGAAGAAGTCCTCGGCCCGCTTCGCGACACCGGAGTGCTGCTCGCCAAGCGCCATCACGTTCACGTCGTTGTCGACCAAGACGGGACAACGAAGCTCGCGGGCGAGCGCGTCCCGAACGGGATAGCCGTCCCAGCCAGGCATGATCGGCGGTGAGACCGGCACGCCGGCGTGGAAGTCGACCGGTCCGGGTACCCCTATCCCCACACCACTGACCCGCTCGATGCCAAGCTCGGACAGCTGCTTGCGGGTCAGCTCGAGCGCCCGCGCCAGCGTCTTTTCCGGACCAGCCTTGATGTCATGCTCCTCCGAAAGGTGACTCAAAACGCCGAGCCGGCCGTCGGTCACAGCTACACCGATAGACGTCGCGCCCGTGTCGATTCCCACAAACCGAAGCCCCGGAGCAAGATCGACGAGGGTCGAACGTCGACCTCCGCGCGACGCCGCCGGTCCAGCCTGCGCCGCCAGCCCGAGATCGACCAACCGCGCCACCTCAGCGGCGATCGTCGTCCGAGAAACGCCGAGACGATCCCCCAGCTCCACCCGCGACTGCGGGCCCTCGTCCCGGAGTAACCTCAAGATGCTCGCCTGCGTCGCGGTCTCGGCCCGCCCGGCCAGTGTCGTCACCACGGAGTCGATGGTGCCATCACGGGCGGGCAACTGCACGTCGCAGGGCCGCGGGCCGCACGTCGCGCTCCGGGTTCGGTGGCACTTCACCACCGTCACGCGGTCGACGTCGACCGGACCCAGCACGCCGGCCCCCGCACCGACCAGCCGCTGGGACCAACCTCACGGGTGTTGTCGAGCTCGCCCAGTCGGCCGATCTCGGCCGCCCGGGCCGCGCCGGAGTCAGACGACGACGTTGACCAGCGTCGGTGCCCGGACGATCACCTTGCGGATCTCGCGGCCGTCGACGATGCGCAGCACGGCTTCGTCGGCCAACGCCATGGCCTCCAGGTCACCGTCGGAGATATCGGGCGGCACCTGCAGCCGGGACCGGACCTTGCCCTGCACCTGCACGACACAGGTCACCGACTCCTGGACCAGCAGCTCCGGATCGGCCGTCGGCCATCCGGCCAGCGCGACGGTCGGCTCGTGGCCCAACCCCTCCCACATGTCCTCGGCGGTGTACGGCGCGACCAGGCTCAGCAGGATCGTCGTCACCTCGGCCGCCTCGCGTATCGCCGGATCGTCCGCGCCCGCCCCCGAGTCGATCGCCTTGCGGGTGACGTTGACCAGCTCCATGATCCGGGCGACCATCACGTTGAAGCGGTACGACTCGATCAGCTCGGTGGCCTCGTGAACCACTCGATGGGTGAACCGACGCAACTCGACGTCGCCAGCCGCCGGGTCGGCCCCCGGGGCGGACGTGACGTCGTGAGCCATCCGCCAAGCCCGCTGCAGGAACCGATAAGACCCGGCCGGTGACACGTCGGCCCAATCGATGTCGTCGGACGGTGGACCGGCGAACACCATGGTCAGCCGCACCGCGTCGACCCCGAAGTCATCGATCTGCTCGCCCAGGTCGACGCCGTTGCCCTTCGACTTGCTCATCCGGGCGCCCTGGTTGATCACCTGGCCCTGGTTGATCAGCGACTTGGTCGGCTCGACGAAGTCGAGCATGCCCATGTCGTGCAACACCTTGGTGAAGAACCGGAAGTACAGCAGGTGCAACACGGCATGCTCGGAGCCGCCGAAGTAGTTGTCGCACGGCATCCAGCGTCGGACCGCCTCGACGTCGAACGGCCCCTGGTCATAGTGCGGCACCGGGTAGCGGAGGAAGTACCACGACGAGTCGACGAACGTGTCCATCGTGTCGCTGTCGCGCCGGGCCGGGCCGCCGCACTTGGGGCAGGCCACCTCGACCCAGTCGGTCGCCGCCGCCAGCGGAGAGACGCCCTTGGGGGCGAGATCGTGCCCGCGCAGATCAGGCAGCTTCAGCGGCAGCTGATCCTCGGGCACCGGCACCTCCCCACACGCCTCGCAATGGATGATCGGGATCGGACAGCCCCAGTAGCGCTGCCGCGACAGCAGCCAGTCCCGCAGCCGATAGGTGACGGCCCGCCGACCGTGCCCCTTCGACTCCAGCCAATCGATGATCCGTCGAATCGCCTCATCGCGAGTCAGGCCATTCAGGTCGATCTCGTCGTTGGCCGAGTTGATCGCCGAACCGACACCGGTGTACGCCTTGCCGTCGAAGCCCTCCTCGGGTTGGACGGTCCGGACGATCCGAAGGCCGTACTTCTCCGCGAAGTCCCAGTCCCGCTGGTCCTCGCCGGGCGCGCCGCCGACCGCTCCGGTGCCGTAGTCGGCCAGAACGTAGTCGGCCGCCCAGACCGGGAATCGCTCGCCGGTGACCGGATTGACGCCGTGGACGCCTAGGAAGACGCCGGTCTTCTCGCGGTCGGCCGCCAAGCGGTCGATCTCGGTCTCGCGCTTGACCCCTTCCAGGTACGCCTCGAACTCCGGCCGCTGTTCAGGCGTGCACAGCTCGTCGGCGAGTGGCGCGTCGGCGGCGACGACCATAAAGGTGAACCCGAACAGCGTGTCCGGTCGAGTCGTGAACACGGTGACCGGCTCGCCGCGACCCTCGATGACGAAGTCGACGTAGGCGCCCTCGGAGCGGCCGATCCAGTTGCGCTGTGCCGTCAGGATCGGGACCGGCCAGTGCCCCTCCAGCTGGGCCATGTCGTCCAGCAGCCGTTGGGCGTAGTCGGTGATCTTGAAGTACCACTGGGTCAGCTGGCGCTTGGTCACGGTTGTGCCGCAGCGTTCGCAGGCGCCGGCGATCACCTGCTCGTTGGCCAGGACGGTCTGGTCCTTCGGACACCAGTTGACCCAGGACGCGCGGCGATAGGCCAGACCGCGCTCGTAGAAGCGCAGGAACAGCCACTGCTGCCAGCCGTAGTACTCCGGGTCGGACGTGTGCAGCCGGGTGCTCCAGTCGAACGCCAGCGCGTAGCGCCGCATCGACGCTGCCTGGGTCTCGATGTTGGCGTACGTGTAGGTCGCGGGGTGCTCGTTGTTGCGGATCGCGGCATTTTCCGCCGGCAGCCCGAACGAGTCCCAGCCGATCGGGTTGAGCACGTTGTAGTCGCGCTGGAACCAGTAGCGAGCGATGACGTCGTGCAGCGCGAAGACCTCGGCGTGGCCCATGTGGAGGTCGCCGGAGGGGTAGGTGTACATCGTCAGCGCGTAGCGCCGCTCGCGCGGGTCCGGCTCGGAGTCGGTCGCCTGCGCGTCCGCACGGAAGGGATCCAGCCGCTCCCAGACGGGGCGCCACTTCTTCTGCAGCGCCTCGACGTCATAGGTGGCCGATCGCGACTCGATACTCATCAGTGTCTCCGGTTTCTCCTCGCCAGACTGCACATGATGCCGACATGACAAGGCCCCTCGCTCAGGAGGGGCCGCCGCACTGACTGAAACGTCGTCAGTGCGGCCTCGGAAGGAGCAGTACCTGGCGCATAGTCCCAGAATAGCGGCTCGCCGCCGATCACGCCCGCCGTCAACCGCCGACGCTCTGTGTCAGCGAGCAGAAGCGCTCGACCCGGTCGGTCGCGCCGGACACGATCAGCTGGTCGCCACGATGGACCTCGGTCTCGGGCCGGGCGTACGTGAAGTCCTCGCCCGGCCGCTTCACGCCGACGACGGTGATGCCGTACTTCGTCCGCAATGCCGACTCGCCGAGCGTCTTGTCGTACGACTCCGTGGGCGCCTTGGTTCGAGCGATCGAGAACCCGTCGTCGAACTCGATGTAGTCGATCATCGCGCCCGACACCATGTGGGCGACCCGCTCACCCATCTCTGACTCGACATAGACGACATGCGAGGCGCCGAGCCGCCGAAGGATCTGGCCGTGCTGTTTGGTGATGGCCTTGGCCCACACGTCCTGGACCCCGACCTCGATGAGCGACAGGACCGTCAGGACGCTGGCCTCGATGTGGGTCCCGATGCCCACCACAGCACGAGAGAAGGTCTCTACGCCGAGCTGCTTGAGAGCGTCGGCGTCGGAGCCGTCGGCCTGCACGACGTGGGTCAGCTCGGCCGACCACTTCTGCACCAACGCCGGATCGCTGTCGACGGCGAGCACGTCGTGCCCCAGCCGTACGAGCGAACGCGCCAAGGCACTTCCGAAGCGGCCGAGGCCGATGACGACCACCGGCTCACCAGCACCGATCGCGCCGTTCTTTGCCATCACATCCCCTAACCGACGATGGGCCGCTCTTCGGGCAGCTTGTAGAGCCGATGCCGGCTGCGCAGCGCCAGCGCCGACGCCGCCGTGATCGGCCCGACCCGTCCGATGAACATCAACACCATCAACACGACCTGAGCCGAGTTTGGCAGGTCCGAGATGACGACGGTCGACAACCCGACGGTCGAGAACGCCGAGATCGACTCGAACAGAACGGCGTCCAGTGCGTAATCGGTCAAGATCAGGATGGTCATCGTCCCGGCGGCGACGACACCGACGGTCATAAGGGCGACGGACACGGCCTGCCGCTGCGTCGAGCCGCTGATCTTGCGGTGACCGATGTTGACGTCCTGCTCGCCGCGCACCTCGGTCCAGATGACGAACGCGAGCAGGAAGAACGTCGACACCTTGAGACCGCCGGCCGTGCTTGCGCTGCCGCCGCCGATGAACATCAGGCCGTCGGTGACCGTTCGCATCTCCGGGGTGACGCTGCCGTAGTCGACTGCGTTGAAACCGGACGTCCGAGGATTGACCGACCCTGAGAACGCGGCGAGGAGCTTGCCACCTGGGCCGAGCTGACCGATGGTTTCGTCGTTGGTCCATTCGAACCCGAGGAACGCGACCGCGCCGATGACGAGCAGCACCAGCGAGCCGTAAACGGTGAGCCGGGTGTGTACCGACCACAGACGCGGCCGGCCCGCCCGGCGAATGAGCTCGACCAGCACCGGAAATCCGAGTCCGCCGACGATCGCCGCCAGACAGATCGGAACGATGACCCAAGCGTCGGTCACGAAGCCGGTGAGGTTGCCGGACTCCAGCATGAATCCGGCATTGTTGAAGGCCGAAATCGCGTGAAACGTGCCCCGCCACAACGACGTCGCAAGCGATTCGTCGTATCCGATCCAGTATCGAAGGACCAGGATCACCGCCGTAACGGCCTGGATGCTCAGCGTCGTCAGGATGATCCGCCGCAGGATGTTCCGGACCTCGCCCAGGTCGACCGCGGTCTCGGCTTGGGCGACCAGCGTCGTCCGGAGACCCAGTCGGTGATTGACCAAAAGCACGAGGGTGGTGGCTAGCGTCATGATCCCGAAGCCGCCGACCTGGATCAGGGCGAGCACGACCGTCTGCCCGAACGGTGTCCAGAACGTCGCCGTGTCGACGTTCGACTGCGTGCCGGTCAGGGCGCCGACAGCGGTAAACGCCGCCGGCATCACGACCGGCTCGGAATCGTCCGCCCGGGAAATGGGCAGCATCAGCAGCACAGCACCGACGGTGCTCACGGCGAGAAACGCCGCAGGCACCAGACGCACGGGGTGCGACAGGCTGCGCGGCATGCGACTCCTCGAACTCGCCCGGACCGGCTTCGACACGCTATCGGACCAGATTGGCGAGCGATCCGCTAGACGAAGCGAACCGACGGCGTGGCGTTGGGGATCGGCAGCGCCAATGCCTCGGCCTCGATCTGCTCGCGTACGGCTGGGGTCACTGGCCCGTCGAGCTTGACGCTGACCCGGCCGCCGCGTCGGCCCCAGGCGCCGGCCGGCTCGCCGTCGACCAGGAGGACGTGCGGGTGGTACCGGTCGGCCGGGGCCCGCACCGCCTTGCGCGTCGGTCCGGCGAACAGGCCGAGTCGATCGGCGCCGAGCAGCTTGAGCTCCTCGACGGGGAGCAGCCGGACGCCGCGGGGTGGTCGGGCCGAGCGGAGTGCCGCTTCGTCGGCGGCCATGACCCACGTCGTGTGATCCTCGAGATCCACCTCGATCAGCTCCGCACGCAAAGACTCCCACGTCGCATGGGCGTCGGCGACCGCGATCCCCGCCCACCACGCGTAGGTCTCGGGCGTGGTCGGGCCGTTGGCGCGAACATGCCGCCGACACAGCTCGCGTCGCGCCTCGACGACATCGACCTCCGGCGCGGGAACCTCCCGCACCCAGGTCAGCCGGGCGTCCCATCGGATCGCGACCCGACCGCTTGCGCAACAGCCGCGCGCGTCCGCGCCATCGGGCAGCGTGTTGCCCCGCCGCTCCTCCCCCGCGAGCGCTCGACAGACTCGCTCGGCGCCCCTCTCGATCGCCTCGCGCTCGGCGGTGTCGATCGGCAGCCGGCCCACCGTGTACACCGCCCAATCGTCCACCGGGAACACGTGCACGGCGGCCCGTGGACTGTAGGTCTGGATCAGCCGCGGGTCGGCCCAGGCCGTCGATTCGCAGTCGTCGACGCGCGCATGCAGCGACACCTGGGCCGAGCGAGGGATGGTGTCTTGGATCGCGAACCGCGCCGCCTCGTCGTACGTCTTCGGCGGCAGCCGCCGATCGAGATGGTTGGTCGTCAACCGGTACGCGATCGCCTGCCGCCGATCTACGGCGAGTCGCGTCATGTCAGTCTCCGCTCGTCAGCTCGTCCCGGCGAGCGACAAGGTACGCCCGCTCCGTGCCGGTCCCGACGCGCTCGATGGCCCGGTCGTACTCGGCGACGGCTCCGACCCGGTCGCCGATCCGGCGGAGTAGCTCGGCCCGGGTCGCCGGCAACCGATGGTGCTGCGGCAGCCGCTCGTCGAGTCCGTCGAGCAGCGCGAGGCCGGCCGCGGCGCCCTCCGCCTCGGCGACGGCGACCGCCCGGTTGAGCCGAACGACCGGCGACTCCGTCAGCCGCTCGAGTTGGTCGTAGAGCCTGGCGATCGCGGCCCAGTCGGTCGCGTCGGCGGTCGGCGCCACCATGTGCTCGGCCGCGATCGCCGCTTGCAGCGTGTAGGGGCCGACCGGAGGTCCGATGTCAGCGGCCCGGCGCAGCAGCGACCGTCCTTGGTCGATCTCGGCACGATGCCATCGCGTGCGGTCCTGGTCGCCCAAGGGCACCAGCGCACCGGCGTCGACCCGTGCATCCCGACGAGCGTGCTGCAATCGCATCAGGGCCAGCAGGCCGATCGCATCGGCGTGGTCCGGCGCCAACTCGACGACGACGCACTGCAGCCGGATCGCCTCGTCGCACAGTTCGACGCGCATCAGGTCGGGTCCGGTTGTCGCCGCGTACCCCTCGGTGAACAGCAGGTACGCGACATGGCAGACGCGGGCCAACCGCGCCGGCAGCTCGGTCCGCTCCGGGACCCGAAACGGGATCGCCGACGCCGCGATCTTGCGCTTGGCACGAGTGAGCCGGGCCGCCATCGTCGCCTCGCTCACGAGGAACAGCCGGGCGATCTCGCGGGTGTGCAGCCCGGCGACCAACCGCAAGGTCAGGGCGACGCTGGCCTCGTGGGACAGCGCCGGGTGGCAGCAGGTGCAGATCAGTCGCAGCCGCTCGTCCGGAATCGCGTCGAGGTCGACGTCTGGTCCGGTCGCCACGTCGTCGACGACGAGCATCGGAAGCTTGCGGGCGAGCGTCGCCTCCCGCCGCAGCCGGTCGGTCGCCTTGCGCCGGGCCGTTGTCAGCAGCCACGCCGCCGGATTGTCGGGGACGGTGCGGGTCCAATGCTCGGCGGCCGCGGCGTACGCGTCCTGCAAGGAGTCTTCGGCGACGTCGACGCTCGCGTAGTCGCGGATCAGCAGCGCCAGCAATCGGGCCCAGTGCTCCCGCAGCGCCCCGTCGAGCGCCGCGTGGACCTCGGTCAGGTCGCCGGCTTGTCCGTCGCTAGCCCCAGCGTGACGCCGCTCGGATCCCGGAACCACGCCCACCAGCCGAACTCCCCTCCGATCTCCTGCCGAGCCTTGGCCACCGAGCCACCGGCGGCCACGATCCGCTCCAGTGTGCCCTCGAGATCGTCGGTCTGGATGTAGCCGCGCAGTCCGCGGCCGGCAGCTGGCCCCTCAGTCTTCGTCAAGCCGCACATCAGGGCACCGTCCTTCGATGCCTCGGCTACATGTTGATGACGGGGCGGACCTCGACCCGCAGGCCCGGGCTCACCGGGATCTGTTTGGCCCACTCGATCGCCTCGTCGAGGTCGTCGGCCCTGATGAAGTAGATCCCGCCGATCTGCTCCGCCGTCTCGGCGAACGGCCCGTCGGTGATCGCACCCCCGGCGGCGACGTCGACCGTGGTCGCCGTGCTCGACGCGTCCAGGGCGACGCCGTACACGTGTGCGTCGTCGGCTCGCAGCCGATCGCTAAAGGCGAAATGCTCCTCGATGATCCGCTTCTGCTCCTCCTCCGGCAGTTGGCGATCGGCCTTCTCGTCACCCACCAGCAACAGCATGTATTCCATCGCTTTCTCCTCCTCGGGATCAGCTTGTCATCCCCATGACGATCGACGACCCACTAAATCGACAACGTCCGCCGATCCGCGGGTTTTGTCCGGCGAGTTAGGGTCGCACCTCATGAAGGTCTTGATCACCGGCGGAGCCGGATATATCGGGAGCACCATCGCGACTGCGCTCGAGGCGGCCGGCCACAGACCGGTGATCCTCGACCATCTCGGCGCCGGCCGCCGCGAGTTCGTCGGCGACCGGCCGTTCTACGCCGCCGATATCGCCGACCGCGCCGTGCTGCGCCGCATCGTCGACGAGCACTCCGACCTCGACTGCACGATCCACTGTGCGGCTCGGGTCGTCGTCCCCGAGAGCGTCGCCGAGCCGTACGGCTACTACCGCGACAACGTCGCCAAGTCGCTGGAGCTGTTCGACGAGCTGACCGAGCTGGGCAAGACGCGACTGGTGTTTTCGTCGACGGCGTCGCTTTACGCGCCGACTGAGACGTTCGAGGTCACCGAGGAGTCGCCGCTCGACCCGCCCTCGCCGTACGCGCGAACCAAGCGGATCATGGAGCTGGCGCTGGCTGACATCTGCGCGGCGACTCCGCTGCGCGCGATCATCTTGCGCTATTTCAACCCGATCGGATCTGATCCGGACTTCCGCTCCGGCATCCAAGACCCTTTGCCGAGCCACGTGCTCGGTCGCTTGGTAGCGGCTACCCGCGGCGACATCGACGGCTTCGTCATCACCGGCACGGACCATCCCACTCGCGATGGCACCGGCATTCGCGACTACGTCCACGTGTGGGATCTCGCGCGGGCGCACGTCGCGGCGGTGGAGCGATTCGACGCCGCTCTCGAAGCCGAAGGGGCCACGAGCTCGATCATCAACCTCGGCACCGGCAACGGCGTGACCGTACGTGAGCTGCTCGCGGCGTTTGAGCGGACGTACGGACAACCGGTGCCGACTCGCGAGGGCCCACCGCGCCCGGGCGACGCCATCGGGGCCTACGCCAACGTCGACAAGGCCGCCCGAGTGCTCGACTGGCGGGCCGAGCTCAGCCTCGACGACGCGATCGCCAGCGCCCTCGAGTGGGGCCGGCGACGCGAGAACGTGCTCGCCTGAGCTCGGCGGGCTGTTCAGGCGACATTCAGGCATCCCGCGCGACAGTGGGTCCATGAGAAAACGTGTGAAGATCGCTATCGGTGCCGGATCGGCTCTGCTGATCGCCGGCGCAGGGACCGGCATTGCCGTGGCCACCGGGGTCGCTGACGACGACGGGAGCCAGCGGCCGATCACGGGTGACGCCCTCGCAAAGGCGTCGGCCGCGGCTCTGGAGTACACCGGCGGCGGCGAGGTAACCGAGACCGAGGTCGGCGACGAGGAGAGTAAGTACGAAGTCGAGGTCACGAAGGACGACGGCAGCCAGGTCGACGTCCAGCTCGACGCCAACTTCCAGGTCGTCAGCAGCGAGGGCGACAACGACTCCGGCGGCGACGACTAGACCTACTGGACCGCCGACGGATCGCCGACGACGCCCTCGAACAGCGGCGCTCCGGTCGGCTCGTGCAACACGACGAACGCGAACGGGTGGTCGGCGTCGAACGTCGTCTCCGGCGCCGGCGGCAGGCCTGTGACGCGCATGCCGATGCCGGTCACCGCGGCCGCCTCGGTGCCCTCTTCGTCGACCGTGATGTCGGCCCGATGCATCACCTGGCTGATCGCGAGCGGCTGCTCCCCGACGCGGCCAAACTGAGCCTCATCGGTAAACGCCCGTGGCATACCCATCGCGGGCAACACGTCGGTCAACGGCGCATCGGTCTGGAAGTCCCACTTCGGCAGCGCAAGCTCGACCTGCCGCGACGTCGCCGACGTGGTCGCCTCCGACAACACCGCCGGGTCGAGCAACTCCACCGGGTCGCCCGCGCCGTCGGGCAGCAGCACCCACATCGCGAGCTCGTCACCCTCGTACGGCAACCGCACCGCCGACCATCCGTCGCCCCGCGCGTAGTCGAAGTACGACGCCTGATGCATGAACGGGACGCGCACAGCCCTGCCGTTCGCCCGCCGAAAAGCATCGTCACGTGTCGCCTCCGCCGTGAACTGGAGCGTCCAGGTCGCCTTGAGGTAGATCGCGTTGGCGAGCACCAGCGTCGTCTCCGCTGGCAGTTCGTCGAAGAGCTTGTCGATCCGGTCGCGGGTCTGCTCCTTGACCCACGCGTTGATGACCTCAGCGGCGTCGCCGGCGAAGTCGACCGTCCGGACCCCCACCCCGAAGTCGCGCGCCAATGCATCCAGGAACGGCTGCTTCAGCGCGAAATCGTCTCCGACGAACAGCGAGTTGGCGATCGACAGCTCGGGCGCGTCCTCGCCGTCGGCGATCCACTGGCTGCTCAGGGCGTTGTACGCCGGACCCCGATCATTCGCCGGGAAGCCGAACACGGCGTCGATCTGCTCAGCGGTCTCCCCCTCGGCGCCGGCCCGCAGCATCGCGAACGCCACCCCGATGCTCGCGGGTGAAACGACACCGTTGACACCGTCGAGAAGCTCCGGGTGCTCCGACAGCAGCCGATGCCCGAATTCCTGAAGGCCGACAGCGGCCTTGCTCGCCGACCCAGAGGCAGCGGGGCTCGGTTCCTCGCGTTGGACGTCGCTGCTGACGAGTCGCGGCATCGTCTGCTGGGTCACGGGATCCGAACCTCCACATCCGGTCATCGCCGCCAAGGCTACGGCGGAGGCGAGTGCCGTGGCGCTACTGAGTCGCCGACGGGTCACCGACCACTCCTTCGAACAGGGGCGTACTCGTCGCGTCGTGCAGGACGACGAAGGCGAACGGACGGTCGGCGTCGAACGCGACGACGTCGTCTATCGGGACGGCCGACTCGACCATCGCGATGCCGGTGACCGCGGCCGCCTCGGTGCCCTCCTCACTGACGGTGATGTCGGCCCGATGCATGACCTGGTCGATCTTGAGCCCGGTGTCCGAGATCCCACCAAACTGCGCGGCGTCGCTAAAAGCCCTCCGCATGCCCATGGCCGGCAGCACCTCGGTCAACGGAGCGTCGGTCTGGAAGTCCCACTTCGGCAGCGCGAGCTCGACCTGCTGCGCCTTCGCCGAGCTGGTCGCCTCCGACAACACCTTCGGGTCGAGCAGCTCCACCGGGTCGCCCACGCCGTCGGGCAGCAGCACCCACATCGAGAGCTCGTCACCCTTGTAAGGCAACCGCACCGCCGACCATCCCTCGCCCTGCGCGTAGTCCAACGACGACGCCTGATGCATGAAGGGCACCTGGACCGGACCTCCCGACGCCCGCCGGAAGGCGTCGTCGCGAGTCGACTCTGAGAGGAACGGGGTGGCCCACTTGGCCTTGAGGTAGATGGCGTTGGCGAGCACCAGCCGTGTCGCCGGCGGCAGCTCGTCGAAGAGTCGGTCGATGCGGTCGCGGGTCTGCTCCTTGACCCACGCGTTGACGACCTCAGCGGCGTCGCCGGCGAAGTCGACCGTCCGGATCCCCGCCCCGAAGTCACGCGCCAACGCATCCAAGAATGGCTGCTTCAACTCGAACCCGTCCTGGACGAACAGCGAGTTGGCGACCGACAGCTCCGGCGCACCCTCGCCGACGCTCGGCGCCCACTGGTCGGTCAGGTAGTTGTACGCCGATCCGAGTTCGGTCGCCGGGAAGCCCAGCACGTCGTCGATCTGCGCGGCCGTCTCCCCCTCCGCGCCTTCGCGCAACATCGCGAATGCGGCGCCGATGCTGGCCGACGACACGACGCCGTTCGGTCCGTCCAGGCGGTCGGGATGCTCCGACAGGAGCCGATGGGCGAAGGTCTGCATTCCGATCGCCGCGTCGACCGCGGCAGGTGTCGATGTCGGCTCGGCGCGCTCCACATCGCTGCTGACGAGCCGCGGCAGAGTCTGCTCGGTCACGGTTTCAGAGCCTCCACAGGCGACCGAGGTGGACAGGGCGGCGGCGGTCGCGAGCACGAGAGTACGTCTGAGGGCGTTCATGCCGGTGCGACGTGGGTGCGCGCTCGGCCGTTCCGTTCATTGTCTGCCGGCACTCGTGTCACGCCGTCGGCGCCGCCTCGGCGAGCTAGCCTGAACGCTCATGGCGCGCACCCGCTTGTATCGCAACGGAGTCCTGGAGGCCGAGAACTTCTCGCCGGCCGAGGTCTCCGACTACATCACCGATCCCGCTGCCACGGTGTGGCTGGACATGTGTGCCCCGACCGAGGCCGACCTGGCAACAATCAGCGAGGAGCTCGGCCTGCACCAGCTCGCGATCGAAGACGCCGTGCTCAAGCAGGAGCGAGCAAAGCTCGACCGCTACGACAGTCATGCGTTCTTGACCGCCTACTCCGTACGAGTCGATCCAGAGACTGGCGAGCTCTCGACGTCCGAGCTGGCGGTGTTCGTGACCCCCCGGGCGATCGTCACGGTGCGCAAGGACGAGCACTTCGACATCGACGCGGTCGTCGACCGTTGGGACTCCTCACCCGAGCTCGCCAAGGGTGGCGTGGCCTACCTCCTGCACGGATTGCTCGACTACGTCGTCGACACTCACTTCGACGCCGTGCAGGCGCTCGACGAGCACATCGAAGCGCTCGAAGACCTCGTCTTCGCCGACGATCCGGATCCGCGCGAAGTCCAGCTCCGCGCCCTGCGACTGCGCAAGAGCCTGGTCGTCCTCCGACGCGTCGTATTGCCGATGCGGGAAGTCGTCAACACGTTGATGCGGCGGGACGTCCACATCATCGACGAGCCGCTGATGCCCTACTTCCAAGACGTCTACGACCACGTCCTTCGCGCGTCGGAGTGGACCGAGTCGCTGCGGGACCTCATCGCCACGATCCGTGAGACGCAGCTCAGTCTCCAGAGCAACCGCCTCAACACGATCATGAAGAAGGTGACCGGTTGGGCCGCTGTGATCGCGGTCCCGACCGCCATCACCGGCTTCTATGGGCAGAACGTCCCGTACCCCGGATCCCAACAGAACTGGGGGTTCTGGATGTCCACGATCGTGCTGCTCATGACCTCCGGCGGACTGTACGCCTTGTTTCGCCGGTGGGACTGGCTCTAGG
>DASQKI010000038.1:0-139250 GCA_035630615.1 Nocardioidaceae bacterium
TGAACTGCTGCTGGTCCGGCCCGATCGGTTGCGGCGTGAGCGTGAGCCAGGCGACAAATATCAGGTAGCCGCCGGTGACCACGCTCAAGAACGGATGACGATGGAGCATTGGTCCAGTGTGCGGGGCCGCAGCCGCCAGTCAACTCCGAACCGCCTGCCCGGACTCGACATGTGCCTCCCGTCACTTTCCCAGATGTCACAGTCGCCCAGGGCTGTCTCGTCTCGCTTCCGACACAAACTCCGGAATCAGGAAGGGCGAGAATCATGCGGGTATTTGTTGCTGGCGGCACTGGGGTCGTGGGGCGACGGCTGGTGCCGCAGCTCGTGGCCCGGGGCCACCAGGTGACGGCGACGACGTCGAGCGCAGGCAAGTTGGACCTGCTGAAGCAGCTCGGCGCAGACGGCGTCGTGATGGACGGGCTCGATGCGATATCGGTCGGCGAAGCGGTGGCTGCCGCTCGGCCGGACGCGATCGTGCACCAGATGACGGCCATCTCTCAGGGCAAGGCCAATCTCAAGCACATGGATCGGTGGTTCGCAACGACCAACCGGCTGCGCACGGAGGGGACGGATCACCTGCTGACGGCCGCCGAGGCGACCGGTGTCTCCCACTTCGTCGCGCAGAGCTACGCAAACTGGAACGGTATCCGCGAGGGCGGCTGGGTGAAGACCGAAGACGATCCGCTGGAGATGCTCGAGGGGACGGTCGCGTACCCGGTGACGAAGGCGATCCGCCACCTCGAGGACGCGGTCTTCAGGGCGGGCGGCGCCGCGCTGCGATATGGCGGACTGTACGGACCGGGCACCACCGACGAACAGGTCGAGCTCATCCGCAAGCGGCAGTTCCCGCTCGTCGGGGGCGGTCGCGGCTATGCCTCGTGGGTGCATCTCGACGACGCGGCGAGCGCCACCGTCCTGGCCGTGGAGCAAAAGGCTGCGGGCGTCTATAACATCGTCGATGACGAGCCGGCCCCGGCCAGCGAGTGGCTGCCCTATCTGGCAGCGAGTGCTGGCGCCAAGCCGCCGTTCAAGGCGCCGAAGTGGCTGGCCCAGCTGATGGCCGGAGACGTGGCGGTGACGATGATGACCGAGGGGCGCGGCTTCTCCAACGCCAAGGCCAAGCGCGAGCTCGGCTGGGAGTTGCGCTACCCCTCGTGGCGGCAGGGCTTCAGGGAAGGTTTGGCGTGACCCGAGCCGAGGAGTTCGAGGAGCTGCGGCCGCTGCTGTTCGCGATCGCCTACCGGATCTTGGGGAGCGTGAGCGAGGCCGAGGACGCGGTCCAGGAGACCTGGCTGCGCTACGAGGCATCGCCGACGCAACCCACGTCGACCAAGGCGTACCTCTCGGCCGTGGTGACTCGGATCTCGATCGACGTCCTGCGGTCGGCTCGCGTCCGGCGGGAAAGTTACGTCGGGAACTGGTTCCCCGAGCCGCTGCTCTCCGACCCCTACGCCGATCCGGAGCGGTCGGCGGAGTTGGCCGACTCGATATCCATGGCGGCCCTCCTATTACTCGAACGACTGAGCCCGCTCGAACGGGCCGTGTTCGTCCTGCGAGAGGTGTTCGGGTACGGCTTTCCCGAGATCGCCGTGGCCGTGGACCGGTCAGAAGCCGCGTGCCGACAGCTCGCGGTGCGGGCCCGGCGCCACATGGACGACGGACGCCGTCGGTTCGAAGCCGGTCGCCGGGAACGGGACGAGCTGGCGGCTCGGTTCTTCGACGCCTTCAAGGAGGGCGACGTCGACGGTCTGCGGGACATGCTCGCCGCCGACGTCCAGATGGTCGGGGACAGCGGCGGCAAGGCTCCGCTCTGGGGCAAGGGCATCGCCGGCGCGGACAATGTGACCCGCCTGCTCACCGCCATGATCCCACCGTTCGTCCAGATCGGCGTCACCGTGGAGCCACACGAGATGAACGGCCAGCCAGGCGCGATCTTCCGCGATCGGGAGGGCAGGGTCGTCAACACGTTGACGCTCGACATCGTCGACGGTCAGATCCAGGCGATCCGCGCGGTGCTCAACCCCGACAAGCTCGGGCATGTGGGCCCCGTCGCGGACGCCTGGGCCGTCCTCCGCGAAGCGAACGAAGCTCGCCGTACCACGGACTGACTCGCACCTGTCGCGTAGCGTCGGCTCTCGTGGTCGATCCGACAAACGACACATTGGGCTCGTGGGAGCCACTGACACCTACGGAGGTCGCCAGTGTGCTGCATGGCTTGATCTGCCTGTGGTGGATCGCGGGTGGATGGGCCATCGACCTCCATCTTGGGCGTCAGACCCGGTCACATGCCGACATCGATGTGCTGATCCTGCGTAGCGATCAGGCACTCCTTCAGCGCCACCTCGGGGGATGGGACGTCCAGGCGGCCGATCCGCCCGGCAGCCTGCGTCCTTGGTCTCGTCGGGGCGACGTTCTCCCGCCAGGCGTCCACGACATCTGGTGTCGCAGGTCTCCGTTGTCGCCATGGTGCCTGCAACTCATGCTCGCCGAGGAGTCGGATGATCAGTGGGTGTACCGCCGGGACACTCGCATCCGCCGCCCGGTTGCCGAACTCGACGGCCCAGCATCGAGCATCGAGCATCGAGTGCTCAGTCCTGAGGTGCAGCTGCTCTACAAAAGCGCCCACCCGCGCGAGAAGGACCACGCCGACTTCGATGCCGTCGTCGGATACCTCGACGCCTCACAGCGTCGGTGGCTCCGGGAGTCGCTCCTGGTTGTGTCCCCCCGACACCCCTGGCTTTCGCGTCTGGACCACTGACTCCGGCCAAGCCGTCAGCGTAGGGAGTCCAACGAAGGCAAGCCGCAGAGCGATGGATTTGGCGTACACCTCCGCAACGCTTCCGGAGGTCAGCGCCCGACTCAGATCGATCGACGACACGACGCCACCGTACAAACCGTCGTCACCGCATGGGCTCGCTGTCGTCTGCCTGTGGAGGCTCCGGAACGGCGTACGATCTCGCATGTGACCAGCCGACCCGCCGCTGAGCAGCACTTGCGCGACCTCGCGCTGCTGCGCCGCGTGCGCGACCGGATCGACCGGGAGTACGCGCAGCCTCTCGACGTCGAGGCACTCGCCCGCGGCGTGAACATGTCGGCCGGACATCTCAGCCGCAAGTTCCGACTCGCATACGGCGAGTCGCCGTACGCGTACCTGATGACTCGACGTATCGAGCGCGCGATGGCGCTGCTGCGTCGTGGCGACCTCAGCGTCACCGACGTCTGTTTCGCGGTCGGCTGCGCGTCGCTCGGCACCTTCAGCACGCGCTTCACCGAGCTGGTCGGTGTGCCGCCCAGCGTCTATCGGTGCCAGGGGGCGCGCGTGACGGCGGGAATGCCGCCATGCATCGCGAAACAGGTGACCAGACCGATCAGGAATCAAGAAGCACCTGTCATCGAGCCACAGCTAGCGTGACGGCCATGGACATCACCATTCACGCGAGTTTTCTTCCGCACGACGACCCAGAAGAGTCTCTGGCGTTCTATCGCGACGCCCTCGGCTTCGAGGTCCGCAGCGACGTCGGATCCGGCCAGATGCGCTGGATCACAGTCGGCCCCGCCGGCCAGCCCGGCACGTCCATCCTCCTGGCGCCGCCAGCCGCCGACCCTGGCATGACCGAGGACGAGCGCCGCACGATCGCCGAGATGATGGCCAAGGGCACCTACGGCTGGATCCTCCTGGCCACCAAGGATCTCGACGACACCTTCGAGCGGGTGCAGACGACCGATGCCGAGGTCGTCCAGGAGCCGACCGAGCAGCCGTACGGCGTTCGCGACTGCGCCTTCCGCGATCCGGCCGGCAACATGGTCCGTATTCAGGAGCTGGGCTGAGCCGGTCGGCGCCGCTGCCGTGACTGACAGGTGAAGCGAGACCGACCTGAGGCGCGTCCTCGCGAGGCGTCCTCGGTCCTCCAACGATTCGTCCCGACCGCCTATCGGCCGGTGCTCGCCAATCGAGTGTTCCGGCGACTGATCTTGGGCTTCGGGGTCTCGTACCTCGGAGACGGGATGAGCTTCGTGGCGGTGGCATGGCTTGCGATCGAGCTCTCACCAGCGGCGACCGCGGGCCTGTGGGTCGGCGGCGCGGTGGCCGCGTACACACTGCCCGGCGTGGTCGGCGCGCTCGTGCTCGGTCGACGGCTGCGCCGAGTGTCGGCCAAGCGGCTCCTTCTCATCGACAACGTCGTTCGCGGCGTCTTCCTCGGCGCCATACCGCTCGCCTGGCTCGCCGGGCTACTGACGCTGCCGCTGTACGTCATCCTGCTCGCCGCCTCGTCGCTGCTTCACGCGTGGGGCAGCGCGGGCAAGTACACCTTGTTGGCCGAACTGCTGCCCGTCGAGCAACGGCTCGCAGCCAACACCCTCGTCAGCTCGCTCAACTTCGCCGCCACGATCGCCGGGCCCGCGATCGCCGGAGTGCTGGTGACGTACGTCAGCTCCGCTCTCGTGCTCGGCCTGGACGCCCTCACGTACTTGTTCCTCGCCGTGCTCATCGTCCGCACCCGCCTGCCGGATTCGGGGCATGTCTCACCAGTCGACCAGGAGGCCGCCCGTGGTGGACTCGCGCTGCTGCGGTCCTATCCCGAGCTGCTCGGGCTGCTGACGCTCACCTGGTTCTTCAACCTGTTGTACGGGCCCGTCGAGGTCGCCCTGCCGCTCCACGTGACCGACGACCTGCACGGACCAGGCACGCTGCTCGGCCTCTACTGGATGCTGTTCGGCATCGGTGCGGTGATCGGCGGGCTCGCGGTCGGTGCGCTGCGACAGTTGCCGCTCTGGCCCGTGACGATCGCGATCGTGATCGGTTGGGGGCTCACGCTGCTGCCGTTCGGGTTCGACGTTCCGACCGCCGTCACCGTCGCGTTCTTCACGCTCGGCGGCGCGATCTACGGACCGTTCGTGGCGCTCTCGGTGACTCTGATGCAGGCGAAGGCACCACCGCAATACCTGGCCGCGATGCTCGCGGCTCGCAGCGCCGCGCTGCTCACCGCCTCGCCGATCGGCACGGCGCTCGGCGGACCTCTCACAACGGCGCTCGGCCCGCGAGCGACTCTCGGCGGCTCAGGACTCGCCACCGTGGCACTCGGGGCCGTCGCCTGCGCGCTACTGCTGACTCGGCGCCGGCGACCAGACCAATCAGGAATCGAGAAGCACTCGCGCTCGGGGCAGACCTAGCCTTGTCTCCATAGACACGGCCCACCGGCTCGTGCGGCCGAGCGCCAAGACCATGTAACACGGGAGGGAACGATGACCATCAAGAAGGCCACGCAGAAGTCCGCCAAGAAAACCGCGGCCAGCAACAAGGAGTCCAAGGGATTCACCGCCGAGGAACGCGCCGCGATGAAGGATCGCGCCCAAGAGCTGAAGTCGGAAGCACGCCGTGGCAAGCGTGGGAGCAAGAAGGACGGCGAAAGCGACCTGCTCGAGAAGATCGCCGAGATGTCGAAGGCAGATCGCGTCATGGCCGAGCGGCTCCATGCGATCATCACGGACAGCGCGCCCGAGCTCTCGCCGAAGACCTGGTACGGAATGCCCGCCTACGCCAACGACGACGGCAAGGTTGTCTGCTTCTTCCAAAGCGCCGCCAAGTTCAAGGCGAGGTACGCGACGCTCGGCTTCAACGACACGGCGAACCTCGACGCCGGCTCGATGTGGCCGACCAGCTTCGCGCTCAAGGACTTGACCGCGACCGAAGAGGCCAAGATCGCCAAGCTTGTAAAGAAGGCGGTGAGCTGAGCGACTTCGATCCCTACATCTGTCGGGCCGCCACCTTGATCGCCTCGCGGATACGGGGGTAGGTGCCGCAGCGGCAGATGTTGCGAAGCGTGTCGAGGTCGTCGTCGGTAATCGACCGACCCTCGTCCCGCACCCGTCTCACGAGATCGATCGCGGCCATGATCTGACCCGGCTGGCAGTAGCCGCACTGGGCGACGTCGTAGTCGATCCACGCCTGCTGCATGGGATGCAGATCGTCGCCGTCGGCTAGGCCTTCGATCGTGGTGATCTCGTCGTCGGCGCCGATCTTGCCTACCGGCACCGAGCACGGGTTGAACGCCTTGCCGTTGATGTGGCTGGTGCAGGCCTTGCAGACGTTGATCCCGCAGCCGTACTTGGGTCCCCGGACCCCGAGTAGGTCGCGCAGCACCCAGAGCAGTCGTACGTCGTCCTCGACGTCGACGGACACCGTTTCGCCGTTGACCTTGAAGATATGTGTCGTCACGAGAAGCTCCTTACCGAACGAAGTCGAGGCCGTTGGTCGGCGACTGTGGGATCGGCGGCACCGTCGGGAATGGCTCGAAGTGCAGGTCACCGCGATGGTTGATGGGGAACTCGGTGGGCATGGTGCCGGTGGCCCGCCAGTACGCGTTGGCCGTTGCCGAACACGCGGCCGCGACACCGAACTCGCCGACGCCACCGGGGCTCTCGTCCTCGGAGTCCTTGATGACGACCTGAACGTCGAACGGGACGTTCCACTGCCGCGTGTAGGCGTAGTTGTCCCAGCTGGCCTCGAGGAAGTGGCCGTCCTCGAGGTGCACGCTCGAGGTGAGCACCAGGGCGATCCCGTCCATGATGCCGCCGATCATCTGCGCCTCGAGACCCTTCGGGTTGACCACGAGCCCGACGTCGACGGCGAACACCACCTTGGTCACGCGGGGTCCGTTGACCCCTTGGCGGACCTTGCGGTTGACGGTCTTCGGACTGCAGTCGATCTCGACCAGGCAGGCCGAGTAGCCGTGGTATTCGTTGTGGATGCCGAGCCCTTGCGCGTGATGACGCGGCATTCGCCGGCCCCACTCGCCGACCTCGGCGACCTCGTCGAGCACGGCGCGGGCACGGTCATTACGAACGTGGGTACGCCGGAATTCGTACGGGTCCTTGCCCGTCTTCTTGGCGAGTTTGTCGACGGTCAACTCGCGGGCGATCGCTACGTTGGGCGAGTAGATGTTGCGCATCGAGCCGGTGTTGAACCGTCGATCGGTGAGCTCGCTGAGCAAGGACGTGGTGGGGCCAAAATTGTAGTGGGCTCCGGCCGTCAACGCGTAGATCGTCTGCGAGACGGAGTAGTCGGCCACCGGTAGCTTGGCAGCGGCCGCCGTGACGACGTCGCCGAATCCGTGGGCGAAGTCGGTACGGGCGCTCGTGTGTCGCTGCTCGTAGGTCAGCACCTGGTCGCCCAGAAGGGTCGCGCGTACTCGCGAGGTGCACATCGGATGCACCCGTCCTTGGCGGGAGTCGTCGGCCCGGTGCCACATCAGCCGGACCGGCACACTCATCGCCTGCGACGCCAGCGCCGCGTCCATCGCACCGTCGTGGAACAGCTTCCGACCGAACGAGCCGCCGCCCTGCACCACGTTGACCGTGACCTTGTTGAGCGGCAGGCCTAGCTCGTAGGCGATCGCCTGTTGGGCCGCGACCGGTACCTTGAAGCCGCCCCAAATCTCCGCAGAGTCGTTTCGTACGTCGGCGATCGCACAGTAGGTCTCGAGCGCGGAGTTGCTGGCGAACATGAAGGTGAACGAGGTGTCGACCGTCTTGGCCAGGATCGGCACCTTCGGTACCGCCATCGGAATCTCGGCACGCTTCAGCTCGGCCAGGATGTCGTCGTCGGAGTCGGAGCCGCCCACCTCGCCCGGTCCCCAATCGACGTCGAGGGCGATCATCGCGTCGATGCACTGCCCGAAGGTGCGCGCCCGAACGGCCACTCCGGTTGGGATGACCGCCACATGGGTGACACCCGGCATCTCGACCACGTCCGCCTCGTTGCGGACCGAGCGGACCGTGCCGTTGATGGTGGGTGGCCGGCACACCATGCACGGCAGCGCGCCAGGGACGTCGAGGTCCATGGCGAACCGCTTGGCGCCGGTGACGATGTCGCGGGCGTCGGTGCGTCCGACGGGAGTTCCGACGACCCTGAGATCTGCGGTGGCCTTGAGCTCGACCTCCACCTGCCGCGTCTCCTTGACCGCGGCCCTCTCGATCAGATCCCTGTACGGAATGCGGGTGCCGTCGGGCGCGATCACCTCTCCCTTGTCGGTCTCGAGCGCCGTCGGCGACAGACCTCCGAGCATCAGCGCGGCCGCCTCCAGCAAGGCGCCTCGAGCGATAGCGGCCGCGGTGCGGATCGGGAAGTAGGTCGAAACCGTGGAGTTGGAGCCGCCGGTGAGCTGGTTCATCACCAGCTCCGGCCGGGCCTTCGCCAGAGTGACCACGACGTTTTCGACCGGCACGTCGAGCTCGTCGGCGATGATCATCGCGGTCGAGGTCACGATGCCTTGACCGACCTCCATCCGGGGCAGCGCGAAGTGCACCGTGCCGTCCTCGCGGACCTCCATCCGGATCAGATGCGAGGTCGGTTTGGCGGCGTAGTTCTGGGCGTCGGCCAGGTCGAAGATGTCGGCCGGAAGGCCGGTCGTGGGGATCGTGAGCCTTGCCGCCTGGCCGGCCAGACTCGGGGCGTTCGTGTCCGTCCCCAGGCGAACCCCCACCGCTAGGGTCGGCGCTACCACCAGATAGCCGAGCACCCGGCGCCGGCTGACCTGTCGCGTCTCGTGGGCCCCGTCGAGCGTCGTCATGCGGTCGCCCTCATTTCATACTCGAAGATTCAACCACCGATCACAGTGGCATTTGTCACACGATGTGGCAATGTTTCTCGACGACAAGCTTGCCTTCTCGGCGGGCACCGATGTGGGTTGCCCGGTCGGTCAGGAATCGAGAAGCGCCCATGAGCTGAGCCGTCCTAGCCTTTGTCCCAGGCTGGTTGGATCGAGCCAGGCGACGCCGGCAACGACCGTGACGGCGGTTTGACCGACAGAGGAGACACGCTGAGCATGGCCACGAAGAAGACCAAGCAGGCGCATGCCATGCACGCCGCTGACAGCCACGACCTGATCCGCGTGCACGGCGCGCGCGTGAACAACCTCAAGGACGTGCGCGTCGAGATTCCGAAGCGCAGGTTGACGGCGTTCACAGGCGTCTCGGGCTCGGGCAAGAGCTCGCTGGTGTTCGACACGATCGCGGCCGAGTCGCAGCGGATGATCAACGAGACCTACAGCGCCTTCGTGCAAGGCTTCATGCCGACGCTGGCGCGGCCGGAGGTCGATCTCCTCGAAGGTCTGACGACGGCCATCCTCGTCGATCAAGAGCGGATGGGCTCTAACCCACGCTCCACCGTCGGCACCGCCACCGACGCCAACGCGATGCTGCGCATCCTGTTCAGTCGGTTGGGAGAGCCACACATCGGCTCGCCACAGGCGTTCTCCTTCAACGTCCCCACCCGGACGGCGAGCGGCGTGATGACCGCCGACAAGGGCAGAGGCGAGAAGTCCGTCGTGCGCAAACGCGTCTACCTCGGCGGCATGTGCGCACGCTGCGAGGGCATGGGCGCGGTCAGCGACTTCGACCGGACCGCGTTGTACGACGAGACGAAGTCGCTCAGCGGGGGAGCGCTGACGATCCCCGGTTACAGCATGGACGGCTGGTACGGCCGCATCTTCAGTGGCGCCGGGCTGCCCATGGACAAGCCCATCGGCAAGTTCAACAAGAAGGAGCTCGACAAGCTGCTCTACGGGGAGCCGACGAAGATCAAGGTCGAAGGTGTCAACCTGACCTACGAAGGTGTGATCCCCAAGATCCAGAAGTCGATGCTCTCCAAGGACGTCGACGCTCTGCAGCCGCATGTCCGCACGTTCGTCGAGCGCGCGGCGACGTTCACGACCTGCCCCGATTGCGACGGCACTCGGCTCGCGGAGCAGGCTCGGTCGTCGAAGATCCAGGGGAGGAGCATCGCCGACCTCTGTGCCATGCAGATCACCGACCTGGCTGACTGGATCCGAGACCTCGACCAACCCTCAGTGGCTCCACTGCTAGCCGGGCTGCAGCACCTGCTCGACTCGTTCGCGGAGATCGGGCTGGGATACCTCTCGCTCGACCGCCCCGCGGGCACGCTGTCCGGGGGAGAGGCGCAGCGCA
Organism: Nocardioidaceae bacterium; assembly: GCA_035630615.1. GTDB lineage: Bacteria > Actinomycetota > Actinomycetes > Propionibacteriales > Nocardioidaceae > DATFRX01. The sequence goes on from DASQKI010000038.1 coordinate 9,967, forward strand.
CCAAGATGATTCGCCACCTCGGTTCGTCGCTCACCGACGTCACCTACGTCTTCGACGAGCCCACGATCGGCATGCACCCGCATGATATCGAACGGATGAACGACCTTCTGCGGCGGCTGCGAGACAAGGGCAACACCGTACTCGTCGTCGAGCACAAGCCCGAGACGATCGCGATCGCCGACCATGTCGTCGACCTCGGCCCCGGCGCCGGCACAGGGGGAGGCACCATCTGCTTCGAGGGCACCGTCGAAGGGCTGCGGGGGAGTGACACCGTCACCGGCCGTCATCTTGACGACCGGGCGACCCTCAAGGACTCCGTCCGTTCGTCATCCGGCGCGCTAGAGATCCGCGACGCATCAACGCACAACCTCCAAGGCGTCGACGTCGACATCCCACTCGGCATGCTCTGCGTGATCACGGGCGTCGCCGGCTCCGGCAAGAGCTCGCTGATCAACGGTTCGGTGGCTGGCCGGGACGGCGTCGTGGTGGTCGACCAGGGCGCGATCCGCGGTTCGCGACGGAGCAACCCGGCGACCTATACCGGCCTGCTCGATCCGATCCGCAAGGCGTTCGCGAAGGCCAACGGCGTCAAGCCAGGGCTCTTCAGCTCCAACTCCGAGGGCGCCTGCCCGACCTGCAACGGCTCCGGTGTTATCTATACGGAGCTGGGTGTCATGGCCACCGTCGAGTCCACGTGCGAGGACTGCGAGGGGAAGCGATTCCAGGCGGCTGTGCTGGAGTACACACTGGGCGGCCGCAACATCGCCGAGGTGCTCGCGATGTCGGTCACGGAGGCAGAAGAGTTCTTCGAGGACGGCGAGGCGCGCACGCCGGCCGCTCACAAGATCCTCGACCGGCTCGCCGACGTCGGGCTCGGCTACCTCCATCTCGGACAACCGCTCACGACGCTGTCCGGCGGCGAGCGGCAGCGACTCAAGCTGGCCACCCAGATGGCCGAGAAGGGTGACGTCTACGTCCTCGACGAGCCGACCACCGGCCTCCACCTCGCCGACGTCGAACAGCTGCTCGGCCTGCTCGACCGGCTCGTCGACTCGGGCAAGTCGGTCATCATCATCGAACACCACCAGGCGGTCATGGCACACGCCGACTGGATCGTTGATCTCGGCCCGGGTGCTGGTCACGAGGGCGGAAGGATCGTCTTCGAGGGCACGCCCGCCGACCTCGTCGCCAAACGCGCCACCCTCACCGGCGAGCACCTCGCGGAGTACGTCGGCACCTGACCGAGGACGGCGCAAGAGTCTTCTGTCTCTGCCGATGGCGCGTCGGTGACGAAAGGATTGGCGCATGACCAGCATCGGCGGGCGCCTCGTCGCGGTGCACCCGCTGCCGCCGGGTGCTCCGTGGCTGGCGGTGCGAGTCTGGTTCTCGATCCTGGTTCCCTTGCTGATCATGGTCGTGATCGACCACGTCGATTGGGCGCTGTACGCCGCCTTCGGCGCCTTCACCTCGCTGTACGGCCGCGAGCGGGTCGACCTCCATCGGATCGTGCGGCAGGGGGCGGCCGGCCTCAGCCTGATCATGAGCGTCACGCTGGGCGCGTTGGTCGCGATGTCCAGCACGCGGGAGTGGCTGGCGATCCCGGTCGCGGGGGCGGTCGCCGTAGTGGCGTCGTACATCTCGGAGAGCCATGGGTGGGTCCCACCGGGCTCGTTGTTCCAGCTCTTCGCGTTTGCCGCCGTCGCGTCGGTGCCAGCCCAGGCGGGTGACCTCGTTCCGGCGGTCCTCGTGGCGTCGCTGTCTGCGATCTTCGCCGTCTTGGTGGGAAACCTGGGTGCCCTAATACGGCGGGCCCGCCGCACCGCCGATCCAGCGCCGCCAGGACATCCGATCGGCGGCCCCCATAGCGGGGGATGGCTGTATGCCGCCCAGTCGGGCATCGGCGTGGTCGTCGCTGGCGTGATAGCCACCGGCGTCGGAGTCGGTCGTCCGTACTGGGCGATGGTCTCGGCGGTGGTCCCACTCATGACGCACGACTTCGCCGCCCAGTTGGTTCGTGGACTGCATCGTGTGATCGGCACCTTCATCGGGCTCGGCGTGGCCTGGGTGCTGTTGGACCTCGACCTCGCAGACGCCGTCGTCGTCGTCTTCGTCGCCACACTGCAGGCGGTCACCGAGCTTGTCATCGGCCGCAACTACGCCCTGGCCCTCATCTGCATCACGCCGCTCGCCTTGCTCATCGTCCATCTGGCCGCGCCAGTGATACCGATCAGCGAGCTACTCAATGACCGCGGGTTGGAAACCGTTATCGGCGTGACCATCGGGCTGCTGGTCGGCTACGCCACGAAGCCGCGGGCCGCCGCCCGCGGCTGACACGTGACGATGGGCTGGGCTAGTCAGCTCCAGGTCATGTTGATCGCACGCTCAAAATTGACGTACGCAGCGCGTTGAAGGGTAGGAATGTTCTAGTCATACTTATGACTATGAGCGATACACTTTCTCTCGCCGAGGCGAAAGCGCACCTGTCGGAGCTAGTCGGCCGCGTTGACCGCCAGCACGACCGTGTCACCGTGACGGTGCATGGACGGCCTTCGGCGGTCCTGCTGTCTCCCGACGACCTCGAAGCACTCGAAGAGACCATCGCAATCCTGTCTGACGATGAAGCGGTTCGACAGCTCACGGCGTCGGATGCCGAGCTCGCACGCGGCGACGGCGAATCCGAGCAGGACCTGGCCGAGGCGATGCGCCGCCGTGGGAAGACGGCGTGACGGAGGAGCGCTACGAGCTCGTCATCTCACCCACTGCTCGACGGCAGCTTGCAGAGCACCTCCCCGAGTCCGTCGCGTTTGCGGCGCATGCCTTCATCGTTGGACCGCTGCTGGACAACCCGCAGCGCGTCGGCAAGCGACTCCGGCCACCACTCGACGATCGACACAGCGCCCGCCGCGGCACCTACCGCGTGATCTACCGGATCGATGACGCCCACCATCGCGTGGCCGTCATCGGGGTCGTTCACAGATTCGATGCATATCGTTGATTCGGTGCAGCCCCAGGGCGTCTCAGCTGCCGAAGACGAGAAGCTCAAGACTCGCGACGGTGTCGACGGCGGTGCGGTCGGTTACGTCGAGAACGGCATCGTCGGCCGCTGACGCGTCGAGAAGTTCCTGTTCGGCAAGCGCGTTGGCGAGGACGGCGGCCTGGCGCTGCTGATTGGCGCCGATGAGGTCGTCGCCAGCAAGACGCGCCTCACTGCCGGCGACGCGATCGCGCACGTGAGTCTTGAACGAACGTCAGCTCATGGGTGTGTGGCACGCCAGCAAGCGTGCCACGGCCGAGGCTGTCTGAATCTAGTGCCGATAATCTAGCGCCGATAAGCGACATTATGTCAACTTGGACAGAAATGCGGGACCCACATGTTCGCTGGCCTCGCCCCGACGTACTCCCCTACAAGCCCTGAGTTCTCTGCTGAATCCGAGCGCTCTGCACGTCGTCGTCGGCGGCGTCGATCGACAGCCGCACCGCGTAGTGGTCGAAGTACAGCTAGCTGTGCCACCAAATCGCCGCGGGAGCTCAGCCCGTCTTCTGGAAGATCGACTTGAGATGGTCCTGCACCGTGTACTCCGACAGATGCAGATGCCGAGCGATCTGGGTCATCGAGTGACCGCGAGCGGCCCAATTCGGTCACCCGCCGCGTACGGTCGGTGAGGTCGTACGCCGCGGCGACCACCGGAGCCGGATCCGGTGGTGCGGCGTGATTTAGTTCGCCACATGCCGCGTCACTGGATCTTCGATCTTGACAACACGTTGTACCCACCGGCGGTGGGCATAGCGACCCAGTGCAACGCTCGGATCGTTCTCTTCCTGCAGCAGCTCTATGGCATCGAACCGGTGGCCGCGCGGCACAAGCAGCGAGAGCTTATCGCTCGGCACGGGACAACCTTGCGGGGGGTGATGTCGTCGATGGGAGTGGATCCAGCCGAGTTCCTGGCCTTCGAGGAAGACCTCGACTACTCGGGGCTCCAGCCCGATGCGGCGTTGCGGGACGCGCTGCTCGACTTGCCCGGTCAGCGCATCGTCTTCACGAACGGCTCGGTCTCATACGCCACACGGCTCATCCAGCTGTTGGATTTGACCGAGGCTGTGGATGGCATGTGGGGCATCGACTCCGCGGACTTCACTCCCAAGCCATGGGAGGAGGCCTATCGCCAGTGCTTCGACCGATACGACGTGGAGGCTAGCGATGCCGTGTTCTTCGACGACCTCGCACGAAACCTCGAAGTGCCCAAGCGGCTAGGCATGCACACGGTGTGGGTCGCGCCGGACGAAGCTGAGCAGCAGGCCCCACTCCACGTCGATGTCGTCGCCAGCGATGTCCTCAGCGGCCTGAAGCGGCTGACTATGGAGCCGTAACCGATGCGCTTCAGTCCTCGACCGAGCCAGGATCGTCGTCCCGAGTGGCCTTCTGAAGCAGGCTCTCCATCGCCGTGAGCTCCTCGGCGAAGACGTCGCGACGCTGTCGCGGTCCGCACGACCGCAGGAGCCGAGCGAAATCGGCGGACGCCCGGCCGATGCGCTCGCTCAGCCCCGACGCAGTGTGTTGAGCGCCGAAGTCGTCGGTCGCGGCGTAGACACCAGTCGGCGAGACAACCGCGTGCAGATACGAAAACATCGGCCGCATCGCATGCTCGAGGACCAGCGAGTGGCGCTCCGTGCCGCCGGTCGCCGCGATCATCACCGGCATGTCAGACAGGATCTCCTCGGGCACGACGTCGAAGAAGGACTTGAACAGCCCGCTGTAGGAGGCGTTGAACGCCGGCGTCACCGCGATCAGGCCGTCCGCACTGCCGACCGCCTCGAAGGCAGCCTCCAGATCGGCGCCGGCGAAGCCCGTCAGCATGGCATCCATGATCGCCCGGCCCAGCGGCCGCAGCTCGATGATCGTTGAAGTGGCTGGCACGCCTTGCTCGGCCAACTCGGCCCGGACGGCTTCGTCGAGACGGTCGGCGAGCAGCCGGGTCGACGACGGTTCGCGCAGTCCGCCGGTCACGATGGTGAGCTTGGTCATGCTGACTCCCCTGCCTGCTCGGCGGCGCGTACGAGCGACTCATGTGTCGGAGCGTCGGGCACGTGCTCCGGTCGGCCGACCTGAAACTCCTTGCGCAACACCGGCACTACCTCCTCGCCGAGCAGGTCCAACTGCTCCAGCACGGTCTTCAGCGGCAGACCGGCATGGTCGACCAGGAAGAGCTGCCGTTGATAATCGCCGACATAGTCGCGGAAGCCGAGGGTTCGGTCGATCACCTCTTGCGGAGACCCGACGGTCAACGGAGTCTGCGCCGTGAACTCCTCCAGCGACGGGCCGTGACCGTAGACCGGAGCGTTGTCGAAGTACGGCCGAAACTCGGTGACAGCGTCCTGGCTGTTGGGTCGCATGAAGACCTGACCTCCAAGGCCGACGATGGCTTGGTCGGCGGCGCCATGCTTGTGGTGCTCGAATCGCCGACGGTAGATATCCACCATCCGCTTCGTGTGCGACGGCGGCCAGAAGATGTGGTTGGCGAAGAAGCCGTCGCCGTAGAAGGCGGCCAGCTCGGCGATCTCCGGCGTGCGGATCGATCCGTGCCAGACGAACGGCGGAACGCCGTCCAACGGCTGCGGCGCCAAGGTGAATCCCTGGAGCGCGCCGCGGAACTCGCCGCTCCAGTCGACGACCTTCTCGCGCCACAGGCGACGAAGCAGCCCGTAGTGCTCGACGGTCAGCGGAACGGCCATCCGGATGTCTTGGCCGAACCACGGATAGACCGGTCCGGTGTTGCCCCGCCCCAGCATCAGGTCGACGCGCCCACCGGACAGATGCTGCAAGACGCTGAAGTCTTCGGCGATCTTGACCGGGTCGTTGGTGGTGATCAGCGTCGTGGACGTCGACAGGATGAGTCGCGTGGTCTGGGCCGCGATAAACCCCAGCAGAGTCGTCGGTGACGACGGCACGAACGGCGGGTTGTGGTGCTCCCCCGTCGCGAAGACGTCAAGTCCGACCTCTTCGGCCTTCTTCGCGATGGCAACCGACGAGTGGATCCGCTTGGCCTCGGTCGGTGCCCGTCCGGTCGTCGGGTCAGGTGTGACGTCGCCGACGGTGAAGATGCCGAACTGCATAGCTGCCATTTCGCCTCTCATTCGAACGGCGTCGGGTCCCCCGCCCCGCGCCGCACGACCTCGACAACGGCACCGGACAGGTCGACGACGGTGGTCGGCTCCGGCAGCTTCTCGCCCGAGTCTAGGACCGCGTCCACGACCTGGTCGAGCTCCTCCTTGATCTCCCAGCCCTGGGTCAGCGGCTCGTCGTGCCCCGGCAGGATCAAGGTGCTGGACAGCAGCGGTTCGCCCAGCTCGACAAGCAACGACCGCGCCACGCCGTGATCAAGGATGCGCACACCAACGGTCCGCTTCTTCGGGTGCAGCAAGCGCCGCGGCACCTGCTGGGTCGCCGGCAAGATGAACGTGTACGGCCCGGGCGTCACGGACTTGATCGCGCGGAAGACCGCGTTGTCCAGATGCACCAGCTGACCGAGCTGTGCGAAGTCGGAGCACACCAGCGTGAAGTGGTGCTTGTCGTCGAGCTGACGGATCCGCTTGATCCGATCCTTGCCGTCGGCGTTGCCGAGCTGGCAGCCGAGCGCGAAGCACGTGTCGGTGGGATAGGCAACCAGCCCTCCCCCACGGATGATGTCGGCGACCTGACCGATCACACGTGGCTGCGGATTATCCGGGTGCACGTCAAAGTACCGGGCCATGCGGGGAGCCTAGCCCCGTGCCGGCCCGATGGCTCAGCCGCTGAACGTCACGTCCTTCGTCTCCACGCCCTCGGCAGTACGGCCGGTGCCGACTCGTCGCGCCAATAGACCGGACACAAGCGTCTGTCTCGGCGCCGGTCACCAGTCGCTGCTGGATCCGATCGACTCCCGAGGTTGGACTAGTCGGTGCCGGACTCCATCGCGACCCGGTCGAGGAACGCGTCGTCCTCGTCGACCTCGCCGCGGGACGCGATCGCCTCCGCTCCTCCTTCGGGCATGTCGGCGATGAGCCTGGTCCGAGGCGCCGCGCCGATCAGCTCGGCATGCGTCGTACCGACCATGCCAAGGCCCGTGTAGTGCTCGAGCTGGGCCCGCGAGTCGGCGATGTCGAGGTTGCGCATCGTGAGCTGACCGATCCGGTCCAGCGGGCCGAAGGCGGAATCGTCGGTACGCTCCATCGACAGCTTGTCGGGGTGATAGCTGAACGCCGGTCCGGCGGTGTCGACGATCGAATAGTCCTCGCCGCGACGCAACCGCAGAGTGACCTCACCGGTGATGGCGGCCCCGACCCAGCGCTGGAGCGACTCGCGCAGCATCAGCGCCTGCGGGTCGAGCCAGCGCCCCTCGTACATGAGCCGGCCAAGCCTTCGGCCTTCTGCGTGGTAGTTGGCGAGGGTGTCCTCGTTGTGGATCGCGTTGACCAACCGCTCGTACGCGGCATGCAGTAGCGCCATGCCCGGGGCTTCGTAGATCCCCCGGCTCTTGGCCTCGATGATGCGGTTCTCGATCTGGTCGGACATACCGAGGCCGTGCCGGCCGCCGATCGCGTTGGCCTCCGTCACGAGATCGACCGGTGTTGCGAACTCCTGGCCGTTGATCGTGACCGGCCTCCCCTGCTCGAAGCCGATCGTGACGTCCTCCGGCTCGATGTCGACCGCGGCGTCCCAAAACCGCACACCCATGATCGGCTGCACGGTCTCGATGCTGGTGTCGAGATGCTCGAGAGTCTTGGCCTCGTGGGTCGCACCCCAGATGTTCGCGTCGGTCGAGTACGCCTTCTCCGCGCTGTCGCGATACGGCAGGCCCCGAGCTGCCAGCCAGGCGCTCATCTCCATGCGCCCTCCGAGCTCGCTGACGAACGCCGGGTCGAGCCATGGCTTGTAGACGCGCAGGTTGGGATTGGCCAACAGTCCATAGCGATAGAACCGCTCGATGTCGTTGCCCTTGAACGTCGATCCGTCGCCCCAGACCTGCACGTTGTCGTCGAGCATCGCCCGCACCAGCAGGGTGCCCGTCACCGCCCGCCCGAGCGGCGTGGTGTTGAAGTACGGTCGACCGCCGGACCGGATGTGGAACGCGCCGCACGCCAAGGCTGCCAGGCCCTCCTCCACAAGGATGGCTCGACAGTCAACCAGCCGGGCGATCCCCGCGCCGTACGACTGCGCGCGTCCCGGCACCGAGTCGATGTCGGCCTCGTCGTACTGCCCGATGTTGGCCGTGTACGTGCAGGGCACCGCGCCCTTCTCGCGCATCCACGCGACCGCGACCGAGGTGTCGAGCCCGCCGGAGAACGCAACGCCGACCCGCTCCCCGATGGGCAGCGACGTGATGACCTTGGACATAAGCACGAGTATGCGGGATAATGCATGTTCATGCAAGACGTTTCTCGGACCGTTCCAGTCAGTCACCCTTCACGTTGACGATCTGGTGGAGCGTGTGCTTGACCTCCACCAGATCGGCAGCGTCATCGATGACGACGTCGATGTCCTTGTACGCGGCCGGAATCTCGTCGATGAAGGCGTCGGTGTCGCGGTACTCGATGCCCGCCATCGCCTCGCGTAGCTGCTCGACGGTGAACGTCTTGCGAGCCGACCTGCGCGAATGCACGCGACCGGCCCCGTGCGGGCTGGAGTTCAGCGAAGGGGCGTAGCCCTTGCCCTCGACCACGTACGAAGCGGTGCCCATCGAGCCCGGGATCAGCCCACCGACGCCCTTCGCCGCGTCGATCGCGCCCTTCCGGGACAGCCAGACCTCCTTGCCGAAGTGGCGCTCACGTTCGGTGTAGTTGTGGTGGCAGTTGATCTGCTCCTGCGCCTCGACGGGCTTGCCGGTGAAGTCGGACAGGGCGTCGATGACGCGATCCATCATCTCTTCGCGGTTCAGGTAGGCGATCCGCTGCGCCCAGTGCAGGTCCCGGATGTAGTCCCCGAACTCAGGGACACCCTCTACGAGGTAGGCCAGATCCGGGTCCGGTAGGTCGATCCACCACCGCTTGCACAGGTCCTTGGCGACCTTGATGTGGTGCTGAGCGATCTTGTTGCCGACCCCGCGACTGCCCGAGTGGAGGAAGCACCAGACGCGGTCCTGCTCGTCCAGTGTGATTTCGATGAAGTGGTTGCCCGAGCCGAGAGTGCCGAGTTGGCTGCGCCAGTTCGGTGCCAGCCTTTCGGCAGTGTCGATGCCTCGCGTCTCGTCAAGCTCGCGGATACGGATGGCTGCCGTGTCGGTGATGTCGGTGTTGTAGACACCGGCGCTGACAGGAACGGCCTTCTCGATGCCTTGGCGAAGCGGCTCTAGCGACCGGTCCAACAGGTCTGCACGCTCGAACTGCGTACGGACGGCGATCATGCCGCAGCCGATGTCCACGCTTACAGCGGCAGGGATGACGGCGCCGTCGCTCGGGATCACCGAGCCGACCGTGGCCCCCTTACCCAGGTGCGCATCGGGCATCAACGCCAGGTGCGGATAGATGAACGGCATCGACGCCGTCAGCTTCGCCTGCTCCAGCGTCTTGTCATCGATGATCGACGCCCACGAGATCAGGCGGTTGTTGATCTTCCTCATACGTTCTGCTCCTTCGGCTCGAGCCCGAAGAACGAGCGGCACGCGTCGAGGCCGTCGACGGAGACGGCGCCGTGCCGTGCGGGCACCCAGTCGGCGCGGACGAGCCGTAGCCGATCCGAGACGACGACCTCACCCTCGCGTACGTCGCGCGAGATCCCGTCCGGCCGATACCCGAGTTTGCGCGACACGCCCTGCGACGCGTGGTTGTCCTGGAACACCTCGGTCACAGCGCACTCGGCACCCAGATGGTCGAACGCCAGTGACAAGATGGCGACCCGTGCCTCGGTGCCAAAGCCCTGCCCGTGATGCGGCAGGCCGAGCCATGACGAGGTCATGACCTCACGCGCCACGGCGAAGTCTCGCGCCCGCAGGTTCACGATGCCAAGAGGTTCGTCGTCGCGGAGGACACCGAGTCCGAGGCTCCAGTTGTCGGCGGACCAGGTCGCGAGATCCTCCCAATGGCCTTGGACTACGTTCCTGGCGCGCGACTCGGGACCGCCCTCCGTCCATGGCGTCAGGAAGGGACGCTCGGTCGGCCGATGGACGCCCGCCGCGGCGATGTCGGCCAGAGCCGCGATGTCCGACTCGGTCGGCAGCCGCAACGTCAGTCGGCCCGTCCGGAGCGTCAAGCCAAACAAGGGCCAGTGAGATCGGAGCATGCGGGCAGCGTGTCAGAGCCGCCAGCGCGTTAGCGAGGGAATTGCTGGTGCGAGGGCACCTGATTGGCGTCGATCGACGCTCGCTCGGCGTCGGAGAGTCCAGCCGCAGCGAGGATCTCTTGTACGACGGCGTTCTTGCCCTGTCCGTACTCGTCGATGTCGGACGCCTCGGCGCCGACCCGCCTCTTGGTCGCGGCGTAACGGTCGCGAAGCTCCGAGTTTGCCCGCAGGGTTTCGCGCACGGCGATGTGGTTGCGGAGTGACAGCGATCCGTCGACGACGACGTAGGTGTTGGTGTGCGGCAGCCGGTCGGGCGCCTTGAAGGCCCATCGTTGCGGGATGCCCAAGTCACCTTGCGGTGTGAACCCGAGGCCGACCAAGACATCGGACGCGGCGGCGACCTCGCCCTCGGCAACCACGATGTCGCAGTCGATGATCGGCTTCGCCGCGAGACCCGGCACGGATGTGCTACCGACGTGTTCGATGGCGACCACCGGCACGCGCTCGTCAGCCAGCGCCGCCGCGTACTCGTCGCGGAGAGTCGCGAAGATGCCGGGCCAGTCGGGGTCGTAGTCGACGACGGTGATCACAGGCGCAGCCTAGGCCTCGCCGGGTCGCCACTACTCCCCCGTGACGCCGTCGATGCCCTCGCGCAACATGTCGGCATGCCCGTTGTGCCGGGCGTACTCCTCGATCATGTGGAGGTAGATCAGCCGCAACGAAGCGGGCTTGCCGCTGAGGGTGAACGTGTCGTCGAGAGACGCGTCGGCCACTGCGGCATCCGCGAGCCGCACCTCCTCGAGCAGCCGGGCATAGTCCTCCTCGGCCCTAGCCGGGTCGAGGTCTTCGAAGTCGGCGTCCTTCCAATCGTCGGTCGAATAGAGACGCTCGACCGACTGCCCGGCGAACCGCTCCCGAAACCAGATCCGCTCCACCTTGGCCATGTGCCGGATCAAGCCGAGCAGCGACAGGCCCGAATGCTCGACCGAGCGGCGCATCAGTTGCTCGCCGGTAAGGCCAGCGCACTTCAGCAGAAGCGTGCTGCGTTGCGAGGCGAGAAAGTCCTCGACCATCGGGCGTTCGTCGCAGTCGAACTCGCCGTCGGGGCGCTCGACCTCAGGTGCTGTCCACGTCATCGGGCAATCATGCCCGACCCCGCCGCCCGACCGCATCTGCGTTCAGTACGGTGCGCAATGTGATGATCGAACTCGCCGCATCCGATGGCCCCGTCGAGACCTGGCTCAGCCGGCCAGACACCGAGGAGGCGCTTCCGGGGGTCCTGTTCTTCATGGATGCGATCGGATTGCGGCAACGCATTTACGAGATGGCCGATCGCATCGCATCGTGGGGCTACGTCGTCATGGCGCCCAACGTCTTCTATCGCGAGGGCGCAGCATCGGAGTTGGCGCCGCGCGAGCCGTTGCGAAATCCGGAGGCGCGGGCCGCATTCTTCGCCGACGCCGGGCCGCGAGGCGCCCGCCTGACAAGCGATCTGGCACTCGCGGACATCGACGCCTACGTGCACGCACTCAGCTCCCGCCACGGCGTCACCACACCGATCGGCGTCGTCGGCTACTGCATGGGCGCCCGGCTCGCCGTGCGGGCGGCCGGCGCGCACGCGGACATCGTTCACGCCTGCGGTGGCTTCCACGGCGGCGGGCTTGCGACCGACGACGCTGACAGTCCGCACCTGGCGTTGGCGACTGCCCGCGGCGAGTTTGTCTTCGGCCACGCCGACGAGGACCCCGGCATGTCGCCCGATGCCGTGCGGCGACTCGGCGAAGCGTTGTCAGCGGCCGGCCTGACCGCGAGCAACGAGATCTACCCGGGAACGCGACACGGCTACACGATGGCTGACACCGCGGTCTACGACGACGCCGGCACCGAGCGGCACTTCGAAGCCCTGCGGGATCTGTTCGCCCGCACCCTGGGTTAGTTACAGGTCGCGTTGCCACGTCGCTAGCCGGAGCACGTAACCCTTGCGGCGACGCTCGACGTCGGGCAGCTTGGTCCGGACGAAGTCGAGGCCTTCGGCGACCCGCTGGCTTGGCGTGTTGTCGCCGGCGATCAACAGGATCGCCTTGAAATAGCCGGCCTCGGCAATCTGTGGCAGAAGAGCAAGGACGGCTCGACGGGCAAGCCCGCGACCCTGATACGGCTTGCCGACCGCGTACGCCAACTCCGCCGCACCGGCATGGCTGCTGGGAAACGCGAGTGCCTCGCCGAGCGGGACCGATCCGTCGGAGGTCGCCGGGCCGGCCGGCGTGGCTGATCATCGCCCGAGCCTGGCCGAGGGGTGCGGTCCGGTCAACCGGGATGGCCGATGTCGGCGTGCCAGACGTGACCGGATCGTTGACGCGCACGAGACAATCCGACGCCGAATGCGGTGCAATAGAAGAAGCCCGGCGAAGTATGAGTTCGCCGGGCTTCCGCTTGACCGAGTGTGACGCCTTCGATCTCCCGGACCGTCCGTCATCTCCGCCCTGCCGCGTCACCGGCGGGCTCCGAGTGGTTTGACCCTCTCGGGTGGACCTTGACTTTCGATCCGTTCCCGCTCTCCCGAAGGAGTGCGTGAGAGATTTCTACTCCTCAAAGTTCCCTCAACACAAGGGGTTTCGGCGCTAATTCTCGACTATTTTTCGCCGTCCACAGACGAGCGGCCCTTCTCCACAGCACCATGGTTGTCTTCCACACTCCGTCCACCGTTTCGTCCACAGGACGGGGTCGTCTCACCCGACGTCGCCGATCGCGATGCCGACCAGATAAGTCACGCCCATGGCGAGCGCACCGCCGATGACATTGCGCCAGATCGCTCGGGTCTGACGGATCTCGGAGTCGCCGAGGCGTGAACTGATCAGGCCCGTGAGCGCCAACGCGATGACGACCGCGACGAACGTGACCCCGATCCTGATCGGGTCGGGCGACACCTCGATCGCCACGAGCGGCAGCGCGGCGCCGACGGTGAACGACGCGGCCGACGCACCAGCCGCCTGCCACGGGCTGGTCAGGTCGTCGGGGTCGATACCCAGCTCGATGTCGAGGTGCGCGCGCAGCGCATCTTGATCCGTCAACTCTTCGGCGACCTGCCGCGCCAGGTCCGGCGACAGTCCCCTTCGTTCGTACAACGCCGCCAGCTCGGAGAGCTCCTCGTCGGGCATGGTCGCGAGCTCGTCTGCCTCCTTGGCGATCAGTGCCTGCTGGGCATCACGCTGCGTGGACACCGATACGTATTCACCCGCCGCCATCGACAAGGCTCCGGCGACGAGACCGGCGACGCCCGCAGTCAGGATCGTCGTGCGATCGCTGGTCGCTCCGGCGACGCCGATCACGAGTCCGGCGGTCGACACGATGCCGTCGTTGGCACCGAGCACGCCAGCCCGCAGCCAGTTGAGCCGCGCCTCTATCGACTCATGCGGCTCATCGTCATGTGTCGTCGCGGCCTCGGGGCCATCAGGCATGGTCGCCAGCGTACGTGACCCGGTCGATCGGAAAGAGCAAGTTCATCGCGACGACGGCGTGTCGTTACCGACATCGCCGTGGCTTGTGCTCTGTAATAGATGAGGCCCCGCGAAGTATGAGTTCGCGGGGCCTCGTCGTCGTGGCGTGACACCTCCCCGACGTCCCGGGTGGACTTCCGTCCCCGCCGGCCTGTCACCTAGCCAGTCCAAAGGGTTGCCCCAATGGCCATGGGGTCGGACCTTCACCCGTTCCCGAACCTCCGAAGAGATCCGTGCGGACCTTTCTACCGATCGAATCGTTAACGACACAAGGGCCATCGGCAACTTTCTCGAAAATTTCCAGGCCCCCGGCCCGTCGGCGTGACGCGCCGATTACCCCGCGTGCCCCTCGCGTGTACGCCAAAGCCAGGCGAGGCCGAGGAACGGCAAAACGGCCGGCACGTAGCCGTATCCCTGGCCGTAGACCGACCACACGGTCGCGTCCGGGAAGTGGTCCGAAGCGACGATGCTCAGCGTCCCGACGGTGAAGACTCCGACCGCCTCGGCGGTGCACGCCGCCCAGGCCAACGGGCGCGCCCGACCGCCACGCGCGAGGGCGACGGTCGCGAGGATGTAGATGGCGGCGGCTACGGCCGACAGGCTGTAGGCGAGTGGCGCGTTGTCGAAGTCGGTGCCGATCTGCACGCTCGACCGTGCCGTCGCCGCGAGAGCGAAGACCGCGTAGACGGCCACCAGAATTCGGCCCGGCCCCGACCGCGTCGATGCGTCAGACACTGGTGCCCTGCCAGATCTGCAACAACCGCCACGACAGCACCATCACGACCAGTGCCGCGATCACCACCACGCCGGTGCCCCACCGCGTTTTCTCGGACGCGCCCCATGCCACGCCGATCGGCAAGATCAACACGATCGTGAGGAGATAGCCGCTGAAGGTCACGCCGTCGACGTCGCGGTCGGTCGTGGCCAGCGCGATGAAGCCACCGACCATCGTCGCCACTAACGCAACCTCCACAACGGCGGCGGCATAGAACAACGGGTTGTCCACCCGCCTGTTGAGAACGGTCAGCGCACCGGCCCAGACCGCGACGACCGCGGCGAGCCCGAACAGGAGGTACGCGAGGGGCTCGGTCACGCGCCTAGTCTGTCGGAGCCCCTCACGTCCTCATGTCAGCAGGTGCCGAGCATGTCCCCCAAGGCCGCCTTCTCCGGCGCGTCGGCCGTCAGACCGTAGACGTACTTCACGTCGATCCACTCGCGGGCGTAGATGCACCACACGCCGGTGTTCGGCGGCTTCCACTCCGAAGGGTCCTTGTCGCCCTTGCTGCTGTTGCTGCTGATCGACGACGCGATCAGCTGGGCATGCTGGAGGTCGTTGGCAAAGGTCTGACGCTGGTCGGTGGTCCACGCGCTGGCTCCCGACCGCCAGGCCTCGGCGAGCGCGACGATGTGGTCGATGCTCACGTCCGACGGCTCGCTGAGCCAGACCTGGTCGTAGACGCTGTACCAGCTTCCCGAAGTCGGATAGCAGTCCGAGCCGGTCGTGACGTCGGTGCCGTCACGCTTCAACACCATCTCGCGGGTGTCGCAACTGCCCTCGACGTTGATCCAATGCGGGAACTGGTCACGGTCGTAACCGTCCATGCTTCCCTCGTCGGCCTCGGTGATGGCGTTGAGGTGTTCTAGCGATGTGGCGGGGTCCGGCGGGTCCGGCGGATAGGCGTCGGCCGGCGACTCGTCGCTGACGACGGCGGCGAACGAGACGGCCAACGCCACGGCGGCCGGAATGGCAAGTCGATGGAGACGGGATCGACGGACGGGCTGAGAGCCGGCGGGTGTGCGGAACACGGGTGCCTCCTACGCGCTACGGGCGAGCGGCGGACTCACTCGTCATCTTCACCGAAATCGCGTCGACCCAAACACGTCACCAGGTGAACGCGGAATGACAATTCGACTCCCCGCCATCGGACCGCGATACTGCCGACGTCGGCCGGGACCGCGTGAGCTCGAAGAGAGGTCTGTCATGGGGATCGTCGGCATCGTCTTGATCGTCGTGGGACTCGTCGGAGTCGGGTACGCCGTCGGCCAGCTGATTCGGCTGCGTGGGGAGGTACGACGGCTCGACGTGGAGCTCCGGGAGGCGGCCGACCGGGCCGACGCACTGCCGCCCGATCTGGTGGCGGCCCTCGGATCCGGTCAGCGGCGTGTGATCGCGATCGAGTTGCTCAATCCGTTCGAGCTGGCCGGCCGGTCGACGTGGTTCGCGAAACCGTTGGCGGCGGTCACGCCCGATCTCCTGCGCAACGTCGTCAACCAACGGGCCGTGTCACTGTTTCGCGAGAAGTCTGTGGACTTCGGCGTCCAGGCCGACGTGACGCTGCACCATGCCGAATAGCGCACTCCTCCTCGCGGGCGTCATCTCGATCTCGTGTGCGGTCGGCATGCTCGTCGTGGTTCGGCTTCTGGGCAACAGGATTGCGTCGAGCCGTCGTACCCTTCGCCGCGTCCTGGTAGCGGTCGAGGAGTTCGAGCACGTCGACCGAGCCCGACGGCAGCTGGTCGACGGCGTCGGGCTCGCCCGCAGCGGCACCAGCGGAGTCAACCGGGTGGTCCGCCGCTCCGGATCGGCGATCGCCGGCATCCCGTACGCGATCTTCGACAGCATCGGTCGGATCCGTCGCGGCGACGATCCGACGTAGCTGGCTCCCCAGCGCACTACAGTGACGCCATGCCAAGTCTCACCGTCGATGAGGCCCGCGCTCGAGCCGACCTGTTGAGCGTCGACAGCTACGACATACAACTGGATCTGACCCGGGGCGACAAGGTGTTTCGGTCGCGCAGTCAGATCACGTTTCGCGCCGATGCCGACGGCGAGACCTTCCTCGACGTCCGGCCGATCGACCTGCTCAATGCCCAGCTCGACGACGTCGATCTCGATCTCGGCGAGCTCCGGGACGGTCGACTCCCACTTCGACTGACCGCCGGCGAACACCGGGTCGTCGTCGAGGCCGACATGGCCTACAGCCACGACGGCGAGGGGCTACATCGCAGTGTCGATCCGGCCGACGACCGCGTCTATGTCTATGCCATGGCGTTTCTGGACGCGGCTCCGCGGATCATCGGATGCTTCGACCAGCCCGACCTCAAGGCCGTCTATCGGACCGAGGTGACGGCGCCGACGGACTGGACCGTAATCGGCAACGCCCGCGCCCATCAGGAGGCGCCCGGCCGGTGGCGCCTCGACGAGACCCAGCCGTTGTCGACCTACTTCTGGACCATCGTCGCCGGCCACTATCACTCGATCACACGAGAGCACGACGTCATTCGGCTCGGCATCCACGCGACCCAGTCGTTGGCGAAACACCTCGACGCCGACGCCGACGAGATCTTCCGAGTCACGGGTCAGTCGTTCGATGCCTACCACCAGCTGTTCGGGATTCGCTACCCGTTCGGCGACTACCACCAAGCGTTCGTACCGGAGTTCAATGCCGGCGCGATGGAAAACCCCGGTTGCGTGACCTTCCGCGACGAAATGGTGTTCCGGTCTCGAGTGCCAACCGGGCAGCGCAGCTGGCGAGCGCGGGTCATCGTGCACGAGATGGCGCACCAGTGGTTCGGCGATCTGGTCACCATGCGTTGGTGGGACGACCTGTGGCTCAACGAGTCGTTCGCCGAATACATGGCCTACCGGGTCTGCGACGACGCGACCGACTTCACCGACTCGTGGGTGGAGTTTGCCCATGTCCGCAAGCACTGGGGCATGCTCGCCGACCAGCGGGCGAGCACCCATCCGGTCGCCGGCAACGGGGCCCGCGACGCCGAGTCCGCCCTCGCCGACTTCGACGGCATCTCGTACGCGAAGGGCGCGGCGGTCCTCAAGCAGCTCAACGCGTACCTCGGGGATGACGTGTTCCTCGCCGGAGTGCGTCAACACCTGACCGACCACGCCTACGGCAACGCCACCCTGGCCGACCTGCTCGATGCCTGGAAGGCGGCCGGCGCCCATGACCTCGACGCCTGGGCGGACGGCTGGCTGCGCAGCAGCGGACCCGACACCCTCGCGATCGTCGATGGCGTCCTGCGTCGGACTCCCCCGGCCTGGCGCCCGGCGTCGCGGCCACATCGGCTCACGCTGTGTCGCATCACGGAGGGTGGCCGCGCTGAAGACGCCGTCCTCGACGTGACCTCCGATGTCACTCCCCTCCCCTGGCGACCCGCCGCCGGCGGCCTTCTCGTGCCCGACGGCCGCGACCAGACCTGGGCGAAGATCCGCTACGACGCCGACACCCTGGCCGCGCTGCCGGACCGGATCGCGGCCGTGTCCGACCCGGTCACTCGCGGCGCCATCTGGCTGTCTCTGCGCGATGCGGTCGCCGACGCCGAGCTGCCCCTGTCCACGGCGGTCGACCTGCTCTGCCGAACACTCCCCCACGAGACCGAAGACATCGCCGTCCGCGCCCTGTCGAACTGGGCGGGCACCGTGTTGATCGGCCAGTTCAGCAACCAGACGAGCGACTACCGAACCCGGGTCTCCGACGCACTCGCGACCCGGGTCGAAACCGCGCCGGCCGGATCGGGGCTCCAGCTCGCTGCCGTCCTGGGCTTGATCCCGTTGCTCGACGATGCCGACCTGCTGCGGTCCTGGCTCGAGGGGTCGCCGCCACACGGTTTGGTCATGGACGCCGAGCTGAGGTGGCCTGTCCTCGCCCAGTTGGCGCGACTCGGTGTGGTCACCGACGACGACATCGGCGCCGAGCTGTACCGAGATCACTCGGCTCAGGGCGCGATCCATGCCGTGCGATGCCGCGCCGCCCTGCCCCACGAGGAGTCGAAAGCCCGGGCCTGGCGCGGCATCGTCGGCGACGGCTCGCTGTCCAACTACGAGGTCTACGCGCTGTGCGAGGGATTCTGGTGGCCGGACCAGGACACGCTCCTCACGCCGTATGTCGAGCGGTACTTCGACGAGATGCCGTCCACCGCAGCCTTGCGATCCGGCGTCGTCGTCGCCCAGACCGCCAGCCTGGCCTTCCCCAAGTACGCGGTGCCGTCGCGCACGTTGGAGTTGGCGGAGCACTCGCTGCGCGGCGAGGCACTCGGGCCGGGGCTGCGACGTTCGGTCGCCGACCGGGTCGACGATCTGCGGCAGGCCCTCACGGTCCGCGCCGCGAGCTGACTGTCGGTCGCGCCGCTGCCATTCGCGTCGAGGTTGCGCGTCCTGCCCGCCACCAAGGGAGACGCGCGCCGTTCCCATGGACAGGCGGGCAGGACGCGCAATCTCGACGCAAGGAGATGGGCAGGACGCGCAATCTCGGCGCAAGGGATGTCGACCGGGTGACACACTGAAGGGGTGAGGACTGATCGACGCCCGGGACCGACGCAGCGGGTCCGCGTACGCGAGTGGAACGGCGACACCGTCACGAACCACGAAGATCGGCTCGCGACAGAGGAGCCGCTCGAGATCCGACTGTCGTGGCCCGACTCGCCGGCGCAGCGGTTCGTCACGACGATGCGGACGCCTGGCCATGACTTCGCGCTAGCCGCCGGTCTGTCCTATGCAGAGGGAATCTTCGACGACGTCGACAACGTACGGACGGTCGCCTACTGCACCGACGTCGACCTGCGTCCGGAGCAGGAGTACAACGTCGTCACCATCGACCTGGCGGCTCCGCCGATTCGTTGGACCGAACGCACCCTCGCGATGACGTCGGCCTGCGGCGTCTGCGGCAAGCAAAGCATCGACGCCGTCTTCGACATCGGGGCCGAGCCGCAGCCGGTCGAGCCGACGATCGACGCCGCAATCGCCCGTGGCCTGCCGGATCGACTCCGCGATGCGCAGCGGATCTTCGACAGCACGGGTGGCCTGCACGCCGCCGGACTGTTCGACGCCAATGGTCGGGCCCTCGTGGTGCGCGAAGACATCGGCCGCCACAACGCCGTCGACAAGGTCGTCGGCGAGCAGCTGCTCAGCGGCGCCTCGACGCCGCCGGCCGCGGTCGCCGTCAGCGGTCGGCTCGGGTTCGAGATCGTGCAAAAGGCCGCGGCCGCCCGCATCCCCGTCGTCGTGTCGGTCGGAGCCGCCTCGAGCCTCGCGGTCCAGGTCGCAGACACCTTCGGTGTCTGCCTTGCGACCTTTGTCCGAGGCGATCGCATGGTCGTGCTGACCCACGCAGATCGCTTGTGCTGAGGGGTTTGCTGCGACGTCGCCGATACCAGTTAGGCTCGCCGCCATGTCGCATGACATCGACGCCAGCTTCCTGGCTCTCCCCCTCCGGCGCCTGGCCGACGCGGCGCTGCAACGTGCCCGAGACTTTCAGGTCGAACACGCCGACTTTCGGCTCGAGCGGCTGCGAAGTCAGACCCTCCGATTGCGCGACGGCGCGCTCGAAGGCGCCCACGACGGCGAGGATCTCGGCTTCGCGGTTCGGGTGATCGTCGACGGTACGTGGGGCTTCGCCGCGAGCGTCGAGCTGACGACGGAGGCGGCCATCCGCACCACGGAGGAAGCCATCCGGGTCGCGCAGGTGTCGGCCGCGATCAGCTCGGAGCGCATCGAGCTGGCGCCGGAGCCGATCTACGACGACGTCACGTGGGTGTCGTCATACGCGATCGACCCGCTGTCGGTGCCGGTCGCCGACAAGGTGGAGCGCCTCGCCGACTGGAGCAACCGACTCCTCGGCCACGACACGGTCGCCCATGTCGGCGCGTCGCTGGAGCAGGTCGTCGAAAACAAGTTCTACGCCGACCTGGCCGGCACGATCACGACCCAGCAACGAGTACGCCTGCAGCCCGAGCTCACAGCGCATGGCACCGACGAAGCCAGCGGCCGGTTCGACTCGATGCGCACCATCGCGCCGCCGGTCGGCCGCGGTTGGGAATACCTCGCCGACGGCTACGACTGGGACTCCGAACTGGCCGAGATCCCCGAGCTCCTGGCCGAGAAGCTCTCCGCCAAGTCAGTCGACGCCGGCGTGCTCGACCTCGTCATCGACCCCTCCAACCTCTGGCTCGTGATCCACGAGTCGATCGGGCACGCAACCGAGCTCGATCGGGCCCTCGGCTACGAGGCCAACTACGCCGGCACCTCGTTCGCGACCTGGGACCAGCTCGGCTCGTTGGCGTACGGCTCGCCGGTCATGCATGTCACGGGCGACCGCACCGTCGAGCACGGTCTGTCGACCATCGGCTACGACGACGAGGGCGTCCAGTCGCAGTCGTGGGACATCGTCAAGGACGGCACCCTCGTCGGCTATCAGCTCGACCGTCGCATGGCCCAGATGAAGAGGCTCGGCCGCTCCAACGGCTGCGCGTTCGCCGACTCCCCCGGACACATTCCGATCCAGCGGATGGCCAACGTCTCACTCCAGCCGGCCGAGGACGGTCCGAGCACCGAGGAGCTGATCAGCCAGGTCGAAGACGGGCTCTATGTCCTCGGCGATCGGTCGTGGTCGATCGACATGCAGCGGTTCAACTTCCAGTTCACCGGGCAGCGGTTCTACCGGATTCGGGGCGGCAAGCTCGACGGGCAGGTCCGCGACGTCGCCTACCAGAGCTCGACCACCGATTTCTGGGGCTCGATGGAAGCCGTCGGCGGCCCACAGACCTGGGTGCTCGGCGGCGCGTTCAACTGCGGCAAGGCCCAGCCCGGCCAGGTCGCACCGGTCAGCCATGGCTGCCCGTCGGCACTGTTTCGCGGCGTACGGATCCTCAACACCCAAGCGGAGGCTGGCCGATGACCGCCAACACCCCACAGGACCTCGTGGATCAGGCCCTGGAAGCCTCGACTGCCGACGGCTGCGTCGTCATCGTCGACGCGTCGTCGAGCGCCAACCTCCGATGGGCCAACAACACCCTCACGACCAACGGCATGATGACCGCGTCGCGCGTGAGTGTGATCTCGACCGTCGACGGTGGCCAGGGAGTCGCCGCGGCGGCGATCACCCGCAGCGCGTCGTCGGTGGAGGAAGTGCGCGCCCTCGTCGAAGCCGCTGACGCCGCGGCTCGCGACGCCGGACCTGCCGAGGACGCCGCGCCGCTCGTCGACGGCGATACCGGCGCCGATTGGAACGACGCGCCCGAACCGACATCGATCTCGGTGTTCGACACGTTCGCACCGGCGCTAGGCGAGGCGTTCGATCGAGCCCGCTCCGACGACCGGTTGCTCTACGGCTACGTCGAGCACACCGTCGACACGATCTACCTCGGCTCGTCGACCGGGATCCGGCTGCGCCACGTCCAGCCGACCGGGCACGTCGGCATCACGGGCAAGTCCGGAGACCTGACGCGGTCGGCGTGGGTCGGCCAGTCGACGCGAGACTTCTCCGAAGTCGACGCCCTCGACCTCGATACCGAGCTGAAGCGCCGGCTCGGCTGGGCGTCTCGCACCGTCGCACTCCCGGCTGGGCGCTACGACACCTTGCTACCGCCGGCTGCCGTGGCGGATCTGCTGATCTACGCGTACTGGACGTCGGCCGCTCGCGACGCGCACGAGGGCCAAACCGTCTACAGCAAGCCCGGCGGCGGCACCCGAGTCGGCGAACGACTGTCGAACAAGGGTGTCGGCATCTACTCCGATCCCGGCTATCCCCGGCTCCAGTGCTCGCCCTTCGTCATCGCCCCGGCGTCATCGAGTGTGAGCAGCGTCTTCGACAACGGCCTGCGGCTCGACCGCACCGACTGGATCAGCGAGGGCAACCTCGCGGCGCTGGCGCAGACCCGGCATTCGGCCAACCTGACCGAGTTGCCCGTGACACCCGCGATCGACAACCTCGTCATGGAGGTCGACGGCGGATCCGGCTCGGTCGACGACCTCGTGTCCGACGTCGAGCGTGGCCTGCTGCTGACGTGCCTCTGGTACATCCGCGAGGTCGACCCGCAAACGCTGCTGCTCACCGGCCTCACTCGCGATGGTGTCTATCTCGTCGAGGACGGCGAGGTCACGGGCGCGGTCAACAACTTCCGGTTCAACGAGAGCCCGATCGACCTGCTCGATCGGTTTACGTCCGCGGGTGCGTCGGTGCCGTCGTTTTCGCGGGAGTGGGGTGACTACTTCCCGCGGACCGCGACTCCGGCGTTGCGGGTGCCCGACTTCAACATGAGCACCGTCAGCCAGGCCCAGTAGCGCCGATCCGTGAGTTCTAACCTGCCGATCCGCGAGTTCTGACCCGCCGATCCGCGAGTTCTGACCGCCTGCTAGGGCGGTCAGCGTCGACGCGCGACGTACACGATATTGAGGTAGTGCTTCTCGACGACGGGGTGTTCGCGAGCACCGATCCGTTCGCGAATCGCGCCGAACAGCTGCTGGCGCTGGCGCTCGGTCATGGCGATGTGGCCGGAGTACGTCCGGAGCACGTCGATGTATTCGTCGGCGGTGTACGTACGCGACCACACGTGCCGTCGGGTACGCGGCGCCTCGAACCACCCGGAGTCGACGATCTCGACGCCCAAGGTCTCCTCGATCTCGTGCGGCGGCGATGGACCACCTGGCGGTCCTGGCTCGCCGATCTGGTCGTACACCTCCTGGATCTCGGCGAAGAACCGGTCACCTCCGGGTGGGCACACATGATGGGTCTCGACCAAAGCCAACACGCCGCCGAGCCGCAGCAACGACGCCGTCTTGCGATATCCCGCCGCCGGATCGATCCAATGCCAAGCTGTCGCGGCGACGACGGCGTCATAGAGCGTGTCGCCGGGCGGAGTCCAGTCCTCGAAGCGAGACACCGTGATCGAGACGTTCGGGTGTCCGACGAATCGGTCGGCGGCGACAGCGGCGAGGTCGGCGCCGGGCTCGATCGCGGTCACCGACCAGCCGCGGCGAACCAGCGAGCCGGTGGCCTGGCCCGTGCCAGGGCCGACCTCGACGATGCGAGATCCGTCGGCCAAGCGACCCAGCTCGGCGATGTCGTCGAAGACCGGCTCGGGATAGACGGGCCGCACTCGGTCGTACAGCTCGGCAACCGAGTCGAACACGATGCCATCCATCACGCCTCCGCCATCCGTGAGTTTCGACCCGCTCGTCCGTGAGAAAAGATCCTCGCGCACGATCCAAACTCACGGATGATGAGGTCGAAACTCACGGATCAGCGGATCGAAACTCACGGATCGGCAAACCAGAACTCACGGATCGGCGGACCAGAACTCACGGATCGGCGTGGGGTTAGGGGCTGTTGGGGGTGCGGGTGAGGGTGTAGGTGGCGAGGTCGAGATGCGAGATGGTGCCGTCCTCTCGCCGTACGACGCGCAGCGACTCCCCCGCGAAGTAGGCGTCCCGTCCGCGCCACTCGTCGTGCCCGACCGGCTCCAACCGGCTCGACCGCGCCGGCCTGCCGGCATCGAGCATGAGCATGCCGTCGCGCACCACCAGCGTGAACGGCGTGTTGCCCCAGTACCACGGTCCGAGCAACTCGTCGGCTCCGTCGATCGTCGGCTCCGGCACCCACTCGCCCGACAACCGGGGCTCCCGCTCGGCGACGATGTCGAGCAAGGTGTGCGCCAAGGTCGGGGTGCCACCGCGAGTGCCGTTGGACAGCGTGACCGCCGCGATCCGCTCGTCGGGGTCGATCGCGAGGCACGCCAAGAACCCGGGCATCGACCCGCCGTGCCCGAATCGTGTCGTCCCGCCGGACAGCTCGAGGCCAAGCCCCCACGCCATGTCGAGACCGCTGTCCGGACCGCCCCCGACCGGGATCCGCATCTCCTCGGCGGTGGCCGGCGCGAGTACGGCCGGGTCGGGGTCGAGCCAAAACGCCGCGTAGCGCGCCAAGTCCTCGACGGTGCTCCAGAGCTGACCGGCCGGCGCCATCGCCCCGGTGTCGGTGTGCGGCTCCTCGTCGAGCCGACCCGACCACGGGTGGACCGAATAGCCCTGCGCGTGCGGCGTCGTCGGCGAGTACGTCGTGCGCCGCATCCCGATCGGCTTGAGGAGGCGCGTACGCACGACGTCCCACCAGGATGTGCCGCGCAGCCGACCGACGAGCTCGCCGAGCAGGCCGTACGCGAGATTCGAGTAGTGGAACCGCTGTCCCGCCGGGAGCACGAGCTCCTGCTTGCCCACCCGCGCGGCCAGGTCATCGAAGTCGCTACCGTCGTGGCGCTCCCACCACGGCCCTTCGGGTTCGGCGGGCAGACCGCCGCTGTGCGACAGCAACCGCCGGATCGGCGTCGCGGCAAACGGTGTCTCGTCGCTGAGCATCGATCCGATCGGCGCGTCGAGGTCGAGCAGGCCCTCGTCGCGGCACTGCAGGACGGCGATCGCGGTCATCGTTTTGGTGAGCGAGCCGATCCGGTATTGCAGGTCGGGCCCGGCCGCCGTGTCACCGGCGTGACGCCCACGGGCCGATGTCCACACCAACGCACCGGATCGCACCACGCCGACCACCAGCGACGGCTGCCGAGTCGCCGACTGCACCTCGGCGACCTCGCGAAGCAGCGCGTCGACCGTGTCGGCGCGCAGCGCGGCGCCGCTCGTTTTGGCGCTGGGGACCCCTACGCCAATAGGTTCGTCGCTGGGGACCCCTGCGCCAAAACCGCTCACGCGAACGCCTCGGGCGGCGGACAGGCGCAAACCAGATGGCGGTCGCCGTAGGCCTGGTCGATGCGGGCCACCGGCGGCCAGTACTTGTCGGCGCCGTCACCGTTCGGTGTGGCACCGAGCGCGCGGTCGTACGGGCGCTCCCACTCCCCCGTGACACTCGCGACCGTATGGGGTGCGCGTCGCAGCGGTGACTCCTCGACCGGCCACTCCCCCGTCTCGATCCGGTCGATCTCGCCCCGAATCGCGATCATCGCGTCGCAGAAGCGGTCGAGCTCGTCGAGGTTTTCCGACTCGGTCGGCTCGACCATCAGTGTCCCGGCGACTGGGAAGCTCATCGTCGGGGCGTGGAAGCCGTAGTCAATGAGGCGTTTCGCGACGTCGTCGACGGTGACGCCGGTCTGCTTGGTGATGTCGCGCAGGTCGAGGATGCACTCGTGCGCGACCAGGTCGCCGTGGCCCCGGTAGAGCACCGGAAAGTACGGGTCGAGCCGCTTCGCCACGTAGTTGGCCGACAGCACGGCGACCGACGTCGCGTCGGTCAGCCCGGCGGCACCCATCATCGCGATGTAGGCCCACGTGATCGGGAGGATGCCGGCCGAACCGTACGGTGCGGCGCTGACCGCACCGATGCCGTCACGGTGGGCGGCGTCCGGATGCAGTGGATGCGATGGCAGGTAGGCCGCGAGGTGCTCGGCGACCGCGACCGGCCCGACGCCCGGCCCACCCCCACCGTGCGGGATGCAGAACGTCTTGTGCAGGTTGAGATGCGACACGTCGCCGCCGAATTCTCCCGGCTTGGCATGACCGAGCAGCGCGTTGAGGTTGGCTCCGTCGACGTAGACCTGGCCGCCACGGGCATGGACGATCTCGCACAGCTCGGTGATGCCGTCCTCGTAGGCCCCATGCGTCGAGGGGTACGTAACCATGATGGCCGCGAGGTCGTCGGCGTGCTCCTCGCAGACCGTACGCAGATGCTCGAGGTCGACGCTCCCATCGTCGGCGGCCTTGACCACGACGACCCGCATGCCGGCCATCACGGCCGACGCGGCGTTAGTGCCGTGGGCCGACGACGGGATCAGGCAGACGTCGCGGCCCTCGTCGCCGCGATCACGGTGATAGGCCCGGATCGCGAGCAGCCCGGCGAGCTCCCCTTGCGACCCGGCGTTGGGCTGAATCGACACCTCGGCATAGCCGGTGACTTCGGCGAGCCACTCCTCGAGCTGGTCGACGAGCGCGATCAGGCCGGTGGCGTCGGCGGCGGGTACAAACGGATGCAGGTCGGCGAACTCGGGCCAGCTCACCGGCTCCATCTCGGTCGTGGCGTTGAGCTTGAGGGTGCACGACCCGAGCGGGATCATCCCCCGGTCGAGGGCGTAGTCGCGGTCGGCCAGCCGAGCCAGGTAGCGCAGCATCGCGGTCTCGGAGCGATGACTCGAGAAGACTGGGTGTGTCAGCATCGGCGACGCCCTACGCAGTTCCTCGGGGATGGCGTCCGAGGCCGCCAGGTCGAGGGCGTCGATGTCGAGCTCCTCGATGCCGAAGGCATTCCACACCACACGCAAGTGCTCTCGGGTCGTCAGCTCCGACGTCGTGACGCCGACCCGGTCGTCGTCGATGTGCCGCAGGTGGACACCGGCACGCCGGGCCGCCTCGACGACGTCGGTCGCCCGCCCCGGCACAGTGACGACGACCGTGTCGAAGAACGGCCGATCCTGTCGGACGACGCCGGCCGCATCCAGACCGGCCGCAAGTACGACGGCGTAGCGGTGCGCACGATGTGCGATGTCGCGGAGTCCGTCGGGCCCGTGGTAGACCGCGTACATCGACGCCACGACCGCGAGCAGTACCTGGGCCGTGCAGATGTTGGACGTGGCCCGATCGCGGCGGATGTGCTGCTCGCGAGTCTGCAAAGCGAGCCGGTACGCAGGTCGCCCCTCGGCATCGACCGAGACACCCACCAGGCGGCCGGGCAGCTGCCGCTCGAGGCCCTGACGGACGGCCATGTAGCCGGCGTGCGGCCCGCCGTAGAACATCGGGACGCCAAAACGCTGCGTCGATCCGATCACGATGTCGGCTCCGATCGAGCCCGGCGCCTCGAGGAGGCACAGCGCCAACGGGTCTGCGACCACGATCGTCATCGCCTCGCGAGCCTTGGCCCGATCGATGACGCGACGCAGGTCGGGAACGGCGCCGCTGACACCGGGGTATGCGACGACGACGGCGGCGGCCTCGCCCGGGGGCAGGCCGTCGTCGACGTCGATCACGGTGACGTCGATGCCGACCGCTTCGGCCCGGGTCCGCAACACCGCGAGGCTCTGCGGCGCGAGGTCGGCGTCGACATAGAACGGCCGGTCGGCGGCCTTGCGCTCCGCCCGGCGGACGAGCGCGACCGCTTCGGCGACGGCGGTGCCTTCGTCGAGAAGTGACGCGTTGGCCGTCGGCAGTCCGGTGAGGTCGCCGACCATGGTCTGGAAGTTGAGAAGCGCTTCGAGCCGGCCCTGGGAGATCTCCGGTTGATAGGGCGTGTACGCCGTGTACCACCGGGGATCTTCGAGAACGTTGCGCCGAATCACCGACGGCGTCGCGGTCGGGTGGTAGCCCATGCCGATCATCGCGACGCCTGGGTGGTTGCGCCCGGCGAGTGCGCGCAGCCGCTCGATGGCCTCCGGCTCGGACACCGCCGGCGGCAGCTTGAGCGCGTCGTCGCTGCGAATACCTGCCGGGACGGCGGCCGCCATCAGTTCGGCGAGGCTGGTGTACCCGAGGGCTTCGAGCATCGCGTGCCGCTCGTGTCGGCCCGGGCCGATGTGGCGGCGGGCGAACGGTGCGGCCGTGTCGAGGTCGTGCAACGTAGGGGTGTCGCTCATCCCGAGGCTCCAGAGTCAGCGGATACGGTTACCGCTCCCCCTCTGTCACGCACCCTAGGGGATCAGCGCGCTTCAGAGTGCCTCGGTCACGTGGTCCCGTTGCCTGAGAGGTTCTGGGGAGATTTGCCCCTTCGGCGCCGTCTCGCGGACCCGTACTTCGTACGAAACGAACTCTCCCACGTGCCGTGTGCAGCGACATTCAACTTACCACCATGTGGGAGTAGCTCCCCGCGAGGCACGCCACAGTCGGAGCGCGGTCACCTCCGGTCCGATCGCGGACCCCGATGGCGTCAGGCGGGACCTCCGACATCCCGACTCAGGACCTTTGGCCCATAGCCTGCGCTCAGCGCCCCCTGCTCAATGGTGGCAGGTCGTCATCGACTCCACGGTGCGCGACGTCCACAGGCGATTTTCACCAGTCGGCGGTCCGGCGGGGGGCTATGAAGAGCATCGAACGAGCGACCCGCGTCCTGGCCAAGCGTCGGGAGCGCCGGGCGAACCATGCCCGCCTGCGCCACCTACGATCGACGCCGTCCGGCCAGGCGATCCTCGCCCACGACAACGGCCAGACCGTTCTGACGCTGACACTCCCGGACGATGTCGCCGAATTCGCCGTGTGGGGCATCGAGGAACTCGTCCTACCCCCGGACGAGGTTCATCCGCGCGGTTCGCGGTGGAAGCTGGAGAGCGTCGCGACGGCGCCGACCGCTCAGAAGACGAAGGTCGCATACGTGTCACCCGATGGCGCCGGCGGATCATCGGCCCGGGCGACCTCGACCGGGCCGGAACGCAATGTCTACACGTTTCAGCGCGCACCGCTGACGTCGACACAGGCGGGAATGACTAGCCCCGCGGAAACAAGTGACCGATCGTCATCTGACGAGTGACCGATCGACACACGACAGGTCGCTGATCGCGGTCAGCCGGTGAGGCGGGCGCGGCGACGGGCGGCGAGCTCGTCGTCGGGGTGGTCGGAATCGGGAGTGTCGGCGCGCTCGCTCGGCAGGTCGGCCAGTGATCCCTCGATCTCGCGCCAGACACCGCCGATCGCGATCCCGAAGACGCCCTGCCCACCTTGCAGCAGGTCGATGACCTCGCCAGCCGAGCGGCACTCGTAGACGCTTGCGCCGTCGCTCATCAGCGTGACCTGGGTGAGGTCGTCGGTGCCGCGCTCGCGCAGGTGTGTGATCGCGGTCCGGATCTGCTGCAGGGACACACCGGCATCGAGCAGACTCTTGATGATCTTGAGCAGGAGCACGTCGCGGAACGAGTAGAGCCGCTGGGTGCCGGAGCCGCTGGCCCCGCGAACGCTCGGCCTCACCAGGTCGGTCCGGGCCCAGTAGTCGAGCTGCCGGTAGGTCACTCCCGCTGCAGCGCATGCTGTGGGGCCCCGGAACCCGACATCTTCGGGCATCGGCGCGAGATCGTCGGCGAACAGAAGCCCCTGCTCGGCGGCTGCTGCTGCGGCCTTGGCCGCCTCGTCCGCGTCGTGGGCTGGTGAGTCGGCGCCGGTGTCACGAGTACCCGTCACGGGTGCCCTCCCAGGGGGTGGTTACTCAGTAATCGCCGGACGAGTTACAGCGGCGACATTCCTTCATCACCGTACGTCCGGCCCCCACCCTGGTCAACGACCCCACCGGCGGGTCGAAGAAAGCTCAACCTGAGGTTGAGGGTCGCCGAGCTCAGCGCTCGTGCTCGAAGTCCTCGGGGGTGATCTGATCGAGGAACTCCCGGAACTTCTCGACCTCGGCCTCGTCTTCATCGGCCACCTGGACGCCGGACTCACCGAGCACGTCGGGGCTGCAAACGATCTTGCTGCCCGTCCGCAGCGCGAGCGCGATCGAGTCGGACGGACGAGCGTCGACCTCGACGCCGGAGGCGAAGACGAGCCGGGCGAAGAACACGCCGTCCTTGACATCGGTGATGCGGACCTCGGACAGCTCTTCTCCGAAAGACGTGACGAGATCGCGCATGAGGTCGTGAGTCAGCGGCCGTGGGGGCACCACTCCCTGCTGGGCAAAGGCGATCGCCGTCGCCTCGACCGCTCCGATCCAAATCGGGAGGTATCGGGTGCCCTCCACCTCACGCAGCAGCACCAGCGGTTGGTTGGTCGGCATCTCGACTCGGACGCCGACGACATCGAGCTCGTGCACGCCCTCCACCGTACTCCGGACCAGCCCGATACGCAGGAGTAAGTCCAATGTCGATTGAGCGAATCCCCTAGTGGCGCAGGCCGCTCCTGACCAGCATCGTGTGCAGGCGCAGTGCGAGGGCGGCCAGCTGGCGAGCCGTCTCGTCGGCCCGAGCCTCGGCGGCGGCGTCGTGCTGTCGGGTCAGCGGCGCCACGATCTGTTCGACCAATCCGACCTCACGATCGGCGGCGGTTTTGAAGGCCCGCAGGTGTCGCGGTTCGAGCCCGAACGCCGCGAGTTCGCCGACTGTCTGGGCCACGACGAGAGCGGTGCCGTCGTACCAGGTCTGCGACGGCCGGCGCTGGATCAGTCCGTAGCGCTCGATCTGCTCCAGCAGGTCCTCGTCGATGCCGGACCCCTCGAGCAGTTCGACCCGCGACAGGCGCATCGACCGGGATTCTTGGGCGAAGGTCTCCGGTGCGGGATAGCCGTCGTCGGCCAAGACGATGCGCGGCGGAAGCGGCTTGGCGTCATCGTCGTCGACGGCCAATCCGTTGTCGATCGCCGCGAGCTCCTCACGGATCCGCTTCAGCGGGTAGTAGCTGTCCCGCTGACGGGTCAGGACATAGCGGAGGCGCTCCACGTCGGCGTGCGAAAACTTGCGATATCCCGACGGCGTGCGTGCGGGGTCGACGAGCCCCTCCGATTCGAGATAGCGAATCTTCGAGATCGTCACGTCGGGAAAGTCGGTTCGCAAGAGACCGAGCACCTCACCGATGCTCATCCGCGCATGTTGTGGCGCGGCTGAGGTCACTGACTAGCACCCCCGGAACCGGCCTGGCTCGGGTAGTAGACCAGGCGGAACTTACCGATCTGAACCTCGTCGCCGCCGGCGAGCAGCACCTCGTCGACGCGGTCGCGATTGACGTAGGTCCCGTTGAGGCTGCCCACGTCGCCGACAATGTAGCCCTCGGGCGTTCGGCGGAAGGCCGCATGTCGGCGCGACACGGTCACGTCGTCGAGGAAGATGTCGCTGTCGGGATGGCGACCGGCCGACACCGTCTCGGTGTCCAACAGGAACCGCGAGCCCGCGCTCGGACCGCGCTGGACCACGAGCAGCGCACTGCCCGGCGGCAGAGCGTCGAGTGCGGCGGCGTCCTGCGCGCTCAGCTCGGTGGCCTCGACGTCGGCGTCGAAGCTCGGGGTCAACGAAATAGTCGAAGTCGTCTCAGAGGGTGACTCCGGCGCCACCAGGCGGTGGCCGCACTGCGCGCAGAACTTGGCCGAACTCGGGTTCTCGTGTCCGCACTCAGTGCAGAACGGCATTGCGACCTCCTCGGGGACAACCAGATCAGTTGCTGCCCACTACCCTACGTGCCCTCAGGCGTCGACTCGTGCCGACTCTCAAGCCAAAGTCAAGGTTGATGGTTGGGAGCAATTTACGGGTGCCGTCGAGGGCCGGTCAACACGGGTCCCGAGGCCTATTCGCCGACGTGCGCTCGGTAGCCCTCGGCGTCCAGAAGCCCGTCGACCTTGGCCGGGTCGGCGACCCTGATCCGCATCAGCCAGCCACCGTCGTAGGGCGCGGAGTTGACCAGCTCGGGAGCGTCCTCCAGAGCCGTGTTGATCTCGACAACCGTGCCGGTCAGGGGCGCATAGATGTCACTGACGGACTTGGTCGACTCGAGCTCGCCGATGCTCGCGCCGGCCTCGATCTCGGCCCCGGACTCGGGCAACGTGACGTACACGATGTCGCCCAGCTGGTCCTGGGCATAGTCGGTGATCCCGACCTCGGCGGTGTCGCCGATGAGCCGGACCCACTCATGCTCCTGGGTGTACTTCAGATCGTCTGGTAACACGCTCTCGCTCCTTGGGAGTCATTCGGCCGACTGAGCGTACGCGGGCTCGCGCCGGACGGCCAACGAGGTCACGTCGACCGTGTCGCGCTCGTCGACGTCGACGCTCCCGCCGAGCGACTCGACGATCTCGGCGACGCCGCCCGGGAACTCGACGGCCTCGCTCAACGTGTGGGAGTGCCCGATGACGTCGATGATGAACGGCGAGCTCACCACGGTCCCGTCGACGCTGACGCCGTTGGTTTCGTCGGCGAAGTAGGTCTGCGCGACCACCCGCGCCGTGTCGTTGATCTCGATCGCCTCGGCGCCGGCGTCGCGCAGCTCCTCGATGACGTTGAGCAGCGTCGATGCGCCGACCTGGCCTGCCGGGTCGTCGATGCGGACCACGATGCCCGATCCACTCGCGCCGACGGTGCCGGACAGGATCGCCAACGCGCCGGCCTCTTCGCGGGCCTCGCGGAGCGCCGCCTGGGTGTTGGTGCTGTCGTCTTGCAGGTCGAGTTTGGTCGCCTCGAGGTCGCGCAGGCGGTCCTCGGTCCGGTCGCGAGCCTTGTCGAGCGAGTCGAGCAGCGTGATGAGGTCGCCTCGACGAGCCCCGGCATAGTCGTCGGGCTCGGACACGGCCCGTCCCTGCACGACGGCGCCGAACCCGAGCATGGCGAGCAGGATGCCGGCGATGATCTGACCACGACCTGGACGGGTTCGCACCATCTTGGTCAGCTTGTCGATGCCCTGCGGCGACTCGTTGGACGTCGGCACCGGGTCGGTCTCGGATGGCGGGCGATCAGGCATGGAAGATGTGCCTCCGGATCGCGGCGACGTTGGAGAAGATCCTGATGCCGAGGACCACGACGACGCCAGTGGACAGCTGGTTGCCGACGCCGAGCTTGTCACCGAGGTAGACGATCAGCGCGGCGATGATGACGTTGGACAGGAACGAAACAACGAACACCTTGTCGTCGAAGATGTCGTCCAAGTAGGCCCGCAGCGCACCGAACGACGCGTCGAGGGCGGCGACGACGGCGATCGGCAGGTAGGGCCGCAGCGCGTCGGGCACTTCGGGCTCGATGATCAGGCCGCCGATCAGGCCGATGGCGAGGCCAAGGATCGCGATCATGGCAGCTGCCCCTGGCGCGTGGCGTATTGGGTGTCGAGGCGGTCGTCCGGCACGGCCGGCAACGTCAAATCGTCGACCGTCTCCATGTCGAAGTGGATGCCATAGTTCGTCTGGAGGTCGAACCAGGCCTGGCCGCCCGGTGTATCGGCGAACGACGCTTCGAGGGTGTCCGGATTGCCGATCGCCGTCACGACATAAGGCCGGGTCAGCGAGTTGTAGTTGACAGTGATGGCTCGGCCCGCGGTACGGATCGCGGACAGAGCCCCGAGTCGGTTGCCGTTGATCGCGATCGCCTCGGATCCGGCCTGCCAAAGACCGTTGACGAGCACCTGGAGGTCGACGTCCAGGATGGTGCCGCCGGAGCCGGACACCCCCTCCGACTCGTCGTCGACGACGATCCGCACGCCTGGCCCGGTCACCGGCACCGACCCGGCGAGCAGCTGCGACTCGTTTAGAGTGTCGAGCAGCTCCTCGCCGCGGCTGCCGATCTGCTCGTTGGTGCCCTGCAGACCCTCCACATCGGACTCCAGCTCATCGGTTCGGCTGGCGAGCCGGCTGATCTCGGACTCACGCTCGCTGATCTGCGAGATCAGCGCCGTCCGCTCCTGTGCCTCGGCCGGCTCGTCCGATCGGGTCTGCAGGGCCGTCGCGGTGACGAGCAGCCCGAGTCCGATGAGTCCGAGCGAGCCGAGGGTCCGCGGCATCCGACGACGGCCCCGCGGATCGTCGTCTCGCTGGGCGGCCGCCTTGGCGTAGTCCTCGTCGAGTGCTGTGGCGGAGACCCGCTCCAGCAGGTCCCACGACGACCGTGTGCGCTGGCTCGGGGTCGACGAGTTTCGCTGGTAAGGCGGCCGCATGATCATGGTGCGACCTCCGCACGGTCGGTGCCGGGCGTCGTAGTAAGGAGTACCCGGACCTGCCACGCGTACAACAGTCCGGCCCACCAATAAAGCGCGGTGCCCCAGATCGCGAAGGCCCAGCCGAAGACGAAGGCCAGGTCGGCGATCGAACCGGAGCCGTCGCCGAGCAACAAGAGCGGGAAGGCGTACAGCAGACAAAACGTGGCGGCCTTGCCGAGGAAGTGCACCGGCAGGGCGCTGTATCCGCGCGTACGCAGGAACGGGACCAGCACAAGAAGGAGTACGTCGCGCAGCGGCAACGCGATTGCCAACCAGGTCGGGATGATGTCGCGCACCGCGAAGCCGATGACCACGGCCAGGATGTAGAGCCGGTCGGCGACCGGATCGAGGATCTGGCCGAGGCGTGAGGCCTGGTTGAGCCGCCGGGCGATCTGGCCGTCGAGGTAGTCGGTGATGCCGGCGACCGCCAAAACGAGGAGCGCAGCGGCGTCCCACTCGGGTCCGAGCATGAGCCAGAGGAACAGCGGGATGCCGAGCAGTCGCAGCACGCTGAGCAGATTCGGGATCGTCCAGACGCGGTCCTCGAGCGCGACGTCTGGATCGTCGGTCACGCTCTAGCCTCCTTGGTTGACAGATCCGGCACGCCCCCAGAGCACGATGGTCGGTCCCCGGAGAAATGATTGCTAACGCGGACAGGTTACCTGTCACGACGCCGCAGGTGGGGCGGCGGCTCGCCTCCCGCCGACGACGGCCGACCGACGGTCGGATCATCGGGTCAGCTCGGTCAAGACGCGGAGCGCCCGCGCGATCTGCGGTGCCTCGTCGCCGGTACGGACGGCCGCGCACAGCTCGATCGTTCCGCCGCCCGTGAGCGGCCGGTACGACGCGCCCACGACTCCCAGCGCGGCGACCGGCTCCGGCACGATGGCGACGCCGAGCCCGGCGGCGACGAAGGTGACGAGTGTCGAGGTCTCGCCGACCTCCTGACGGATCCGGGGTTCGAATCCGGCCCCGCGGCAGAGTTCGGCGACTCGACCGTTCATCACCGAGCGCCCTCTCCCCGGATGCACGATGAAATCCTCGTCGCGTAGGTCGGATATCCGAAGCCGCTTCCGCTTGGCCAATCGGTGGCCGTCCGGCAGGGCCACGATCAGCCGCTCCCGACGCAGCGCGTTGAGCACGATGTCCGGCGGGTCGACCGGCGGCCGCAGCAGGGCGACGTCGATGTCGCCGCGCAGCAGGGCGTCGACCTGGTCGGGCACGAGCATCTCGCCGCGAAATCCGAAGTCGATCGCCGGCAGCTGGTCGCGGAGCGTTCGAGCCAGGCTCGGCAACAGGCTGTAGGTCGCCGAGCCGACGCAGCCCACGACGAGTCGCCCCTCCAGCCCGGCGTCGACCCGTTGCGCCTCGACAGCCGCCGAGTCGACCGCGGCGAGTACCTCGCGAGCGCGACCGAGGTATGCCGAGCCGGCCGGTGTCAGCTCGACTCGACGCGTCGTACGCCGCAGCAACCGGACGCCCAGCTCCTCCTCGAGCCGTCGGATCTGCTGGGACACGGGCGGCTGCGCCATGTGCAGCCGAGCCGCCGCCCGACCGAAATGACGCTCCTCGGCCACGGCGACGAAGTAGCGCAGGTGACGCAGCTCCACCGACTCATACTTGCAGAGTCTCAGTCAGACTGAAATGGATACTTCTCCGTATCGACAGTCGGGGCTTACGGTCGTGCCATGGACGACGTCGTGATCAGCTCGCCGATCCGTACTCCCGTCGGTCGCTTCGGCGGCGCTCTCGCGTCGGTCGGCGCCGCGACGCTGGCTGCCGAGTTGCTCACGGAGCTCCTGGGCCGCACCGGCTTGCAGGAGGGCGACATCGATGACGTGGTCTTGGGCCAGTGCTATCCGAACGGAGAGGCACCAGCGATCGGCCGCATCGCAGCCCTCGACGCGGGGCTCGGCACCTCGGTGCCCGGGGCCCAGGTCGACCGTCGCTGCGGATCCGGCCTCCAGGCGGTGCTCTATGCGGCCGGCATGGTCGCCACCGGCGCCGCCCGATGTGTCGTGGCCGGGGGCGCCGAGTCGATGTCGCAGGTCGAGCACTACGCGCTCGGCTTGCGCACTGGCGTTCGCGGCGGCAGCGTCGAGCTGATGGACCGGTTGACCCGGGCTCGCGAGACGGCCGGCGGCCGCCACCACCCCGTACCCGGCGGCATGCTCGAGACGGCCGAAAACCTCCGGCGCGACTACGGGATCAGCCGGGCCGAGCAGGACGAGCTGGCACTCCGATCGCAGCAACGGGCCGGAGCGGCTCACGAGGCGGGTCGGTTCGCTGACGAGATCGTGCCGATCACCGTGCCCGGCCGTCGCGGCAAGCCCGACGTCGTGGTCGATCGCGACGAGCATCCCCGGCCGGAGACGACCCTGGACGCCCTGGCGGCGCTGCGTCCGGTCCGACAGTCCGTCGACCCCGAGTCGACCGTGACGGCCGGCAACGCGAGCGGCCAAAACGACGGCGCCGCCATGTGTGTCGTGACGACCCGGAACGAGGCCGGACGACGCGGTCTCGACCCCCTATTGGCGCTGCGCGCGTGGGCCGTCACCGGCGTGGGACCGGAGGTCATGGGCATCGGACCGGTGACGGCCGCGGCCGCCGCGCTCGATCGGGCCGGGCTCACGCTCGACGACATGGATGTGATCGAGCTCAACGAGGCGTTCGCCGCGCAGGTGCTCGCGGTCTTGCGCGAGTGGAAGCTCGACCCCACCGACGAGCGGCTCAACCCCAACGGGTCCGGCATCTCGTTGGGCCACCCCGTGGGCGCGACCGGAGCGCGGATCCTCGCGACACTGGCGTACGAGACGCGCCGCCGTGAGAGCCGCTACGGCCTGGAGACGATGTGTATCGGCGGCGGCCAGGGACTCGCGGCCGTCTTCGAGGCGGTCCGATGACGGCGGTCGACGTCAGTTATGACGTCAGCGGCCGGGCCGACGGACCCGTCGTCCTGTTGTCCAACTCGCTCGGCTCGACGATGGCGATGTGGGATGGCAACGTCGCCGCCCTGGAGTCGCAGTTCCGCGTCGTTCGCTATGACACCCGGGGCCACGGCGAATCGCCGGTTCCGGACGGCCCTTATGAGATCGACGACCTCGTCGACGACCTCATTGCCTTGCTCGACACGGTGGGCGCTGACCGAGCGCATTTGGTCGGACTCTCGATCGGGGGCATGACCGCGATGCGCCTGGCCATCCGGGAGCCGGAGCGAGTCGATCGGCTCGTGCTCATCTGTACCTCGGCGCGCCTCGAGCCCGTGTCGGGATGGCTCGAGCGGGCCGCCCTGGTTCGGGACAACGGCACCGCCGCAATCGCGCCGGTGGTCGCCGCTCGATGGTTTACTCCCACGTACCTCGACGCGCATCCGGAGCTTCGGGTGGCGTCCGAGGCCATGGTCGCCGGCACGCCGCCCGAGGGGTACGCCGGCTGCTGCGAGGCGATTGCCGCCATGGACCTGCGGGACGATCTCGCCTCGATCAAGGCACCGACGCTTGCGATCGCCGGCGCCGACGACCCGGCCATTCCCCTAGACCACCTGCGACGCATCGCCGACAGCGTCCACGACGCCCGGCTGCTTGTCGTCGCCGACGCCGCTCATCTCGCGGCCGCGCAGCAGCCGGACACGATCAACGCCGCGATGGTCGCGCATCTGGAGGACCGATGAGTCTCGACAAGGTCGTCGCCAGCGCGTCCGAGGCGGTGGCCGACATCCCGTCGGGTGCGAGCCTCGCGGTCGGCGGATTCGGACTCGCCGGCATTCCGTGGTTCTTGATCGAAGCGATACTCGACCAGGGTGCCGATGACCTCACGGTGGTGTCCAACAACTGCGGGGTCGACGGCGCCGGCCTCGGCCTCCTGCTGGAGCGGGGCCGCATTTCCCGAGTGATCGCGTCGTACGTCGGTGAAAACAAGGAGTTCGCCCGTCGGTACCTCGCCGGCGAGGTGCAGGTCGAGCTCACACCCCAGGGGACCCTCGCCGAACGGCTGCGGGCCGGGGGCGCCGGCGTCGGTGGCTTTTACACTCCGACCGGCGTCGGGACGCTGGTCGCCGAGGGCGGTTCGCCCTGGCGGTACGCAGCCGACGGGTCCATCGCGGTCGCTTCGCCGGCCAAGGAGGTTCGGAGCTTCCATGGTCGCGAGATGGTGCTCGAGGAGTCGATCGTCACCGACTACGCGCTGGTCCGAGCAGCGGGGGCCGACCGGGCCGGCAACTGCGTCTTCCACGCCGCGGCACGCAACTTCAACCCCAACGCCGCCATGGCCGGCCGGATCACCGTGGTCGAGGCCGAGCGACTCGTCGACATCGGCGAGCTTGGACCCGACGAGGTGCACTTGCCGGGCGTCTTCGCGCAACGAGTCGTGCCGCTAACGCCGGAGCAGGCGACCCGCAAGGACATCGAGAAGCGCACGACTCGACCGCGGCCGGAGGGCTGAGCCATGCCATGGAGTCGCGATCAGTTGGCCGCCCGCGGCGCAACCGAGCTGCGGGACGGCGAGTACGTCAACCTCGGGATCGGACTGCCGACACGCATCCCCGAATACCTGCCGGCCGGGTCGTCAGTGACCCTGCACGCCGAGAACGGCATCCTCGGCGTCGGCCCGTTTCCGTACGACGACGAGGTCGATCCTGATCTCGTCAACGCCGGCAAGCAGACCGTCACGGTCCTGCCGGGCGGATCGTATTTCGACTCGGCGACGAGCTTCGCGATGATCCGGGGCGGACACGTCGACGTCGCCGTGCTCGGTGGCATGCAGGTCGCGCCCAACGGCGACCTCGCCAACTGGCTGGTGCCCGGCGCGATGGTCAAGGGCATGGGCGGCGCGATGGACCTGGTCACCGGCGCCCGTCGGGTCATCATCCTCATGGAGCACACAACCAAGACCGGCACGCCGAAGCTCGTCGCCTCCTGCTCACTCCCCCTGACCGGTCGCGGAGTCGTCGATCGTGTGATCACCGATCTGGGCGTGCTCGACGTCGCCGGCGATGTCTTCGATCTCCGCGAACTGGCTCCGGACGTGTCCCTCGACGAGATCGTCGGCGCCACCGCGGCCCCCGTGCGGGATCGACGCGTCGCGAGTGTTTAAGACTTGACTTATATAAGGGACGGCTAATATGTTCGCCTCATGCACGCGTTCGACGTCCTCGGAGATCCGGTCAGGCGACGGATCCTCGAGCTGCTGGCCGAGGGAGAGCGTCCCGCCGGCGAGCTGAGCTCGGTCGTGCAGGCGGAGTACGGGATCTCCCAACCCGCCGCATCGCAACATCTCCGCGTACTCCGAGACAACGGACTCGCAACCGTGCGAGCCGAGGGCGCACGGCGCCTCTATGCCGTCGACACCGCGCCACTGCGGGAGGTCGATGCGTGGCTCGCCGGCTTCCGACGCTTCTGGACGCAGCGACTCGACGCGCTCGACACGGAGCTGGCGCGCGGCTCCCGGAGCCGGCGCGCAGAGCCCACACCGCGAAAGGAGACGCATGACTGACTACACCGACCCGGAGCGCTCCATCGGTCGCCGGACCATCGGCGCCGGCTGGGCACGCACGGCGCTGATGCGACGTGACTACGACGCACCCACCGACGACGTATGGGACGCCTTTACCGATCCCGAACGGCTGAGCCGCTGGTTCCTGCCGGTGTCCGGCGACCTGCGACTCGGCGGCGCCTTCAGTCTCGAAGGCAACGCGAGCGGCGAGGTGCTGCGCTGCGAGCCGCCGCGGCTGCTGACCGTGTCGTGGAAGTTCGGTGATCACCCGGTCGACGAGCTCGAGCTTCGGCTCTCCCCCAATGCCGACGGCGGGACGACCCTCGAGATCGAGCACGCGACGATCTCAGACCGAACGGAGTGGGGTGGCCGCTCCTACGACAGCGTCTTCGGCGTCGCCACCGGTTGGGAGCCGGCGCTGTACGCACTCGACCGGCAGCTGGCCGGCACGCTGACCGACGACGTCGCCGATGCCTGGCGAGCCGGCCAACCGCCGCCGGAGGCCAAAGAGCTGATGGCCCGCTCCGAGCGCGCCTGGACCGCCATCGTCGAAGAGTCGGGCACCCCGGCCGTCCGAGGGTGAGCTACGGGATCGGTGGCAGCGTGGTGGTGTAGACGGCGCGCGACATCACGGAGCCGATGAGAGACCCGATACAGAGGCCGAGCACAGCATTGAGGCCGGCGGTCGCGATCTGACTCTCCAGCTCGTCGCCGATCGCGAACGGTGCGACCGCGCCGCACACCGTCGCGAGGGCGATGATCCACCCGAAGAAGACGCGAGGCCGGGGCGTGGTGAGAGCGAGGCCGTGTGCGAGACCCGTGGCTGCCAGGGCCAGCAAAAAGGCGGTCAAGGCATAGTCGCCCGCGAAGGAGTCGGCGACCTCGAGGAGCAATGCCGGCCTGACCAGATCGAGGTCGAGCACGTCCTGGCAGATGAGAACGCCGGCCACGGCCACCAGGGCGGCGACACAAGCGGTGGCGAAACCACCGCCCCAAAACCTCGCGGCCTCCACCGAGACCTGCGTTTTCGGCGGCCGTCCCGCGGCACTCGGGTAAGACATATGGACCTCCCAGCCGCGTGAGCGAGGCGGCCGAATCATTGTCGTCGTTGCCGGCGAGACTTTCGACTGAAACGTTCGATATCCGGCCCTAGATCGCCGGATCTCGCACGCGACGGGTGAGGCTGGCCGCAGCTAGTCGAGCGTCTCGAGGTCCGGCTGGCGTCGCCACGTCTGGGTGGCCGACTCGATCGCGTGGGCGAGCTGGAGGACGCCGAAGTCGTCACCGGGCCGACCCACCACCTGCAGCCCTACGGGAAGGCCGTCGTCGGTGAACGCGAACGGCACCGACGCGGCCGGCAGACCGGTCGCGGAAATCCAGTAGCACGCACGCATCCAGTCGAGGTACGACTCTGACGGAACGCCGGCAACGTGCGTCGGATACGGAGAGTCGACGTCGAAGGGCGGCACCGGCGACACCAGCGTCACGAGAAACTCGGACTCCTCCAGGAATCGGCGCATCCGGTGATAGAGCGCCGTTCGCTTCCGCTGGGCTCGGGCGAGGTCGGCTCCGGTGACCTCGAGACCGGCCCGAATGTTCCAGGCGGCGCTGTCGCCGAACTCGTCGGGGTGCGCCGAGTAGAGGTCCCCGAGAGTCACGGCGTAGTTCCACGCCCGCCAGGTGCGGAAGACGTCGTCCGCTTCGCTCAGATCCGGATCGCGGTGGGTCACGACGCACCCCAAATCGGCCAGGACGTCGGGGCCCGACGCCATCGCCCGGAGGACGGCGTCGTCGACCGGGAGCCCGCCGAGATCGCGGCTCCAGGCGATGTTCGTCTCGGAGAAGTCCCGGGCCAGCGGCTGGGCGAACCGCTCGGCCGGCTCCGCATGAGACAGCGGACTCCGCGGATCCGGAGCCGCGAGCACGCTCATCGTCAGCGCGACGTCGGCGACGGTCCGCGCCATCGGGCCGGCGACCCCGAACGTGAACCACGGGTCGGCGCTTGGCCACACCGGCACCCGACCGGGCGACGGTCGCAGCCCCACCACGTTGCAGAAGCTGGCCGGGTTGCGGAGGGAGCCACCCATGTCGGAGCCGTCGGCGATCGGAACCATCCCGGAGGCGAGGGCCGCGGCCGCTCCCCCACTGCTACCTCCAGGCGTACGGTGCACGTCGTACGGGTTGCGGGTCGCCCCGAACACGGCGTTGTAGGTCTGCGACCCCGTACCCCACTCGGGAGTGTTGGTCTTGCCGAGCGTCACCGCGCCGGCGCCGACGAGCCGCTCCACCACGAGCGAGTCGGTGTCTGGCACATACGAGCTGCGCAGCGGCGAGCCGTACGTGGTTCGGATTCCCTTGGTCTCCGTGAGGTCCTTGTGGGCGACCGGCAGCCCGTGCAGCGGGCCGAGCGTGCGTCCGGCCGCGAGGGCCGCGTCGGCCAACTCGGCGAGACCCATCGCGTGCTCCGTCGTCAACGTGACGATCGCGTTGACGCTCGGATTGCGGCGAGCGATCTGCCGCAGATGGGCCTCGAGGAGCTCGCGAGCGGATAGCTCCCGGCTGGTCAGCAGGCCGACCAGCTCGGTCGCGGGACGGAAACAGAGATCGTCGTCAGGCATGGATTCTCGTCATGAGCTCGAAGCCGACCCCTTCATCAGATCGCGGCGGCAGCCGGCTCGTCGTCGTCGTCGTCGCGTACTGGGAGGTCGGCGAACGCCGCAGGGGGGTCGCGCCACAGCTCGACGGGACCACCCGCCGCCTGGATCGCCTGCCACACCTTCCACGGCGTGCACGGCAGATCGACGTGGCGAACGCCGAGATGGCTGACGGCGTCGATGACGGCGTTTTGCACGGCTGGCGTCGATCCGATCGTCGCCGACTCGCCGATGCCCTTGGCGCCCAGCGGGTTGAGCGGGCTCGGCGTCTCGGTGTTGCTGACCTCCAACTCCGGGAGATCGGCCGCCGAGGGAATCGCGTAGTCGGCGAACGTCCCCGTCAGCGGTGTCCCCTCGTCGCTGTAGACGAAGTCCTCCCACAGCGCCTGCGCGATGCCCTGGGCGACGCCGCCGTGCTGCTGGCCGGCAACGATCAGGGGGTTCAGGACCCGACCACAGTCATCGACCGCGATGTGCCGGAGCGGCGTCACCTGGCCGGTCTCGACGTCGACCTCGACCACGCTGACATGCGCGCCGAAGGGATAGGTCGAGTCGTCCGGCCGGAAGTCTCGCTCTGCGCCCAGCCGGCCACCGTCGCTGGCTACGTGCCTAGCGACCTCGCGCCACCCGATCACCGGTGTCGGGACACCCGCGACATGAAACCCGGTGTCGTCGACCACGATGTCGCTCTCGGCCGCCTCCAACATGGTCGCCGCCACCCGACGGGCCTGCTCGAGCACCTCCTCCGACGCCTGAGCGACCGCGCTGCCGCCGACCTGAAGCGACCGGGACCCACCGGTTCCCTCGCCCCTCGGCACCCGAGCCGTGTCGGACTGCACGAAGCGCACCGACTCCATCGGGAGGCCGAGCCGGTCGGCGGCGATCATCGCGAAGGACGTGGCGTGCCCCTGTCCGTG
Source organism: Nocardioidaceae bacterium (assembly GCA_035630615.1). GTDB lineage: Bacteria > Actinomycetota > Actinomycetes > Propionibacteriales > Nocardioidaceae > DATFRX01. The sequence goes on from DASQKI010000038.1 coordinate 53,136, forward strand.
TGACGACGTCCCCACCCGGATCGTCGCCGTGCCGTCCTCGGCTATATCCACCGCGGCGTACTCGCTGGAGTCGCCACCGGTGACTTCCACGTAACAGGCGATCCCGATGCCGAGCTGACGGGCGTCACCGCGTTCGCGTCGACGGGCCTGCTCTGCCCGAACCTCCTCGTACGCCGCGATCCTCAGCGCCTCGCTCATTGGCAGGTCGAAGTCGCCGCTGTCGTACGTGGCGCCGGTCGCGGTCGTGTAGGGAAACTCCTCCGGGCCCAACAGGTTGCGGCGTCGAATGTCCACCGGATCAAGATCCAGCTCGTCGGCCGCGAGGTCCATCATCCGCTCGAGCATCGCCGCGGCCTCCGGCCGGCCCGCGCCGCGAAAGGCTCCAACCGGCGCGGTGTTGGTCAGCGCCGCGATCGCCGCGAACGAAAGCGCCGGGATGCGGTATACGCCCTGAGCCATGTGATAGGTCGACCACATCCCCAGCGCGCCACCGAAGCCGGCGTACGCACCACAGTCACCGAGGACACGCGCCCGCAAGCCGACGATGCAGCCGTCTCGTCGCAGACCGAGCTCGGCCCACTGGACCTGGTCGCGTCCGTGCATCGAGATCTGCGCCTCGGAGCGGGTCTCCGTCCACTTCGTCGGCCGACCCAGACGCCGCGCCACCGCCACGGCGACCACGGCCTCCGGCGGGATGCCGGCCTTGCCGCCGAAGGCACCACCGACATGGGGTGCGACGAGACGGATCCGCTCGGCCGGCAGGTCGATGACCTCGGCGAGCTTGTCGCGCGCGTCGTGGGGCATCTGGGTCGCCAGGTGCACCAGCAGATCGTGATCGCCCGTAACCGGCTCGGCGAGCACCGCGTTGCCCTCCATCGGCGCCACCGCGACCCGCTGGTTTTCGATCCGGGCGCGGACCACGACGTCGGCGCCGGCCAACGGGTCGCCGCTGTCGTCATCGCGCTCGCCGGCGGCGACGTTGCTGCCGAGATCGTCGAACTGCAAGGGAGCGCCCGGCGCGAGTGCCGACTCCGGATCGATGACCGACTCGAGCGGCTCGTAGTCGACGTCGACGCGCTCGACCGCGTCCGCCGCGGCAGTCGCGGTGTCGGCGACCACGACCGCCACCGGCTCTCCCACGAAGCGCACCCGGCCTTCGGCGAGCGGCGGCCGCATGCAGACGTCGTTGACGCCGATGAACGGGTGATAGCGCGGCAGCCCGAGGTCGGCGGCCGTGAAGACCGCCACCATCCCGTCGGCCCTCAACGCTTCGGAGGGATCGATGCGAGTGATCTCGGCATGGGGGTAAGGCGAGCGTACGAACGCGAGGTGCAGGACGCCGCGTACCCGCAGGTTGTCGACGAACGTCCCGCGGCCGCGAACCAGCTCCGGATCCTCGACACGACGTACGGCATTTCCGAGCAGAGAGCCAGGCACGCGCCCGACCCTAGTCGCGACGCTGACGCTTTGGCCACGCCGGCTTCGCCGCGATGTCCCTGTCGTACCGGCGGGCTAGGCTCGATTCCGGACGCTTCACTTCCGGATACAGGACCTGCTGTGAACCCTGACGCGAGCCCGACCGCCCGGGCACTGCTCGCCCTCGAGCTGATTCAGAGCGGCCCAGGCATTACGGCCGACCAACTCGCCGACAAGCTCGGCGTCTCCGACCGGGCCGCCAGGCGCTATGTCAGCATCCTGCGTGAGGCCGGTGTCCCGATCGAGTCCGAGCGCGGGCCCTACGGCGGCTACCGCGTCGGTCGGGGCCTGCGGCTTCCGCCCCTGATGTTCAGCGCCACCGAGGCGCTCGGGCTGGTCATGGCCGTGCTCGACGGACACCACGACGCCGGCGACCCCACCGACCCGATCGGCAGTGCGCTCGGCAAGATCGTCCGAGCCCTTCCGGAGCCGGTCGCGGCCCAGGCCGAGGCGGTTCGACGTACGGCGGCGCCGGCGCCCGATCGGTCCGCCGCCCGGCCCGATCCGGGGACTACGACCCTTCTCGTCCAGGCCTGCTCGGAGCACCGACAGGCTCGGATCGGCTACCGCTCTGAGGCCGGATCGGAGTGGGTCACAGACGTCGACCCCTGGGCGGCCGTCGTGCGCCATGGCCGGTGGTACCTCCTGTGCTGGTCGCACCGAGCGGAGGCGCAGCGGGCCTACCGCATCGACCGGGTCACCTCCGTCGAGGTCCTCGAGATCCCCTTCACCCCACGGATCGACCTCGACCCGGTCGCGGCTCTCGAGGAGCACCTGGCCGAGGGATGGGAATACGACGTCGAGGTCGTCATCGAGGCGCCCTTCGCCGACATCGCACCCTGTGTCGGCCGCGGGCTCGGGCGGCTCAAACCGCTCGACGCCGAGACCGCCAAGCTTTGCGGCAGCACAAGCAATCCGACGTCATACGCCGAGCAACTGGCGCGGATCCCGGCGCCATACCGGATCGTCCAGGGATCCGAGGTCCAGGCGGCCGCCCGCGCGCTGGGGCAGCGGCTGCTGGCCGCGAGCGCGGGCGACGCCAGCGCTTAGAGCCGGCAGCGGTCACCCGATCCGGTTGCACCACTGCCGATAGTCACGGGGGTGGCCGGTCAGCTGCGCCCCGATGCCACGCTGCCAGTTTCGCTTCCAGGTCCTGTGGTTGTTGTTGACGCTGGCCCAGGCCTTGAACCCGGCCCGCTTGAAGCGGTGCACCTTGGCTTTGGACGACCACTGACGTGGCTTCGCCATGACGGCATTGGCCGACAGCCGCCTCGCATGGGCGATGGTGAAGTGGCGCTCGTGGCCGTCGGGCTTCCAGGCGGTCCGCGCGTGCGGCGCGCTGTGCTTCAGCGCGGTCAGGATCCGATAGCCGGTGTCGTTGCTGAAATAGACCCGTCCCAGGACGCCGGTCTGCCGCGCAGCCCGGCTGATCCCTTTGAGCTTGGCATTGCCGTTTTGGAACCAGCCCGGTCCCTTGACCTCGAGATTCATCAACTGACCGTGGTTGTGGCGCAGGGTTCGGAACGCCTCGAGCGCAGTCGGAATACGCATGTGGTTGGGCGTCGTCCGACAGTGTTGCCGAATGTAGGAAAACCGTCGATTTGCGACGTCGCCGGTGCAGTTGGTCGTCGGCCGAAGCGACCTATTGTGGATGATCAGGAAGTGGCCGTCGGCCGTCAGCCACACGTCGTTCTCGGTGTAGGCCCGTAGCCGATGGGCACGGTCGATCGCCCTGGTCGTGTTTTCGTCGATCCTGTGCGTCCACGCCCCTCGGTGCGCGAGAGCCGTCGATCCGCACGCGCCGGCGGCCTGTGCCTGCGGTCCCGTGAACAGGACGAGGACGGCGACGACCAACGCTCCGATTTTCGAAATGAGTCCAAATGTGTATTTCATAGCCATCCCTCAGACGGAGCGTAGTCCGTCAAAGCGGGGTCGTACAAGAGTCAGCCGGGTGGCTTCCCGGCCCGATAAACCGACGCCCATCGCCACCAGAAGAGCACCCACACGACAGCCGCGATGACGAAGACCACGGCGGCGATCCCGCGCCCTGCCGCAACGAAGACCAGGCCGATCAGGACGAACGGAATTGCCAGCCACACGGCGATCGCGAACACGAGCCAGCGCCATCGACCCGGCCGACTGGGCGGCCTGTCGAGCGGCAGCGACGGAAGACCTGCGAAAACCGGTCCGACCTCACCGTGCGTTTCGGATTGATGGAGCAGATCGATCCGACGATCCAGCTCGTCCTTCTCGATCCGCCCGAGCGCGTACTGTTCTGCCAGCTCGTCCGCACATGCGTCGCGCTCCGCCGCGGTCAGCCGCAGCGATCGGGTCCGCCGTCGCCGAGCGTACTGATGCGCCTCCCAGCCGGCAGTCGCACACCAGCCGAGGACATTCGATGGTCGCGCCCATCGAGCATGCCGGTCATGGGATGTCATCGCACTCCTCCCGCGTACCCGAGTAAACCAGGCTCGGTGGTACGCGGGCAGCGGCTCAGCCCGGGAATGCCAGTGAACTCCGCGTCAGCGCTGGGGGTGCTTGCCTTCCGCCTCGTCATCGGGCTCGAGTCGGTCGGCGTGTTCGTAGCGCTCCGCGGCCGCGCGCCGGTCAGTCTCGACACGGGCGGCATGCTCACGCGCCACGGCCCGCTCGCGGTCGGCCCGCGCCTCCCGTTCGGCGATCTCGGCCTCGCGGCGCTCAGCGCGTGCGGCATGGACCTCGGCCTCGCGGCGGTATTCGACGGCCTTGTCATGGCGCCGGGCGCGATTGCCCTTCCGGAGTCGTGCGGCGGCGACCGCCAGTAGGACGATGACGACAACTGCCAACACGATGATCGCTACCAAAACTTCAGTACTCATCAGGGGTTCCTCCCTCTGTGAGCTTCCACGTACCCATCGCCGCTCGAAACTCACAAGGCAAGCGCCCCATCGCGGAATAGGTCCCTTGTGTCGCACTCCGCGCATCGCCCGCGGCGTTGTCCGCTATCCGAGCGGAGCTAAGAGTGACTTCTTTCCTTGGAACGCGAAGAGCAGCAGGTCGACCATGCGGAAGGTCGTGCTGTCAGGCCCGAGCGTCGGACGCCAGGTCGGGTCCGTGAAGATCGAGATCTTGCTCCCCTCGATCGCGCGGTGAAAGGTCTCCGCGACGATGCGGGCGCCGACGCCGTTGAGTCGGCCTCTGTTGAGCTCGGCCTCGCGCAGGACGTAGAACCACAACGGTGTGTTCTGGAGGAACGCTTCCCGCTGGCCCTGAGTGAACCCGTCCAGGGTTGCTCCCTTGTTGCCGTCTCGGATCTGCGCCTTGGTGAGCTTGGTCAGCGTCACGCCCTTGCCTTTGAGGAACGTGGCCATCTGCTGACCCGTGGCCAACCGCACCATCCTCGCCCGGGTCAGGTTGCGAAACGCGAGGTTGGCCTCGTTGCGAGGAAAGCTGGGAATCGTACGCAACGGGTCCGCGAGGCGGGTGTCGATCCGCATCGCCCGATTGAACTTGTCCGCGGGGACCACGAGGCCGGGCCGGTCGGCCTCGCCGAAGTCGTAGAGACGGCGGAAATCGGCGATCCAGTTGCTCGGCAGTCGCGGGCTGCCGCCGAGCTGCCCGCTCGTCGCCGTGAACTCGAAGAGCAGGTCAAGGGTGCCGGAGCCGTCGTCGAACCGAGCGTTCCAGTTGTACGCATCGCGGACCATCGAGTGCCCGAGCCGAAATGCGCCGACCGCGAACTCGATCGGCATCGTCGGTACGGCCGTCGCCGGCGGATCGGGCTCGAACGCCTTGCGCCCGTTCTTGAAGACGTCGTTGACAACCCCCGCCGCGCAGATCCGGTGCAGGTAGTCGGATCGGATCATCCACTGGTAGTGCTTCGTCACGATCTCGCGCGCCTTCGCAAAGCGCAGCGACTCTGGGACCGATGCCGGCAGGGTGTCGACGACGCGGTTGTGGAAGCGAACGAACGCCAGGTGAGTCTGGGCGACCGCCAGATTTTCGTCGTTCCTGGGATCGGGAATGATCGCCCTGCGCTTCTGAGCCGTCGTCGAGCCCGCGCCACGGGGCAGATCGAAGCCATCCATCGCGGCGTCGTCTCCGACCGCGACCGTTCGCCCCATCTTGAGGTGGATGCCGTCCGCCGCGTAGAACCGCTCCGACGCAGCGTCCTGCGGACCCGCTCCGTACAACGAGTCGAGATCGAGTCTCGGCGAACGAGCCAACAGGAGTTCGCTGGGAGCGACGTGGTCGCCGAACGTGACGTCGGTCTTGTCGAAGGTGAGGTCGTGGTCGAGGAACTGCCCGAGGTAGGTGTAGCCGGCCGGGATCCGCGATGCTCCGCCGCCACCCGCCGTCATCTCGTCGGCGACCCGCTTGCGGACCGCTTCGGTGAGTTGGCGGTCGGTCCCGCTCGGCCCCATCCGCGAGAACCGAAACGGCGGCGCTTCGGCGCCGGCGTCGACCAGCCGGGATTGGCGCCCCCCAACTGTCTCGCCGAGCAACCCTTCGCCGAGGACGTAGAAACTCTCGGAACCATGTGATCGCATGCCTGCTCCCCCTACCTCATCACTCCCGGCGCCAGGCCCACCCCGGCCACCTGCGGCCCCTAATCGGCGAGGATCGCACGCGCGATGAGAGCCGTCAATCGTCCAGACGCTTCGGACGTCGGTGAGGTTGCCAGCATGCCGAAACTCGCTCGCACACTGTCAGTGCTGTCGCCGAGGATGGTGCCGTGACCGGGATCAGATCGTTCTCGGCGGCCCTGCCCACGGAGGGACGCTGGCTGCTGTCGACAGTCGCCATCCAGACCCTCGGGCGGGGTCTCACCCTGCCCTTCACGATCATCTACCTGCACGAGGTACGCGGCTTCGACCTCGGGCTCTCCGGGGTCCTGATGGGCCTGATCGCGATGTCGGGCTTCGCGGCGACCGGTCCGGGAGGCTCACTGACCGACCGCTACGGCGCCCGCGCCCTGCTGCTCGGCGGTCTCGCCTCGATGATCGTCGGCAACGTCCTGCTCGCCTTCGCCACCTCCCCCGCCGTCGCCGCCGTCGCGATGGTCCTGATCGGCGTCAACTTCGGCATTTCGTGGCCGGCGTTCAACTCGTTGATCGCGGCGGTGGTCAGCGGCGATCTCCGGCAGACCTACTTCGGCGTCAACTTCGCCTTGGTCAACCTCGGCATCGGCGTCGGCGGAATCGTCGGCGGCCTCTACGTCGACGTCACCGAGCCCAGCACCTTCACCGCGATCTACCTCCTCGATGCCGTGAGCGCTCTCGTTCCCATGTCGCTGCTGTTGGGTCCGCTACGCAACCTGCACGGCCGGGCCGAGCGCCCCGCCGACGCCACCGGCGGCACCTATCGCGAGATCCTCCGCGAGCCCGCAGTGCGCTGGCTGACCGCGCTCACGTTCGTCGGCGTTTTCGTTGGTTACGGCCAGCACGAGGCCGGCTTTCCCGGCTACGCCCGCCAGGTCGCCGAGGTGTCGACCCGCACGATCGGCATCGCGTTCGCGGTCAACACCGCCGTGATCGTGCTGCTGCAGTTCCTCGTGTTGTCGCGCATCCGAGGCCACCGCCGCACTCGGGTGATGGCCCTCATGGGCGTCATCTGGGCGTTCTCGTGGCTGCTGTTGGGCGCCGCCGGACTCGTCCCCGCCACGATGGCAGCCGCCGCCGGGATACTCGTGTTCATGGGGGTTTTCGCCTTCGGTGAGACGTTGATGCAGCCGACGATCCCGGCGATCAGCAACGACCTCGCCGCCGACCACACCCGTGGCCGCTACAACGCGATCAGCGCCGGCGCGTTTCAAGGTGGGGCGATCGCCGGACCGATTGTCGCGGGCTTCCTGCTCGACCATGACCTCGCCGTGGCCTACATCGGCCTCATGGTCGCCGGATGCCTCAGCGTCTGCGTGATGGCACGTGCGCTAGGACGGCGGATCCCGGAAGCGGCAAACGGCATCTCCCCCGACGAATCCGCCACGGCGATGACGCCCGAGAGGTCCTGAGCCACGCCACCGCGTCAAGGCGTCGCCGCCGTCGCGTATTGACGTCAGCGCGGCGACACCGGAGAGTCCTGGCATGGGAAGCATCGACCGGGCGCGCCTTGCCACGCTCATCGAACGCGAGCGGGCTACCTACGCCGCCGACCACCCGACCTCGAGACGTCTGTTCAACGAGGCTGAACACCTGTTCGGACGCGTGCCCATGACCTGGATGGCGATGTGGAGCGGCGGATTCCCGATCTACATGGACGACGCGAACGGCAATCGGGTCATCGACGTGGACGGCAACGAATACGTCGACTTCGCCCTCGGCGACACCGGGGCGATGGCAGGCCATAGTCCGGCGGCCACGGTGGCGGCGGTCCGCGAGCGGGTCGATGCCCAGGGCGGCATCACGACGATGCTGCCGACGGCCGATGCCGAATGGGTCGGTGCCGAGCTCAGCCGACGGTTCGGGCTCCCGCTGTGGTCGTTCACGCTCACCGCGACGGACGCGAACCGGTGGGCGATCCGCCTGGCACGACTGGTGACGGACCGACCCAAGATCCTCACCTTCGCGTATTGCTACCACGGCTCGGTGGACGAAGCGTTCGCCATCGGCGGGCCCGGTGGCGAGGCGGTCGCCCGGCCAGGTCTCGTCGGCGCGCCGGTGCCGGTGTCCGAGACCTCGCGCGTCGCCGAGTTCAACGACCTCGCCGACGTCGAGTCCCAGCTGGCGCACGGCGACGTGGCGGCCATTCTCACCGAGCCGGCTCTCACCAACATCGGGATCGTGCTTCCGGAGCCGGGGTTTCTGGCCGGGCTGCGGGATCTCGCGACACGGTACGGCGCGCTTCTCATGATCGACGAGACGCACACGTTCTCAGCAGGCCCCGGCGGCGTCACGCGACTCGATGGACTCGAGCCTGACGTCGTCGTGGTCGGCAAGAGCATCGGCGGCGGCATCCCGAGCGGGGCGTACGGTCTCAGCAATGCTGTCGCTCAGACGGTCGAGGCGCATCCCGAGGCAGACCTCATCGACGTCGGGGGCATCGGCGGGACGCTCGCCGGCAACGCTCTGTCGGTCGCGGGGATGCGCGCCACGCTCGAACACGTCCTCACCGACGACGCTTTCACCGACATGGTGCGGCTGGCGACCGAGTTCACCGAGGGGGTGCAGCAGACCATCGACAGGACCGGTGTCGCCTGGTCGGTCAGCCAGCTCGGCGCCCGCTCCGAATACCGCTTCGCGTCCCCCGCTCCTCGCACCGGCAGCGACTCCGCGGCGGCGGCAGACGAGGAGATCGACGAATACCTCCACCTCTACCTGGCCAACCGCGGCGTGCTCATCACGCCGTTCCACAACATGGCGTTGATGTGCCCGTCGACCAGCGCCGACGACGTGGCCCTGCATACCCGGCTGTTCGGGCAGGCCGTCGGCGAGCTTGAGGCGACCGGCCATGATGTTGGACGCCGCGGATGAGGAGATCGCCATGGGCAAGCTGATCTATTCGATGATCACGTCGGTCGACGGCTACGTGAGCGACCCGGACGGCGAGTTCGGCTGGGGCGCCCCGGATGCGGAGTCGCACGATTTCGTCAGCGAGCTCTCGCGATCGATCGGCACCTACCTCTACGGCCGCCGGATGTACGAGACGATGGTCTACTGGGAGACCGCGCACGAAGTGCCCGACCAGCCATCGTTCATCCTCGACTATGCCCGCATCTGGCAGGCGGCCGATAAGATCGTCTACTCGACGACGCTCGGCGAGGTCGCGAGCGAGCGGACCCGGGTCGAGCGAACCTTCGACCCTGACGCGGTGCGGAGGCTGAAGGTCGAGTCGGACCTCGACCTCACCGTCGACGGACCCCACCTGGCGGCACAGGCGATCCGGGCCGGACTGGTGGACGAATACCAGCTGATCGTCGGACCGGCGATCGTCGGTGGCGGCAACCCGTTCTTCCCCGACGACGTGCGTGTCGACCTGGAGCTGCTCGACGAGCATCGCTTCGGCAACGGGGTCGTCTATCTCCGATACTGCGTCAAGGGCCCGGCGTAGTCGTCGCCGCCGTCCCGAGTCGTGAGCCTGGCGTCGATCACCTTCTCGACACCGTCGAGCACGCACCGGAGGCCGAAGTCGCGATTCTGTTGCGGCGTTCGAGTCTGCCGGGCCGAGTAGTCGACCAACGCTGGGAATCGATCGGGGTGTTCGCGGACCAAGTCGATATGACTCCGGTCATGCCACGGCTGGGTGCCGGCCACGTCCAGCGCCTGGGTATTGCGGATGTGCCCACTCAAGAGGGTGACGACGTCCATCCGCTCGGTCGGCGTCAGCGGAGTATCGCCGAGAGCGGCGACCGCGGACTCGGTCCAGCCCATCTCCCTCGGGCCCATCACCCGATCACCAACCGTCACCCCGGGCAGCCAGGGATGCTCCTCCCAGGTGGCTGACATCGACCGAACCCACCGTTCGAGTCGCCGCCGCCACCCGCCCCTGACCCGGCGAAGGTCCGGCGGCTCTCCGACCGCGAGCTCGATCATCACGGCGATCAGATCGGCCTTTCCGCTGACGTGGCGGTAGAGGGACATCTTGGTGAAGTGCAGACTCTCCGCGACTCGCTGCATCGAGACGTTGTCGATCCCTTCGGCGTCGGCCACGCCGACAGCCGCGGCTGCGATCTTGTCGACGTTGAGGGTCGCTTTGGGACCGCGGGTAGGTGCGGCCCGCATGCCCCAAAGCAGCTCCGCTGTCTCGTTGAGCTGATCATCGTGTGTCTGCTCTGCCATCTGCTTCCTCGGCAACTTAGGTCTTGACAACTGTGGATGACGGATACAGTATCTGTTGGAAACAGTGTCTGCAAGACACCGAGGCGGTTTAACCGCACTGTCCGCTACGAGAGGACCGACATGACCACCACGCCAACCCAGTCTCCCGTCGCCACCGCCGCGCCACTGCGTCGGCACGGTCTCGTCGCCACCGGACTGGTCGCCGCAGTCACCGCCGCCGTGGCCACGACGCTCGTCGCCGTGATCGGCAAGGCCGCCGGCGTCGACTTCGCGGACTCCTCCGGCGAGGAAATCCCCCTGTTTGCATTCGCCCAGCTCACCCTCACCTTCTCGCTCATCGGTCTCGCCGTCGCCGCCGGCATCCGCCGCTGGGCCAAGCGACCCGCCACCACGTTCCTGCGAACGGCGCTGACCCTGACAGCGATCTCGCTCGTGCCGCCCTTCCTCATCGGCCTGGACCTGGCGTCATCCGCATGCCTGGTCGTGGCCCACCTGACCGCAGCTGCCATCGTGATCCCGACACTCACCCGAAGGCTCGCCGACTGACAACAGCCCGAGGAGCATCGTCTGCCGGCGCGTGCTTGCCACGCGCCGGCCAAGGCGTCACTGGCCCTCTGGAGTTCCGCCGATCCATCTTGCGTAGATCGCGTTGTAGCCCTCGCCGGCCTGGAGATTTGCCAGCACGTCGTTGATGATCCGAAGCAGGTCGACGTTGCTGTTCTTCTTGACGGCCATGCCGTACTGCTCGCCGGTGTCAAACTCATCCGCGAGCTCGAAGTCCGGGTAATTGGTGAGGACGTCGCTCACCACCGTGCGGTCATAGACCGCCGCGTCCACCTCGCCGTCATCGAGCGCGGCATCGACGTCAGAGGCGAGCTTGTACGGGACGATCTCGGTGCCGCGGGGGGCGTTGTCGGTGACGTAGAGCTCGCCCGTCGTGCCCGTCTGGACGCCGATCGTCCCGTTACGGAGGTCGTCGAGCGAGCCGATGCCTGAGTCGCTCCGCACGACCATGGCCTGGGTCGCGTTGAAGTACGGGCTGGAGAAGTCGAGGACACGCGCCCGCTCCCCGGTAATCGTGAGGGCGGCGGCCGCGACATCGCACTGGCCGTCGTTGAGCACCTTTCCGGACGAGACGGCCTTGAAGTCGGCGTTGACTATCACGGTCTCGAGCCCGAGCTCCTTCGCCACCGCGTCGGCCAAGTCGATGTCGAAGCCAACCGTCTCGCCGTTTTTCTCAAACTCGAAGGGCTCGTACGGGGGGCTCGTACACACCGTCAGAGCGCCCTCCTCGACGAAGGACGGGTCCGGGCTCAGCGTCTTGGTGTCGTCGCTCGAGCCACAGCTCGCCACCGCGACGACGACAACGGCCGCTGCGCAGAGCCGTACCGGACGCTTAGCGCCCGATCGCCGACTCCGACCTGGGAATGGGATCACGTCAGTGGCCCTTCGCCGACACGGACTCGGTGAGCCGCCGCAGGGCGTACTCGGTGACGCGCACCAGCGCTTGTTTGGTCGACTCCCGGTCCCGCGCGTCGATCTCGATGATCGGTACGTCGGCCGAAAGGGCCAACGCGGTCGACACCTCCTCGAGCTGGTATCGCCTGGCGCTGTCGAACAGGTTGACCGCCACGATGAAGGGCAAGCCCTTGGATTCGAAGTAGTCGAGCGGCGAGAACGAGTCTTCGAGCCTGGCGGTATCGACCAAGAGGATCGCTCCGATCGCGCCCTGACACAGGTCATCCCACATGAACCAGAACCGTCGCTGCCCGGGCGTTCCGAACAGATAGAGAATCAGGTCATCGGCCAAGGTCAAGCGACCGAAGTCCATCGCGACCGTCGTGGTCGTCTTGGTCGTGACGGCGCTGATGTCGTCGACGCCTTCGGACTCGGTGGTCATCAAGGCCTCGGTCCGCAACGGCATGATCTCCGACACAGCGCCCACGAAGGTCGTCTTGCCGACCCCGAAGCCACCCGCGATGACGATCTTCGTCGACGCAGCCCGCCGCGAGGCGCTAGTAGGTGCGGAGTGCACTGAGGGTCCTTTCAATGAGCGCGATCCGATCGTCAACCGGCGAGCTGTCGGTGAGGGTTTCTTGCACCTGAATGAAGCCTTGGTCAACCAGGTCGCTCAGGAGGACGCGGACCACTCCGATCGGGATCGAGATCAACGATGCGACCTCGGCCACCGACCGGCGGTCGCACGTCTCGAGAACCTGGCGTGTTCCCGACGTCAGGTCGTTGTCGGTGTCGAACGCCAGCCGCCGCAGCGTCGCCTCCAACGGGAGATGGACCGTTGCCTGGGTACGACCAGCGGTGAGGGTGTACGAGCGCACGAATCGCGCCAGGTGCGAACCCTCTCGGCCTATCTCGGCGGGGTCAACCGGCGCCACGGCCGCTCACCATCACGCATCACCCTCGGTCGACGCTCCGCGCGGTTGGGCCTGCACGACCTTCCCGACGCGGTCGACCATCAGGGCCATCTCGTAGCCGATCTGGCCGATGTCGGCGGACGCCTGGGTGAGGACCGCGAGACTCGAGCCGTCGCCCACGCTCATCAACATCAGGTAGCCGTTCTCCATCTCGACCACGGTCTGCAGGACCCCGCCACCGCCGAGGAGATGGGCGGCACCGACCGCCAGGCTGGCCAGTCCGGACGAGACCGCAGCGAGTTGCTCGCCGCGCTCGCCCGGAATGCTCGCGCTGGCGGCCATGAGCAGACCGTCGGATGACACCAGAATCGCGTGGGCCGCGTCTGGCACCTCGCTGACGAACCTCGTCGCCAACCAGTCGAGGTCTCTCTCAACGGTCGACTGAGCGGCGCCACGAGCGTCGTACTCGGTCATGAAGGGCCCACTTCCGTCGAAGACTGATCAGGTCCGGCGGCTGCGGAGCGACCGCGAGCCACTCCTTCAGCATGCGCTGCCAGTCGAGCACGGACTGCCTCGGGGTCTCGTGTCCTCGCGGGCGTGGCCTTGGTGACGCTGCCGGGCACAAGGCGGTTGCCGGGTCGCCGCAGCGGGAGACCGCTTGCGCTGACCTGGGTTTCCGCGAGAGCCGTGGCCACCTCGTCCGCCCGATCCCAGCCCACCTCGACCTCGGTCGAGATCCAGGGGACATCCTGGTCTGCACTGAGCCATGCAGAGCTCATTTCCTGGAAGATCGGTGTGTCACCACCCTCGACGCCACCTGTCCACGGTAGGTCACTCTCCGCAGCCTGCCCAGCCGTCGGCACGGGAAGCGCCGGCCCAGGTCGGGGAGGATCTTGGACGGGCGGGAGTGGAGGTAGGTCCAGCACCTGCTCGATCCGGCTGTCGAATCCGAGCTCGTCGGGCGCGGTGGCCGCGTGCCTCTGCTCAGGAAGTACGCGGTTCAGGCTCGGCGCCCCGTCCATTCGCGGGCCAGTGTCGACAGGTCGCCTCTTCTCGATGACGGAGGTCGGCAAAACCACCCTGGCAGTGATGCCGCCTTGCTGATTGGCCTGCAACGACGCCCTGATGCCGTGTCGTTGGGCGAGTCGGCTCACCACGAGGATGCCCATCCGACGAGCGGTGTCAGGGGTGACCTCACCACCGGAGTGCAGGATCTCGTTGAGCTCCGCCAAGGAACCGGAGGAGATACCGAGGCCCGCGTCCGCGATCTCGATCACTACGCCTTCGCCCGTCGCGACGGATTCGAGGGAAACGCTCGACGCAGGAGATGAGTACGCCAATGCGTTGTCGACGAGCTCGGTGAGCAGGTGTACGACGTCGGCCGCCGCAGCATCGCTGATGCGCGAGTTGTCGGCCCGACCGATCCGGACCCGCTGGTAGTGCTGAACCGCAGCGGTCGCCGCCTGCAGCGCGGCGCTCACAGTGAGCTCCTCGTTGGCCGCTGCCCGCGTAGCTGGAGCTTCGGCGAGGACCAGCAGGCTTTCGGATGTACGCCGCATTCGAGCCGCCAAGTGATCCAGCAGGAAGAGGCTCTCGAGTCGGCGGGAATCCTCCTCGTCCTTCTCGAGCGTCTCGATGAGGTCGAGCTGCTGGTTGATCAGAGAGTTGTGGCGACGCGACAGGGTCACGAACATGTCACTGACCTGAGCGCGGAGGCCCGCCTCACGTGAGGCCAGCAGCACGGCCTGTCGGTGCAGGTCGTCGACGGCCCGCGCCATCGTGCCGATCTCCTCGTGTGTCGTGACGTCGATCGGCTCGATGGGACCTGGGTCGCCACCGGCTCGGATCTTTGCCACCGCTTCGGGAAGCTGCTCGTTGGCCACGGCCAAGGTGCCCTCACGGACCTTGCGAATCGGGTTGAGCAGCAGGCGAGAGACCACCAGCGCCAGAAGAATGGCTGCCAACAGCGCGGCCAGCGTGATACCGCCGTTGACCAAGGCACGCTGTCGAGCATCGCTGGCGTTGGTGTCCAGCTGCTGGTCGATATCGTCCAGGAACTTCGTCGTGAGGTCGTCGTACTCGGCATAAGCGCCGAGGTTGCCGAGGACCTCCTGGTTCGTAGCAACGTCGGAAGTGCGCAGAGAGTTCGCCGTTCGCAGGGCGGCGATCGACGGCTCGGAGTCGCCCACCGCACTGGCCAGGCGGTCGATCGCGGTGCTCTCTGCACCAAGCTCGCTGTAGAGGACGAGCGGGCCGGTCGCGCCCGATTGGACGGCGGCAAAGACCGACTGCTGCATGGCCAGCGAGAACCGCCCGCTGAGCGCCTGGGCAAGCTGCTCCAGGCGGGGCTCGGGATCGAGCTGAGCGTTGACGATGGTGGTGATCAGCTGAGTCACTCCGGATTGGAGCTGCCGGAGCTGTGCCTGCCAGGTGCCGAGGGTCAGCTGGTCGATGTCCCCTTCGCGCAACACACGGCTCAGGTCCAACACGACATCGACCTGATAGCGCTGCTCCGCGGTCAGGTCGGCGCTGTCCCGGGTGTTCTCGAGGTCGTCGGCGGCGGCCCTGAGATCCTGCACGGCCGACTCGAGGTCGGCTCGACCGTTTGCGGTGGCGCCAGAAACCGCGACCAGGGCACGCTCGGCTGCCGTGAGGTAGTCCACGGCCGGACGAAGCACGGTGACCTGCTTGGCGCTCGACGAGGCATCCGCCGACTCGATCAGGTCATTGCGGACTCGCAGCGCACCGAACGTCGCGGCCAGGAGCAGCGGAATCATGAGGGCAAGCGCGACCTTGCGCCGAAGCGGCCATGCGGATACAGCAAACGACCGTCCGGGCCGTGCTCGTCCATGTCGGGCGGGCTTGTTTGACATCGTTCCCCAAACCGTGCGGGAGGTGATCGGCCCCAGCATCGACCTCGAGTCGTAACCCGCGCTCCAAGATATTTCACTAGCTGGACGTTGTATAGCCTGATGGAACGATCGTAATAAATCGGACTGATATGAGCAAAGAATGTTCGATATGCGCGGTCTGCACGGCTGCCACCTCACCGAATCCCCTGGTGAGGTGGGCTCCCGGGCCGCGTTGGTACCTGTGTACTTTATGTAACAGCTACGTGACATACCGTATTGGTGCCACCTGAGAAGGCGCTAAAGCGACAGCTTTGTCAATCAACTAGCCTTTGTTGCTTAGGAAAGAAAACGCGCCAAATACCAAGATGTTTGGCATCAATCAATCCGCCCCTCCCCTCCACCTGGCGGATCGATGCCGGCGCTGCCCTGGGCCCGCTCGTGCGCACGGGCCGTACGCTCGCTGGTGGACTCGGCTGCGGACGACCGGAGGCTTCGTTGGAAGACGTCGACGAACACTTCGTCCAGCGCATCCGGCGCCACGCAGTCCGATCAAGCGATGGGGCGGACCGACACCGACAGTCCGAAGATGCGTCGACACTCCGCGCACTCCTCGACGTCCAGCTGCAGAGCAGGCACCTGGACTTCGCCGCACGCAGGTTGCAGCGGCAGGGGAAGGGTTATTACACGATCGGATCGGCGGGCCACGAGGGCAACGCCGCGGTCGGCCTGCTCTCCAGGGTCGACGACCCCGCGTTGCTTCATTACCGCTCGGGAGGTTTCTACGCCGCCCGGGCCTCGGTCAGCGGGGCCTCAAACGCGATCCGCGATGTCCTGCTGAGTCTGACGTCGGCGCGGAGCGACCCGATATCGGGTGGCCGCCACAAGGTGTTCGGCCACCCGGCGCTCCACATCATCCCCCAGACATCGACCATCGCCTCGCACCTGCCCCGCGCCGTCGGCCTCGCCTTCGCACTGGATCATGTGCGCGCCGATGGTCAGCAATGTCCGTGGCCGACCGACGCCGTCGTCCTCTGCAGCTTCGGCGATGCGTCGGCCAACCACTCCACTGCGACCGGCGCCCTCAACGCGGCGGCGTACCTCGCCCATCGAAACATCGGCAGTCCGATTCTGTTCATTTGCGAAGACAACGGCATCGGCATCAGCACGAGATCGCCGACCGACTGGCCGGCGGCCTCGCTTCGGGCTCTGTCCGGGCTCCCCTACTGGTACGACGACGGCACCGACCCATGGCATCTCATGCACATCACCGAGGAGGCTCTCGACACCGTCCGGTCGACCCGCCGGGCCGGCGTACTCCATCTCAAGACGGTGCGGTTCATGGGCCACGCCGGGTCCGACGCCGAGATCGCCTACCGGACGCAGACCGAGATCGTCGCCGACTACGACCGCGATCCGGTTCTGGCGACCGCACTGGCCCTGATCGACGCGGGAGAGCTGTCGCCGACCGACGTGTTGGATCGCTATGAGGCCATTCGTCAGAAGGTCATGGACGAGGCCAAGCGAGTACTCGACGAAAGGCCACTCGACAGCAAAGACGCGGTGATGGCTCCCCTCACGCTGCCGCCAGCCATCCCGTCCATCGATCCCGGCTCGAGCGAGGCTCGGGAGACCATGTGGAGCTCCCGGCTGCCGGAGAACGAGCCGCCGATGACGCTCGCGCAAGCCATCGACACGTCGCTGGTCGACCTCATGGCCGCCTGCCCCGATGCGCTCGTCTTCGGTGAGGACGTGGCCGCCAAGGGCGGTGTCTACGGAGTCACCCGAGGCCTCCACAAACGCTTCGGAGGACATCGCGTGTTCGACACCCTGTTGGATGAGCAGACGATCCTCGGAGTCGCTCTCGGGTCGGCGCTGGCCGGATATCTGCCGGTGCCCGAGATTCAGTACCTGGCCTACCTCCACAACGCCGAGGACCAGCTTCGTGGCGAGGCGGCGACGCTGCGCTTCTTCTCGAACGGGCAATACGACAACGGCATGGTCGTACGGATTGCCGGTCTCCCATATCAGCGCGGCTTCGGAGGGCATTTCCACAACGACAACTCGGTTGCCGCGCTGCGTGACATCCCCGGCCTCGTACTCGCCGTTCCGAGCCACGCCGCGGATGCGCCCGGACTACTGCGGACCTGCTTCTCCCTGGCCAAGCACGACGGTCGCGTGTGCGTCTATCTCGAACCGATCGCTCGATATCACACGCGCGATCTCCTCGGGGAGGGCGACGGACTGTGGACAGCCCCCTACGTCGCTCCTGACGCCGACACCGCAGCCCTACCTCTCGGCGCGGTCGGACGACACGGCAACGGTCAGGACATCCTCCTCGTCACCTTCGGCAACGGGGTCCACCTCAGCCTCCGTGCCGCCCACACACTCGCTCAGCGCGGCGTCCACACCTCGGTCGCCGACCTTCGATGGCTGGCGCCCCTGCCGTTCGACGCGCTCTCGGAGCTCGCGCGCGACTTCGATGCGATCCTCGTGGTCGACGAGACCCGGCACAGCGGCGGAGTCTCGGAGGCGATCGTCGCGGCCTACGTAGACATCGGCTACGACGGCCGGCTGGCACGGATCAACAGCGCAGACAGCTTCATCCCGCTCGGCCCGGCAGCCGAGGTCGTGCTCCTCGGCGAGGACGACATCGTCACGGCCGCAATCGAGCTGGTTGGCCGTCCGCAGAGTGGTTGAGCCTGCGCCGCTCACTCACCCCGGAAGGCATCCGGTGAAGGCGTCGTCCCGCGCCCAGCGCAGCTCGTGTCCCTGGCACGTGGGGCGAGCGGCCAAGGTCGTGGGGTCACAGTCCGCCGATGCCCTTGCCGATCAAAGCGACGCCGATGACCAGGAGCATGACAGACATCACGGTGGCGTTGTTGGCTTCCAGCCACGACTTCAGCTCGCCCAGCGGTCGCTCCATGCGTTCCTTCGCGAGCGCGTACGCGACGACCGGGACCGCCACCGTGCAGGCCGCGATGACGGTGAACACGGCGACCGACACCACCGACTCCCCCACTGTGAGATCGCCGGCACCGATCGTGGCACCGGCGGCGACGCACATCAGCAGGTTCTTGGGGTTCACCGCCGCCAGCGCGAAGCCCAACCCGACCGCCTTGCCGAACGTGATCGTGTCGATCGCGGTCATCCACTTCGGCAGCTGGACCGCCGCGTCCGATCGAGGTCGGGCCCGCCACTGTCGCCCGGCGAGCGGCAACAGCGCCACACCCAGAACGATCTTCACCCACGAGGCCGTCTCCGAGGGACCGTCGGATGTCGAGAGCCCCGCTGACGACGCGATCACCGTGAAGACCGTGATGGCGACGACGATGCCGACCGTCCATCCGAGCAGGAAGCCAGAGCTTGTCGACCCCGCCCTCGGCGCCAACAACATCAGGATCGTCGCGATGATCGGAATCGGTGAGATCGCCACACCGACCGCCAGTGGCAAGAGGTCGCCGATCACATTCCCCATGGGTGCTCCCTGCCGCAGGGTTGCGCTCGGCAGCCGAGCGTCGCCGATCCGCCACGCACCAGACTGCGACGACTGGCCCGACGCTGCCTCACCCCTATCGGGTGAGCCCACCGCCCGCCGCGACGTCACGCCAGCACTCATCACACGCGCTCAGTGAGATGTCACGTTTCCGTGCGGCCAGACGTCTTCCCTCGGGGATCGTAAACTAGGAGGAGACGAAGCATGACCACACATCGCACACCATCGGATCCGGGCCAGCTGCCGTGACGCCCACGACACAAACAGCCGCCGGCGGCGACGGTTTCGTCACGTACGACGAGCTCAACGGGCCGGGCCTCGACGCTGAGCGCTGGAGCCCGGCGCGCCTGCCGCTGCCGACCGGCGGCGACCACATCCCGCTGGACCCGAACGCGGAGGTGGCCGTCGGCGCCGGCGAGGTGCGAGTGAGGATCCCCCTTCTCTCACTGGCGCACGACACGTTCCAGCCAGCCGACAGCGCCAAGTACCTCATCTTCTCGACGCGCCAGTTCGAGCTGCCATCGGATCGGCCGGCGACCTTCGCCGTCGACCTCGCGGTCGACAACATCGGCGGCGAGCCCGGCGACTTCCGTCGGGCATTGGCCGCCTTCCACGCTTTCGACTTCGAGTCGAGCAAGCGCGTTTTTGCCGTCTGCGGCACGTCCACCCGCGTATTGGCACTACACGAGCAGCTAGGCGCGTGGGGAGCAGACGAGCCGTTCTATCACGTCGTCGAATCGCCGTACGAGGACTTCGGCGATGACTTCACCACACTCCGCGAATGCGAGATCACGCTCGACCGAAGCACGTCGACCGCGACCTGGCGGGTCGACGGTCACAAGATCTACGAGACTGCCGGCACGTTCATCCCCGAACGCGTCCGCCTCGGATTCGGGATCTGGACGATGCTGCCGATCCGAGACGGTCGCAGTCGCTCTATCGACGGGCAAGGCATCGACGCGCGATGGCGCCAATTCCGGGTACGCGGGGTTGCGTGATCCGCCGTTGGATCCTCACTCGGTCCACTGGTTTCGCCCGACTTGCACCGGCTTTACCCAGCGCCACGTCACCCGCGACGGACGATGACCCGACGACGGCGTCGCCCCATAGTGGTGTGGTACCCGAGAGGAGGAGGGACATGACCACGACAACTACGGGCGTGCATGGACCGATCGACTTCGTGCTGCTGGAGTTCCCGCGGGACCGGATGACCGGCGAGGCCGCGCAGGCTCTCGCGGATCTGGTCGAGAGGGGCACCGTGCGGCTCTATGACTTGCTCCTGATCAGTAAGAACCAAGACGAGTCGGTCGATGTTCTCGAACTCACCGACCCCGCGTTGGGCGGCGGCTTCGGGACCTTCGCAGGAGCCCGTTCGGGTCTGCTGGGTGATGATGACATCCGGGATGCCGGCAGCGCGATGGAGCGCAACACAGTCGCTGCCCTGATCGTCTACGAGAACACCTGGGCGATCCCATTCGTCGCGGCGGCACGCAACAGCGGCGGCGAGCTCGTCGCCAGCGCCCGCATTCCCGCTTCGGACGTCATGGCGACCCTCGATGCTCTCGAGGCGACTACCTGAGGAGGACGACCATGCCTGGACTATTACGAGGAGTCGCACGTACTGCTGTCGTAGCCGGTACCGCGACCGCGGTGAGCGGCCGGGTTCAGCGGCGTCAGGCGGCGAGGTACGTCGACCGCGACGCACAGGTCGCCGCCGAGCGCCAACAGTCCTACGACCAGCAGGCCGGCTACGGCCCGCCTCCGCCGGCCGCCCCGGTCGACGTCACACAGCAACTCAAGAACCTCGCCGACCTGAAGAATCAGGGCATCCTCACCGAGGAGGAATTCGCCGCTCAGAAGGCAAAGATCCTCAACAGCTGACCATGGAGGCCCGAGCGCGGCGAACGCCCGTCACCCGACGAGTTGCTCCAGCTGCTCATCCCACTGCGGCCGGTCGTGGCTGATCCGGTCCGAGCGGGTGATCCCGAACATGAACGGGTGGTAGGCGCGCAGTACGTAGTCGTGGAACCGTTGCCGGTCCGCACAGCAGTCCTCGACCAAGGCCACCAGGTAGCCGCGCTGAGTCGCCGTTGCCGCGGTCAGCAGGACACAGGTCGAGGTCACCAGACCCGCGACGAACACGAACCGCTTGCCCGCGCTGCGCAGCAACTCGTCGAGACCGGTGCCTAAGAAGGCGTCGAAGGACTGCTTCACCACGACCCGCTCCCCCGGCCGAGGCACGGCGACCGGCAGCGGCTCCGCACCCTCGGTTCCGACCACGCACGGAATCTGGCCCCGCAACCGGTACCGCGCGATCCAGTCGCTCATGTCCTCCTGGAACCCACCATGGACATGGAAGACCTCGATCCCCAGCTCGCGACACGTGCCCAACAACGCCTCGATCCGGCTCGGGAACCTCGGCGACTCCGAAGCGATCTCCTCGGACCAGAAGTCGTTCTGTACATCCACCAGGATCAGCGCGTAGTCAGTCCACCTCGACGGACCCTCCAACGCTGAGGACATCTCTGCGGCGGGGTTCATGACTACCCACGCTAGCGACCCGCCTCGCACCCCGCCGAAACGTCACCGGTCAAGGTGCGGTCGGATCACCGCGCAGCAGCAGCATGACGGAGAGGACCAGGATCCAGAGCCCGGTCCCGAGGAAGGCAATCAAGCCGAGCGGGGTCAAGGCGAGGACTCCGAGCACGATCAAGGCCCAGCCGAACCAGCGATTCAACGCTCCGTGCCGAAGGATCGAGACACCGGTTGCCCACACGAAGATGAGGGTTCCGGCCGCGATCGGGATGTAGTCGTTGTCCCCCAACGCCTGTAGCGTTTGTACGGACTCCGGAGAGATGTCGTCGACACGTTCGGCCGTCGCCAACAGGATCGTCGTGTCGAGTGCCGCACCAACAGCAATGACTACGGCGCCGGCGAACGAGATCAGCGACAACGCGCCGTTCTCGCCCTCGGCCGCATGCAGAATCTTGCGGAGGTAGCCCGCGAAGAAGACCAGCATGACCGCGGCGAACGCCACGATGAAGGCGCCGGCCTGGATCGAGTTGGTGTTGCTCGTGTACCAGTCGACGATCTCCTCCGGCGAGTGACTCGCGTCCTTCGGTTCTCCAACAACCAGGAAGCCGGCGACCGACAGCACGACGAACGCGATGCCGGTCAACGGGGGGATCCAGTCCCACGATTGCCTCGTGCGAGGCTTTCCACCCTCTGCGCTCGCTGCGATTCTCTCGTCAGTAGCCATGGCGCCAATGTGAGGACGTTGGACCCTGACGTCCAGTGGCCAAAGCCCCCACCGCTGCGGGAAATCGGCCCGATGCCGTCACTGCTACCGGAATCTCAGCTGCGTTCGGTGTCGTAGGCCGGCTGTCACTCTCGCCGCGCCAGCACGGTGCGTGACAGCTGCGGGTAGGTTGCGCGATACCCGCGCCAGCGAGCGATCGGAGCGAGCGAGCCCGAACAGCGTTTCGGTCATGTGGGCGAAGCGCTCGCCCGGTGTGGTCTCCACTCGCACCCGGGCATCCCGATCGGTCCAAGGAAGCTCGAGAATCGTCGCGCGCTCACCGGTGACCGGATTCTCCCAAACGTCGCCGATTCGGATCGGTGTCAGATCGGCCGGCACATTCGGGTCAGGATGCGACATGAGCCAGATTCTGGGTCAGCTGAACCCGGCCCATCAAGAGGCCAAAGCCCCGGGCCATTCGAGGCGCCTCAGGCGACCGGCCGTCCGTCGTCGAAGAGCCGGGGCACCTTGTGATTGGCCAAGAACACGTCGTCTGGGTCGACCGCGCATCGGATCCCCGCCAACTGCAGCCACACCTCGTCGGAGTACGCCGACCGTGGGTCGATCGCGTTCTCGCTGAAGTTGAGGTAGCTGCAGTCGTTCGTCCACGGCGCCAGCGCTGAGGTGAAGCGAGCCGCGTCTACGTGGCCCTGCGACGCCATCTCCGGAGTGGCCGCGATGGCCGCACCGAAGCAGGCGAATTGCGCGTCGAGCTTCGACAGCGCGCCGCCTCCCTCGTGGGGGCGACCCAGGGCGCCTCCAAGCTGGCGCAGCTCGGAGATCAGCAGGGAGCTTTCCGCTTCCGGACCTACCGCCGAGAGGAGCGCGTCGACCCCGGCGTCCGGCAGCGCGTCGAGCATGCTGGCGGACGAGACCGCCGGGGTCGGGCCCTCGGGGTCCATGTGCAGGCGGGAGAGCGATCGCGCCGGAACCCGGTCGAAGGTGTCGATCTCCGGCTGCACGGCGCGCAACCCCGCGAGCAGCTCGCGACCCCGATCGTCCGAGCCGAGGACGGCACCGTCGATCATGACCAGGTTTCGGCCGCGCACGATCTCCGGGATGTCGGGAAGCGGAGGCAGCCTCAGGATGCGGAACGACGTGGTCACCTCGTCCGGCGCCGCAGGAGCCCACGCGGCCCATGCTCGCAGCACTTTCTCGGCGTCGGCGATGTCCCAGACCAGCATGCCGGCGTATGTCGTCTCGACCGGGTACAGCTGGAACTCCAGCGCCGTCGCCACACCGAAGTTTCCGCCGCCGCCGCGGAGAGCCCAGAACAGCGGCGCCTCGTGATTTGCATCCGCGCGAACGACGGTCCCGTCGCCGATGACCACCTCGACCGCGGTCAGGCTGTTGCAAGCCAAGCCGAGCTGCCGGGCGTACCAACCCGTGCCACCGCCCAACGAATAGCCCGCGATGCCTACGTCGGGCGAAGACCCGTGCAGCGTCGCGAGGCCGTGCTCCGCGGCAGCCTCGACCGCAGGCAGCCACATCGCCCCGCCCTCGACGCGAGCCCTTCGGCGCGCCGGGTCGACCGTGACCTTGTTCATCTCCGACATACGGACAATGACGGCGTTGTCGAGGCCCCGAGCGGCGAGCGGACCCGGATTGTGGCCGGTGCTCTGCGGCGCGACCACGAGTCCGTTCTCGGCGGCGATGCGTACGAGTGCCGAGACCTCGGCTGCCGTCTGCGGCAGAGCGACCGCGGCCGGTCGCTGATCGACAGCGACATTCCAGGGCATCCGAGCCTCGTCATACGCTGGATCGCCCGGAAGGTAGACGCGCCCACCGGCGAGGCCCCGCAAGGCGGCGGCGACCGGTTCTGCGGCGGATTCGATGGCCATATGTGACTCCCAGTCGATCTCGGTGATTCGGCTTCCCCCGGGCGGACGATCGTCGGCACAGGGTCGGCCGCCTTCCCAGGTCGAGGAGCGACCAGCGTCGACGATTGATACCCGGCCCGCATGGACGTCGAGGCCGCGAACGGCCGCATTTGGCCGTTCGATAGCCATTCGAATCCCCGGAATCAGGCGTATCCTGCCCCATGGCATGTCTCGTCCGCATCATGCCACCCGCGGGGAGCCCGCCGTCATGACTATGTCCCGTTCTGCTCGCGCGCTGGCAGCCGGCGCCGCGTTCGCTTCACTCGCCGCCGTCGTCCCGACGGTCGCCGAGGCCAGTTCGGCCAGCCCCTCCGGTGATCAAGGAGCGCCCGGGATCGGCGACCCGTACTTACCGTTGGAAGGCAATGGCGGTTACGACGTCCGCCACTACGACCTGAGCTTCTCCTACGACCCGCGACCGACCGCCTCGACGGCGTCAACGTGATCCGCGCCAGGGCAACGCAAGACCTCTCGCGTTTCGACCTCGACCTACAGCAGCTCGACGTCAGCGCGGTCACGGTCAACGATGAAGCCGCCGCCTTCACCCGGGAGGCCAGGAGCTGCAGATCACGCCGAGCAACCGGATCCGCAATGGCGCCACCTTCAACGTGGCCGTGACATACGGCGGCGTGCCGGAGACGATCGTCGGCTCGCCCATCGTGTTCGGGTCGCCGTACGGATTCCTGCACACTCCGGACGGCGCGTTCATGGGCGACGAGCCCAACGTCACGTCGACCTGGAGCCCGCTCAACGACCACCCGAGCGACAAGGCGACGTGGACCTTCCGGGTGACGGTGCCCGAGGGATTGGGTGTCGTCGCCAACGGTCGCCTCGTCTCGCAGTCAACCGCCAATGGGCAGTCGACGTCGTCTGGGACGAGCCGTACCCGATGTCCAACTACCTCGCCACCGCGGACATCGGCCACTGGGTGATCCGGACCGGCGAGACGCCGGGTGGCATCCCCTCGACCGTGGCCGTCGATCCCGCGATCATCGCCAACAACCCCAACGCGGTCGACTACTACTTCGACAGCACTGCCGAGGCGACCGACCTCTGGAACGACACCTTCGGGCCGTACCCGTTCGACTCGACCGGCGCGATCGAGGACGCTCGCTACAACGGCCAACCTCTCGGGTTCTCGCTGGAGACCCAGACGCGTCCGATCTACTCGGGCTTCCGCAGCACCTCGACGATCGCTCACGAGCAAGCGCACCAGTGGTACGGCGACAGCGTCTCGGTGCGGACCTGGGACAGCATCTGGCTCAACGAGGGCTTCGCCTCGTTCGCCCAGTACCTGTGGCTCGACCACCTCGGGACCCGCACTGCGCACGAGTCGTTCCTGCTCGACTACAGCCGCAAGAAGAACGATCCGTTCTGGGACACCGTGATCGCCGACCCGCAGCGAGACACGATGTTCGCCAACGCCGTCTACCGACGCGGAGCGATGACGCTGCAGGCACTGAGGGAGAAGATCGGCGACGATCCGTTCTTCCAGATCCTGCGTACGTGGGCCGCGCAGCACCGCTACGGCACGGCGACCACCGAGCACTTCACCGCCTTGTCAGAGCAGATCTCGGGTCAGGACCTCGACTCGTTCTTCCAGACCTGGCTGTATTCCTCGGGCAAACCAACCAGTTGGTGACTCGGGCTTTCTGCCGGACCTTCAGGCAGCCCTGGACTAGGGCTCGAGCGAACTCGGATCGGCTGGGATGTCGACCGCGTGCTCCTGGAGCGCCGCGAGTGGCACGACCGTCAGCGCTTCCTCATTGGTGGAGGCGAGCACGACCGGCGCCGCGACACCGTCGACGTGGGCTCGCGCCCAGTTGAGCGCCGTCACGCACCAGCGGTCGCCCGGCGACAGCCCGAGAAAGCTGTACTCAGGTCTTGGTGTCGAGAGGTCGTTGCCGATGCCCCGCTGGTGGTCGAGAAACTCCGCCGTGACGACCGCGCAAATGGTGTGGCTGCCGGGATCCTCCGGGCCGGCGCTGCAGCAGCCATCCCGGAAGAAGCCGGTGACCGGCTCGGTGCCACACGGCTCCAGCTCCCCACCCAGAACATTGCGCTGTGTCATATAACCAGCATCTCGCAGAGCGATCGGGCCGGCCAAACGACGTAACCCGCAGCAAGCGGTTGCGGTCAGATCACCCTGCATGGGCGACGCGGGTAGGACAGGCGTGGGACATCGTGGCTTCGTGACCGACGTCCGTACCGACGCACGAGGCTGATGATGACGACAAATGGTAGTGAAGCCCGGCCAGCTGACGTTTTGGTGGTGTTTGGGATCACGGGGGACCTGGCGAAGGTGATGACGTTTCGGTCGCTTTATCGGCTCGAGGCACGCGGCCTGCTGACGTGTCCGGTCGTCGGTGTCGCCGTCGACGACTGGGACGCCAAGCGACTCGTGGAGCGCGCGCGCGAGTCGATCGTCGGCACTGGTGAGGAACTCGACGAGGCGGTGTTCGCGCGATTCGCCGAGCGGCTGTCGTACGTGAGTGGCGACTTCACCGATGCCGGCACCTACCAGCGCGTCGCCGCTGCGATCAAGGGACGGGAGACTCCGGTCTTCTACCTCGAGATCCCACCGTTCCTGTTCGGCAAGGTCATCGGACAACTCTCCGAAGCCGGTCTGACGGCAAACGGCCGGGTCGTCATCGAGAAGCCGTTCGGCCACGACCTCGAGTCGGCTCGTGCCCTCGCCGCGGAGTTGCACCAGTACATCGACGAGTCCCAGCTGTTTCGGATCGACCACTATCTCGGGAAGATGGGCGTCGAAGAGGCTCTCTACATACGGTTCGCCAACGCCATCCTCGAGCCGGTCTGGAATCGCAACTACGTCGAATGCGTGCAGATCACCATGGCGGAAAGCTTCGGGGTCGAGGATCGCGGTCACTTCTACGATCCCGTCGGAGCGCTGCGCGACGTGGTCGTCAACCACCTCATGCAGGTCGTGTCGGTGGGCGCGATGGAGGCTCCCTCGCGCCGCGACATCATCAAGGACACCCAGGTCGCCCTTTTCAAGGCCATGCCCGACGCGGACCCCAGCAACTATGTGCGCGGACAGTACGACGGCTATCGCGACATCGACGGTGTCGCCGACGACTCGACCACCGAGACGTTCGCGGCGCTCCGTCTCGACATCGACAACTGGCGCTGGTCCGGCGTCCCCATCTTCATCCGGGCCGGCAAGTGCCTCGCCACCACCCAGACCGAGCTTCGCCTCGTGTTCAAGAAGCCCCCGCGGCTCGGCTTCGGCTTCGGCGGCGACCGCGCGCCCAAGCCCGATCAGCTGGTCATCCGGCTGGACCCGTCGACGGGGGTTCGGATCACCGCAGACGCGCGTCGAGCCGATGCTGATGGGCCCCAGGCGGTCGATCTCGACGTGGAGTTCGCGGAGGCCGGCGGGGAGGGGCCCACGCCGTACGAGGTGTTGTTACACGCGGCCATGGTCGGCGAGACGAATCGGTTCAAACGGCAGGACTCCGTCGAGGAAACCTGGCGGATCATGCAGCCGCTCCTGGACAAGCCGCCGCCGGTCCACCCGTACACCCCAGGCTCGTGGGGTCCAAAGGCCGCCGACGACCTCACGGCCGCATTCGGTGGCTGGGAGGATCCCTGGGTCTGACCGGCCGCGGATTCACCCGGCTTTCGACGACTCCGGTCGCAGCCCCCATCTCGACTGCCAGGACTGACCGGGATCGAGCTCGATCAGGTCCGTTCCGGTACGCAGCGCATCAGGTGGACACGTCATCGGTTCGACCGCGACCGCCGTCCGTCGTCGTCCGGGGTCACTGACCAGGTCCGCGGTGTAGACCATCAGATAGCGATACCCGTCGTCGATCCACAGCTGGACCGAGCGGTCGCCGGTCGGATCGCTGAGCACCGCGATCGCACGGCCGTCGTCGCCTCGGACGAGGTCGCCGAAGGCGGTGTCCAGCCGGGTGGTCCCGATCCTGCGCGGCTGGGCGAAGTCCAAGGGAGTCGCCGCTACCGGAACCGTCGTCGGTTGCTCGCCCGAGCCGTTCGGGTCGAGGTACGTGGTCGCAGGCACCGTCAGGTCGAGCCCGTCAATCGCGGTCGCTCCGAGGCCGAGGTACGGATGGAAGCCGACCCCGAACGGCGCTCGCTCGGTGCCCACGTTACTCGCCCGGAACGTGGCGGTGAGACCCGAATCGTCCAGCTCGTAGGTGAGCTCGAGGTCGAGTTGCCACTCGTACCCGGGCTGTGGCCGCACCGGGTAGGCCAGCGTCACAGACGCCGGTGCATGGGTGACGAGCGACCAGTCCGACCATCGCACCAGACCATGGATCGCATCGTGTCGGCTCGGCTCGTTGAGCGGCGCCTGACACTCGTGTCCGCCGTATCGGTAACTGCCGTCGGTGAGGCGGTTGGGCCACGGCGCGAGCACCTGCCCCCGACCGTCGCGCGCCCGCTCGTCGATGCCGAAGCCGTCGATCACGTCCCGTCCGTCGACGGTATAGCCGCGCAGTGTGGCGCCCACCTGGGTGACGTGAGCCCGCGAGCCGCCGTGGGCGATGACGTGCTGGTCGCCGGACGGCAGCCTGCCGTCGGACGGAACGTCGATGCTCATCGGCCGACTCAACCCATGCGGGCGAGCAGATGGTCGCCGACCCGGAGGGCGTTGGCCATGGCCGTGAGCGCCGGATTGACCGCGCCGATGCTCGGGAAGAAGCTCGTGTCGACGACGTAGAGATTGTCGAGCTCGTGGGCCTTGCAGTCGGCGTCGAGCACCGATGTCGCCGGGTCGCTTCCGAACCGTACGGTCCCGGCTTGATGCGCGCAGCCGGCCACGGGGATGTCGTTCTTCATGTACACGTCGCGTGGGATCAGGTGGTGGGGATGCATGCCCAGGTGGCTGAGGTTCTTCTTGACCCGGTGATAGAGCTGCTCCATCGGCTCCTGGTTGTTCGGGATGTAGCTGAGCACGACATTGCCGTCGGCGTCGAGGGTCACTCGGTTGTCGGGGTCCGGCAGGTCTTCGACGGAGAGCCAGAAGTCGACAGCTCGCTCGGCGACGTCGGCGAGCATGAGCGTCGGCGCTAGTCGGGTCTCGAGGGGTTTCTCCCCTCGGTACATAGGCGCCGACGACTTGCCGACCATCTGCAGGTTGCCCATCGGAAACTCGAAGTCGTCGTCGCCGAAGTAGTAGTCGTTCATGCCGAGGGTCTTCTGGAAGCGCGTGTCGTTCTTCTCCGTCGAGATCGCGAGGAATGCGCGACTGTTGTGGAAGACATAGTTGCGTCCGACCTGGCCGGAACCGTTGGCCAGACCGTTCGGGTGTCGGTCGCCGGCGCTGGACAGCAACAGCTTGGCCGAGTTGACCGCGCCGGCCGACACGACGACCAGGTCACCGGTGAAGCGAGACTCGGCGCCATCGACGGCGGCGACGACCGCGGCGACCGAATGCCCCGACGCGTCCGTCTCCAGCCGGAGAACCTCGGTGTTGCGGAGGAGCGTCACGTTGTCGTGCCGGAGGGCCGGACGTACGGCGATGACGTCGGCATCAGACTTGGCATGCACCAAGCATGCGAATCCGTCGCAGGTCGCGCACCGGATGCACGCACTGAATGCCGGATCGGCCTCGTCGAGCATGATCCCGCACGGTGAGTGGAACGGATGCAGGCCAAGGCTTGCCATGTCGTCGAACAGTCGCTGGATGCGTGGCTCGTGCGAGACCGGAGGGTACGGGTACGCCGCCGAGGCGGGCGGTTCGGTGGGATCCTCCCCACGGGCGCCATGCACCTGGTAGAGATGCTCGGCCTGGGTGTAGTACGGCTCGAGCGTGGCGTAGTCGATCGGCCAGGCCGGCGAGATGCCGTCGTGGTGCTTGAGCTCCTCGAAGTCGCGCTCGCGCAGCCGATACAGTGCGGCGCCGTAGAACTTCGTCGCGCCGCCCACGAAGTAGTGGACCTGGGGCTGGAAGGAGTTGCCGTCCCTGTCATACCACGTGTCCGTGGAGACATACCGGTTGTCGACGAACACGGCCTCCGCGTCCCAGTTCTCCACCTCACGCGGCAGCCAGTCGCCGCGCTCCAGGACCAGCACGCGCTTGCCGGACGGCGCGAGTCGGTGCGCCAGGGTGCCACCACCTGCTCCCGAGCCGACGATGATGACGTCGTAGTGGTCGGCCATGGTGTCCCTCCTCAGGGCGAGCTCTCGGTGCTCTTGCCGGACTCCGGGGCCTCGACCGTGATGTGCGGGACGTCGGCGTCGGCGTCGCCCCAAGCGATCCGCCTCGGCGCCGACGCGGCCTCGACGGTGGCGGCGTGGTCGCGGTCGAAGTAGTCCCATGCCCAGTTCAAGAAAGCGTCGGTCTTGCTGTGGGCTCCGCTCAGCAGCATCGCGTGTACGCCGAGCCAGGCCGCGAACGCAACCGGGCCGTCGACCTGGTGCCGTCGCCGCCCGACCTCCGCCACGGCGGCGTTGCGGCCAATCATCGCCATGATGCCCTTGTCCTTGTAGCGGAACGGCCGGCGGTCTTCGCCGTTCCGGTCCCGCAGGATGTTCTCGGCCGCCCACCGACCGGATTGCTGGGCGACCGACCCCAGCTGGGGCAGCGTCTCGCCGTCGGCGCCCGGCACGTTGGCTACGTCGCCGACCGCGTAGACGCCGGGATAGCCGTCAACTGTGAGGTCTGGCCGCACGTCGATCCGGCCGCCGCGTCCGGGGCTGGGTCCGGCCGTCTGGGCAACCTCGCCGCCGGACTCACCGCCGGCCCAGACGATGGTCCGCGTTGCGATGGCGTCGCCGCTATCGAGCTCGACCCGGTCGGCGTGCACGGCCGTGACCCCGCTGCCGAGCCTGACGTCGGCGCCGGCCTTGGTGAGCTTGGCATGGGCGTACTCGTGGGACTTGTCGGAGAATCCCCCGAGCAGGCGGGACCCACGGTCGACGATGGTGATTTGGCCATGGTGCTCGACGTGACCGGTCTGACTGAGAGCGCTCATCAGCTCGGCCAACGCCCCAGTGGTCTCGACCCCCGTCGGGCCGCCTCCCACCACGACCACGTCGAGCGAGCCTTCGACGGGGTCCTGCGAGTCCGCCGCCGCTTGGATCAGCCGCTGGAGGTGGCGGCGGAGTCGTTCGGCGTCGACGACCGAATAGAGCGGGAAGCCGTGTTCGGCGGCGCCGGGGGTCCCGAAGAAGTTGGGCTGGGCTCCTGCCGCCATCACCAAGTGCGATCCGGTGAGGGTTCGCCCGTCGGCCAGCTGCAGCGTGCGCTCGGCGAGATTCACCTTCGCGACGTCGGCGGTCAGGATCTCCACCGAGGGGAAATCGTCGAAGATCACCCGATGCGGGCGGGCGACGTCCTCGGCGGGCAGTTGCGACGTCGCCACCTGATACAGAAGCGGCTGGAACTGGTGGTAGTCGTTGCGATCGACCAGCGTCACAGGGATGCCCTCGTCACCGAGCTTGAGTGCGCAGCCGACGCCGGCCAGTCCGCCGCCGAGCACGAGAACGTTGTCCACCACGATGACTCCCTTTGCCTCTCAGAGCGTGAGTTCCTTGCGAAGGTCGGCGATGATGATGCGGCCGGCGGCTTCGATCAACGCCAGGTGCGAGAAGGCCTGCGGGAAGTTGCCGAGATGGCGGGAACGTTCTACCTCGAACTCCTCGGCATACAGTCCCAGCGGCGAAGCGATCGCGAGCAGGCGCTCCATCAGGCTCGTCGCTTCCTGCAGTTCGCCCACCACGGCCAGCGCGGAGACAAGCCAGTAGGAGCAGATCAGGAACGTGCCTTCCTTGCCGGACAGTCCGTCGTCGGTCTCGTCGGTTCGGTAGCGCAGCACGAAGCCGTTCTCTGTGAGCTCCTCCGAGATCGCCCGTACGGTGTTGCGCATCCGCTCGTCGTTGCCGGGGAGGAGCCCGAACAGCGGTGCGAGCAGTGTGGATGCGTCGAGGGCGTCGGTGTCGTAGTGCTGTCGGAGTACGCCCTTGGCCGTGACACCGTTCGCGAGGATGTCCGCGCGTATCTCTTCGGCGACCTCACTCCACTCGGCTTCGAGCTTGGAGTCGTCGCGGATGGCGGCGATCTTCGCGGCCCGGTCGAGGGCGACCCATCCCATCAGCTTGGACGACACGTAGTGCTGCGGCTTGCCGCGAGCCTCCCAAATGCCTTGATCGGGCTCCCGCCAGGTGGCGATCGCGCAGGCCGCCTGCGACTTGACCAGCGGCCAGAGCCGTCGTGGCAGGCGCTGGCTGCGTCGGGTATGTAAGAGGAGCGAATCCAGCACCGCTCCGTACACGTCGTTCTGGCGCTGGTCGAAGGCGCCGTTGCCGATCCGTACCGGTTGGGCGCCCTCGTAGCCCGACAGATCGTCGCGGGTCGACTCCGTCAAGTCGCGGCGGCCGTCGATGCCGTACATGATCTGCAGCCCGCCGTCCGGGTTCGGCTCGAGATCGGCGATGAACTGGATGAACTCGTCGGCCTCCCAGTCGAGGTTCAGGTAGTGGAGCGCCTGGAGCGTGTACGTCGTGTCCCTCATCCACGTGTAGCGGTAGTCCCAGTTGCGCTCGCCGCCTGGCGTCTCGGGCAACGATGTCGTCAGGGCGGCGACGGTCGCCCCGGTCGGCATATAGGTCAGGCCCTTGATGGTGAGCGCCGACCGCTCCAGGGGGTGCCGCAGCGGATGGTCGGGGATGCGCGCTCGGGCGAGCCAGGTCCGCCAGAACCGGATCGATGCTTCGATGCGTTCGAACGCGTCGTCGAGATCAGTGGGCGAGGCCAGATCCTCGGCCCAGGACAAGGCAGCGTACGCCTTCTCGCCTTGGTGAAGGACGTGACGGGCGCGTGCCGAGCCGCCCTCGATGCCGATGAGCATGTCCGTGCTGAGTCGCAGCGTCAGATCGGGCCCTGCGGCATCGGCAGCGTGGCCGTCGGTGTCGGCCAGCGACCATTCGGCGGGCACCCGGCCGTAGTCGAACGCGGGCTCACTGACTAGCTCAACCTCGACGGAGCCGTCCAGGCACTCGACCGTGCGAACCAGCATGTGGTCGGCGTCGTAGTCCGCCGGCGGCCTGGTGTGGGGCGTAACCGTGTCGGGACCCTGGCGCGGTCCCATCGCCAGCGCGTCGTGTACGCGGATCCAGCCGCTCGGCGTATGCCAGGTCGTGCTGAGGACGTTCGTGCCGGGTACGTAGTAGCGGGCCGTAGGGACATTTATCCCGTACGGCCCGAAGCGGGACGATCCTGCCCCGCGATCGAGCAGACAGCCGAACACACTCGGCGAGTCGAAGGCGGGCACACAGAGCCAATCGACCGAGCCGTCCGGGGCGATCAGTGCTCCGGTGTGGCAGTTGGACAAGAACGCGTAGTCGGCGATCGGTGGAAACGGAGATCTCGAGATGCTCATCGTCCCGCCCTCCTTCCCGCCTGTCGAGAGGGACCTGCCCACCATCGGCAGATCGGTTCTCGGGACGCATCACCCGACCAAGGTGATGTGGGGGCCGCAACGGTCAGCTCGAGAGACGATCCGGCGCTCGGTCGTCGGCCTCCTCGACTCCCTCCTCCGGAAGCAGATCACGCTGGTGGAGGACATAGAGCAGCATGAAGCCGGGCAGGACGATGACCACCGCGAGCACAACCGCCACCAGCACCGCCTGGAGCGTGCCCGAGGGAGCCGCCGCATCCGAGACGGTGAGGCTCTCCGGCAGGAGGTACGGCCACTGCGCAGCTCCCCAAGAGGCGACGAGACTCGCCACCGCGAGCATGGCGAGCAGTCGAGCCCCCCGAGGAGCTCCGCGGACCAGCAGGAGGAGCGCGCCCGCTCCGCAGAGGACGGTGGCGACCACGAGTGCCAACGCGCGCGACTTGAGGCCGTCGAAGACGTGCGACGCGTCGGCATGCAGCACGAACAGGCCGACGACGGAGATGGCCCCGACGACAACAGCGGCAACGGCGGCCCGGCGACGAAAGTACTCCACCATGTCCGCGTCGCCCTGATGCCGGGCATCCCAGACGAGGTAAACCGCCGAGAGGTACGCGATGACCGCGATCGCCAGGACGCCGCTCACGACCGACGTCGGGTTGATCCAGCTGTCCACCGGATCTCCAGCCTCCCCACCAGCCGGCACCTCGCCGGAAGCGATGCCGCCGACGATCGCCCCCATGCAGTACGGCACCAGCACCGAGGAGCAGGCGAAGCCGCCGCCGAACACGCGGCGATAGCGAAGCGAGACGACCACCTTCCGGAATGCGAAGCTCGCCCCGCGAAGGACGATGCCCAACGCCGCGATGGCCAGGGGCACCCACAGCGTCAGGGTGATCGAGGCATAGGCCTCCGGGAACGCCGTCCACAAGACGACGAAGATGAAAATCAGCCAGACGTGGTTGGCCTCCCAGACCGGACCGATGGCACGCTCGATGACCAGGCGGGGCCGGCTTCCGCGCTCCGGACCGCCGGCGATGAGATCCCAGAACCCGGCGCCGAAGTCGGCGCCTCCGAAGACCGCATAGGCGACCACGGCGAGCATGAGGACGACCGCGATCGTGGTGCTCACCGGACCACCTCCTCGGGCTCGGCCGCCGAGTCCTCCGGTGGTGGCGCACTAGGGCCGTACGGCGTGTCGTGGTCGGTGAAGCCGCCGGACCGGCGGAACCGTTGGCTCATCCCACGGAGCACGAGGATGGTCGTAACGCCGAGCGCGAGGTAGATGACCACGACGGCGATGGTCATGATCCAGATGCCGGTGTTCGCGGTCGCCGCGTCCTCGACCTTCATGTGGTGGTAGACGATCCACGGTTGGCGTCCGACCTCGGTCACCACCCAGCCGGCCTCCATCGTGATAACGGCAAGGACTCCGGAGCAGGCGGCCGCCCGCAGGAACCACTTGCTCGCCGGCATCCGGCGCCGGAAGATCCAGCTGACGGCATACCACACCGACAACAGGAACAGCAGCGTCCCGAGGCCGACCATGACGTCCCAGGCCAGATGGACGACGTTGACCTGGCGGGTGGTCGGCCGCTCGTCGGCCGGGAACGAGTCCAGGCCCTGCACGGTGGTCGACGTCCCCGAGCTCGGATCGGACAGCCACGACGCCAGACCGGGTATCGGGATTCCGCCGCTCACCGTGCCGTCCTCGTTGAGGTGACCGAGAAGCGTCTCCGGGACGTCACTTTTCGTCTCCGGCACCATTTCGATCGCGGCGAACTTCGCCGGCTGGTTGTCGTATACCCATCGGGCTAGGGCGTCGCCGACGCCCATCTGGATCGGCGTTGCGATCGCGGCCACGCTGAAGGCGATGGTGAAGCCGATCCGGTGGTATCGATCGTGTCGGCCGCGCAACATGCCCATGGCGTAGACCGACGCCACCAAGAAGCCACCGACCACGTAGGCGGCGAGAATCATGTGGGTCGCTTGGAGCGGCATCGCGTCGTTGAAGATCACGTCGACCGGGTCGACATCGACCACGTCGCCGTTCGAGTTCAGCGTGAAGCCCGACGGCGAATTCATCCAGGCGTTCGCCGCGACCACCGACGCACTGCCGAAGATCCCGGCGAGGACGATCGGGACGCCGGTCCAAAAGTGCGCCCACGGTTTCAGCCGCCGCCACCCGAAGATGTAGATCGCGAGAAAGATCGCCTCGGTGAAGAAGAACAAGCCCTCGAACGCGAACGGCACGCCGAAGGCCTCACCCCACTGCCCCATGAACTTCGGCCACAGCAGACCGAACTCGAAGCTGAGAACCGTGCCCGTCACCGCGCCGACGGCGAACGTCACCGCCATGTACTTCGACCACCGCTGGGCCAGCAGGAGAGCGTCCCGGTCGTCGTGTCGTATCGCCCGATAGTTGGCGATCAGGGTCATCGCCGCCCACGAGACGCCGAGCGGCACCAGGATGATGTGGAACGCGAGAGTAAACGCCATCTGTCCCCGGGCCCACGGCACCGGATCCGCGTCCGCGATCGCGACGAGTTCGTTGAGTGTCGCGGACACGGGCTAGGCCAGCCTCACGTCGGGCATGGATCTCCCCTGGGTGCACCGGAGTTTGGAACCCATTCGGCTCGGATCCTCGACTCCAAGGATTCTCAATCGAGCCTCGCCTTCCGGACGGCCGCCTGGCATCGCCCGACCCGGGTGATCTGGCGGGCGGCTCAAGACTCCGCCTCGAGCGAGCGTTGAGCCGCTCTGTCCCGCTTGTCCTCGGCGTGGTACTGACGGAGCAGGAGCTGCTCGTCGTCCCGGCGCGGGAAGAAGAAAAAGACGAGTATGGCGCCGAGCAGCACTGCGATGACGCCAGCTGCGTACGCCCAGTCGTCACCCTGCAGGAACGAAGTCTTCGCGGCGGCGATGATCTGGTCGGCATGGCTGGGGTGCTGCTGAGCCACCTCTTCAGCGCCGGCGAACGACTTCGTCATCTCCGACTGAACATCGTTGGAGATCTGGTCGGCTTGCGAGGAGTTGGCGATGCTCGAGCTCAACGCGTCCGCATACCCAGCTGTCAGGAGCGCACCGAAGACCGACTGCATGATCGCGCCTCCCAAGTCGCGCTGGAGGTCCGCGGTCCCGGACGCCATTCCGGCCCGATCGACCGGAACCGAGCCGGTCAGCGAGTGCGAGGCCGGGGTTCCCGCGAGGCCCACGCCGGTCCCGATCAGGGCATACGCGATCCCGATCTCCCAGTAGCTGCTGTCTTCCTTCCAGAGGAGCAGCATCGAGACGAAGGCGAGCAACAGGAATACATAGCCGGCGAGCAGCGTCACTCGGGCACCGTGAGTCTCCACCAGCTTGGCCGACTGTGGCGCCACCAGCACCATGCAAACCACGGCAGGCAGGAAGGCGGTTCCGGCCTCGATCGTGTTGTATCCGACGACATTCTGGAGGAACTGTTGGCTGACGAACATCGCGCCCATGAGCGAACCGAAGACGATGATCCCCGCACAGGCGGCCACCCAGAAGACTCGCCGCCCGGCGATGTGCAGGTCGTAGAGCGGGTTCGCGGCGCGGCGCTGCTGCCAGACGAACGCCGCAGCGGCCGCGAGCGCGATGAGTGCGAGGCCCAGCACGAGCGCCCCTTTGCCCGGCACAGCCGCGAAGTTGATCGAGAGTACGAGACCACCCACGAGGAGCACCGACAAGATGCCCCCGAGATTGTCGACGGGCTCGGACGACTCGTTGACATGCGCAGGGACGAAGAACCACGCCATCACCAACGCGACCGCGGCCAGCGGGAGGGTGATCAAAAAGACCGACCCCCACCAGAAGTCCTCCAGAAGCAATCCGGCGACCAACGGCCCGAGCGACGCGATGGCGCCCCCGAGCGCCGACCAGAGCGCGATCGACCTGGTTCGCTGCGGACCCGACCACAGAGCGGTGATCAACGCCAGCGTGGTCGGATAGGCCATTCCGGCCGAAACTCCGCCCAAGATTCGCGCCAGCACCAGCACGTCGTCGCTCGGGGCGTACGCGGCGAGCAGGCAGGCCGGCACGGACAACAGGACGCCGACGATGAGCAGCATCTTGCGTCCGTAGCGGTCGCCGACCGCGCCGAGATAGAGCACGGACGCCGCTAGGCCCAGCGAGTATCCGATCGCGATCAGGTTGAGCGTGGTCTGCGACGAGTCGAACGCCTTGCCGATGGATGGCAAGGCGACGTTGGCCACCGACAGGTTGAGGTTGGCCACAGCGGCCACGAGGATCAGGGAGACGAGCACCAACGATGCCCTCGCTGGAGCCGTACCGGAATCAAGCTCGGCCGGTTCACGGCTTGAGGACATGGCGGCCTCCGGGAGTCTGCGTGCTCTCCAGACTCCCGCCGGACCACGTCTGCGGGCGTCACCCGCGACGGATGAATGGGCGGATCCCACCGTGCGCCGTCTGGTCACCCCCACGCCAGACGTGGTCAGGACAGGCAGCGGCGAGCGTCCCGGGGCTGATGCGTACGCGACGTGTCCTCTGACGCTGAACGCGTCGATGCCTCTGATCCGGCCGGGAGCAACTAGCTCACGAAGATGTCCTCGGGCAGGAATGCCGACACCAGCATGTTCGGCACATCGACGAGTTGGCTCACCTTGAGATCAACCGCAACGCTGCAAAGGGCGTACGCCTGCTGACGGGTCCAGCCCCGTTCGCCCAGGTGATCGATCATGTTGAGCAGCGCGTTGCGGGCGGCAAGTGTGGCGTCCTCGGCGCGATTCTCGCCGTCCCGGGTGACCGAGATGCCCGTCGTGGCATAGAACCGGCGCGGTGCTGCGTACTCCGGAGGAAGGTAGTAGTCGGAGCGGGTGAACCGTAGGTCGCGGATGCCCTTCTCGGCGGCCTCGCCCTTGCGCAACTCGAATCGGACCCGCAGCGTCGCTCGCATCTCGACCGCCGTGCCGCAGGTCTCGCAGTCGCCCTGGGCGAAGTGGGCGTCTCCAGCGGAGAACAACCCGCCCGGCGTGTCGACCGGAAGCAGCAGCGTAGCGCCGGCGCCGAGCTGCTTGATGTCGACGTTGCCAGCCTGCTCTCGCGGCGGGATCGTACGAAGTCCTTCCGCCGCGAGGCGAGGATCACTGGGGATCGCGGACGCCGGGGATGGCGGCAGGACCATGCCGCCGCGATCGAGCAGCGCCTGCTCGCGTGCTGTCGTCCGGGCCAGCAGATCGTATCCCGGACTGAGGCCGATC
This sequence comes from Nocardioidaceae bacterium, assembly GCA_035630615.1. GTDB lineage: Bacteria > Actinomycetota > Actinomycetes > Propionibacteriales > Nocardioidaceae > DATFRX01. The sequence continues at coordinate 91,889 of DASQKI010000038.1, forward strand.
GTGCCCATGAACGGCGAGCCTGGAATCCGTACGCCGGGCAGGTCCGGGGACGTCGCCCAGCCGTCGGCGATCTCCCAGCTGACCTTGAACGGCTCGGGGAAGACGTCGCGGAGGAAGCCGAAGCCTGGCACCTGCACGGTGTAGCCGTAGCTGTCCGGCGTCACCTCGAGGATCTCCACCTCGAGCAGGTCACCCGGCTCGGCGCCCTCGACGTGGACCGGTCCGGTGAGCGGATGCACGAGGTCGAGATTGGGAGCGCCGACTGTCTCCAGCGTCGCGTCCGGGCCCATTTGCCCGTCGAACGCGTCGCGAGTCTCCAAGACGACTTCGTCGCCTGGCTGACAACGCACCACCGGCGGGATATCGGGATGCCATCGGTTGTGACCGGTGTTCGGCTCCTCCAGCAAGGTCTGACTGCGGTCGATCCGGATCTCGTGAACCGTCATGCTCGCTCCTTCGCCCGATACGGCGATCGTGGCAGCGAAGCGCGGTGAACGCCATCCCAGATCTCGTCCCGAGTCACTCGCCAGCGTTTCGGGCTTCGATGGCCTTGACGGTCTTTTCCAGCTCCTTACCCAAGACGCGCTTACCAGCGATGCCGAGGACGACCGCGAGCGCCTTCCCCTTGAAGTTCTTGCCGTCGCGTACCACGACGACGTCGACTTCGGTGGTTCCGTCGGGACTGCGCGTGAAGGTGTAGGTGTGACCCGAGTCGCCTCCCCACAGATTGGAGTCCGTGGTCGTCATGGATACGCGGTTGGGATCGGACCAGTCGTAGCGCAAGCGTTCCCAGATGCCGCGGGAGCCCTCCGTCACGTCGGCCCGATCGGGACCCTGATCGTGCACCTTGAGGTATTCGTCGGCACTGTTGCCGAACAGCGCCGCGCGGCCTGGCCCGAAGTCGGTGAGCCCAGCGACGAACTGCTCGGGCGTCGCGGTGGTTGTCTGCTTGAGGTGGATCGTCGTCATGAGTGCTCCGTCGCTGAGATGGCCGTGATCTCGCCACGCAGTGCCTGCAATGCGGCGACGTAGATCTCGGAGAAGGTCGGGAACGGCTGGATCGTGTCGCGCAGGACGTCGAGGGAAATCCCGGCGCGGATTGCGATGGTCGCCTGTTGCAGCCATTCGCCGGCCTCGGGGCCGAGCGCGTAGGCACCCGTCAGCACCTCGCCGTCGCTGAGGAGGGTCAGGAACCCGTTGGAGTCGGCGTAGGCGCGGGTGTAGGTCGCCGTCTTGGCCACCTCGGACACCGGCACGGTGGCGCTGAATGGGGCCTCGGTCGCGCCGACTGCCGCTGCCTGCGGATCGGTGTAGGTGACCCGGGGTACGGCGCGGTAGTCGGCCTCGCGGGGCTCGCCGAGGATGTTGGCCGCGACCACACGGCCCTGGTATTTGCCGACGTGGGTGAGCGGCCAGATGCCCGTGACGTCCCCGATCGCCCACACCCGCTCAGCGACACGGAGCCGCGTGTCGACCGGCACACCGCCGGGGTCGGGCGTGACGCCGACGGTCTCCAGTCCGATCCCATCCACCCGTGGGCGCCGGCCGGCCGCGACCAGCAGCCGGTCGGCGCGCAACTCTCGGCCGCCGTCGAGAGTCAGAACGTAGTCCTCGCCGTCCCGTCGGGCACCGGTGGCGTGTTCGCCGAGCACGACCTCGATGCCGTCGCGCCGCAGGACCTCGCCGAGTGCCTCACCGAGTGCGGCGGGCTCGCGGGCCAACACATGGGCGCCTCCCTCGACGAGGGTCACGTCCCCGCCGAGCTGCCGAACGACTTGCGCGATCTCGACCCCCACCGGCCCACCGCCGAGCACGAGCAGGTGGCGCGGGATCTCCGTCATGCTGGTGGCCTCCCGGCTGCCCCAAACGCCCGAGAGCTCAGCCAGCCCGTCTATCGGAGGCATGAACGGGTCGGAGCCGTTCGCCAGCACGACATGCCGCGCGTGATGACGTACACCATCGACCTCGACCGCGCCGGTGCCGCTGAGCCGCCCACTGCCGCGCAGCAGATCGATGCCCTTGCTCTTCAGCCAGGCCTCCTGGCCGGCGTCCGAGTAGTCGGAGACCATGAAGTCTCGCCATGCGAACACCGCCTGCACGTCGACCTCCGCGGTCCCCGCGGCGTCCCGAGCGGCATGCGCGGCCTCGCCGGGACGCAAGAGCGTCTTCGAAGGGATGCACGCCCAGTACGAGCACTCGCCGCCCACCAGCTCTCGCTCGACGATGGCGACCCGCAGGCCGCCATCGGTCAACGCGCCCGCGCAATGCTCACCAGGAGAGCCGCCGCCCATCACGATCACGTCGTAGTCGGCGGTCATATCGGCAGTTCCTGAGGTGTCATATCCATAGCTCGGCTCCAGACAGCTCGACTTACTCGACACTCGTCCGACCGGGTGAGACTTCTCTAGGGTCGTTGGACCCCATGGGATGCCTGTCCGAGCCGTCGGTACTTCCGTCCTCAGTCGCCATCGACGGCCAGCGTCCGTCGCCATACGTCGACGGCGAGCACCGATCGCATGCCGACCGACTCGTACAGCCCGAGGGCCGGTGTCGTGTTGTTGGCGTCGACATGGAGGATCGTGCCCGTACGCCCGGCGGCTGAGTCGACCGCGAACGCCCGACGCAGCAGATAGGAAGCGATGCCGCGTCCCCGAGCGTCCGGGTGAACGCCGATGCTGGCGACATAGCCGCAGTCCTCGTCTTCGATGAACTGATCGTTGCACTCGCACATGGCGACCGGCCGGCCGTCGAGCTCGGCGAGCATCAGCTGTCGCCACGCGAAGGTCGACCTCGCCTCGTGGAGCTCGAACCACTCGTCGTACGGCCTGGCGACCCGGCCGAAGTGGTCTGCGAACGCTGCTTGGTTCACTTCGTGCGCTGCGCGGCGGGTGGCATCGTCCGTGGCTTCGCGGACCGTGAGCCCTGCCGGTGGCTCTGGATTCGCCACCGCCCCGACATGGTCGATGCGCATCCGTTGGAAGGTCGTCGCCGGGGCGAATCCGCGCGCCTCGAACCGGGATCGCATCGCGCCGTCCTCGCGGTAGATCCGCTTGGCGAGCGTGACTACGGCGTGACCCCTCTCCCTCCCCATCTCCCGGGCGCGCTCGCACGAGAGTTCGAGCAGCCAATCCGCTGTGGTGTCGTCGGCGGTGATCACCTCGACGTTCACCTGGTCGCTGACGCCACGTGCGTAGGTCCAGCCGTACCCGACCAGCCGATCGGATCGGTCGAAGGCCAGCCAACCATCGTGTTTCCCGTCCCAGCCGGGGTCGTTGAGCTCGTCGCGGATGTCGTCGAGCCTGCAGTCGGCGAACCCGATGATCGCGGCGTTGCACGCCGACACGAACCGCCAGATCGCCTCGGCGTCGGCAAGTCGCGGGGCGCGAATCGTATAGCCGGCGCGGACGGCAGCGTCGATCACGTCGCCCATGGTGTCGCCTTCCCTCGGCCGCCGTCTAGGTCGACGCGCCGTCTCGAAACTTGCTTGCACCGCGCACGCCGCGGCGGGATCCTAGAAGACTTTGTTCCGACTCAGCGAATGGGGCCGACGATGAAACTGCCCGAAGGTCATCAACGATTTCTGGACGCGGTGCTGCCGCAGATCCAGCGAGACGAGAGGTTTGTCGGGCTGGCGGCCGGTGGGTCGCTGCTGGCGGGCGACGTCGACGAGTTCTCCGACCTCGACCTGGTGCCGGTCGTGGATCCCGATCACCATAAGTCCGTGATGGCGCAGCGCTTCGACATCACCGCATCGTGGGGACGCCAGCTCGCGGCGTTCACCGGCGACCATGTGGGTGAGCCGCGCCTGGTGGTCTGCCTGTACGAAGACCCGCTCCTGCACGTCGACTTCAAGTTCGTCACACCACCCGAGCTCGAGACCCGGATCGAGGATCCGCTCGTCTTGTGGGAGCGGTCGACGGAGCTCACCGACGCAATCGATCGCACCGAGAGCCACCATCCGATGCCAGACCTGCACTGGATCGAGGATCGTTTCTGGGTGTGGGTGCATTACGCGGCAGCCAAGCTCGGGCGTGGTGAGCTGTTCGAGGTTGTCGATTTCCTGGGCTTCATGCGTTCGCAGGTGCTCGGCCCTCTAGCGCTGGTGTCGGCAGGTCACTTGCCCCGCAGAGTCCGACGGCTTGAGACCTACGTACCTGCGTTCGCCGAGAGTCTCCAGGCCACCGTTGCGACGTACGACGTCAAGGCATGCGGCGACGCCGTGTGGACCTGCGTGCGGCTGTACCGGATTCTCCGGGACCAACTCGCTCCGGCTGACCTCATACGCAGGACCGCGGCCGAGGAGGCCAGTGTCGCCTACCTCGAAAAGGTGCGGATCACTGGTGGCTCACCACGTTGACCACCCGGCCGTTGGGGTCGCGGACGAAGAACCGTCGCACTCCCCACTCCTCGTCCTGCAAGGGGTGCACGACCTCCGCGCCGCTCTCTTGCATCGCCGCATAGGCCGCATCCACATCGTCAACCTCAACGCTCATGTCGGGCACGACGGGCGCGGTCTTGTCGTGGGTCATGAAGGTGACTTGCGCCGTGGGGTTGGAAGGAGAGGCGAGCGTCATGACCCAGCCAAGGTTCATGACCTCCTCGAAACCCAGAAGGCCGTAGAAGTCCCGGCTCTCCTCGATGGCGTCTGATCGGATGTCGGGCATGGCCCGGCGGATGGACATCGGAAGACTCCTACCTGACTCTGATGAGGGCGTGAGTTCAGGAGCGTTGTGACCCTGGTTATCGTCGCACGGACGCGTAGGCTGAGCACGTGTCGATCGACTTCACGGTCACTCGCCTGTCGACGACCCCGGTCAAGGGACTGTCACTCCATCACCCCGATTCGATTGAGCTGACGACCCACGGCGCCGTCGGCGACCGGTTGTTCTATCTTCTCGATGACGCCGGAAGGCTTCAGAGTTGCACACGCAACCCCGGCCTGTACGGACTCAAAGCGGCATACGACAGCCAGACTCGTCGTCTCGAGATCACCCGGGCGGATCAGGTGCTGCTCGGCGGGATCATCGAGCCGGGCACGGCCGTCGACACCGACATGTGGGGAGTTCGGTCGATCACATCTGACGTCGTCGCAGACCCCGTCTGGAGCACCTTCTTCTCTGACATCGTGGGCAGGCGGGTCCGGCTGGTCCAGGCCCGCGAGTCCGCCTATGACGTGCAGCCGGTGACCCTGCTCGGAAATGGTTCCGTGGCAGAACTAGCGCGCCACGCCGGCCTCCCCGAGGTCGACTCGCGACGCTTTCGCATGCTGATCGAGTTCTCGGGCGGCCATCCGCACATCGAGGACTCCTGGGAGGGGAAGCTGCTGCAAGCCGGCGGCGCACTCCTTCGTGGCGGGGGCCCGGTCCAGCGCTGCGCGGCCACCACCCGCGACCCCGACTCCGGCTCGGTCGACCTCCAGACGCTCCGCCTGATCGCGGGCTACCGCGGCCGACAGGACTCCATGTTCGGCCCCGGCGCGAACTTTGGCGTCTATGGCGACGTGGTCGAGCCCGGCACGATCTCGGTCGGGAACGGCCTGACGCTGTACTGACGCAACTCCAAGCGTCGGGAGTTGCCCTGCGGGCGCGCAGGTCAGCTCAGGATTCCGGTGAGTACTCCGATGCCCAGCACAAGGACAGCTGGTGGCCACACCAGAACGAGGCCAACGTAGAGGATCGGCGTCCACCACTTTCCGAGGGTTCTCGCGTACTCCCTGCCGTCGCCTCGGTCGACGAGGTAGACGACGAGGGCGACGAGTCCGCCGACTATGACGTACGCCAGCGCGCCCGCGAGCATGATGCTCACCCTCGCCTCACCTCGCTCGCCGACGTTCTAGCTGAACTCGGGAGTCCAAGTTAGAGGATGCCGCCAGCGCGCGCCCGCCCGACGAGGGTTTACCGCATCACAGACAGTGGCCGTCGGCTCGCTTTGTGTAACAGAACGCGGTGACCGACGATGTACGAGGTGGAAGCTCCGGCTGGCTGTATTGCTCGGCCAGCTGGAGACTTCCGCCAACCCAAGGACCCTGCCGCAACGCGTGCCGCAGCTGCCAGAGCGCCGTCCAATCCTCCGCGTGGGCCGCCGTGTCAGCGGCGAGGAATACCTCGTTGTTCGCCTCGATGTCGGTCACGGCTGCACCGTAACCGCCGGCCACCACACCGGCAGCTAGCGCCAGTCGGGTCGTAGGTCATCCGCTCCGGGGGATGTCGCCGCGCAGGGTCAACGGTGAATGTAAATGGGTGACGTGCTGGAACAGGAGCCGCTCGAGGGAGTCCGGCCGGACGGTGGCGCGATGATCCATCTGCGAGTGGTCAGCCCAACCGACATCACCGACGCACTGGTCCCTGCCCTTCGCGCGGATCCGGCGGTGATGAACCTCATGGTGCTCCGATCTGCGGTCACCGGCCCTGACGGGGATGCGGTGCACTTCGATGTGCTGCAGGGCGCGGCCGACGACGTCATCGGGCGACTGCGCCAGCTTGGTGTCGAGCAGCGAGGATCGATCATCCTGGAGAACATCGACGCTTCGCTCTTCGCTGCTGCCGACAGGGCTTCGGGACACCGGACGCGGTTCCAGCAGTTCACGCCGGTCTGGACGGAGGTCGAAGCCCGGATCCGGCTGGGTGGAAGCTATCCGCCCAGCTGGTTCGGGTTGCTGGTGATCGCCGGGCTCATCGGGGCCGTCGGAATCCTCACGAACTCCGAGATCCTGATCGTCGGCGCGATGGTGGTAGGCCCGGAGTACGGCGCCATCCTCAGCCTCGGGTTTGGCGTGACCCGTCGAGACTACGCACGCGTCTGGCATGGCGCCGCCGCACTGGCCGTCGGGTTCACGCTCGCGGTGGTCGGCGCACTCGTTCTGTCGCTGGTGATCCGATGGGCCGACCTGGAGCCGAGGGCCTACGAGCTGGGGATCCGCCCGGTCTCCAGCCTCATCGACTCGCCCAATTGGTTCTCCTTCATCGTCGCGGTTTTGGCCGGTGTGGTGGGTGTCGTCTCGATCACCGAGGCGCGATCGAGCACCCTGATCGGCGTGTTCGTCTCGGTCACCACGATCCCCGCCGCAGCCGACATCGGCGTCTCGCTGGCATTCGGCAGCGGCAGCGAAGCCTGGGGCGCCACCCTCCAACTCCTCCTCAACGTCACCGTCCTGACGGCCGTCACCATCGCAGGACTCCCCACCCAGCGGGCCATCTGGCGACGAGCCGCCCACAGGCGCGAGGCCATGACATGACCAACATCAGGGACACCGACAGCGGGGCGGCCGGGTCTGGCCGGATGACGGAGGCAGAGTTCCGCTTGCTGTACCAGCGGCTCCGCGACCAGCTGCCATGGGCACCGGATGACCGGCGCGGGGCCTTGAACTACCTCACGCCCGCAACGACTCTGGCCGCCGCCGGTGAAGTCGCGCTCGGGCGCGTCGTGTCGCTCGCCGCGCCGGTCGGTGCCAGGGTGACCCCCGACGATCCCGACCCCGCAAGGCATCTGATGAAGCAACGCCCCGCTGCCGAGGTCGGGCCGGGCCTGGCGTTCAGCTTGGACCGGATCGAGATGAACATTCACGGCAACGCCAACAGCCACATCGACGCCCTGTGCCACGTAATCTTCGACGGCGAGCTGTACAACGGAGTGGACGCCGGCACCATCACCCAGAGCGGAGCGGCCGAGCTGTCCATCGGGTTGGCCGCGGAGGGGATCGTCGGCCGCGGGGTCCTGCTGGACGTGCCGCGAGCTCGCGGGGTGCCCTGGCTGGAGCCCGGGGACCACGTGACCGTCGACGATCTGCTCGCGGCGGAGCGAGAGCAGGGTGTCCGGCTCGGTCGGGGCGACATCGCGCTGGTCCGGGTGGGGCACCGCCGGCGGCGCAACGAGCTCGGGGCCTGGGACACCGGTGCGACTCGGGCCGGCCTACACCCGCTGGTGATGCCCCTGCTGGCCGAGCGGCAGGTGGCAGTCCTGGGCTGCGACGGAAACAGCGACACCGCACCAAGCGTGGCCGACGGGGTCGACTTTCCCGTGCACGTACTCGCGATCACCGCGCTCGGCATCATGATGCTGGACTACCTGCAGTTCAAGGACCTCGTGCGCGCCTGCGAGGAAGCGGAGCGATGGTCGTTCCTGTGTGTCATCGCACCGCTCCGGCTACCGACCGGAACCGGGTCACCCATCAACCCGATCGCCGTCCTGTGACCGCCTCAGCGCCCCGGTACGGTCACGGATCCGGCTCGTCCGCTGTGGACGCCGCGCGGCGCGGCAGACAGAGCTGGGCGGACACCAGCCCGGCCGCGCCGACCAAAACCCACAGCGCCCTGGGGTCGATCGCGTAGACGGCGCCGCCGATGAGCGGTCCGGCGCCCGTTCCGAGCGTGTACGCGACGCCGTACAAACCCTGGTAGCGCCCGATCAGGTGCGGCGGAGACAGGCTTCCCAGGTAGGCCTGAGCGACGGAGGTCGACATCATCTCGCCGAGCGTCCAGATCAACACCGTCGCCGCCAGCAAGCCCATGGTGGTCATGAACCCGGTCAGCGCGAGACCGAGACCGATGAGCAGGTTGCCGATGGCCAGGACGTACTCCAGCCGGTACCGCGAGACCACGCCGGTGATCGGCAGCTCCAGCACCAACACCAGCAGTCCGTTGAGCCCGATGAGGAGACCGAAGTCGCGCGCGCTCAGACCCACGTCGCTGACGTGCAGGGGCAAGCCGACGGTGGACTGGATGTACAGGAACTCCGCGACCACGATCATCACCAGGAACCGCACCAGCGCTCGGTCGGAGAGTGCCTGCCGGTAGCCCACCGCCCGGTCGGCCAACGGCTCGGCGTCGCCGTCGTCGGACCGCGGCTGGGGCGCATCCCGGAGCAGCACCCCCATGACCACGCCGAACAGGAGACACGCGGCGGCATTGGCCAAGAAGAGCTCCGAGTAGGAGGAGCTGGCCAGCACGCCGCCGATGACGCCGCCCAGGGCAGCCCCGATGTTCATCGCGAACCGAAATACCCCGAAGGCGGCGAGCCGCTGCTGGTTGGTCGTCACGGAGTCGAGCAGCACCGCGGCCGCGGCCGGCCGGTAGATCTGCGAAGTCACACCGATGAGACCGACCACCGTGAGGATGATCGGGAACGGCCCGAGGAACGGCACGACCGCCGTCAGTCCGGCGGTCGGCACGGCCGATGCCACGATGGTCCATCGCCGACCGATCTTGTCGGTGAGGTAGCCACCGACGGCGTTGCCGACCATGTTGCCGATACCGGCCAGTCCCAGTACCAACCCGGCGGCACCGGCGGAATAGCCGCGCTCGGTCAGGTACAGCACGATGAACACCGGCAGGAAGGCGCCGATCCGGTTGACCAGGATGCCGAGACTGACGATCCACACCCGGCCGGGCAGGCCGCGAAGCGCGTCGCGGAATCGCGGTCCGTCGACGCCCGACCGGATGGGCGGTGCGGTGTTCATGCGAGGGGCTCGGTGCGTACGTGGATCGCCGCGGCCAGCCGCCTGCCGTGGGCGATCGCGTCGGCGGCGTTGGCGCCGCTGGCGATGACGCGACCGACAACATCCTCGTTCCAGGTCAGCGGAGGCACCTCGTCGCCCGGCTCCACGTTCAGCCGGAGGTCGACGAACGCCGGGTCCGCTCGCACGGCGTCGACGCCGGCCACGTCCACGACCCGTCCGGGCTCCGGCGTGAGGAACCGGAGTGCCGCTCCGCCCCGAGGTTCCGGCGACGTAATCAGAGGCTCCACCACGCCGAACCTGGCGCCTAGCGCGTAGCGCTCCATGTCGACGCCGTAGGCGACATCGGTCAGTTCGCTGATCCCGTCACCGCCGACGCGGTTGTGCGACTCGACGATCCGCGGGCCGCGCGAGGTCAGTTTGACCTCGGTGTGCCCTGGACCGTTGCGCAGCCCCACCGCGTCGAGGAAGTCCGTCACCAACCGCGTGACCTCGCGCAGCGTCTCGGTCGAGCAGCCACTGGGCTGCGAATGACCGATCTCGACGAAGCCACCCAGACCGCCGGTCTCCTTGTCGGTCACGGCGACGACCACGTGCCGGCCATCGAAGCTCAGGGTCTCCACGCTGATCTCCGGGCCGTCCAGAAACTCCTCCATGAGGAAGTCGTCGAAGGAATCGGCACGGAACAGATCCTTGGCGGCCCAATGCCCGTCGTCGAGGGATCGAAACCGTGAGGCGACGGCGTCCACGTCGGCTTGGTCGCGGATGCGGAACACCCCCAGGCTGCCCGATTCGCGGACCGGCTTGACGATGATCGGGAGCCCGTGCGCCTGAACGAACTCCCGAACGTCCTGCGCGGAGCGGCCGATCGCGGAGGCCACGGGGCTGATGCCCTTCGCGGCCAGGCGCTGGCGCATCCGCCACTTGTCCAGCAGCAGTTCCACGGTGGCGACGGACTCGCCGCCGAGGCCGAGGGCCTCGTTGATCCGCGCCGCCGGCAGCAGTCCGAGCTCGAACAGCGACACGGCGGCCTGGAACGGGTACGCCTCGTGCAACGCCCGGACCAGAGGCAGGAACCGGTCGATGTCGCCGTAGTCGAGCAGCAGCGCCTGACCGACGTACGGCCAGTGGCCGCGGTCGTACTCGTCCGGGAACTGGGCGTGAACCACGTCCAGGCCGAGCTCCCGGGCCTTGCGCACATGCTTGAGCTTGCCGCCGATGATCAGGACGCGCGGCCGTCCGGTGGCGACGACATCGTCGGACATCGTGGCTCCCTCTCTCACGCCAACACCAGTGAAGACGCTATGCTGGTTACGCCCGGGCGTCAACCGGCTTTCGGGCTACGGTGGTGTCGAAGCCGGTGGCGACGAAAGGGGACGACGGAGGAGGTGAGCGCCATAGCGACGACCAGTCCGGGCAAGGGCACGGCGACGCCGGCGCAGGCCGACCTGCTGTGCGCGTTCGCCAACACGCTCGACGTCGACGTCGACGCGGCCGTACCGGACGCGCTTACGGACGCGACCGAACTCACCAACTGGCTCCGCCAGCACGACCTGCTCGACGTCGACGACCGGGCGGACAGCGGCGACCTCGAGCTCGCGCTGACACTTCGGTCCGGGCTGCGCGAGGCGATGTTGCGTCACGCCGACGGCGACACCATGTCCCGGGCGCCCGATCTCGACGCGACAGCCACCGCCCTCCCACTCCGGATCGTCTTCGACGGCACCCGCCCCCGGCTCACCCCGGCGGTCAGTGGCGCCCGGGGCGCCCTGGCCCAACTCCTCGTGGCAGTGGCTGACACGCAGGCCGACGACACCTGGGGACGCCTGAAGATCTGCGTCGCAAACGAGTGCCAGTGGGCGTTCTACGACACGTCGAAAAACCGTTCGCGGCACTGGTGCTCGATGGGTGTCTGCGGCAACCGACAGAAGACCCGCCGCTACCGCGCCCGCCAGCGAGCCAAGCGCTGAACTCCGCAAACCGATAGCCCCGAGCGACGCTAGTGATCCGCATCATCCGGCAGGTGTCACGTGTCCCAGGACGCACGCTGCCGGCGGGTCGAGATCGAGCATCTCGGTACGGAGGTGCTCGAAACCAGCTTCGGTTAGCAGGGCTGCCAGCTCATTGGCGGCCGCCGTCGAAGTGGCCGCGGTGGCACCGGGGCAACGGGGCTGGGATACCAGAGCGATGCGCCCGCCTGGCCGCAAAAGTTGGCCGAGTTCGCGTAGCCGGCAGGTTGGGTCGGGCCACATATCGACTGTGTTGACTGCGAGCGCGGCGTCGAACGGCCCGTCGCTGATGGACAGCCTCTCGACCCGCGTGTGCATCAGGCGTACCCGTCCGGCCCGTATGGCGGCACCGTTGCGGCGGCGAGCCTGGCGGATCATGACCTGCGATTGGTCGACACCGACCACCAGGCCCCCGATAGCTCGCGTGGCGAGGGCGGCGACGGCCACGCCCGGGCCGCAGCCGACTTCGATCACACGGTCGGTCGGCTGGATGTCGAGAAGCTGCACCGCCCAGCGGTTGCGCGCCACGTTCGACGACCGCCAGCCCATGATCCAGCCGGCGACCTGTCCCCCGACCCCGGTCGGATGGTGGAACTGCCGGACCATGCGGCTCAGCACCCTCTGCATGATGGCCATCAGGCAAGCAGAGCACTTCGAGTACGCTTGAAGTCAATGCCTGATATCGAGCCCACCCTGGATTCGTCAGTCACGCCATTGCTGTCCATCGGCGAGCTGTCCGAACGTACCGGCGTGCCGACGACCACGCTGCGGTATTACGACGAACTCGGATTGGTGCGGCCGACGGCCCGGGCGGCGGGACGGCGGCGCTATGCCGCGTCGGCAGTCCGAGACGTCGGCGTGATCCTCTTCTTCCGCGAGATCGGATTCTCGCTTGCCCAGATCGGGCGCTTCATTGCAGGCGAACGGCAATCCCGACGGGACATGATCGATCACAAGTTGGCCGAGTTGGCCGAACACCAGCACCGTATCGAGGTGGCCCGCACCGCACTCGAGCACGGTCGTCGATGCCCAGCCAGCGATCCCATGAAATGTTCCCGATTCTGGTCGATCATCGAAGGCCAGATGCACGGCCTATCTCTGGAAGAAAGCCACGCACGAGCGCACTGACAGACCCGGCCGAACTGGCGAGACACGCTGAGGGCTTGGTCGTGGACGCCTGAGCCGAGGCCAATGAACCTGGGACTTTGTGAAGTGTAAATCCGCCTTTCGACCCAACGAGATCAGCGCACTTCTGCCCATTCTGGCGGACATTGCTGAAGGTTTCGGTTCGGGTATTCGCTGTTGTCGACGTGACGCGTATCGCATTGTTCGTAACCCCGACTATGGCAGGACCTTCGACCCTGACGTTGTCGATTTCTCTGGGAGAGCCTGCACGTGCAGACATTGACCTTCTGGCAGAAATGACGGCGTCGTAGGTTCCGATGTCCGATCCTGACGCTCAGATGTGAAAGCACGGAGGAGTCCGAAGTGGGACTATCGAGACGTACGCTCGTGACCGGTGCGACTGCCGCGCTAGGTGCGGCGGTGCCGCTGGCCGCACCGCAGTCGGCGACAGCCAAGAATGTGAAGTCGCTCGACGCGAGGATCCGGCGACTCTTTGCAGACCTTCCCGGAGACGTCGGCGTCAAGATCGTCGCCCCTGGCAAACACGACCTGCGGGTGCAGATCAACTCGTCCAAGCAGCTGTTCGTCGCCAGCGCCATCAAGACGTTTGTGCTATGCGAGGCACTGCGGCAGTCAGATTCGCCGACTGTTGTCCAAACGATCTCGCAGCGACAGCTCAGGCTCAACGCCAGCGTTTGGAACGTCGACAGTGCGACGTTCAACCCGCCACACCTGTCCGGCAAGGTCTCCCAGCGGACCGCGCTAGAGGCGATGATCCTGCACAGCGACAACACCGGTACCGACATGACGTTCAAGCTGGTGGGCGCCAACAACGTGCGCGAGTTCATCGCTTCGGCGGGCCTGACCAAGACGATGGTGCCCAACAGCACGCGCGTCTTCATCGGCTATCTCCTTGGTGCCCTTGACTACGAGAACTTCACGTGGGAGCAGTTGGTCGCCGCGGCCGACGATCCGTTCGTCAACCCGCCACTCAACGATGTCCAGAGCCTGGCGTCCTCACCGGACGATCTCGTCTCTTACTACCGCCGCGCCCTCCAGGGCGAGTTCTTCGAGAACGACGCGACCCTGAACGAATTTCGACGGATCCTGGCCATGGGCGACGGCATCTGGCTGGTGCCCCTGCCGCTCGGAGTGAGCGCGTTCGTCAAGGGCGGCAGCATCGACATTCCCGGCTTCCACGCCCTCTGCATCCCGGGCGCGATGTTCTTCGAGGATCGCTGGGTCTACTTCTGCACGGCCATCAACTGGTACGCGGCCGCGGAGTCCGACCCGGCAACGGTGGGCGCCTTCGCGGAAGCCACCCGACGTGCGCTCGCGATGGTCAAGGACGCACTGTCCGACTGACTTGGTCCGGCTGTGGCGGCGATATCCGCCACCTTCATTATCTATCACATTCGCGCGCCTCATGAGGCGCCAGATTTTGCTCCATACTCCCCGTTGCGGACCAGCCCGCCGAACGATGGAGCAACCACATGGCCTTTGTGATGGGTTTCGAGCAGATCGACTGTACGAAGATCGCGGACGTCGGTGGAAAGGGAGCGCAGCTGGGCGAGCTCTCGCGGATCGACGGCATTCGCGTGCCAGCGGGCTTCTGCGTGACGACGGACGCTTTCCGGCGGATTGTGGCCGAGCTGCCGGCGATCGATGATCAGCTTGACGGGCTTGCGCGCGTCGATCCGGCCAACCGCTCAGCCATTCGCACGCTGAGCGCCGAGATCCGCCAGCTCGTCGAAGGCGTCGTGATGCCCGATGATCTGGTGTCGGCAATCAGCGAGTCGCTTGTCCGGCTCGGGGAGCAGTGCGCCTACGCGGTGCGCTCCAGCGCGACGGCCGAGGACCTGCCGACCGCGTCCTTCGCCGGCCAGCAAGACTCGTACCTGAACGTCGTCGGCCAGGACGCGATCGTCCAGCACGTCCGGCGGTGCTGGGCCTCGCTCTTCACCGAGCGGGCGGTGAGCTACCGGCGGCGCAACGGATTCGACGACCGGAACGTGCGGATGGCGGTGGTCGTGCAGCAGATGGTGTCCCCGGAGGCGGCCGGGATCCTGTTCACCGCGGACCCCGTGACCTCGAACCGGAAGGTCGCGACCGTGGAGGCCGTCTGGGGGCTGGGCGAGGCGCTGGTCTCCGGTCGGGTCAGCGCAGACACGTACACGGTGCGCGACGACGTGGTCGCCACCGCCGCGGAGCGGCAGACGCAGCCGGCGCTGACGAAGGCGCAGGTCGTGCGCCTAGTGCAGTTGGGCCGGCGAATCGAGGCGCACTTCGGCTGCCCACAGGACATCGAATGGTGCCTGGCCGGTGACGACTTCCACATCGTTCAGAGCCGACCGATCACCACCTTGTTCCCCGTCCCCACGACCGATGACCAGGACAACCATGTCTACATCTCCGTCGGTCACCAACAGATGATGACCGACGCGATGAAGCCGCTGGGGTTGTCCCTGTGGCAGCTGACGACCCCGCGTCCGATGCACGAGGCAGGCGGGCGGTTGTTCGTCGACGTCGCTCCCACGCTCGCCACGCCCGCGGGTCGCGCGAGACTGCTCGCCTTGGCAAAGTTCGACCCGCTGATCCGCGACGCGCTGCAGACCGTTCTCGACCGTGGCGACTTCATCCCCTCGCTCCCGGAGGAGCGTCCTGACGCTGCACACACGCCGGCGCCCGCGCCGATCGAAACCGACCCGGGCATCGTCACCGAACTGATCGAGCAGAGCCGGGCGTCCGTCGCCACCCTGCGGAACGAGATCGAGACCCTTTCCGGCCAAGCGCTGCTCGACTTCATCCTGGCCGATATCGCCGAGCTGAAGCGGATCTTGTTCGATCCCCGAAGCCACCAGGCCATCATGGCGGGGATGGAGGCGACCTGGTGGCTCAACGACCACCTCGAAGAATGGCTCGGCGAGAAGAACGCGGCCGGCGCGCTCATCCAATCCGTTCCCCACAACGTCACCTCGGAGATGGGGTTGGCACTGCTCGACGTCGCGGACACGATCCGGCCGCACGCGGAGGTCGTGGCGTTCTTGCACCGCGTCGTGGATGCGGGGCAGGAGGACAACGACTCTCTGCGCGAAATGGCCAGGCTTCCCGGTGGACAGGTGGCACACGACGCCATTCGGGGCTACCTCGACGAGTACGGCATGCGCTGCGCGGGCGAGATCGACATCACCAGAACGCGTTGGAGCGAGCGTCCCGTCACGCTCCTGCCGACGATTCTCAGCAACATCGAGAACATCGAGCCGGGCGCCGGCAGGCGACGCTTCGCACAGGGGCTCCAGGAATCGCGGCAGAGGGCACAGGAACTGTTGGAGCGGTTGCGCGCCCTGCCCGATGGGGAGCGGAAAGCCGAGGAGACCAAGCAGATGATCGACCGCGCCCGCACCTTCGCCGGATACCGGGAGTACCCCAAGTACGGCATGGTCAGCCGCTACTTCGCATACAAGCAGGCGTTGCTGCGTGAGGCTGAGCGCCTCGTCCGGACGGGAGCGCTGTCCGACAAGGAGGACATGTACTACCTCCGGTTCAATGAGCTCGGCGAGGTCGTACGAGCGAACGAGGTGGACCAGGACCTCATCCGGGACAGGCGGGAGGCGTTTCGGTCCTACGAAGCGCTCATCCCGCCCCGAGTCCTCACGTCGGACGGCGAGGCCATCGTCGGCGACTATCGGCGCGAGGACGTCCCGCCCGGTGCGCTGGCCGGCCTGCCGGTCTCGGCGGGCATCGTCGAGGGCCGGGCCCGTGTCGTCACGGACATGGCGCAAGCCGGACTCGACGGGGGCGACATTCTGGTCACCGCCTATACCGACCCCGGCTGGACCCCCTTGTTCCTCACGGCCGCCGGCTTGGTGACGGAGGTGGGCGGCCTCATGACGCACGGCGCGGTCATCGCGCGGGAATACGGCCTACCGGGCGTCGTGGGCGTGGAGCGGGCCACCCTCCTGATTCGGGACGGGCAAAGGATCCGCGTCAACGGAACCGCCGGGTACGTCGAACTTCTCAACTAGGCGAGGGCGCTGATCTAGGACCTTCGCCTCATGTGAGGTCGGAGGCGGCGTGCCTAGATTTGCCGCGATGTCGCGAGTCGCTACTTCCATGTCGTCGGCGAACCTCGGGAACCTTGCCGAGGCGCTCAGGGAGGTCGCGTCCGAAGCCGATGGGCTGCACCTGGGTGTCACGGATGGCCGGTTCATCACGAACCTGACGATCGGGTCCTGCGTCGGCGAAGCGGCACGCGGGATGCTGGACGCGGCGTCGTGCCCGCCCAGGGGTCGGACCGGGCCATGACGTCCGCCGCGGCCTCCCCATCGGTCATCGGCGTCGACGTCGGTGGCACAGGGATCAAGGGCGCGGTCGTCGATGTCGTTCGAGGCGAACTCGCCAGCGAACGGATCCGCCTGCTCACGCCGTCGCCGGCGACCCCAGACGCGGTGGCCGGCGTCGTTGCGGAGCTTCTCGACGAAATCGGCGTCGCCGGCCCGGCCGGCATCACCCTGCCGGCGGTCGTACGCGGCGGAATCGTGGAGACCGCCTCGAACATCGACCACGCCTGGATCGGCGTAGACGCCGTCGAACTCCTCTCGAAGGCGACAGGACGCTCGGTGACCGTGGTGAACGACGCTGACGCGGCGGGCATCGCAGAAGTACGGTTCGGGGCCGGCCGAGACGCAGTCGGGGTGGTGGCGATGGTCACCTTGGGCACCGGCATCGGTAGCGCCGTCTTCGTTGATGGACTGCTCGTGCCGAACACCGAGCTCGGGCACCTCCCGCTCCACCACGGCGACGCCGAGGACTGGGCCGCCGAATCGATCCGAGAGCACGAAGACCTGTCCTGGAAGAAGTACGCCCACCGGCTGCAGAAGTACCTCGAACTGGTCGAGAAACTCCTCTGGCCACAGCTGATCATCATCGGCGGCGGGGTCAGCAAAAAGGCCGACAAGTTCCTTCCCAGGATCGACCTGCGAACCCGGCTGGTCCCTGCTCAACTCCACAACGAGGCCGGCATCGTCGGCGCCGCCGTCGCGGCTCCGACCCAGCCGACATCGCCATGACCACGCAATCGCTGATCCCGATCCGCTTTCCCGGTTGCCTAACGGAGGTGCGACGGTGACAACCCTTGACACGGACACGCTGGCGATCAACACCATTCGAACCCTGTGCATGGACGCCATTCAGAAGGCGAACTCGGGACACCCCGGGACGCCGATGGGAGTGGCTCCCGTCGCGTACACCCTGTGGCAGCGTTTCCTGCGGTTCGATCCGGACGAGCCGACATGGCCGAACCGCGATCGCTTCGTTCTCTCGGAGGGGCACGCCTCGGCGCTGCTCTGGTCGCTCCTGCATTTGAGCGGCGTGAAAACCGTCGATCCCGACTACGAAGTGCTCGACAGGGCTGCGGTGACTCTGGCGGACCTCGAAACGTTCCGCCAGCTCGACTCGCACTGCCCGGGACACCCCGAGTACCGCTGGACCAGCGGCGTCGAGACGACCACCGGACCGCTCGGCCAGGGGGTGGCGACGTCGGTCGGCATGGCATTGGCCGGCCGGTGGCTCGCCGAGCGCTACAACCGCGACGGACTCACGGTCTTCGACTACGACGTGTAT
The DNA here is from genome assembly GCA_035630615.1 of Nocardioidaceae bacterium. Lineage (GTDB taxonomy): Bacteria > Actinomycetota > Actinomycetes > Propionibacteriales > Nocardioidaceae > DATFRX01. The sequence continues at coordinate 110,096 of DASQKI010000038.1, forward strand.
GCGCTCGCCGGTGACGGCTGCATGATGGAGGGTGTCTCCTCGGAGGCGGCGTCGCTGGCTGCTCACCTCGGCTTGTCGAACCTCTGCTGGATCTACGACTCCAACCGCGTGACGATCGAAGGCCACACCGACATCGCCTTCACCGAGGACGTGGCGGCCCGCTTCATCGCCTACGGCTGGAACGTCACCACCGTTGCCGACGCCAACGACATCGACGCCGTCGAGCGGGGGTTCCACTCCTTCAAGGCCGAGCGACAGCGGCCCACCCTGGTGCTCGTCCACAGCCACATCGGCTACGGCTCGCCGGTCGAGGACACTCCCAAGGCGCATGGCACACCGTTCGGTGTGGAGGGAGTGAAGGAGACCAAGCGCTTCCTCGGCATGCCCGAGGACCTCGACTTCTTCGTCCCGGACGGCGTCTATACATCGTTCGCCGACGGCATCGGGGCGCGCGGCCGCGCGGCGCGGGAGCAGTGGGAGGCCACGTTCACCGACTACACCAAGGCCCATCCAGACTTGTCCGACGAGATCGAGCGGATGCAGCGGCGCGAGCTCCCTAAGGGCTGGGAGGCATCCCTGCCGACCTTCCCACCCGATGCCAAGGGCCTCGCCAGCCGTGACTCGTCCGGACAGGTGCTCAACGCCGTCGCCGAGTCGGTGCCGTGGCTGGTCGGCGGCTCGGCCGACCTGACGCCCTCGACCAAGACCCGCCTCGCGTTCGACGAGGCCGGCGACTTCCAGCGGGACCACTACGAAGGGCGGAACCTGCACTTCGGGATCCGGGAGCACGCGTCAGCCGCAATCGCCAACGGGATGGCGCTCACCAAGCTGCGTCCCTTCTGGTCGGGGTTCCTGATCTTCTCCGACTACGCCCGAGGGGCGATCCGGCTGTCGGCGCTGATGGAGATCCCGGTCCTCCACATCTTCACCCACGACTCGATCGGTGTCGGCGAGGACGGACCGACCCACCAGCCGGTCGAGCAGCTCATCTCGCTGCGGGCGGTGCCGGGTCTGCTCGTCTTCAGGCCCGCTGACGCGAACGAGGTGGTCGAGACGTGGCGGATCGTCGCGGCGCTCAAACACGAGCCGGCGGCGCTGATCCTGTCGCGTCAGGCTCTGCCGACCCTTGACCGTAGCGCCATGGAACCGGCGTCCGGCGTGGCCAAGGGTGCGTACATCCTCGCGGAGGCCGACGACGGAACGCCGGAAGTGATCCTGCTGGCCACCGGCTCCGAGGTGCACCTCGCGCTCGCCGCCCGTGACGAGCTGCAGTCGGAGGGAATCCCCACCCGGGTGGTCAGCATGCCGTGTTGGGAGCTGTTCGACCGCCAGCCCGAGTCCTACCGCAACGAGGTGATCCCTCGCGCCGTGAAAGCTCGCGTCGCGATCGAGGAGGCATCCACGCTCGGCTGGGATCGGTACGTCGGCGACCACGGCGCGGTGGTCGGGATGCACACCTTCGGGGCGTCAGCGCCACTCAAGCAACTCCTCCGCAAGTTCGGCTTCACCCCCGACAAGGTGGCGGAGGTCGCGCGTGAGTGCGTCACCGCCGCGGCGCGGGACTGAGACCACCACGCGGACAACGCAGATCGGACGGTAGACCGTGAAGGCCACCGAAGCCCTCCACGACCAAGGCCAGAGCCTCTGGCTCGACAACATCACCCGCAGCATGCTCGACGATGGCACCATCAAGAAGTACGTCGACGCCTACACGGTGACGGGGCTCACCTCGAATCCCTCCATCTTCGACAAGGCGATCGGGTCGGGCGACTATGACGACGCCATCCGGGCCAAGTCCGGCGAGGGGTTGTCCAACGAGGAGCTCTTCTTCGAGCTCGCCATCGAGGACCTGCGCCGCGCCGCCGACCTATTCGCGAACATCCACGAGCGGACAGATCGCGTCGACGGCTGGGTGTCTTTGGAGGTGTCTCCACTGCTGGCCTACGACACGGCCATGACGGTCGAGGCGGCCAAGCAGCTCCACGCCAGGGCGGAGCGGTCGAACCTGTTCATCAAGATCCCGGGCACACCCGAGGGGCTGCCGGCGATCACCGAGGCGATCGCTGCCGGCGTACCCGTGAATGTGACGCTCCTTTTCTCGGCCGACCACTACCGGGCGGCGGCGGATGCGTACCTGCAAGGCGTCGAGCGGCGCGTCAAGGACGGCCTCGACCCCGCCGTCGGCTCGGTCGCGTCCGTCTTCATGTCGCGCTGGGACGTCGCCGTCGCCAAGGACGTACCCGAGGACCTCGTCGGCAAGCTGGGCCTGGCGGTCGGACTCGACGTCTATCGCGCCTACCGGACGCTGATGGACTCGGACCGAGTGCAGAGGCTTCAGAACGACGGAGCGCGCATGCAGCGACTGCTGTGGGCCAGCACCAAGACGAAGGACCCGAGCGCGTCCGACACGCTGTATGTGCATGGGCTCGCGGCGCCCTTCACCGTCAACACGATGCCGGACGACACTCTCGAGGCCTTCTTCGAGCACGGCGAAGTCGGCGACCCCATGCCGGCGGACGGCGCCGACGCGGACGAGCTGCTCGCCCGCTTCGAAGCTGCCGGCGTCGACGTCGCAGAACTGGCGGCCAAGCTGCAGCGCGACGGGGCGTCGTCGTTCGCGGCGGCGTGGAACGAGCTCATGGAACGAATCGATTCGAAGACTGCGGCACTGGCCTGATCGTCCGAGACAGCGCGGGCGGCAGCGCACGAATACGCCGGAGAGGAGACGAGGATGGCGACACCCTTGCGGGAGCGGCCGGCCTTTGCGGCTTTGGCGAAACATCATTCGGAGCTGGAGGGCCGCCACCTACGCGACATTTTCAAAGACGACCCAACCCGCGGCGAGCGCCTGTCGGAATCGGCGGTGGGGCTGTACCTCGACTATTCGAAGAACCGCGTCACCGATGAAACCCTGGCGCTCCTGATCCAGCTGGCCGAGCAGTCCGACCTCGAGCGGCGACGCGACATGATGTTCGCCGGCGAACGGATCAACGTCTCGGAGAATCGCTCGGTGCTGCACGTCGCGCTGCGCATGCCGAAGGGCAGCTCACTCGTCGTCGAAGGCGTCGACGTGGTCGCCGAAGTGCACGACGTGTTGGACCGGATGGCTGTGCTGGCCAACTCGGTCAGGTCCGGCGAGTGGAAGGGGCACACCGGGAAGCCGATCCGCAACATCGTCAACATCGGGATCGGCGGATCGGACCTCGGCCCGGTCATGGCCTACGAGGCGCTGCGGCACTACACCCAACGCGATCTGACCTTTCGTTTCGTGTCCAACGTCGACTCGACCGACTTCGTCGAGGCCACCCGCGACCTTCAAGCCGAGGAGACGCTCTTCATCGTCTGCTCCAAGACGTTCGGAACCCTCGAGACGTTGACCAATGCGAAGTCGGCCCGCGAATGGACGCTCGCCCAACTCGGCGACGAGTCCGCCATCGCCAAGCACTTCGTCGCGGTGTCCACCAACGCCGAGAAGGCCTCCGAGTTCGGGATCGACACCGCCAAAATGTTCGGGTTCTGGGACTGGGTCGGAGGACGCTACTCGATGGACTCCGCCATCGGGCTCTCCACGATGATCGCCCTCGGTCCAGAGCGATTCCGCGAGCTGCTGGCCGGTTTCCACGCGATGGACGAGCATTTCCGCACCACTCCCCTCGCTCAGAACCTTCCCGTGGTGATGGGGCTGCTGGCGGTGTGGTACGTGGAGTTCTTCGGCTCGCAGTCGATCGGCGTGATGCCGTACGACCAGTACCTCAAGCGATTTCCTGCTTACTTGCAGCAACTCACCATGGAGTCGAACGGCAAGCACGTCACTCTCGACGGGTCTGCTGTCGACTACGACACAGGTCCGGTCTACTGGGGCGAGCCCGGCACGAACGGCCAGCACAGTTTCTACCAGCTGATCCATCAGGGCACCCGGCTGATTCCGGTCGACCTGATCGGTTTCGGCAAGAGCCTCAACGAGCTCGGCGATCACCACGACATCCTGTCGTCCAACGTGTTCGCCCAGGCGCAAGCTCTCGCCTTCGGGAATACCGAGGAGGAGGTACGGGCCGAGGGGACCCCCGAAGCCGTCGTACCCCACCGGGTGATGGAGGGCAACCGTCCGACGAACGTCCTGCTCGCGGAAGTGCTGACACCGCATGTTCTCGGTGCGCTGGTTGCGCTCTACGAGCACAGCGTTTTCACCCAGGGCACGATCTGGGGCATCGACTCCTTCGACCAGTGGGGTGTCGAGCTCGGCAAGGTGCTGGCGGTCGCCATCATTCCGGAGCTGGTGAGCACAACCGAGCCGGAGCTTGACCATGACTCGTCGACGAATGCACTCATTCGCCGCTACCGGGCACTGAAGGAGGAGAGTTAGATGACAACTGATAGGTCGATGCAGCTCGGCATGGTCGGGCTGGGGCGGATGGGCGCCAACCTGGTGAGGCGTCTGATGCGCGACGGACACCGCTGTGTCGCGTTCGACGTGAACGCCGATGTCGTGAAGCAGCTCGAGACCGAAGGTGCGACGGGCTCGAGCTCGCTCGAGGAGTTCGTCTCCGAGCTGGAGAAGCCTCGCGCCGTGTGGCTGATGTTGCCCGCCGCGATTGTTGACCGCACCCTCGACGAGCTGGTCCCGCTCCTGGAGCCCGGCGACGTCGTGATCGACGGCGGCAACTCCTACTACCGCGACGACATCGCCCGCGCGAAGCGGCTGGCCGCCGAGCAGATTCACTACGTCGACTGCGGGACGAGCGGCGGCGTGTGGGGGCTCGAGCGCGGCTACTGCCTGATGATCGGCGGAGAGGACGCGGTGGTCGAGCGGCTCGATCCGATCTTCAAGACCATCGCGCCGGGAACGGGGAGCGCAGAGCCGACCCCTGGGCGGACGAAGCAGAACGGCACGGCACCCGACGGGTACCTGCGCTGCGGCCCGAACGGAGCAGGGCACTTCGTGAAGATGGTCCACAACGGAGTCGAGTACGGGATGATGGCGGCCATCGCCGAGGGCCTCAGCATCATCAAGAACGCCGACGTCGGCAAGCGGACCCAGGAGATCGACGCGGAGACCACGCCGTTGCGAGACCCCGAGGCCTACCAGTACGACATCGACGTCGGGGAGGTCGCCGAAGTATGGCGACGCGGCTCGGTCGTCGGGTCATGGCTGGTGGACCTCGCCGCCGACTCCTTCGCCCGCTCGCCCGATCTCGACGACTTCGCCGGCCGGGTTTCGGACTCCGGCGAGGGGCGCTGGACCGTCCTCGCCGCCGTCGACGAGGGCGTCCCGGCGTCCGTCATCACGACGGCGCTCCAGCAGCGCTTCGAGTCGCGAGGGCTCGGGGAGTTCACCGACAAGATCCTCTCCGCGATGCGCAGCGAGTTCGGCGGGCACGCCGAGAAAAGCCAATAGGCGGCGGTGTTGTGAAGCACGTCCTCGAAACCCTGGCGGACCCGACCGCGGTCGCCCGGGCCGGGGCCGCCTTTGTGGCCGAGCAGGCGCGCCAGGCCGTGGAGAGCCGCGGTAGCTTCCATTTCGCCGTGAGCGGCGGACACACGCCGTGGGCGATGTTCGCCGAGCTGGCCGCCGAGACGGTGCCCTGGCAAGCGGTCGTCGTCTACCAGGTCGACGAACGGGTCGCCCCGGCCGACGACCCGGACCGCAACCTGCACCACCTGCGCGAGGCGCTCGGCTCCGCCCCGGCTCGAGTGGAGGCGATGCCGGTCGAGGCCGACGACCTGGACAAGGCCGTAGACGCATACGCAGACTCGTTGCCCGAGCACTTCGACCTTGTCCACCTGGGACTCGGGCCGGACGGGCATACCGCGTCGCTGGTGCCAGGCGACCCGGTCCTCTCCGTCACCGATCGACTGGTCGCCCTGACGGGGCTCTACCAGGGCAGAAGGCGGATGACCCTGACCTATCCGGCGCTGGCTCGGGCACGTCATCTCCTCTGGCTGGTCACCGGGGAGGACAAGAAGGCACCCCTGGCTCAGCTCATGGCGGGCGATGCCTCCATTCCCGCCGGCCGCGTCGTGGCCGAAGCGTCCCTGGTGCTCGCCGACGCCGAGGCCGGTTAGGGGAAACGATGGGTTCCAACGACGAGAAGAGGCTCGCGGCCGAGGCGGCCGCGGAGCTCGTGGAAGCCGGCATGACGGTAGGGCTCGGTAGCGGTTCGACCGTCGCCTTCCTCCTTCCCGCTCTCGCGCGCCGGTCGCTGGACATCCGCTGTGTCGCCACCTCGCCGCGCACGGAGTCCGCAGCCCGCCAGCTGGGCATCCGCGTCGAGCCGTTCGAGAAGATCGACCGGTCCGACATCGCCATCGACGGGGCGGACCAGATCGCGCCCGACGGCTGGCTGGTCAAGGGGGGCGGGGCCGCGCACACGAGAGAGAAGCTCGTCGCTGCGGCGGCGGACCGCTTCGTCGTCATCGCCGGCTCGTCGAAACCCGTGGACGCGATCAAAGCCCCGATACCCCTCGAGCTGATGTCCTTCGGGTTGCTGGCGACGATTCACCGCATCGGGCCGGTCGCGGTGCGAGACGTTCCGCTCAGCCCCGACGGCGGCGTGATCGCCGACTACGAGGGTCCGGTGGGAGATCCCGCTGAGCTCGCCGAGTGGCTGGCTTCGACACCAGGCGTCGTCGAAAACGGTTTGTTCCCGCCGGAGATGGTGGCCACGGTGTTGGTCGCACACGGAGATTCGGTCCAGCGGAGGGACATCGGATGAATCTGGGATACGACAAACCCCTGTACCTGCTGGCCTTCGACCATCGGGGCTCGTTCGAGCGCGACCTGTTCAACTCGTCGACGCCGATATCCGACGAGGTCCACGCCCGGATCGTCGACGCCAAGGAAGTGATCTATGAGGCGTTTGCTCTAGCGTTGACGCGGGGCGTCTCGGCCGATGCCGCGGGCATCCTGGTCGACGAGCAGTATGGCGCCGGCGTCGCCCGCAAGGCCCGTGGCGCCGGGAACGTACTGGCGATGCCCGTCGAGAAGTCCGGGCAGGCCGAGTTCGACTTCGAGTTCGCTGACGACTTCGGCTCACACATCGAGGAGTTCGATCCGACGTTCGCGAAGGTGCTCGTCCGCTACAACCCCGACGGTGACGCCGCGCTGAACGCTCGGCAGGCCGAGCGCCTGAGCCGGCTCAGCAACTGGCTGCACGGTCGGGATCGCCGATTCCTGTTCGAGCTTCTCGTCCCGGCGACGACGGGTCAGCTGAGTGCCGCAGGCGGAGATCAGCGCCGCTACGACCGCGAGATCCGGCCCGACCTCGTCGTACGCGTGATCGAAGCGATGCAAGACCGCGGAGTGGAGCCTGACATCTGGAAGATCGAGGGCCTCGACTCTGCAGCGGCCTGCAGCCAGGTCGTGACCGCTGCACGACGCGACGGACGGGACGGCGTGTGCTGCATCGTCCTGGGACGGGGGGCGGACGAAGCCCAGGTGGTGGAGTGGCTCGGCATCGCGGCGTCCGTTCCAGGATTCGACGGCTTCGCCATCGGCAGGACGCTGTGGGAGGAGCCGCTCATCGACCTGATCACGGGGAAGGTCGACCGAGGTGCCGCCGTCACCACCATCGCAGACCGCTACATCGAGGCCGTCGAGGGCTTCACAGCCTGACCTCGGCCCATCAACCACGGAGGACGACGTGCCAGGCAAACCGATTCGACTGCTCCTCGCCGACGTTGACGGCACGCTCGTCGATCAAGACAAGCGGCTCACCGAAGGGGCTATCGCCGCGGTGAAGCGGTTGAACGACGCCGGGATCCTGTTCGCCTTGACCAGCGGACGGCCGCCGCGTGGCATGTCGATGCTCATCGACCCGCTGGAGATCACGACCCCGATCGCGGCGTTCAACGGTGGACTCTTCGCCCACCCTGACATGACGGTGATCGAACAGCGGACCATTCCCGACGATCTGGTCCCGTCGGTGATCGCCCTGCTCGACGACCATGGGATCGACGTCTGGGTCTACCGAGGCGCCGACTGGTTCGTTCAGGACGCGAAGGGACCTCACGTGGATCGGGAGGCGTGGACCGTGAAGTTCGACCCAACTCAGATCGACGACTACTCGGCCGTCTTTGACGGCGTCGCCAAGGTGGTCGGCGTGAGCGACGACCACGACCGGGTCCAGGCGGCTGTCGATGCGGCCCGGCACCAGTTCGGCGATCACGTCTCGGCGGCTCGCTCCCAGCCCTACTACGCCGACATCACTCACCCCGCCGCCAACAAGGGAGGAGTGGTCCTCTATCTCTCCGAGCAGTACGGGATCAGCAGTGAGGAGATCGCCACGATCGGCGACATGCCGAACGACGTGCTCATGTTCGCCCATTCCGGACTGAGCATCGCGATGGGCAACGCAAGCCTCGAGGTGCAGCGCGCCGCGCGGCGGGTCACGACCTCCAACGGAGACGAGGGCTTCGCCAACGCAGTCGATCGCTACGTACTGGCATGACGGACAGGTGAGTCACATGGCTGGACAGGAAGACAAGAGCGCCGACGTCCTGGTGATTTTCGGCATCACCGGTGACTTGGCCAAGAAGATGACGTTTCGATCGCTGTACCGCCTCGAACGCCGCAAGCAGCTCGACTGTCCGATCGTGGGCGTCGCTCTGGATGACTGGTCCGCCGAGACGCTTCGCGACCACGCACGAGCCGCTATCGAGGCCACCGGCGAGACGATCGACGAGGACGTGTTCCAACGGTTCGCGCAGCGACTTTCGATGGTCTCGGGCGACTACAACGACCCGCAGACGTACGAGCGGGTGGCTCAAGCCCTCGACGGCCGACACAATCCGGTCTTCTACCTCGAGATCCCACCGTCGCTGTTCGGCCGCGTTGTCGCCGGTCTCTCCGGGGCCGACCTGACGTCGCGGGCCCGTGTTGTGGTGGAGAAGCCATTCGGGCACGACCTTACTTCCGCGCGTGCCCTGAACGCCGACCTACGCCAGCTGCTCGAGGAGTGGCAGATCCTTCGGATCGATCATTTCCTCGGCAAGGAACCGGCGATGGATATCTTGTTCCTCCGGTTCGCCAACTCGATCTTCGAGCCGCTGTGGAACCGTGACCGCATCCGGTGTGTGCAGATCACGATGGCGGAGAACTTCGGCGTGGAGGATCGCGGGAGCTTCTACGACCCAGTCGGTGCGCTCCGAGACGTCGTGCAAAACCACCTGCTGCAGATCGTCGGCCTCTTCGCCTCGGAGCCACCGACGATCGCCGACGCTGACGGCCTGCGCGACAGGCGCGTCGAGGTGTTCAGGGCCATGCCGGATGCGGATCCGAAGCACTACATCCGCGGTCAGTACGACGGATACCTCGACGTCCCTGGTGTCAGTCCGGGGTCGCAAACCGAGACCTTCGCCGCGCTTCGGCTCGAGATCGACAACTGGCGGTGGTCGGGCGTCCCGTTCTATATCCGGGCCGGCAAGGCGATGGCCGCGCGCGCGACCGAGGTCCGCGTCATCTTCAAGGCGCCGCCGCGACTGACGTTCGCGCCCCAGTTCAAGCCCAGCACGAACGAGTTCGTCCTCCGGATCGACCCGAACCCCGGTGCCGACCTGGTCGTGCAGGCCAAGAAGGCCGGCGCCCCGACCACGCGGACGGTGGACCTCTCGTTGATCTTCGCCGAGGAGCTCGGAGACGCGCCCGAACCCTACGAGCGGCTCCTCGGCGACGCCATGCGGGGCGACGCGAGCCTGTTCACGCGCGAGGACAGCGTGGAGGAAACCTGGCGCATCGTCCAACCGCTCCTCGACGCACCACCGCCGGTTGAGACCTACCAGCCCGGGTCGTGGGGCCCGAGCGGATCCGACAAGCTCATCGCTGGCGGACCTCGCTGGCGGGAACCGTGGATGCACGCGGTGAGCAAGTCCCCCTAAGAGGGCTCGATCCGAAATAGCTCCGTCGATGGACGGCGATGCCTGCGCAGGCCTCAGTAGATGTGGAGCTTCTCCAGGAGCGCGAAGGTGTCGTCGAGGGTCTCGAACAGATCCTTGTTGTGCTTGATCATCTTGCTGCGCATATAGACGCGCAGCCACTGCTTGTACATGAAATTCTCGTACCGGTCGAACTTGTCCCGCAGCGGCAGATCCTGTTGACCGATGAGCCCCGCGAGGAACATCGCGCACTCGAACCCCAGCGAGATCGACTGGAAGTACGGCGAGCCGATGGCCGAATCGCCGGCCAGAAACGCCGGGGAGTTCGCGAACGGGTGGTCGGCCGATCCGAGTTCATGCCACTTCCGGCTGGTCACGTTGCGGGCGTGGTAGAGGTCCATCGGAATGCGGACGATATCGAGTTCGCCGAGGATCTCCCCTCCGGTCTCGTGCTTGACCCGGTCGAGGAAACGGTCCATCGACACGGTGACGCCGGGGACGTTGTCCCGCAGCCACGCCCTGTCGAACCGCGACGGCATCGCCCGGAACTCGGCTTCCGTGATGTTCACAATGCCGGTCACGTGGCTGATTCCCTTGTCGTAGTAGGTCCGATGGACCGCGGGAATGAACTTGTAACTGTCGTTCTCGGCGTTCTTGTAGTACTTGCAGTATTCGTCGCAGACATACATCTGGCTGTACAGGAACGTGATCACCAGCGCGTACTCGAGCCGTACCTTGAAGACGTTGGTGTCACCGCCTTCGCCACGGAAGGCGGGCGAAACGTGATCACGCAGCAGCGAATGGCTTCCCGTGCAGTCGATCAGAATGTCGTCCGGACCCGTCATCGCCAGCGCATCCTGTGCCGTGAGTTCCCCGACGACGCGCTCGACCGTGTGCGTGTCACGTTGATCGATCAGATCGCTGAGAGCCTGCTCGATGGCGTTGAGCGGACAGAACCCGAGTGTCCACTCGAGCAGCAGTGACCGCAGGTCCGACGGAACCGACTGCCTGGACGCGACGCCCTCATCGAGGTCGGTGCGATCGAAGACAGCCTCGATGTTCTCCCCGTCGATGTAGTCGATGCAGTAGCTCTCGACCGAGTCCGCCACGAGATAGGTGTCGAGCTGGACCATTCGAGTACGGGTGTAGTGGGACCGCTTCTCATAAAGGCGGATGTCGTAGTCCCCCATGGTTTGCATAAGGGCCGTCAGCATGAGGCCAACCGGGCCTCCGCCCACGATGTGGACCTGGCGCCGTGGCGTCGAAGTTTTGAGAGGCATTCGCCCACTCCTCACAGGGGAGAGACGCAGAAGCCCCAATGGCGCCGCAGGTCAAATTCTACGCAGCGCCACATCCCCGTCGATGCGTACTGTGCCTAAACTAGCACCGGAGGGAAGCACCGACGGGTGCGTCGCTGTCGATATGGGGCCTCGGCCGCCATTGCGGGCGGATCATTCAGCGCTCCACGGAGGTGTCCATGGCAGCGGCCATCGAAGAGCAAGACCCACGCTTCCCGGTTTTCGAACTCACCTACTCCGACCGTCCGACCGGCGAGGCGACCTCGGTCAGATCGGCCGACGGCATTCTCTTCGCACGGGTGGCGAACGGCGGTGCATTCCGTTGGTTCAGCGCCCGGATCATCTCGTCGGGCGTTCCCCTCAAGCTGAAGTACCGATGCACCTACTCGCGGGCTGGCAGCGATGGTGACCTCACCGGCGAGGCGATGGCCGGCGAGCGATGCCCGCCCGGTGACGCCGACTACATCACCCGGATCGCCTTCGAGTCCAAGATCTACTACCGGTGCTGGATGTCGCACCCCGATCGACCCGACGACTACGTGCGAGATCCCGTCGGCAGTTTCTGGTATCCGAGCGGACATTTCTGCGGATCCGAGGAGGACGGTCGCTGGATCACGGCCCTCGAGATCAAGATGCCACCGATTGTCGAAGGCTGGCGGTCCGCCTGAGCTCCGAGGATTCTCGGATCAGGGGCGGGATGTCAGCCAGGTGACGGGCTCTGCTCGACGGTGGAGTCCGTGCGTGCCCTTCGGCCGAGCAGCTCAGCGGTGAGGGGAAACACGACTACGGAGATCACGCCAGCCCCGACAAGAGCCGCGGCATTCTCCGGAAGCATAGTCTCGGTCGCGAGCCCGATCTGGGTGACCGCCACGATAATCGGCAGACCGGTCGCGGCGAACAGCCCGAGCCGAATCAGTTCGCTGCCATGCAGGTCGCGGCTGAAGAGGACGAGCACGGGGATGCCCCGTACAGCAGCGATGAGGAGGAAGAAGACGGCCAGTCGGTCGGGATTCTCGATGATCGAGGTGACGTCGACCTCGATACCCGACGTGACGAAGAACAAGGGGACGAACAACCCGAACGCCAGACCGTCGAGCTTGTGCTCCAGAGTCCGATCGCCCTCTGGGGTGAGCTGGCGAAGTATGAGGCCAGCCGCGAATGCGCCGAGAATCACGTCCAGGCCGAACTCGGCTGCAATGAGCAAGAGACCCACGAGCAGCAACACACTCCATCGCAGGGTTATCTGCGACGTCGTATCCGAGCCGCGCTCGAAGATGCCCCGGATACGGCTTGTGAACAAGGCCCGTGGTAGCCGCTCGATCGCCACGGCGACGACGCCGAACACGACGAGGATCACCACCGATGCCCAAGCGCCTCGGCTCCCCAAGAACAACGAGATCGCGAGCACCGGGCCGAACTCCCCTACAGCGCCGTTGGCGACCACGAACTTGCCTAAGCGAGTGTCGAGCAGACCGGCGTCGCGCAGGATCGGTAGCAGCGTACCCAGCGCCGTCGAGGTGAGCGCGATAGCGACGGGGAGGAACGCGTGGACGTAGCCGATCGAGTAGAGGACGCCGACCACTGAGAGTGCCAAGACAATCGACACGGCCCAGGCCAAGCCGGCCTGGAGTCCGAGTCTGCCCTTGAGGACTCGAGGGTTCAGTTCGTAGCCGGCGATGAAGAACAAGAAGCCCAGACCCACCTCGTTGAGCAGCAGAATCGGACCTTCCTTGGTTGCCAAACCCAGGACCTCCGGCCCGATCAGGATGCCGAGTATCAGGAGGACGACCACCTCTGGCATCTTCGGGCCTGGGACGAGTCCGACGATCAGTGGCGCAAGCGCTGCCGCCAGAGCGATCCAGAACAGGGACTCCAAACCAACCGGCAAGTCCACCGACACTCCTCTCGACGGGCCATGGGGCTACTGCCATTTCAGTTGACTCAGTGATGGGCCGCGAGGGCCGAAGGTCCTCGCGCACGGCCCAGCGATCTCGGCCGCAACCTTGACTGCCGCCGTGCCATGGCGATACGGAGACTGCGTTCGGCCCACAGTTTCGGGACCTACGGCCGGTCCGCCGCCAGTCCGAGTCGGGGTACATGTGACACGTGAGCTTCCAGCGTCTGCCGCCCGAGGAGTGCCGGGAACTGCTGGCCGCCACGTCGGTGGGACGGGTGGGCTTCAACGGCCCGGATGGTCCGCAGATACTTTCCGTCAGCTACGTCCTCTATCAGGGCAACATTTTCCTGAGAACGGCCGCTGAGAGCGCACTATTCAATGCGATGTGCGATGGCCGCGTCGCCTTCGAGATCGATGACATCGACGAGTTCATGCAGCGCGGGTGGAGCGTCCTAGCGGTGGGCGACGCGGAGCTCGTTGACGATCCAGACATTTTGGTGGAGCTATGGGGCGACCGGGGACCCAAGCCCCTGGCGGTAGGCGTGCGCACGCAGTTTGTGCGGATCAAACCCATCCGGCTGACCGGACGCCGAGTTTTGCCCCACTAGTCGACATTGCGGGCGGCGCGTCGCGTCACCCATTCCGGATGACGACACAGCCGATCTGCGGGACGAATGTTGGAACATGATGCGTCGACGCCCCGCCCAGTTCCTGGCTGCCGCAGCCATCATGACGGCCCCGATCACCATGGCGGGGTGCGGTGGGGACGACGATGAGACCCCCGCGGTCTGCTCCTCTGTCGACTCGCTCAAGGCGTCGGTCTCGAAGCTGACTGACGTGACCATCGACCAGAACGCCCTGACGACGCTGCAGGACGACTTCAGCCAGGTGCAGTCCGACCTGAGCGACGTCAAGAGCGACGCAAAGGACGAGTTTGGCACCGAGGTCGACGCCGTCGACCAAGCGGTCTCGTCCGTCAGCTCGAGCCTCTCTGCCGCAACCTCCTCGCCCTCGGCGCAGACAGTCACGGCCGTGGCCACCGACGTCCAAGCACTAGGCACCTCACTGACCGCCCTGACCGATGCCGTCAAGAACACCTGCTGACTAGCGTCGACGTCCTGAGTCCGCGGGTACCGGCCGGATCGGCCCTCATGCACGCTCGGCGCACACAAACTTGGATTGGCCGCGATGAGCCGCTGGCTCGGATACCGTGGGATCGGTGCTTGAGCTGACCTGGCTGGGTCATTCGACGGTAGTGATCGAGATCGGCAGCGTCCGTTTGCTCTCGGATCCGCTGCTCTTTCGGCACGTCCCACCGCTTCGTCGGCGTTGGCCTCGACCGGATCCGGCGCGATGGGCGGGCACCGACGCCGTACTCCTCTCGCACCTACACCACGACCATGCCGAGCTGAGGTCGTTGCGGCTACTGGGATCTACGCCGGTCGTGACCGCGAGGGCCAATGCCGAGTGGTTGCGCGCGAAAGGACTCCGCCATGCGGTTGGCCTCGACGAGGAGTGGTACGACGTTGGCACCGACGGCGTTTCCGTACGTCTCGTCCCCGCGGTGCACGGGGCACGGCCGATGCCGCATCGGCCGAACGCGGCGAACGGACATCTGATTCGGTCGGCTGGCTCCGTCGTGTGGGTGGCTGGCGACACCGAGCTGTTCGCGGCGATGTCAGAGCTCGCGGGGTTGGCCGGCGGCAAGCTGACGGTGGCTCTCGTACCCATCGGTGGATGGGGACCGCGACTCTCCAAGGGTCACCTCGGCCCAGAAGAGGCTGCGGCGGCGTGCGCCCTGGCCGATCCGGATTGGGTGCTGCCGGTGCATTGGGGGACATTGCACCTGCCGGGTGGGCGTGGGATCCCGCGCGGCTGGATGGATCGAGCGCTGCCGGCCTTCCGAGATGCCTTAACCAAGGTTGCGCCGCGCAGCCGACTGATCACGCTCCGGCCGGGGAAGCGGTGGCAGCACCCGTCGGCGTAGGGCCATGATGTTCGGCCTGAGTGGATCGGTTGGGTAGTTTCCTTGTATGACGGGGAGTAGCGCGGCCATTCAGCGACGGTTGCTGCTGCGCTGGGGTGATGTCTTCCGTGCGGCTCTCAGCCTGGCGGGCGCCGCGGTGGGACTGTGGCTGTCCTCGGCGCTCATTCCAGACTTCAACATCGGCGGCTGGGAGCTCGCGATCGTCGCGGCCTTCCTCGTGTCGGTGTTCGGCGGTCTACTACGGCCGATCCTGGTCTGGCTCGCCGTCCGGCTCGGCTGGGTCGGCGCGGTTCTCCTCGGTCTGTTCACCCAGGCCGTGGTGATCTGGGTTGTCACCTCAGACGAGACCGGTGGCACCTCGCTGCTCAGCTCATTCGTCGCGTCCTGGATCGTCGCTGCCGTGTCGACCCTGTTCGTGTGGGTGGGAACGGCGGGAACCGACGACGCCGTTTCCGCAAGCCTGCTTCGGCGAGCCCACCGGATGAGGGCCGACGACCTGCCAGATCCCGAGGTCCCCGGCGTCGTGTTCGTACAAGCCGACGGCGTGCCGTTCCCGGTGCTCGAATGGGGAGTTCGCGCCGGCACGCTTCCCACCTTGTCGCGCTGGGTGCGGACCGGCTCCCATCGGATGGCGGAGTGGCGCCCGAAACTGCCGGCGACGACGCCCGCGAGCCAGATGGGCATCTTGCACGGGACCATTGAGGGCATTCCGGCATTCCGATGGGTGGATCGGGAATCCGGGCGCATCTACGTCGCCAACAAACCCGGGGATGCTGCGGCCATCGAGGCGATGCATTCCGACGGTCACGGGCTCCTCGCCGACGACGGGGTCTCGGTCAGCAACCTATTCACAGGTGACGCAGCGTCGGCGTACGCAACGATGAGTGCCGTCGACCGGACCCGTGAGACCAAGGAGGCTCGTACGGCGCTGGCGGAGTTCCTGTCGAGGCCGGCGGGCCTCGCCCGGAGCATGAGCCGGATGTTCGCCGAGATCGGGCGGGAGCGCTTCCAGGCCGGACGGGCCCGCCGCCGCGACGTCCGCCCACGGGTCCATCGGGGTTGGGACTTCACCATGGAACGCGCCGCACTGCTGGGTGTCATTCGCGATCTGAATACGACCCTGGTCGCCGATTCGATGCTGCGTGGCCGGCGCGCCATCTACGTCGACTACGTCGACTACGACGCGGTCGCCCACCACGCCGGCATCATGCAGCCGGAGTCGCTGTCCGCGTTGGAAGGGATCGACGCCGTTATCGCTCAAATCGAACGGGTCGCCGAGGTCGCTCCCCGGCCCTATTACATCGTCGTCCTCTCCGACCATGGGCAGTCGCAGGGGGAAATCTTCGCCGACCGGTACGGGGAAGACCTGCCGGCTCTGGTCGCCCGGCTGGCCGAGGTGGAGGTCCTCGGCGCGGAGCACAACGAGGAGGCCAGCGGATCGGTCAACTCCGTCTTCGCCTCCTCCGCCGGACCCGAGACGGTGCTCGGCCGGGTCCTGACCAGGGCAGGGGATCGGCTGAGCACCGATACCTTCGAACGTGTCACCCAGGCCGCCACGGTCGAGCAGGAGGATCGGGCTTCGCGGGCGGCGGAAGAGTCTGCGGAAGGTGACGACCGCTTCATCATCTTCGGTTCCGGCAACCTCGGTCTGGTCTATGTCGCTGGCGAGTCTCGCCGACTGTCTCAGCAACAGATCTCCGACCGGTTTCCCGCTCTGCTGCCGGGCCTGGTGAACCATCCAGGTGTCAGCTTTGTCGTCGTCGACACCGTCGACTTCGGTCCCGTGGCACTCGGGCCGAAGGGTGAGAACCGCGTACGGGACGGAGTCGTGGTCGGCGAGGATCCCCTGGCGAAGTTCGGCCCGCAGGCTCCAGAGTTTGTGCTGCGCGCCGCCCTGATGCCAGAGGCGCCGGACATCTACGTGAACAGCCTGCTCGATGATCTTGGCGAGGTGGCCGCGTTCGAAGGCCTCGTCGGCTGCCATGGTGGCCTCGGCGGCTGGCAGGATCGCGCGATGCTCGTCTGGCCGACCCAGCTCGATGCCCCGGACGAGATGATCGTCGGCGCCGATGCCATGCACAGGGTGCTCGTGGGGTGGCTGGAACATCTCGGCCATCGGACGTCTCTCACGACGCGGATCGCCCCGGACTGAAATCCGGGCACTGCCTCGGCGCTGACGACGCCACCCGCGAGCCCTATGCCTCCTTCATCTCCGCGCCGTGCACCGTGATCGCCCAGATGATCAGGACGGCGAACGCGATCATGATGGTCGACACCACCGGAAAGGCGGGCAGGAAACCAATGCACACGATCGCGCTGATTAGGGCCACCACGATGCCGACTATCCGGGCCCACATCCGTCCCATAAACAGTGCGACGCCGGCCAGCACCACGATGATGCCGCCGACCAGGTGAACCCAGCCCCAGGCCGTGTAGTCGACCGACACCGCCAACTCGGAGTCGGCAACTTGGAACTTTTGATCGTCGAAGAGCGCCACCAAGCCCTGGATAGCGTGGAAGCAGCCGAGCAGAATCAACATGAGCGAGGCGAAGCCGATCCAGCCGTATGCGGCGGGTATATCGAAGGTCGATTCGCGCGATGAGCGCGGTCCTACTGTCAGAGACATCGATCCTCCCTCGGAGGGACCAAACCCCTCGCCACGATCATGCGAGCCGTACCCATCCGAGGCATCACCCGCAACGGATGACCTCAAGACGCGACGACTGCAACGAAGCGCGCGCCGAGCAGCTCGGCACTGCAGCCGGTCGGTCACTGACGCCGGCGACTAGCACTCGCGTCCACAAGAGAGGAAGAGCCTGATCCCTCAGCTCGGCCTGATGCGCGCATCACAGGGCCGTTCGCCCTTGCAGAAGCTGGGACATCACGGCCGGTACTCCACGTGCAAAACAGGTGCGCTCGCTGGTGAGCCGTCGAACGCGACCGCGGTACGGGTACCGGTCCCGGTGACCAGGAAGGCCACGGCGTTGCCCGATGCCCAGCCAGGACGGGACAGCACCTGCTGCAGAGGCGCGACCAGGTCAGGCGTGCGCTGGTCGACCCCTCGCTGACCGACGGTCGGCCATCCGGGCGGGCTCCACGGAACCGTGGCGCTGGTCCGCGAGCGGCTCGACAGGTTGCCGCTGGTATTGACGAAGGCCGCCGCGTTGTCCGCCGCCTGCGCCGCGATCGTCAGGTTGGTGGCCGCCGTCGTCGCCTCGTCGGTCGAGAACTGAATCCAGGCTCGTACCACGGTTGCCCCGGCCGGCACCGCGAGCGCCGGGAAACGCATGCCCACGGTCTGCACCGTGTTGCCGTCGGTGACCAGCTCGAGGTCGCTGCTCGTCAGGTTCACCGAGCCGCTCGTCGACTGTTCGGCGTCGTCATTGCCGGCCGAGACGCGGGCTTCGGTCACCGTGACGGTGCCGCCTCCCCCAGCCGCGGCCACCGTGACGCCGACGGTGTCACTGGCGCTGAGCTCGCCGTCAGAGCCGGTCAGGCGCAGCACGTAGGGACCGGCCGCGGAGAAGGTGGCCGAGGTGCTGGCCGCATTGGCATCGGCGAAGGTGACCGTGCCAGGCCCGCTGACGACGCTCCACAGTGCCGTCGGCGTACCTCCGGCGGGCAGACCGTCGTCGGAGACCGATCCGGCAAGGCTGGCCGCCGCCGGCAGGGTGATCGACTGGTCCGCACCGGCGTTGACGACCGGTGGCGTGTTCGTCGGGCCGCCTCCGCCGTTCGTGGAGTAGGTGATCTGCAGCGCCGGCGCGGGTCCGCCCTCGAAGGCATCGGCGGTGCGCCGTCCGGTCCCCGTGAGGACCAGCGCCATCGCGTTACCGGACGTCCAGCCGGCGCGGTTGACCACCTCTTGGACTACCGGCGCAAGGTTCGGTGTCCGCTGGGCGTCGGCGCGAGCTCCCACAGTGGGCCAGGCAGATGGGTTCCAGGGCACGGTTGCGGTGGTCCGCTGGCGCGACGAGACGTTGCGGGCCGCGCTCGTGAAGGTCGTGGCATTGTCCGCCGCCTGTCCACGGATCGTGAGGGCCGCGACGTCGGTCGACACTTCATCGGTCGAGAACTGGACGGACGCCGCGGCCACCTGCGCACCCCGTGGCACCTGGACGCCGGTGAAGCGGAGGCCAACGGTCTGGACCGTGTTGCCGTCGGTGACCAGCTCCAGGTCGCCGCTGCTCAGGCTCACCGATCCGCTCGTCGACTCCTCGGCGTCGTCGCTGCCGACCGCGACGGAGGACTGGACGGTCGTGGTCGTTCCGCCGCCACCCGCCGCGTTGACGGTCACGGCCACGTTGTCAGAGGCGCTCAGCTCCCCATCGGTGGCGGTCAGCCGCAGCGTGTAGTCGCCCTCGACGGAGAACGACGCCGTCGTGGTCGCGGCATTCGCATCGGCGAACGTGACGGTTCCCGGCCCACTCACAACGCTCCACTGCGACGTCAGCGTGCTTCCGGCCGGCATCCCGTCATCGGAGGCCGTCCCCGCCAGGGCGGCCGTTGCCGGCAGGGTGATCGAGAGATCCGGACCGGCATTGACGACCGGCGCCCGGTTGCTCGGGCCAGTACCGCTGGACTCGACGGCCCCGAGATCCGGCGCGGTGCCCGCGAAGTCGCTCACCTCGACCGCCAGCTCGCCGCTGGGAAGCGTGTACGTCGCGGTTCCGGCGTCGACAACCGGGCTCCCCGGCAGCGGCGCGTACGACGCGTCGAGCATCGGGTCACCGTTGTACGACGTCGCAGCGTCGATGTTGCTGCTGATGTTCGCCGCGCCGTTCGCAAAGAACTGGGTGTAGGCGACCCGCGAAGCACCGTCGACGTTCTTCAACGCCGGACCGACCTGGTGGGCGAAGACGTTGTTCACTGCAACCAGGTTGTCACCACCCGTGAGCCCATGGTTGTTGCCGTCGATGGTGTTGTTCGTGACGAGGATCCGCTCCACCAGGCTGGCCCCGCGATAGTCCTCCGACGTCTGGGCACCGTCCATCAGCCCGATCCCGGCTTGGCGAGACCCGGCGATCACGTTCCGTTCGATGGTGACTAGCGTCGCCGACCCGGAAGCGGTCGTGATCGGGTCGTCGTCGATGATCTGGATCCCGTCCTGCCTGCTCTGCAGGATCCGATTGCCACGCACGACGATGTCTCGCAGGGGTGCGGTGTGGTTGGTGAGGCGGGCCTCGATGCCGTCGCCGGCGTTGCCCTCCATCAGGTTGTCGGTGACCACCACCGTCGACTGGTCGAGGTCGACGCCGTCGTCCCCGTTCTGGCGCATCACGTTGTTGTGCACCAGGCCGGTGCTCCCCTTGGGGAAGTCCACCGCGTCCGAACCGGACACGATCACATTGCGCTCGAGAACGGCCGATCCGGCGACCTCGATGCCGTCCTTACCGTCCCGGACGGTCAATCCCACGACGTGGGTGTCCGGACCGGCCGCCGCTGACACGAACACCGTGTCGGTCCCGGTGGCCGGGCCCGAGATGATCGTGCTGTCGATGAGAGACGGGTTGCCGGTCGTGTAGTACGTCGAGGCCAGGGTGAGCGTACGCGGGACGATGACGTTCTCGCGATACGTACCCGGCGACACCAACACGAGCCCGTGCAGCGGCGCGGCGTTGAGGGCGGCCTGGATCGTGGAGAAGTCCGCTGGAACCCGAAGCACGCTGGCGGCGGCATCGCGCACCGTGATCGTGACCAGATCGGTGGCGGTGCCGGTGCCGTCGCTGACCGCGAGCCGCAGCACGTAGCCTCCGGCAGCGCTGAATGTCGCCGACGTATGGGCCTCGTCGCGCCGCGCGATCGCCACCGTGCCCGGTCCGCTGACGACGCTCCAGTCGAGGTGCAGCCGCGACGGCTCCGGCGAACCGTCGTCGCTGACCACACCGTTCAGGAATGCCCGGTCGGCCACGGTGATCGTCTGGTCTGCGCCCGCGTTCGCCGTCGGCACGGCGCCGATGGCTGTCCCAGCACCCAGGATCACTGCGGTTGCGGCAACGATCGTCGCCAGCAGCGCCACGGCTGCTGTATGGCGGACAATGGGGAGGCGCAGCGTCCTCATGACTCCAGCGTCACGCGAAGCAGCCGCCATGACATCGGTCGATCGTCGTAGAAAGTCCCAGCACCGACGAGGAGGGCAGGACCGGCCGCTTTCCCCGAGGCCTCACGGACGGACGCGGATGATCGTCTTCCCCTTGATCCGCTCGGTCGGATTGAAGGCCGCTACGGCGTCGTCAAGGGTCGCGACGTTGCCGATGTTCGTCCGCACTCGTCCGTCGCGCACCCGTCGGACGATCTCACTCAGTTGGGCGCGTTCGGACACGACGACGAAGTCGATCGCCAAGCCGTCGACGGGCCGAGACTCGGCCGGGCCGGCGATAGTCACCAGCGTTCCTCCGGCGCGAATCAGGCCCGCGGACCGCTTCCCGATGTCGCCGCCGATGACATCGAAAACCAGATCGACTCCGCCAACGTATTCCAAGGCCTCGTTATCGAGGTCGATGAACTCGTTCGCGCCGAAGTCGAGCGCGGTCTGCCGGTCGGCCGCCCGTCCGGTGCCGATGATGTAGGCGCCGGCTTCGCGCGCGAGCTGCGTCACCATCGATCCGACTGCGCCGGCCGCGCCGTGTACGAGGATGCTTTGCCCGGCCCGAAGACGGCCATGCTCGAACAGTCCCTGCCATGCGGTCAGGCCCGAGATCGGCAGGCTAGCGCCCACCGTGAAGTCGACGTCTCCGGGCAGCGGCGCGAGGTTACGCGCCTCGACGGCCGCGTATTCCGCCAGCGTGCCGTCGCGGGTCCAGTCCGTGAGGCCGAACACCCGCTGGCCCACGGACACCCCCGTCGTGCCATAGCCGAGAGCGCTGACTACTCCGGCCAGCTCGTGCCCCGGGATCGACGGTGTTCGGTCCCGGCCGAGGCGATCGGTCCAGGTCCCGGGCCACGTCAGTTCGCCCGGCGTGAATCCCGATGCATGAACCTGAACGAGGACATCGTTCCCCGCCGCCTCTGGCTCTGGCCGCTCCGCCAGCGTCATCCCGGTCGTTCCCGCGGCCTGATCCGTCACCACAATCGCCTTCATCCGGCACCTCCCTGCCACGAACCATGCCACGCCCTGCGCTCGCCGGTGGCCGCCGCTGCCAGACTTCGAGAACGCTAGGCGCAGCAATGTGATTTGGAAGGTCAGTCGACAACAACATCACGGTGACACGCTGGGCAGGTAGTTACGTGCGGATCCGCCGGTTGCTTGAATGTTGACTTGCTCGAGATCGGGGTGCTCATATGGTCCGCGATGCTGGCCATCGGATACGTGCTGCTCCGATCGTGGGCCCACATCGAGGCCCGTCAAGCCCAGCTCTGGCAAGCGCGTAAACAGACCGAGAGCCTGCTGCACCAGGAGGTCGGCCGAGCCCTCGATCCGGATCCGGACGTGAGCCTGAATGGGCTTCGGATGCTGACCGATCACTGGCACAGCTATGCGGACCTGATGGAACCGATGGACGAAGACTTCATCGAGACGATCGCCGCGTTCGTTGTCATGCATGGGTCCGGTCGCGTCGTACGGGACCGCCGGAGGTCGGCTGCACGGTGGAAGGTACCCGACCACAAGGCACTCGCCGCGCGGCTCGCGGTCGACATCGCAACGACGCGAAGGCGTCAGCCCAACACAATCGCCGAATGGATCATCGGCCTGCCGACCGATGTCCGAGATCGGCCAGCCTCGCAGCGCACCGCCTGACTGCCGCTCAAGCATGCTCCGCGGATGCGAGCCGGAGATGGGCCGCGAGCGGGCTGCGCGGCCAGGTGTGTCGGCTCGGCCCCATCTGATCGTTACCAGTCGAACTTGTCGAACGTGAGGTTCATGGTGCCGACCGCGTGCGGGCCGGCGGAGATGACGTACCACTGGGATCCGGTCTGGTTCGACGTCGTTGTGAGGATCTGTTCGACGTCCCTCGCGAGCGTTTGAGATGCCGGTCGGCTGTCAGCGGCCGCCTGTGACAGCGAGAATCGCGTGCCCGCGGGGAAGGTGGAGTCCGACCCTTCGACGGTGACACGGTTGTTCTGACTCCAGCCGTGGTCGAACGCCACGATGGCCACTTGTCCCGGCGTACTGATCTCGATCTGCGCGGTGTCGGTGACTGGGTCGACCTCGACCAACTGGGTCGGCAGCAGGTCGGCCGGGAGGATGCTCCGTCCCGCAGCAGGAAGTACCGGTGCGAGTACAGCCTGGAGCGGCATCCTCAACCCACCCGAGCAGTCAAGCCGGCCAGAAGCGGCCGGGACTGAGGCGGACGCGCGGCGGTAACGCAGCAGTCCAAATCGGGCGCTATCAGGACTCGGTCATCAGCCGGTCACCGATGTCGGAACGGCGGTACAGCACGGAGCGGCCGTGCCGGGCGCGTACCAGCAGCCCGGCGTCGTACAGCGCCCGCAGGTGCTGGTTGACGGCGGACGTGGTGACGCCGAGCCGGGCGGCCAGTTCAGTAGACGAGGCGGGAACCTCGAGGTTTCCGAGCAAGCCCGCCCGGGACGCGCCGAACAGCCTCGCCAGGGCATGAGGAGCCGGCAGCTCCTGCGGCTCCCACAGGGTGGCCGTGCCGCGGGCGGCGTACATGATCATCGGTGGCTTCGCGGCCGAGATCGGTGTCGATGCGTTCACGGTCCACAGCGACGGGACGAGGGTGAGCCCTCCCGTCGTCGGCCGGCAGTAGTCGAGATCGGAGCGCAACTGCACCTCGACGACATCGTCGACCAGTCGCACCATGGGCGACAGCCCGGCGAACATCGTCGCCAACCCGTGCTGCGCAATCTGCCGCCCCCGGAACGTGACATCGCCCTCCAGGAGCGCTCGCATCCGTGTCCAGTGCGGTTCGAAACAGAGCCGCCAGTAGTCGGTGAGAGCGTCGGTGATCCGGGCCAGCACGCGCCGGGCGGTACCGCGCAACGGCTCGGGCAGGCCGTCCGCACCGTGCACGGCCCGCAAGTCACGCCGGAAGATCGCGGGATCCGTGCCGGCCAGCCGCGAGAGCTCGTCGTCGATCCGGGTCAGTGGCGAGTACGGGCGCGGGTTGAGGAAGTCGGGGGTCCAGAGCCGCACGTTGGTCAGCGCCCACAGCATCGGCTCGTCGAGACGGTCGCGCACCCGCTGGAGCTCGTGCAGCCAGCGCAGTTGCAGTGGGAAGCGTCCGGGGTCCCGCCAGGAGCGCAGCGACAGCACCATCTCGTTGAGCGGAGACACCCCGAACCGGACGTCGGCAAGGTCCATACCGACCAGCTCGTACCGGATCATGAAGCTATACGCTACATCGTTGGAATCAGTCAACGGTGGCTGCGACAACTGTTGACGTGCTCGACACCGCTCGGACCCACTGGGTCCACCGCTACCTCCGGCCCCACGACGCCGTCGCGCGAGCGCTGACGTGGGCGACGATCTCCTCCTCGCTGTCGAAGGGCGTCTTCTTCAGCGTCAGTGCGTTGTACTTCACCCGGGTGGCCGGCTTCAGCGCGACCACGATCGGGTTCGGGCTGACGGTTGCGGGCGCGGTCGCCGTCACCGCTGCCCTCGGCGCCGGATACCTGGCTCGCGCGGTCGGCGCCCAACGGCTGCTCGTGGCGACGACCGCCGGCCAGGGCGTGGCGCTGATCGGCTACCTGGCTGTGCAGACGCCGACCGCCTTCATCGTGGTCGCCTGTGCGGCCGTGGGTCAGCAGGCCATGCAGCGTACGGCGCTCAACACCATGATCGCCGAGTCGTTCACCGGGCCAGAGCGGGTCGCGGTCCGGGCGCGGCTGCGGGTGGTGATGAACGTCTTCATCGGGGTGGGTACGGCGCTGGCCGCCGTCGCGTTGGCGATCGGCACGCGGCCAGCGTACCTAGCGGCGATGCTCACGACCGGGCTGCTGCTGTTCGTCTCCGCGCTGTCCCTCGGCCGCGTGCATGGCGCAACAGCAGCCGCGGCGCCGGTCGAGGTGCGAGACCCGCGCCGGTCACCGCTGCTCGACCGCACGTACCTGGCCGCGACCAGCCTGTACGCCGTCATGACGATGCAGTTCGGCCTGCTGACCGTCGGCGTACCGCTATGGGTTGCCGGCTGGACGACCGCGCCGCCGGTAACCGTGGCGGCACTGCTGGCGCTGAACACCATCATCGTGTCGCTGTTCCAGGTCTGGGCGGCCCGCAGCACCACTGACCTGTCCACCGCCGGACACGCTGTCGCCCGGGGCGGTGCGTTTCTCGCCATAGCCTGCGCGCTGTACGCAGCGGCCGTGCACGGCCCGCTCTTCGTCGTCCTGGCGGTTCTGGTCCTCGCGACCGTGGCGCACAGCGTCGCCGAGATCCTGTCCGAGGCTGGGAACTGGACGCTGGCCTTCGACCTCGCCGACCCGACCAACGCCGGTGCGTACCAGGGTGTCAGCCAGACCGGTGCCGCATTGGGCTCGATGCTCGCGCCGCTGGTCGTGACCGCGACGGCCATCGAGCATGGTTGGCCCGGATGGGCTGTGCTCGGCGCGATCTTCCTGGTCGCCGGCGTCTCGACGCTGGCTCTCGTCGGCGGTCGATGCAGACCGCGCCGCCGAGCTCGAACGTACGTCCCGAGGAAAGGACATCGACCTGTTCGAGACAGGTGAGACCCGGCAGCTCCGTCGCGAGCAGGCTGCGGGCACGGCTCCATGCCCTCGCCGATGCCCTCGCTCGTCCAGGCTCGCAAGAAGAAGGAGCAGCCAGCCGCTCAGCCAGAAGGCCACCAGCCGAGTGATTCGCCCGACGCCCAACGGATAGCGGCCCCACAGCATCGTGGGGCCGCCATTTTGATTATTCGCCAAGGCCTACTGGGGCCGGACGTTGTGGTTGTGGGCGAACAGGTTGTCAGGGTCGTACTGACCCTTGACCGCGGCGAGCCGCTTATGGGTCTCGGATGGATAGATCGCGGCGACATCCTCGTCGGTGACTGAACTCAGGAAGTTCGCGTAGGCGCCGTTGACGCGTGGTGCGAGTCTCGCCCACATCGCTTCCAGAGCTGGACGAGCGGCCTCGATCGCGGGTCTCGGACCCAAGATGGTGGTAGAGAACATCAGCTCCGCTTGGCGATGCGCGTACGCGGTGGCGTCGTCGCGGACTCGAGACACTGCACCGCCGACGCTGCGGACGGCCATGATCGGCGACCCCTCCGATGCCCCAACCTCGGTGAGGATCTGAAGGACGTCCGACACTGATTCCTTGTCGACAAACCCGCTTCGGGTAACGAGCTCGATGCCCGGCGGCGGGACCATGCCCTCCACGAGCACGTCCGCGTAGGGCTTCAGCGCGACGTCGTCCTCGATCACCGGACCGAGCCGGCGAATCGGATCGAGTGCATGAGCCGCGAGCTCCGGGTCATCGCCGTCGAAGGCGACCTCGATCTCGACCGGCGCGTTGGGTCCGCCGGCGAACGGGTTGGCGAAGGTCACGATGGCGGTGAGCTCTTCGGGTGCGGTGCGGAGGTAGTCCGCCCATCCCTGGAGCACGGTGCCCGCCTCCGATGCCGGGAAGGCGATCTTGCCGTGGAAGACCTCTGTTGTCGGGTGTGCCGCGAACTCGAAGGCGGTCACGATCCCGAAATTGCCACCGCCACCACGAATCGCCCAGAACAGCTCCGGCCTCTCCCCCGCGCTCGCGCGCACGACGTCGCCGTTGGCAGTGACCATCTCTGCGGCGACCAGATTGTCCAGGGCCAGACCATACTTTCTGACCTTCCAGCCGATGCCACCGGTCAACGTCAGCCCACCGACACCAACGCTCTTCGTGTCGCCCGAGGAAATCGCCAGACCGTGTGGAGCCATGGCAGCCAAGACCTGACCCCAGGTGGCACCGCCGCCGATCCGCACGAGGTGGCGTTCACTGTCGATGATCTCCACACTCGCGAACTTGCGGAGGTCGATCACGACGCCGCCGTCGTTGGTGCCGAAGCCCGCAAAGCTATGCCCACCGCCTCGCGCGGACAGGACGTGCCCCGCACCGGCGGCGAACTTGACGCCGGCTCGCAGGTCTCCGACACTCTCGGGCCGCAGGACATAGGCCGGACTCCCCGCAGCCAAAACCGTCCGGCTCGCCGATTCGTACTCAGCCTCGCCCGGTTCGATGATGTCGCCGCCGAAGTCACGACGAAGGATTTCAAGTGCTGAGCTCATGACGTTCCTTCCACAGGAGAATCCGGATTCGTATATATAGGAGTGACGAGAGGCCCGGCCCAGATGGGACCCCGACCGCGTGTGACCTGTGTCTCCGGCAGGCCCAGCGGTCAGACCCGGGCCCCGTCGAGGTCGGCACGCCGCACGCGGATCGCGATGATCGCGATCATCAGGGCGAGCAGCATGCCGCCGGCCGCGACCTCGAAAGCACGGGAGAAGCTGGTTGCGAGTGCGTGGTGGTAGATCGCGGTGATGGTTGCCTGACTCGGCCGTGCCGGTTGGCCGGCATGGCCCGCCGCGGCCGTGGCCTGGGCGGTCTGGTCGCGGACCCTGTTGGCGACAGCGGTCCATGCGACGGTGCCGAACACGGCAAGGCCGATCGAGCCGCCGACCTGTTGTCCAGTGTTGCGGAGACTGGCCGCGACCCCGGACTCCTGGACACGCACCCTGGCCATCGAGACCAGCGTGAGCGGTACGAACAGCAGGCCCAGACCTGCGGCGGTAACCAGCATCGGGCCGAGCACGCCGTCGGCGTAGCCATCCTGCTCGCCGAGCCGGGACAGCCAGTACAGGCCGACGGCTGCAATTGGAGCGCCGGCCAGCAGTAGCGGTCGGGCGCCGATCCGCGAGACGAGCTGGGCGGCCGCGCCGGAACTCACCAGGACCATCGCCGTCAGCGGCAGGTAGGCCAGGCCGGTCCTGAACGCCGAGTACCCCCAGACGGTCTGCATGAAGACGGTCAGGAAGAAGAACATGCCGGCGAGTGTGGCGCCCACGCAGAGCATGATCAGGTTCGCGCCGGTCCGGTCGCGGTCGCGAAGCAGGCGCAGGGGCAGCAGCGGGTTCTCGCTGCGGACCTCGATTAGCGCAAATGCGGCAAGCAACACCACCGCCGCCGCCAGCGACATGACCACGCTGGCATCACCCCAGTGCGAGACACCGTCCGGAGTGGTGACCGCCTTCGACAACCCGTAGACCAGCGCCGCGAGTCCGCCAGACCCGGTGAACGCCCCGGGCAGGTCGAACCGGCCCCGCTGTCGCTTGGACTCGCCAAGCACTCTCGGCGCGGCGAGGGCCGCCGCCAGGCCGATCGGCACGTTCACGAACAACACCCAACGCCAGGATGCGTACGACGTGAGAAGGCCTCCGGCGAGCAGCCCGATGGCGCCGCCGGCGACGCTCATCGCCGCATAGACGCCCATCGCCCGGTTGCGTGGTTTGCCCTCCGGAAACGTGGTGGTGATCAAAGCGAGCGCAGTGGGCGCGGCAATGGCGGCACCAGCTCCCTGTACGACCCTGGCCGCGAGGAGCCACGCCTCGGAAGTCGCGAACCCGCCGACGAGCGACGCCACAGAGAACAGCAGCAGTCCGGCGATGAACGCCTTCCGGCGACCGAGCAGGTCGCCGGCCCGGCCGCCGAGCAGCATCAGCCCGCCAAAGGCTAGTGCGTAGGCGTTGACCACCCATTCCAGGCCGGAGCCTGAGAAGCCGAGCGCCCGCTGGATGTCCGGCAGCGCAACGTTGACGATGGTTGCGTCGAGGACCACCATCAGCTGCGCGGTGGCGATGACGAGAAGGGCCCAGCCGAGCCGAGGACTCGCCGCGCCAGTCGACGCCGCGTCTGGCGCGGCGGTTTGCCTTGAGATGGATTGTGTTTGGGACATGGTGGGTTTCTCCTACAAGTTGAGTGGGGTCGTCTTCTGTGCCGCCCGGGACGCGTGGCTGGTCAGCCGCCCAGACAGGTGGCACGCCCGGCGAGCGCGGGCAGGGCCTCGACTTGGGTGCGGATGTCGCGTACGGCGACCGATGTCAGGAGTCGGCTGGTGACCAGCACAGGTCGACCTGGATGCCGGCGCCGATGCGGTGATGCAGCTCGCGCCGGCGGCAGTAGACGTTGTCGTTCACACGTAGGCGACGAACGAGCACCCGCGGCG
>DASQKI010000039.1:0-15258 GCA_035630615.1 Nocardioidaceae bacterium
CGCCATCGCGTGCACCGCGCGGTTCTCTCGCCAGGTCGGGCCGGGCCGGGCGATCCCGGCCAGGTAGATGGGCGCGTTGTGGTGCACGAAGGGAAGGGCGACGAACTCGGTGAACCCGCCCGTGCGGTCCTGCAACGCGGCCAGCACCCGGAAGTGGCCTAGCCAGTGCCGCGGGTGGTCCACGTGGCCGTACATCATGGTCGAGCTGGATCGGATGCCCACCTGGTGTGCCGTGGTCACCACGTCGATCCACGCGGAGGCGGGCAGCTTGCCCTTGGTGAGCACCCAGCGCACGTCGTCGTCGAGGATCTCGGCGGCCGTGCCCGGGATCGTGTCCAGCCCGGCGTCGTGCAGCCCGGTCAGCCACTCCCGCACCGAGACACCGGCCTTGGCCGCGCCGGTGACGATCTCCATCGGGGAGAACGCGTGCACGTGCATGTCCGGCACCCGCTTCTTCACCGCCGCTGCCAGGTCGAAGTACGCCGTGCCCGCGAGCTCGGGGTCGATGCCCCCCTGCATGCACACCTCGGTGGCGCCGAGCTCCCACGCCTCCTCGGCACGGTCGGCGACCTGGTCCAGTGAGAGCGAGTAGGCGTCGGCGTCGGTGCGCCGCTGGGCGAACGCGCAGAAGCGGCAGCCGACGTAGCAGACATTGGTGAAGTTGATGTTGCGGTTGACCACGTAGGTGACGTCGTCGCCGACCGTGTCGCGTCGCAGCTCGTCGGCCAGCCGGCACAGCGCGTCGAGGGCGGCGCCGTCGGCCTGCATCAGCGTCAAGGCGTCGTCGTCGGACAGCGCCGCCGGATCGCGCTCCGCCGAACGCAACGCGGCCGCCACCTCGCTGTCCGGGCGGCGACCGTCCGTCGCCCCTGACCTGGCGGCAACCTGTTCACGCAAGGCGGCCCAACTGCCGTAGACCTCGTCGAAGTCGCTGCGCCGGTCGGCGGTGCGCCCGTCGGTGTCGATGCTGGCGTGAAGGTCGGTCCGCCCGATCGACTCGAGCCCGCCGTCCGGCTCCTGCCACGCGATGCCGGTCGGCCGAGCTCTCTCGCGGGCGAGTCCGGTTGCCGGTTCGACTAGCGCCGCGACGTGCGGCGCGAGTCGAGGATCGAGCCAGGCGTCGCCACGCCGGAGGAATTCCGGGTGCGCGGTCAACCGCTCGGTGAGCTCGAAGCCTCCCTCTCGGGTCTGTTCCGCAAGGTCGTCAAGATGCGGCCACGGACGCTCCGGGTTGACGTGGTCGGGCGTCAGCGGCGACACGCCGCCCCAGTCGTCGATGCCGGCGCCGAGGAGCCGCTCGAGCTGGTCCGGCTCCGACAGGTTGGGCGGCACCTGGATCCGCATCCGCGGCCCCATCAACAGCCGCGCCACGGCCACCGTCGCCAGGTATTCGTCGAACCCCACGTCGGGCGTCGACCGCATCGCCGTGTCGGGCTTGGCGCGGAAGTTTTGAACGATGACCTCCTGGATGTGCCCGTACTCGCGATGTATTCGCCGGATGGCGAGCAGTGACTCGGCGCGTTCGGTGACGTTTTCACCGATCCCGACGAGGATCCCGGTCGTGAACGGGATCGACAGCCGCCCGGCGTCCTCCAACACCCGCAGCCGGATTGCCGGGTCCTTGTCGGGCGAGCCGTAGTGGCAGCCGCCGGGCTCCGACCAGAGCCGGGTCGCGGTGGTCTCGAGCATCATGCCCATCGACGGCGCCACCGGCTTCAGCCGCTGCAGCTCGGTCCACGACATCACACCGGGATTGAGATGCGGGAGCAACCCGGTCTCCTCGAGAACCCGAATCGCCATCGCCCGCACGTAGGACAGCGTGTCGGCGTAGCCGTGCTCCTCCAGCCACTCGCGAGCCGTCGGCCACCGGTCCTCGGGCCGGTCCCCCAGGGTGAACAGCGCCTCCTTGCAGCCGAGCTCGGCACCCTGTCGCGCGATGTCGAGCACCTCGTCGGGCGACAGGTACGCCTGCGGCAGCCGACCGGGCACGGTCACAAACGTGCAGTAGTGGCACCGGTCCCGACACAGCCGGGTGAGCGGGACAAAGACCTTGCGTGAGTACGTCACGATGCCGGCGCGCCCGGCGTGCGCGAGGCCGAGGTCACGGGTCTGAGCCGCCACCGCACAAAGCTCCGACAACGTGTCGCCGGTGCATTGGAGCAACACGGCGGCCTCGTCGACGTTGAGGGTCTTGCCGCTCTTGGCCCGGGACAGTGCTCGGCGGGTCGCCTGGGCGGTCGGCGCGGTGTCGTACGCGGCATCGGCTGATCTGGACACGCGATCCTCCACTCGACGTGCGGACCCGAGACGGTCTCTGGGAGCGAGCCTAGGCCCGGCCCGAAGTGTTGGCGTGGACTTGCGCCAACTCTTTGGGAGACTTGCGGTTTCACGCCAAAAGTTCGGTGGACCACCTCGTTGTCAGGACGGTCGATGCAATCTCCCCTGGTGATCGTTGGCGCGGGCCTCGGCGGCCTCCGAGCGGCCGAGCGGCTACGCGCCGCCGGCTGGGAGGGCGCCATCGTCATCTACGGCACCGAGCCGCACCTGCCCTACAACCGGCCGCCGCTGTCCAAGGAGGCACTGGCGACCGGCATCTCCCACGAGCGGCTCGCCTACCGCCGACGGCCAGCGATCGAGGACGTTCAATGGCGGCTCGAGCAGACGGTCGAGTCCGTCGACCTCGACGAGCACGCGGTCACGCTCGAGGACGGGACGCGCCAGGCGTACGTCGGCCTCGTCGCAGCGACTGGCGTCCGACCGCGACGGCTGCCTCTCGACGCGCCCCTCGAGTGGCGACAGACGCTGCGCACGATCGACGACGGCATTGCCCTGCGCGAACGACTCACCGAGGGTGGCCGCCTCGTCCTCATCGGCGCCGGCTTCGTCGGAAGCGAGGTTGCAGCGACCGCCCGCGGCCACGGTTGCGATGTGCATGTGGTCGACCCGCTGCCCGAACCGATGACCCGCGCGATCGGCGAGATGGTCGGAGGCGAGCTACGTCGGCGGCACGAGTCACACGGTGTCACCTTCCACCTCGGCCGCTCCGTCGCCGCGATCGAGGGTGACACCGCCCCGCGCACCGTGCATCTCGACGACGGCCAGCAGCTCACCGCTGACATCGTGGTCGAGGCCGTCGGATCGATACCCAACGTCGAGTGGCTCGACGGCAACGGGCTCGACCTCACCAACGGGGTTGCATGCGACGAATGGCTGCGACCGCTCCGTGCCGACGCGCCGATCCCGGACGTGGCGGCTGTCGGCGACATCGTGCGCTACGTCAATCCGCGGTTCGGCGGGCCGCCGCATCGCGTGGAGCACTGGGCGATGCCGACCGAGACGGCGAAGCCAGCCGCTTTCGCTCTCATGGCCCATCTCACCGGGCAGCCCATCGACGAAGAGCCGTTCGCTCCTCTCCCGACGTTTTGGAGCGATCAGTACGACATCCGTCTCCAGTCCTTCGGCCTGCCCGAGCTCGGACTCGACGACGTACGAGTACTGGAAGGCGACCTGTCCGACGAGACGGCCGTCGGCTACCACCGCGACGGACAGCTGGTCGGCGTCCTCATGCTCGGGCTGTCGCTTCGCATGAAGCATTACCGCACCCTGCTCCTCGAGCAGCTGCCGTAGCGGCCGAGGCCATCAACGCACAATTTGAGGGGACGTACGGTCGCGCCTTTCGAGATCGGGCCGCTCACTCCCTCGACGGGGATTCGGACGTCGCGGACGGCGATCCTGCAGGCGACTGCGGCGACTCGGTCGACGACGGGGTCGCCGCGAAGACGGCGTCGATGAGGTCCTCCAGATGCGGCGGTCCGCCCTTGCCGTCGGTCACCTCTTTGCCGTCGACCAAGACGGTGGGAGTGCCGTTGACGTTGTCCTGCGACGCCTGGTCGGTCGCCTCCGATACCCAGCCCTCGTAGTCGTCGCCCTCGATGCACGACGACGCCGAGTCGGCGCCGACCTGCTCGGCGAGGGTCGAGAGTTCGGAGTCCGACAGCCCGGGGCTGTTTTCCTCTGGCTGGTTCTGGAAAAGCTGGGCGTGGTACTTGTAGAACGCCTCGATCCCGGCGTCGTCGAAGACGCAAGCGGCCGCGGCGGCCGACCGGGTGGAGTATTCGGTCGTCGAGAACCGGTTGAGGATGGCGATCGGGCGGTATTCGACGGTGATCGCGTTGAACTTGAGCTGCTGGTCAACGTAGCCGGCAACGGCCGACTCGAACTGCCGGCAGATCGGACACTGGAAGTCCTCATAGAAGACGACCTTGACCGGCGTCAGCGCATCGGATGCTTCATCGCTCTCGAGCCCGTCGGCCGTAACGAGGTAGCCGTTGTCGCTGGTGACCCCGTCCGGCCTCTGCCCCGTGTCACGCTGGGACGCGAAGATCGCGACCCCGGCGGCGACGACGAGCACGACGACGGCCGCCACGATCGAGCCGGTGACCAGGCGGGTTCGGCGGGCTGAGGCGCGCTCTCGATCGCGCCGCATCTGCGCCGCGCGGGTCTGACGCTCATCGCGCTTCTTACGATTGCTCACACCTTCTCCTTCATCTCCGGCGCCGGGTAGAGCAACCCGTCGACCGACAGCCGGCTCGTCGGCCGCCAGGCCAACAGTCCGGACAAAACCAACAGTCCGACGTCACGTGCGATGTCCCACTTGTAGGCGTCGGTGACATCGTCTCCCGAGGCGGCTCCACCGCCGCCGAAGCACCCACATTCGATCTGCAGCCCGCGAGCCCATGCCGCCGAGATGCCAACGATGAACACGGCCAGCAGGATGGCCGACGCTATCGCGGCCAGCCGAAGCGCCAGGCCCGCCACGAGCAGGAGGCCGAGACAGATCTCCAACAAGGGCAGCGCGTAGCCGACGGTCCGTTCGAGCGGATCCGGGACCAGCTCGTAGGCGCGGACCGCCCGTACGCTGCTGTCGGGGTCGCCGAGCTTCGCGGCGCCCGCGCCCAGCCATACTCCCCCGACCACAAGCCGCGCCACGATCGCCAGCCACGGCCATGCGGCGTCGACACGCGACCGCCACGTGCCGCCAGCACTCACGCTCGTACTCCTACCCGGATCAAGAAGCGAACTCCACCCCGACACCCATGGTGCCAGGCCCGATAGAGTCGCCTCACACAGGAGGAGCGAAGGCTTGACGCATGGACATCGACGTCACGTCAAGGCGTCCACGCTCGCCTTTCGCGGCCTCGTCATCTGGGGCGTCTTCGGACTCGCAGCCGCGTGCGGCCTGCTGATCGCCTTCGGCATCCCCTGGTTCAAGGCGATTCTCGGCTCCGGTGGCCTGCTGGTGATCCTCCTCGTGGCCTACGGTCTCGAGAAGTCCGGCCTGATGCGGCCGCCGACGCCGGACCAACCAGCGAGGCCCAACCGACGCTCGCGGCCCCAGCCGCCGATGCCCTAGAACCGATCGGAGGCTAGGGTGCCTGGCGTGAACGATCGCTTGGTGTGGATCGATTGCGAGATGACCGGACTCGACATCGGCGCCGACGCGCTGGTCGAGGTCGCGGCACTCGTTACCGACTTCGAGCTCAACGTGCTCGGAGACGGCGTCGACGTCGTGGTCAAGCCGCCGCAGCAGGCTCTCGACCAGATGGGCGACATCGTGCGCGACATGCACGTCGCATCCGGGCTCATCGACGAGCTGGCCAAGGGAGTGAGCGTCGGTGAGGCGGAGGAGCGGGTGCTCGACTACGTCCGCGCCCACGTGCCCGAAGCCGGTCGGGCGCCGCTGGCCGGCAACACCGTCGGCACCGACCGGATGTTCTTGGCTCGTGACATGCCAGATCTCGAGGGCTATCTGCACTACCGCATCGTCGACGTGTCGTCGATCAAGGAGCTGGCCCGACGGTGGTACCCGCGGGTCTACTTCGCCGCTCCGACCAAGACCGGCAACCATCGGGCACTGGCCGACATCCGAGAGAGCATCGAGGAGCTCCGCTACTACCGGGCCGCCGTCTTCGTACCGCAGCCCGGCCCCGACTCCGACTCGGCCCGGGCGCTTGCCGAGGAGTATGGCGGCGCGCTGACGCCGCCGGACGAGGGCAGCTCGGCGTCCAAGGAGGGTTGACCGACCGCCGATTCCTCGTCGGGCCGGGTCTCCCGCTACACTTTGGCAGGCCGCAAGAGCGTCGTCCGTCCTCGCACCGCAGCGGGCGAAACGCGGCTCATGGTGGGTGTAGCTCAGCTGGTAGAGCACCTGGTTGTGGTCCAGGAAGTCGCGGGTTCAAGTCCCGTCACTCACCCCAGACCCTCGCGTCGTCGGCGACGCGAGCGACCGCCTAGGAGCGGGGCGGCAGGTTTTGCAGCCGGACCTGGCCGCGAGCCACCAGCCGCCCCTCGGCATCGCGCGACTCGATCAGCCACAGCTGTTGAAGCCGTCCCTGATGGATCGGCGTCGCCGTGGCTGTGAGGTGATCGCCGGGACGAGCCGCGCGCAGGAAGTCGGTGTTGTTGTTGACGCCGACGACCCCGCCAGCCTCGCCATGGACCTGCTCGGCGAACCAGAGGCCGGCCCCGATGCTGGCCGTGCTCTCGTTAACGAGGCAGTGCACCCCGCCGTGCGCCAGGCCGAACGGCTGCAGGTGCTGCTCGGCGACGGTCCACTCGAGCACGACTCGATCTCCGGCCGCATGGGTGACCTCGAGATCGAGCAGCTCATGCATCTTGAGCTGGTCCAGGGCAGAAGCGTCCATGCTGTGACCCTAACGGGGCGGATCCGGAATGCTAGGCGAGCGGCACGACGTCCGGAGCGCCGACCCGAGCGGCGTCGGCCGTCTCGTCGTCGGGCATCTGCTGACTCTCTCGCTCGGCCTTGACCCGCATCCGGTAGTGCTCGACCTCGTGAGAGCGCTGTGCATCGCTCCAGCCAAGTAGCCCGGCCATCAGCGCCGCCGCGTCCTCGCAGGCCCGGTCGCCGCGATCGAAGGTCTCGATCGAGATCCGGGTACGCCGGGTGAGCACATCGTCGATGTGGCGGGCGCCCTCGTGCGTCACCGCGTAGACGACCTCGGCTTTCAGATAGTCGTCGGCGCCGGCGACCGGCTCGCCGAGCGACTTGTCGTCGGCGATCAGTTGGAGCACCTCGTGCATCAGCGAGCCGTAGCGATGCAGGAGATGCTCGATCCACACCTCGTGCAGGTCGGACCGCTCGGCGAGGACGTGCCGCGAGTTCCACATCGCCTCGAAGCCGTCGGCGCCGAGCAGCGGCACGGCGTCGGTGCAGGAACTCGGCACGTTGCGATCGAGCACCGCCGCGAGGCCGTGGACGGCCTCGTCGACGGCATCCTTGGCCATGACCCGATAGGTCGTGAACTTTCCGCCTGCCACGACGACGAGGCCGGGTATGGTATGCGCGACCGCATGCTCGCGTGACAGTTTTGACGTCGCCTCTGACTCGCCTGCCAAAAGGGGGCGCAGCCCGGCGTAGACCCCTTCGACGTCTTCTCCGGTCAAGGGCTGCTCGAGCACCGAGTTGACGTGCTCGAGCAGGTAGTCGATGTCACTGGCGCTCGCCGCCGGATGGGCCTTGTCGAGAGCCCAGTCGGTGTCGGTCGTGCCGATGATCCAGTGCCGGCCCCACGGGATGATGAACAGCACGGACTTCTCGGTCCGGAGGATGATCCCGGTCTTGGACCGAATCCGGTCGCGCGGCACGACGAGATGGATTCCCTTGCTCGCCCGGACGTGGAACTGGCCACGCTCTCCGGCGAGCCCCTGGGTCTCGTCGGTCCACACCCCGGTCGCGTTGACGACCTGACGCGCTCGCACCTCGATCCGCCGGTCGGACTCGAGGTCGTGGACGATCGCACCGGTCACCCGCTCCCCCTCCCGAAGCAGGTCGACGACGCGCGCCCTAGATGCGACCAGGGCGCCGTAGGACGCCGCGGTGCGTGCCAGGAACATCGTGAAGCGAGCGTCGTCGACCTGCCCGTCCCAGTACTGGATGCCGCCGACCAGGCTGTCCTTGCGCAGCGAAGGCGCCAATCGTCTCGCCCCGCGCCGCGTCACGTGCCGGTGTCGTGGCACCCCTCGCGGATGCCTCGCCATCATCGCGAGGGTGTCGTATAACGCGACCCCGGCCCCGGCGTACCACCGCTCCCAACCTCGGTGCTGCAGCGGATAGAGGAAGGGAACCGGTTGGACCAGATGCGGCGCCAGCCGCTCCAGCAGCAGCCCGCGCTCCCGCAACGCCTCGGCGACCAGGCCGAAGTCGAGCATCTCGAGGTAGCGCAGGCCGCCGTGGATCAGCTTGCTCGACCGACTGGAAGTGCCGGAGGCGAAGTCACGCGCCTCCACCAGGCCGACCCGCAGGCCGCGAGTAGCGGCGTCGAGCGCGCTCCCCGACCCGACCACGCCACCGCCGACGACGAGTACGTCGAGCTGTGGCCCGGCCTGCATCTGCTCGAGCGACCGCTCGCGCAGGTCCGGTGAGAGCGCCACCGCCATCATCTCTGCCCCGTTCTCGTTCGATCGCCCGCCTCAGTCGACGTCGACCCAGTCGAGCGTTCGTTGTACCGCCTTCTTCCATTGAGCATAGGCCGCGTCGCGCTGGTCTTCGGACCACTCCGGATCCCACCGCTTGGCCTCGTTCCAATTGGACCGCATCTCGTCCGTCGAGCTCCAGAAGCCGACGGCGAGACCGGCCGCGTAGGCGGCTCCCAACGCCGTGGTCTCGGCAACCACGGGACGGCTCACCGGAACGCCCAGGACATCGGCCTGGATCTGCATGCAGAGCTCGTTCATCGTCACGCCGCCGTCGACCTTGAGGACCTCCAGCTGGACGCCGGAGTCCTGCTCCATCGCCTCGGCGACGTCGCGGCTCTGGAAGCAGATGCTCTCCAGGGTCGCCCGCGCGAGGTGCGCGTTGGTGTTGAACCGCGAGAGTCCGACGATCGCGCCACGGGCGTCCGACCGCCAGTACGGAGCGAACAGGCCCGAGAACGCCGGCACGAAGTACATGCCGCCGTTGTCGTCGACCTGACGCGCCAGTGCCTCACTCTGCGCCGCACCGCTGATGATGCCGAGCTGGTCGCGCAGCCACTGCACGGCCGATCCGGTAACAGCGATCGAACCCTCCAGGGCGTAGATCGCCGGCTCGTCGCCGAACCTGTAGCACGGCGTCGTCAGCAGGCCGGCCTTGGAGTGGACGATCTCCGTGCCGGTGTTGAGCAACATGAAGTTGCCGGTGCCGTAGGTGTTCTTGGCCTCGCCGGGGCTGAAGCACACCTGGCCGACCGTCGCCGCCTGCTGGTCGCCGAGGTCGCCGGTGAGCGGTACCTCGCCGCCGACCGGGCCGGAGGCCAGCGTCGTGCCGTACGGATCAGGCGATGAGCTCGACCGGATGCTCGGAAGCATCTGCCGAGGGATGTTGAAGAACGAGAGGAGCTCGTCGTCCCAGTCGAGCGTCTCGAGGTTCATCAACATCGTGCGGCTGGCGTTGGTCACGTCGGTGACGTGGACGCCGCCGTTCGTCCCGCCGGTGAGGTTCCACAACACCCAGCTGTCGGTGTTGCCGAAGATGGCGTCACCGCGATCGGCGGCCTCCCGTACTCCGTCGACGTTTTCGAGGATCCACTGGATCTTGCCGCCGGAGAAGTACGTCGCGGGCGGCAAGCCGGCCCGCTGCCGGATCACGTCGCCCTTGCCCTCGCGCTCGAGGGCCGAGGCGATTCGGTCGGTACGCGTGTCTTGCCACACGATCGCGTTGTAGTAGGGACGCCCGGTATTGCGATCCCAGACGACCGAGGTCTCGCGCTGGTTGGTGACGCCGAGGGCGGCCAGGTCGTTGCTGGTCAGGCCGGCGCCGTGGAGTGCGGATTGGATAACCGCCGAGGTCCGCTCCCAGATCTCGACGGGATTGTGCTCGACCCAGCCGGCCTGCGGCAGGATCTGCTCGTGCTCTAGTTGATGCTTCCCGACCTCGTTACCCGAGTGGTCGAAGATCATGAAGCGGGTGCTCGTCGTCCCCTGGTCGACGGCGCCGACGTAGTCAGCCATACGTTCCCTCCGTTTGTTGCGATTGGCGCCGAGCGTGACGTACTCGCGAGGTGTCGAGCACCGTCGTCAGTACGTCACGCTCAGCCATTTGGCTCTGGGTCAGAAGGTCGCCTGCGACAGCAGACCAGCGGCCACGCCACCGATGAGCGGACCGACGATCGGAACCCACGAGTATGCCCAGTCACTGCCACCCTTGCCCTTGATCGGCACGAGGAAGTGCGCGATACGCGGACCGAGGTCACGGGCCGGGTTGATCGCGTAGCCCGTGGGCCCACCGAGCGACGCACCGATGCCGACGACCAGCAAAGCCACCGGCAGTGGGCCGAGCTCCGACGGCGCCTCGCCAGGTGCCCAACTGAGGATCACGAAGACGAGGACGAAGGTGCCGATGACCTCGGTGATGACGTTCCACGTGTAGTTGCGGATCTCCGGTCCGGTCGAGAACGTGGCGAGCTTCAAACCCGCCGCGGCGTCCGGGTCGTCGTAGTGGTTGCGGTAGGCCAGCCACGCGACGACCGCGCCGATGAACGCGCCGAGGAACTCACCACCCAGGTAGACCACGGTCGAGCCGAAGTCGACATCGACGTTGGCCTGGCCGCCATAGGTATCGGCCCCGGAGGCCATGATGCCGAACGTCACCGCGGGGTTGAGATGAGCGCCCGACTTGTAGGCAACGAAGACGCCGGCCATGACGGCCAAGCCCCATCCGAACGTGATGAGCAGCCAGCTGGCCCCGACGCCCCTGCCCTTGGTCCTGCCGAGCAAGACATTGGCGACAACGCCGACACCAAGCAGCGTCAGCATCCCCGTCCCAAGTACCTCACTTACGAAAACTTCGCCAAGCCCCATTGCTTCCTCCGCTTCCTCGTTGAAGCCAGGTGTTCGACGGATCGAAATATGCGGCGACTCCCGCGGCCCGAGGCTGAAGCCGGCTGCCGTGAACGTAGAGAGCGCCGTCGATCGGGTCAACGGCAGTCGTTCGACAATGTCGTATGCAGGTCTAGGCTGGCGTTCGTGCCGGGCCGCATCCAGTCCATCGAACGAGCGGTCGCCGTGCTCCGACTGCTGGATACGGCCGACCAGCCGCTGGAGCTGCACGAGATCGCCGACACGCTCGGGCTGGCCCGCACGACGACCCACGGCATCGTGTCGACCCTGCGCGAGCTCGGCCTGGTCGGACAGATGCATGATCACGGACCGTTCCACGGGCGGTACGAGGTCGCCGAGGCGGCTCGACTCTTCGGACGCGGCGGACCAGACCCGCACGAACTGCGCTCACTCGCGATGAACTGGGCCGACAGCCTCGCGGCGCAGACCGGCCTCGCCGTCACCCTCGGCGTACCGACGCGGGCCGACGTCTTGGTGGTGCACCACGTGTTTCGGCCCGATGGATCGCCGCAGCGACTCGCCATAGGCCAACGGCGGCCCCTGCACGCCAGTGCGCTCGGCAAGGCACTGCTGGCGTTCGCCTCCGGCGGGGCCCGGCGCTTGCAGGGCTCCGATCTCACGGCGTACACCCAACGCACGATCCGGACCCACCAGGCGCTCGCCGAAGCCCTCGCCATCGTTCGGCAAGACGGCCTCGCCACCGAGGACGGCGAGCTCGAGCCCGATCGAGGCAGCATCGCGGCACCGGTCCATGGCACCGGCGGGCTCGCGGTCGCGGCCCTGGCGATCTTCGGCCGCCGCGACGAGCTGTTCGACGGGCATGGTGGACCCGACCACGGCCTGGCCGACGCCACGAAGGCCACCGCGCGAGCGCTGACTCGGCAGGTGCAGACACTGTGGTGAGGGAGCGCGTGGTCGCCGCGATCGACCAGGGCACGACGTCGACCCGATGCCTGCTCTTCAACCACGCCGGTCGGATGATCGCCGTGTCGCAGCGGGAGCACCATCAGCACTACCCTCGGCCGGGCTGGGTCGAGCACGACGCCGCCGAGATCTGGCGCAACGTCGAACGAGTGGTGCCGGCCGCCCTGCGCGAGGCCGGCCTGACGCCCGACAACCTCGCCGCCCTCGGCATCGCGAATCAGCGCGAGACGACGGTGATCTGGAACCGGCACACCGGCAAGCCGCTCGCCCGCGCGATCACGTGGCAAGACACCCGGACCGAGCCGATGATCGAGGATCTGGCGGCCGACGGGCACGCGGATCTCATCCGTGAGGTCTGCGGCATGGGGCCGACGACGTACTTCGCGGGACCCAGACTTCGCTGGCTGCTCGACCACGTACCCGGCGCGCGCGAAGGCGCCGAGGCGGGCGACGTGTTGTTCGGGACGATGGAGAGTTGGGTGATCTGGTGGCTCACCGGTGGGCCGGACCAAGGCAGCCACGTCACCGACGTGACCAACGCCAGCCGCACGATGCTGATGGACATCCGTGACATGCGATGGGACGAGCGGCTGCTTGGGCTCATGGACATCCCGGCCGCAATGCTGCCGGAGATCCGACCCAACGCGACGGTCTACGGCTCCTGCCGCACGGTCGTGCCGGGCGTGCCGATCGGCGGGGCGCTCGGCGACCAGCATGCGGCGCTGTTCGGCCAGACCTGCTTCTCCCCGGGCGAGGCCAAGTGCACCTACGGCACCGGTGCCTTCATGCTGATGAACACCGGCGCTCGGCTCGCCACGTCGCCGCACGGGTTGATCCCGACGGTGGGGTACGTCGTCGGCGACGCACCGCCGGTCTATGCCCTCGAGGGGTCGATCGCCGTCACCGGCTCACTCGTGCAGTGGTTCCGCGACTCGCTGGAGCTCATCGAGACGGCGCCGCAGATCGAGACACTCGCGACCTCCGTGGCCGACAACGGTGGCTGCTACATCGTGCCCGCGTTCTCCGGTCTATATGCGCCCCGCTGGCATCCGGACGCGCGCGGCGTCGTCGTCGGGCTGACGTCGTACGTGACCAAGGGGCATCTCGCGCGGGCCGTGCTCGAGGCGACCGGCTGGCAGACCCGCGAGGTCGCCGACGCCATGAACGCCGACGCCGGACCCGGTCTCGCACTCACTCGGCTCAAGGTCGACGGCGGCATGACGGCCAATCATCTGCTCATGCAGTTCGTCGCCGATGCCATCGATGTACCGGTCGAGCGACCGTTCGTCATGGAGGCGGTGTCGCTGGGAGCGGCGTACGCGGCTGGCCTCGCCGTCGGCTATTGGGCCGACCTCGCCGTACTCAGGAGCAACTGGCACCGAGCTGCGCTGTGGGAGCCGGCCATGGATCCGGCGCTCCGCGACGCCGAGCACGCGAACTGGAACCGTGCCGTGGAGCGCACCTACGACTGGATCCGCCCCACCTGACGGGCTCCCTTTCCCATCGACCTTGGGCGTCTCGTCGCGCAATCTCGGCGCGAAGGTTTAGGCGGGCGCGGCCGGGATGACGCCGAGGCGACCGGCCTGGAAGTCCTCGAACGCCTGGACGACCTCGGCCCGGGTGTTCATGACGAACGGCCCCGCCCACGCGACCGGCTCACGGATCGGCTGGCCGCCGAGGATCAACACGTCGAGCTCCGGCGTCCGGCTCTCCTGCCTCGAATCGGCCGACACGACGAGACTGTCGCCCGGTCCGAAGACGGCCAGCTGTCCCTCGCGGATCGGTCGGCCACCCGCCGTACCGCTGCCGCTGAGGACGTAGACCAGCGCGTTGAAGTCGGTTCGCCACGGCAGCGTCAGCTCGGCGGACGGCGCCAGTGTGGCGTGGGCGAGGCTGATCGGAGTGTGCGTGACACCCGGCCCGCGAACCCCGCCGACCTCACCGGCGATGATCCGCACCAGGACGCCCGCGTCGGCCGTCGTCGCGAGGCCGACCTCTCCGCCGCGCAGGTCCTGATAGCGCGGGTCGATCAGCTTGTCGGACCGCGGCAGGTTGACCCACAGCTGGATGCCGTGGAAGAGGCCGCCGCTCACGACCAGCGCCTCCGGCGGCTTCTCGATGTGCAGGATCCCGCTGCCGGCCGTCATCCATTGCGTGTCGCCGTTGGTGATCGTGCCGCCACCACCGTTGGAGTCGGAGTGCTCGAACGTGCCGTCGATCATGTACGTCACGGTCTCGAAGCCCCGGTGCGGGTGCCACGGCGTGCCCTTGGGCTCGCCCGGCGCGTACTCCACCTCACCCATCTGGTCCATGTGGACGAACGGGTCGAGCTGCGCCATGTCGACGCCGGCGAAGGCTCGACGGACCGGGAAGCCCTCACCCTCGTACGCCGACGGCGCGTCGGTCACCGAGACGACCGGTCGTGGCTGAGCGTCGGGGGCCGGCGGCGCTACGCGAGGCAGGGTTGTCGGGTCGTCGACCGTGATGGCTGGCATGGGATCGCCTCTCCTTCGTCGTGGCGATGGCTCCAACGATAGTTGAAACTTTAATATTCCGCACGTGCCACAGCGAGGGATCGGGGTTTCGTGCGGCGCCCTCGACCTGCTCACCGCATTCGGTCTGGTGGTCCTGGCCTAGCCCGTCGGCGATTTCGGTCCGGTACGTCGCCGCTGCTAGAGTTGCCTCCGCTTCCGGCGCCATTAGCTCAATTGGCAGAGCAACTGACTCTTAATCAGTGGGTTCGGGGTTCGAGTCCCTGATGGCGCACCCTCTCTGACCAGCAGAAACAGCTGCGACACCTACGAATCGATCTGCATCATGGTGCGTCGCGTGGTGCGAACCCCTATTCTTGGCGCCATGTCGGGCACGGCACGGCGGCGCAGCCGGCAGCAATGCTCGCTTCATGGCGATCTCCTTCCGGAGAAGCGGTGGCCTCCGACCGTACGCGCGATGTCGCCATCAGCGCCTACCTTAAAAGGCGTAGTCACGCCGGCCGTTCCCTGACTCTCGACCCACTAGGAGACAGCATCGGCCCTCCCGGCGGGCCATAACGGGCCATTAGAACCGGGAGCACCAAGTCACTCCAGGCCGTCGCTGGCCGTTCGAGCAGGCGGGACGAACGCCGCAGACCCACCCGTCGATCCGATTCCCAAGGTGACAGTGATCGAGCTGGCGAGCGGCGCATTACGAGTGCGCTGGTCCCCGTTGGCTCTGGTTAACTCGAGGCGTCAGGTGTTCGGTGGTGGGCCCCATCAGAAGCGTCCAGCACCATCGATTGACGCCATTTCGCACCATGAACGGCACCACGATGCCGAGCCTCGGTTACCGGATCGTCGCCGCTTGCATTCGGCCGGCGCGCCCCCATCCGCCGCCCGCGGCGGCCACGAGCCACGGCAGCAGACGTCCTTCGATGCCAGCGGACACGCGGGTCTGCCACGT
>DASQKI010000040.1:0-33769 GCA_035630615.1 Nocardioidaceae bacterium
CCGCCATCACCGGCTTCTATGGGCAGAACGTCCCGTACCCCGGATCCCAACAGAACTGGGGGTTCTGGATGTCCACGATCGTGCTGCTCATGACCTCCGGCGGACTGTACGCCTTGTTTCGCCGGTGGGACTGGCTCTAGGGCCTTAGAGCCAACCAGCGCTGACGGATCAGGCGGCGAGAGCCGTCAACGCGCGGTGCAGCTGTGCCAGCGAGGCGGCGATCCACGGCAACTCTCGTGGGTCGTCGCTACGCAATGCCGCCCAGCGCTCATCGTCGGTACGGCCGTAGAGCAGGCTCGTCGCGACGCGAAACCGCCAGCCGGCCGGATCGTCGCCGAAGGCCGACCCCGCGAGCACCCCGACACCGTGCTCGTCGAGGAGCAACTCGGTCAGGTCGACGTCGGTCGACACGCCGCGCCCCTCGAGTCGGGGCCGCAGCGCGGTCAGATCGGGATAGAGATAGAACGCCCCGGTGGGCGGCCGGCAGACTGCCCCGATCGCGACGAAGTCCTCATGCACCGCCGACGCGACCGCCTGATGGAGCCGCCGACTGGCCCGT
Organism: Nocardioidaceae bacterium; assembly: GCA_035630615.1. Taxonomy (GTDB): domain Bacteria; phylum Actinomycetota; class Actinomycetes; order Propionibacteriales; family Nocardioidaceae; genus DATFRX01. The sequence goes on from DASQKI010000040.1 coordinate 560, forward strand.
ACGTGGTCGCGCACCTCGATCGGGTCGGCCAGCACGTACTCGGCAACCGCCTGCATCGGAGTCGCGAGGCTGGACCACACCTCACTCGCGACGCCGACCAACTCCGGTCGCAGCCGCCGCCCCAGCTCACCGTCGGGAAGCCGGGCGAACCCGATGCGGTAGCCGCCGAGCGCCATCGACTTGCTCAGCCCGCACGTGATCACCGTGCGGTCCGGCGACAGGCTGGCCGGGCTCACCACCTCGTGGTCGGGGCCGGCGAGGTCGCGGTAGATCTCGTCGGATACGACGACCACTCCATGGTGTTCCGCGACCTCGCACACCTGCTTGACCAAATCGGCCGGCGGGACCGTACCGGTCGGATTGTCTGGCGTCGTGACGACCAGTGTCCGCGGGTCGGCGCCGTCGGCTTGGGCCCGTGTCACGGCGGCGTCGAACAGCTCTGGGTCGGGGATGCCGCCGGTCGCGGAAGGGATCGGCACCGGGATCACCCGTCGGCCCATCAAGGCGGCCTGAGCGGCGTAACTGACCCACGACGGGGTCGGCAGGATCACGTCGCCCGGCAGCGTCGCGACCAAACCGAACAGCAGCGCTTTGCTGCCGGGCGCCAGGACGACCTGGTCGGGATCGGTCGGCAGTCCGCGTCGGTCGAGGTAGCCTGCCGCCGCCTCGCGCGCGGCCGCGGAGCCCACCACGGGGCCGTAGGAGTTGCGACCGGCGGCCGAGGCGAGCACCTCGGTGACGGCCGGTAGCACGGGGAGGCCGGCTTCGCCGAATCCGAGATGGAGCACCGGCTCGCCGGCGTCCAGCCTGGTTTGGATGCGGGTGTTGATCGCGAGCGTCGCGGACTCCGGGATCATGGGCCCGAACCTACCGTCCGGAGTACCATCGCGCCGGTGACCTCGGCATGCGAGATCCTCGGGTTCGAGCGGCCGGCGGAACCCGGCTGGACGGCGCCGCGTCGCAGGCTCGGCCGTACCCAATCGAATGACAGGATGACCCGTGCGTCACGTGATGACCTTGGCCGCCTCGGCCACCATGCTCGTTGCCCTGACCGCCTGCGGAGACGACAGTCCCGAGTCGTCGGCAACCACCGAGACGAGCACCGAGACGAGCACCGAAGACTGCCCCGAGTCGACCGACGCGGTCGTCAGCGAGACGGGCGGCGGGCCTCGCCGGCTGCTCGAGCTGTCACCGACGCCTGGCACGACGCAGGCATTCGACATGACGATGAACCTGGACATCGCCGTCGAGAGTGATGGCACCGACATGGGTAGCCAGAGCTCGCCGCCGATCACCCTGGGCATGAAGGTCACGGTGGATCGGGTCGAGGACGACGAGATCGAGATGACGTTCGTCTACGATGACATCTCCGTCGAGGGCGGCGACCCGGCGATCCAGAGCCAACTCGACCCCATGATCGGCGTCTCCGGCACCCTGACCACGACCCGCAACGGCGCGTTCATCGACGGTAGCCTCGACGATCCGGAAGGGCTGGATCCGACACTGGCCACCTTGGTCGACCAGATGGAGCAGCAGATGGCATCGTTCAGCTTCCCGCTGCCCACCGAGCCGGTCGGCGTCGGTGGGGCGTGGAGCGTCGACACCTCATTTGAGCTGTCCGGTGTCGTGAGCTGCACCCACACGACGTACCGGCTCAGGTCGTTCGACGGGCAAAACTACGAGCTCGAGACGACGGTCGACCAGGAGCTCCTCCCCGGCGCGATCGACCAGGCCGGCGCGTCGGTTGAGGTCGTCGGGGGCGGCGGGACGATCCAGGGCACCAGCACCGGCAGCCTGACCTTTCCGATGGCGCTCGAGTCCTCCGCTCGTGGCACGACGCGGACCGAGATGACGGTCGACGCCGACGGCGAGGAGCATTCCCAAAACCTGACGACGAACGTCGAGGTCAACCTGACCCGGCGCTAAGGAGCCCGCGACGACGTCAGAGCCCGATCTCGCCGCGGACGATCCGCTCCGCGAGTGCTTCGATCGGTGTCCCGTCGGCGAACGCCCGGGCCCGCAAGAGAGCCAGGGCGTCGCCCACGTCGCAGTCTTGGTGCACCGACACGATCCCCGCCGCCTGGTTGACCATCGTGTGAAACGCGGCCTCGTCGAACAGCGACGTCGCCGCCGCCTGGTCGTCCGCGATCGAACCGGGCAGGTTGAGGACGGTGTGGGTCAACGCGTCGGCGACCCGGGCGGATGCGGCGACGACCGGCTCCTTGACCACCGGCTGCGGAGCGTAGACGCACAACGCTCCGAGACACTCGCCGGGCTCTTGACGCAAGGGGACGCCGATGACCGCTCGTACGCCCTGCTCGATCACCATCGGACCGAACCGCAGCCAGCGCGTACGCAGGGTCGTCTCGTCGACGTGGATCGGCTCGTCACCCATGGACACGTCACCGGTGGGTCCCTCGCCGACGACGAACTCCAGGTCGTGAGCAAGCCGTGCGGTCCGGTCCGACGTCGCGGCGAACACCTCGAGCCCGTTCTGGTCGCGCAAGACGATCGCTGCGCTCGTGACCCCGATCGCCGAAGCCACGGCGTCGATGAACATCGGCTGCACTTGCGACTTGTCGGAGACGTTTGCCCACACTTCGAGACGCGCGGCATAGAGCTCCTGGAGCCGCGCCGACTCGAGGTGGCGCTTTTCGAGCCGGCGATGCAGGGTGGCCATCCGCTCCCGCAGCGGCTGCAGTGAGACTGGCTGACTGCCGAGCATACCCTCATATTTGTAGGCAATCTGCCCCGCCCGGGTCGCACGCGTCAACTGGTCGGCGGACCGTTTGCGCAGGTCCGCGACCCTCGTCCTCGCCTCTTCACGCGACGGCACGTATCAAGCTTACGACTCATTCCTCCCTAGGGCTGGACCTATCGACCATCCGTCGTATAGTCGAGATGGCGCTGCGACCGAGGGGATTTCCGGTGAACGACCGCGAATCATGGTTATCCCGTACGTTGCTAGAGCTGGCTGACAGCCTTGGCGTCCACGAGCCGGCCTACCTTCAAGCCCTGATAGACAAGCTGTCTGAACTCGTCGCGCCGGCCGAGGCCGGCCTACTCATCACCACGGCGACCGGCAGCTTGACCACTGCGTCGGCCAGCACCAGCCGCATGCACGAGCTCTTGGCGATCGAGTCGCGCTTCAAGGAAGGTCCCTGCACGACCTGCCACGGGACGGGGAGTTGGCTTCCTCCGCAGAGCCTCGACCGGGTCGACGGCCGGTGGCCACGCTTCGGACCGGCTGCCCGCGAGTTCGGATTCGGCACCGTCAGTGCCGTTCCGGTGCGCCGCGACTCTGAGCTTCTCGGCGCCGTCAGTGTCCTCGATTTTCCAGACGGCTCGCCGGTCGACCTCGACCTGGTCTCGGTCGTCGTCGAGGCCGCGGCGATCGGCCTGGTGCATCAGCAGGCACTCCGGCACAGCCAGCGCCGCACCGAGCAGCTGCAGCACGCCCTCCACAGCCGCGTCGTGATCGAGCAGGCCAAGGGGATCGTCGCCGCGCGCCGCGACATCACGCCTGATGCCGCGTTCGAGCATCTGCGCAACCACTCTCGGCGCCACGGCCTGCGGCTGCGCGACGTCGCCGACGACGTCATCCACGCCCGCATCGCCGATCAGGAGATCGACCCGACCTGAGTCGACCGGGCTATCCGCGACTGATCTCCTCCATCAGGAGAACGAGCCCGCCACGGGAGCCGTCGAGCGGGGCGCAATTGACCGAGCAGACGATCGTGCGCCCGATCCGGTTGACCGCCTCGACCTCGATCGGGCCGGCTCGACGTCCGGTCTCGCGGCACTGCTGCACCATCCTTCGCAAGGACTCGGTGGGCAGGCCGAAGTCGAGTGAGAAGAAGGCGTGCCCCTGGGCCTCGTCGGCTCGCAGCCCCCAGAGCTCGATCGCACCGCGATTCCAGCTGCGAACGGTCAGCTCGGCGTCGAGCACGACGACGGCAGCGGCGACGCTAGAGAGTACGCCTTCGAGAAACGCGCGAGCCTCGTCGAGCTCTGTCGTGCGCTCGCGCATCTCCTCGTTCATCGTCTCGAGCTCTTCGTTGCCCGACTGGAGCTCCTCGTTGGTCGTCTCCAACTCCTCGTTGGTCGACTGGAGCTCCTCGTTGGTCGTCTCCAACTCCTCGATGCTCGACTGGAGCTCCTCGTTGGTCGTCTCCAACTCCTCGTTGGTCGACTGGAGCTCCTCGTAGGCCGTTTCGAGCTCCTCACGGTTGCGCTTGACCTCCCGCTGGAGCCGGGTCGCGACCGTCCGGTCGAAGAAGATGACGACGGCGCCGATCGAGACGCCATCGCCGCTCCACAGCGGTTGCACGTGGACGTCGAGGTATTGGACATCATCGGGACCGATGCTTCGCTCGGCGCTGCTGACCCGCACGGCCCGTCGCTCGGCGTAGGCGCGCTCGATCATGGACCGCAGCTCGACTGGTCGATAGGAGATCTCGAGGTCACGCAGCGGCCGGCCGGCGTCTTGTGTCGACAGCCCGAACATCGTGCGCGCCTGGCCGTTGACCGCGGCGACAATGTCGTCCTGATCGATGGTGACCATCGCGAACGGCGCGGCTTCGAAGGCTAGATCGTTGAGAGCGTGCTCGCGGCTCGGCGGCCGGGGGACGAGGTTGCCCCTGGTCGGCAACCGCGCCGGGGGCCGATTGTCCGCCCAAGCCGGCCCCGGTCGACGCCGGAACATCCGATGCCGGATGTTGGCCGCCTCGAACCGATCGCCGTTGGACAGCAGCATCTCTGCCTTGCCGAGAAAGAGGTAGCCCGACTCCGCCAATGCGAAGTGGAAGCGATCGATGATCTGGCTCTGGGACTCGACATTGAAATACATCATCGTGTTGCGACACACCAGCAGGTCGAGCCGCGAGATCGGGGCGTCATTGGTGATGTCGTGGCGGCCGAAGATCACCCGCCGTCGCAGGTCCGATCGAAAGGCGAAATTGCCTCCGCTCGGCTCGAAGTACTTCTTTCGAAGGCTTTCGTCCATCGACTCGAGCGCTTCGGGCTTGTAGACACCACTTCGGGCCATCCGTAGCGCATCGTCGTCGACATCGGTGCCGTAGATCTTGACCCGCCGGACGCACTCCTCGATGCCCATCGCCTCGGCAAAGGCGATCGCCAGAGAGTATGGCTCTTCACCGCTGGAGCATCCCGCGCTCCACACGCGGACCTCGGACACTGGCTCGAGGTGGGCGAGTACTTCGGGAAGGATGTCGCTCTGGAGGTAGGCCCAAGCCTCGGCGTCGCGAAAGAAGCTCGTGACGTTGATCAAGATCGTGTCGAACAGGAGCTCAAACTCTTCGGCGCTGCTCTCCAGTCGATCTTGATAGTCGGCGTACTCGTCGACGCCGACGTCCTTCATGCGCTTGCGGATGCGCCGACTGAGCGTACTTCGCTTGTAGCCGGTGAAGTCGAATCCACGGGAGTCACGAATAAACGCGAGCAGCGCTTCGAGGTCGGCGTCTTCTGCCGTCGCCGCTAATTGTTTCGTCACGTCACTGCTCCCACGAGTCGGCAAATCACCGGAGCGATCTCATCAAGAGGCAGGATAAAATCCGCCACGCCGGCCGACACCGCCGCTTCCGGCATGCCTTTGAACTCAGCGGACTCCGGATCTTCGACGATCACGCTACCGCCTCGGGACTTGATCGCAGTCACTCCCATCGCACCGTCGCTGCCGGATCCGGTGAGGACGCAGGCCAACGCCGCCGAACCATAGCTGGCGGCGACCGATTCGAAGAGCAGATCGGCGGACGGACGGACGAAGTGGACGAGCTCAGTGCTCGTCAGCGAGAGCGTCTCGTTGGCGTTGACCAGCAGATGGTGGTTGGGCGGTGCGATGTGGATCGTGCCGGGCGCGATCCGCTCACCGTCGGAGGCCAGCTTGGTCTCGAGACTGGTCCGTCGCTGGATCACTTCGGCGATGATCGTCTGGTGGCGACGGTCGAGGTGCTGGACCACGACGACCGGGACCGGCAGGTCGGCCGGAAACCCGCCCAGCACGCGGCCCAACGCGGTGATCCCGCCGGCTGACGACGCGATCGCGACGATGCCGTAGGGCGGCGTTTGGTCCATTTGGTCGGCAGACTCATTCATGACGCTATGACGGTTGACGCGCACACTGACACCCGTGACAGCCTACGCCGCCTAGCGACGGTTCAGGGCGATGACTCGAGAAAGGCCCGGGCCAGCGACTTGGGCGCTCGGGACAGCCAAGCCTCGGTCAACAACTCCTCGAGCTCCGAGACGTCGATCCGGTCGAGCCGCACGAGAACCACGGGGTAGCCCTCGAAATGCGGCGTCGTGAAGTAGACGTCGCCGGCGTCGGCGATCAACGCCTCCCTCGCGCCGACGTCGGGCACCCGAGCCGCCAGCGGTGGGTCGGCCGGCGCCTGGTCACCCAAGGCTTCGAGATCGACACCCCGAAGCGGACGCTCCCAGGCCAGCAGCTTGTCCTTGACCCGCCATTGCGGGACGTCACCCGATTGACGCTCAGACGTCTCCGGCAGGCGCAACACGATCCGTCGCACGTCGTCCCAGTTGGCCATGACGACAGCGTAGAGTCCGCCGCCGACGATGCCGGACTACTGCGCCGCTCGCCGGCCAGGAACGTGCCCCAGACGTCCTCGTCGGCTGACCGGCTAGCCGCCGACCAAGCGCGGTAGCGCCTCCCCGATCGGGTCGCGGATCACCGCGGTCGCAATCTCGTCGTAGGGCGTCGGCTCGGCGTTGACCACGACCAGCGGACTGTGGGTGTTGATGGCGACGCCGCACAGCGATGCCGCCGGCTGCACCTGCAGCGAAGTGCCGACGGCGACGAACAGATCGCATCGCCGGGCCGCGTCGACACTGGCGTCGAGCACGTCGGCGTCGAGAGCCTGGCCAAACGAGATGGTCGCCGATTTCTGGATGCCGTCGCAGACCTGGCAGGGCGGGTCGTCCTCGCCGGCGTCGACGCGAGCAAGGACGTCGGCCATCGGCGTTCGGCGCTGACAGGTCATGCAGACGGCATCCCAGATGGTGCCGTGAATCTCGTGCACCCGCTCCGGTGACGAGCCAGCCGCCTGGTGCAGGCCGTCGATGTTTTGGGTAACGATCGCCGTCAGCCGGCCATGGCGCTCGAGGTCGACCAGCGCCCGATGCCCTTCGTTGGGCTTCGCCGACCAGGCCGGATGGTCGCGCCGGTTGCGCCAGGCCCGCACGCGCACCTCGCGGTCGGCGAGATAGTTGTCGATGGTGAACATCGCCTGCGCCGCCGGGTCCTTGGTCCAGACCCCTTGCGGGCCGCGAAAGTCGGGGATGCCGGACTCCGTCGAGATGCCGGCTCCGGTCAGGACGGCGACATCGTCGGCCAGCGCGATCAATTCGGCGGCGCGATCGAGGTCGGTCATGTCGGCCAGCGTACGGACCGGCGCCGCGCGACCGTTACGGCGATTGCGGCAGCTTGACCTTGCCGCGGCGGGCCGGTGCCGAGGGCGGCGGCACGACCGGCCCGATGTCGCCGTCGGGAGCCTCGTCGAGATCGACGATGACCGGAGCGTGGTCGCTCGGCCCCTTGCCCTTGCGCGCATGCCGATCGACCCAGGCGGCCTGCACCCGCTCGGCCACCGGCGCCGAGGCGAGCATGAGATCGATCCGCATGCCGAGGTCCTGGTGGAACATGCCGGCCCTGTAGTCCCAGTAGGTAAACACTCGCTCGTCGGGCCAGCGGTCGCGTACGACGTCATGCAGCCCCACGGCCTGTAGCTCCGCGAGCACGGCGCGCTCCGGCGCAGTGACGTGGGTCTGCCCGACATAGGCCTCCGGGTCGAAGACGTCGGCGTCGGTCGGCGCGATGTTCATGTCGCCGCACACGAGCGCCGACTCGGGTCCGGCGTCGACGACAGCGCGCAGCGCGGACAGCCAGGCCAGCTTGTAGTGATAGTGATCGGAGTCGGGCTCGCGCCCGTTGGGCACATAGACCGAGTGCACCCGGACGCCGTCACAGGTAGCCGCGACGGCGCGCGCCTCGGGCTCGGGGAAACCCGGCCCGTCTTCGAGCCCGATGGCGACATCGTCGAGACCGACCCGGGACAGGATCGCGACGCCGTTCCACTGCGCCTGCCCGTAGATGGCGATCTCGTAGCCCCGTTGCTCGAGCTCGGCGCCGAGCAGTGCCGTGAACGCGTCATCGGCGAGCTTGGTCTCCTGGAGGCACACGACATCGGGCCGCCGCTGATCGAGCCACGGCAAGAGCCGAGGCAGCCGCTGTTTGACCGAGTTAACGTTCCAGGTCGCCACACGCACCCGGCCCACGGTAGCCGGTCTCACCGACGGTCCGGCTCCCGCACTCCGGCACAGGTTCTACACGTTCCCTACTCACTCATGGTGTAAAGTACGTGTATGCCGAAGGTGCGCACCAACATCGAGATCGAGGACACCTACGTCCGCGCGATCATGCAGCGCTATCACGTACGAACCAAGACTGAGGCCGTTGATCTCGCCCTGCGCCATCTCGCCGGCCAACCGATGTCTCACGAGGAGGCTGTGGCGATGCGGGGGGCGGCCGCGATCGGCCAGCCGCCTCGCGATGCCTCCCCTCGTGGTGTCGCGTGATCCTCGCAGATACGTCGGCGTGGATCGAATATGACCGCGCATCGGGCAACTCCGTCGATCGCCGGATGGCCGAACTCATCGCCGCCGATGGCCCGCTCGCCGTCACCGAGCCGGTCATGATGGAGGTCCTTGCCGGTGCTCGCGGCGACCGGGAAGAACGCGCGCTGCGCCGACTGCTTCTGCGGTTTGAGCTACTGCCGTTCGACGCGGCAGCGGACTTCGAGGCGGCTGCCCGTATCTACCGGCGATGTCGCGGTGCTGGTGTGACGCCGCGCGGCATGGTCGATTGCCAAATCGCCGCCGTCGCCTGGCGCCGCGGCGCCGCCCTCCTGTCGCGCGACGTGGACCTCTATCGAGTCGCCACGGTCATCGGCATCGAGGTCGACACCGCGTCGACCCGTCGCTGATCCGACCGATCAGCGGTGGGCGTCCGCTGCCCGCTGCACCCGCTCGACATAGCGCTCCCACCACTCGGCGCCACCAATGTCGTCGTGGTCGCCGCCACCGCGACCGTCGATCATCTCGCGGGTGATGTCGGCGTGCCCGGCGTGATGGGCGGTCTCGGCGACCATGCGCACCAGCAGATGGCCGAACGTCGTCGCGCGCCGCTCCTCCGGCCACCACTTCACCTCGGCCGGGGCGTCGAGTGCGAGCTGTGCGATCGACTCGTCGGAGTGCCGCCACGCCGCCCGGTAGAGCTCGACGATCTCGTCGCTGGACTCATCGGCCTTGGCCCACATGTCGGCGCCGTCCAAGACCGACTCGTCCTCGACCCAGGGCAGTGGGACGGGGGCCGGCCGACCGACGCAGTCGCCCAAATATCCGTGCTCCATCGTTGCCAAGTGCTTGACGAGCCCGAGCAGGTTGGTGGCGCTCGGAGTCATCGGCCGGCGCATGTCGTATTGGCTCAGCCCCTCGAGGCGCGACAGCACGCCGTCGCGGGACTCTTGCAGATAGCGGTGCAGATCGGCGGACAGGCTCGATGAGGTCATGGCCGCAGGCTAGCCTCGGTCGCCGACAGTCCCGTATCACCGCCGCCTCGAGAGCCTCCTTCACCCACAGAGGTGGAGGCGGAAGCATGGTCGGAGGACTTGATATCTACACGGGTCCGAAGACCCTCGGGGCGATCGACGACCTGGCACAGCCGGTGTGACGGCAGGCCGGGGTCGCTATAGATACCCGAACGGCGCCGGCTGGTCGACGATCGTCACCTTCGTGTCGAGCAGGGACACGCCGATCCAATGCTCCCCCGTCACGCGCACGGTACGACTTGCCCCGGCCGACCGTGACGGCACCCGGACGTCGAGGGCGATCACCCCGCCCTCGACGTCGACGGTCAATCCGCCGGCGTACCCGGTCTGCAGTCGCGTGATCGGCTGGCCCGCGTACCGAAGCGCGCGCTGGATCCGGACCTCGACCCGATCGCCGGTCCAGCCCTCCTGAAACTCGACATGGATCCTCGTCATCACGACCCTGCCAGGCTGCCTCGTTAGTCGGCCGAGTCAGTCTCGTCGACGAGGGCGGCCTCGTAGGCCTCCGCCCGCTCGGACACCTCGTCGAGCACCGATGGCAACACGCCACGCTCGGAGAGCACGTCCAGAAGCGAGCGCTGCAACGTCGCGGCCGGTTCGGTCGCCCCGCCGCGGGCGAGCGCAGCGGTCGCCGCCTCGACCCGTCGCCGATATCCGATGTGGCCGAGCGTCTCCGCGGCGTCCGCGTCGGTCAGCGTGCCGAGCATCTCGACGGCGTCGTCCACGCTGGCTGGTCGCTCGGCGAGCGAGCCACCAATCGCCGCGACGCCGGCCATCCGCTGTCCGGTGTCGGGGATGACCAGCACCTTGTGCTCGCTCGCGAGCGGAGCCGCGAGTGCCGCCGCCGCATGCCACGAAGCCCGGCTCTCCGGCAATCGGTCGACGGTCTCGCGCAGGGTCTCGTTGGCGCTCTCGAGGACCGCCGTACCGCCGAAGGCCAGGGTGCGGCCGACGTCTTCGGAGAAGAATCCTTGCGCGAGGTCTTCCTCGTCCCGATCGCGTGGTGGCCTGATCCGCAACCGCAGCGGGTTGCTCGTGACCAGCGCACCGTCGATCTCGACGCCGACGCTGATGTCGTAGACCCCTGGCTCGGACACGTCCCAGCCGTTGAGGCCGGCGTAGATCGGCAGCGACTCGTAGAGCGACTCTCCTGGCGTCAGGACCGTCGGATCGCTCGACCGGCAGTAGCGGGCATAGGGATGCCACTGCCGGGCCGGCATGCCGCGTCGCTTGATGATCGCCACCATGCCCTGCGGCGCCAGCGTCATGCTCGGCACCAGGACGGGTTGGGTGCCACGGTTGGTGAGCTTCGCCTCGAGTACGACCGGCTCGAGGAACTCGAAGTCGGTCTGCTCACGGTTGGCCCGTACGACGAGCTCAAGCGTCGACGCAGAGGCCGAGCGGCTGGCGTCGTCCTGCTGGAACCCGTGGTTGTCGAACCAGTCGGCGTTGCCCATCTGCACGAATCGCATCGGAGCGTGCCGCATGAACAGGAGTTCCGCATCGGTGAAGCGGAAATCGAAGTCCGCGAAGAAGGCCGACTCACCACCGCTGACGTTGTACGGATAGTTCATGAACGACCGAGCTTCGGGCTCGTCGAGCAGTGGGATCCAGGGTGTACCCAGCGACTTCTGCCACGAGTGGGCGAGGTTGAACGCGTGACCCATCTCGTGCACGGCCGTCCAGAACCGCATTCGGCGCACCCAAGCATCCGGAGCGGCGTCGCCAGCCGGTGCGTTCTTGATGAACGACTCGGTGAACAGAGCCGTGCCTTGCCGGTGGTTCGGCCCGATGTCGTCGAACATGATGCCGCCGAGCGACGCGCCCTGCACGTGCATCGCCGACCAGAAAGTCCACAGCGCCCACTGGGGCGCGTCGGCGAATCGTGACCAGTAGGTCTGCATCGCGTCGTGCATCTCGTTGTCGCTCCAGCGTGCGTCGGTGCCGGCGCCCGACAGCGGGACGGTACCGCCGGGTGCGAGCGAAACCCTGAAGCCGGCACGTCGGTAGACACGGCCGATCGACAGCGACTCAAGCGGCATCGACGACGGGCGGTTCGGGTGATCGCCCGTGTCGATGGACATCACCGGATTGGCATCCGACGTGCAGTCGTACTCGAACTCCACCGGATGGTATGACGGCGACTCCCACGCGTACGTCCGGGCGAAGGACGGTTGACCCCCGCCGGAGAACGTCACCGTGGCATGTCGCTGCGCCGCGTACTGACTGCGCTTGGCGGTGATCTCCACGTTGGTATAGGGAAACAGCGTCACGTTGCCGTCGCGATACCAGATCGGGCCGGTCCAGTGGTCGGGCCCGATCTCGGTCAGGGACGCGATCCAGTGGAAGCGCTCGGTCAGTGCCGCCGACGACGTTCCGCTGGCAGTCATCTGCGGATAGCGCCGGTCGACATCGAGCCGCAGGTCCTCACGTCGGAACAACGAGGGCAGCATCGGAGGTGCACCATCGGACGAAGACGGCGGCCACGGGATCGGATGCCGCCGGACCCATCGGTATCGTCCGCTTACCGAGGTGGGCAACGGCGACGACGCCGGTTGCGCCACTGGTGCATCGGCCTCGCCGAGCTCAGCGAGGTTTTCCACCGGCAGGTGCTGGACGGCTACGTCTGCACTCTCGCCTCGGGGTCGGTGTTGGACGTCAGTCATGGCCATCTCCGTTGGTCGGCGTACGGGGTGAGCTGTACCGAGGCCCACGAGTCGACGGCGCAGGTGAGAGTGTCCGGCCGGATGTACGCAGCGACCTGGCGGAGCCCGAGCTGTAGGCCGGTCGCGACCGGAAGGAACTTGGCGACCACGCGACTCCCCTCGCGCCACAGGGATCGACGACGTCACCCTGCGAACATCCCGACGCTATGACGCGATCGGGTCGTTCGACACGGGTCGAAGGTCCCTCATGTAGGAGACGGCTTTTTCGGTTTGCTGGACGGAAGGTCGCGGTCCGAGCGCATCACTGCCTTGGCATTCGTGCCCTTCGGCATCTTGATGATCTTGGCGGCGGTAATGACAGTTTCGGTGCCGAAGTAGAACCCGATGATGGTCTGCACGATCACCCGGAAGTCGCCCATCATCGACTCTGTGAGCGAGGTCGAGTTCAACGCCCCGAACCCGGCCAACGTCAAGGTATAGCTGAGTATCAGAAGGAACGTCAGGACGAAGCTTGCCGCGATCGCCACGCGAGCTCGAAGAGACGCGAGGAAGAAGCCCCCGAAGGATATGGCGGCTACAAGGGCGACAGACGCGCCAGCGATGCTGGTCGACCCATTCGAGATCCCGCCGGGTCCCTGCGCATCAGCCCACAGCCAAATGTGTCCCCCGCCGGCCGCGAGGGCGCAGAGAAGGGCGGTGACACCCACCCACACCCGACCGTCTCTGTCGGGCGGCACGTCCTGTCCGTCGCCGCCGTTGCCCTCGGGCCCGTTGCCGTTGCCGTCATCGTTGCCGTCATCGTCGCCGTTGCCATTCGTCATCGTCGGCTACCCCGTACGTGTTGACACCCGCCCGTACGCGAGCGTCCTCGATCGACAAGATAGGGCTCGCTCCGGCGGGCGACACGGGCCTAAGGTCCCGCTCGGGTCGGACGACCGTACGTCGACCGCCGCCACGCAACGTGCGTTGAGGTCCAGGCCGGCCCACTCCGAGCCGACCTGGACCTCGACATCACGCGCGGTCGAACCGGTCGAGGTTCATCACCTTGTCCCAGGCCGCCACGAAGTCGGTCACGAACCGCTCCTTCGCGTCGTCGCTCGCGTAGACCTCCGCGATCGCGCGCAGCTCGGAGTTGGATCCGAAGACCAGGTCGACGCGGCTGCCGGTCCATTTGACCTCGCCGGTGGCGTCGTCGCGACCCTCGAACGTGCTCGCGTCCTCCGACGTCGCCTTCCACGTCGTGCCAAGGTCGAGCAGGTTGACGAAGAAGTCGTTGGTCAAAGACCCGGGGGCAGCGGTGAAGACACCGAGCGACGACTGCTGGAAGTTCGTCGCGAGTACGCGGAGTCCGCCGACGAGGACCGTCATCTCGGGGGCGCTCAGGGTCAGTAGGTTCGCCCGGTCGACCAGCAGAAACTCGGCCGGCAGGCGCTGCCCCTTCCCGACGTAGTTGCGGAACCCGTCGGCCGTCGGCTCGAGTGCGGCGAACGACTCAGCGTCGGTTTGCTCCTGCCCGGCGTGAAGGGCACCTCGATGTCGACCCCCGAGTTCCTGGCGGCCAGCTCGACCGCCGCACAGCCGCCGAGCACAATCACGTCAGCGAGAGAGACCCCCTTGTCGCCGGGTTGGGTATCGAACCTCTTCCGAATCCCTTCCAACGTACGAAGGACCTTCGCCAGCTGGTCGGGTTCGTTGACCTCCCAGCCGGCCTGCGGCTCCAACCGGATGCGGGCGCCGTTGGCACCCCCTCGCTTGTCGCTGCCGCGGTACGACGATGCCGACGCCCAGGCGGTGGAGACCAACTCAGAGATCGACAGGTCCGAGGCGAGGATCTGATCCTTGAGGGCCGCGAGGTCGTCAGCGTCGATGAGCTCGTAGGACACCGCGGGAAGGGGTCCTGCCACAGCATGGCCTCGCCGGGAACCTCCGGGCCGAGGTACCGCTCGACCGGCCCCAGGTCGCGGCGGGTCAGCTTGAACCAAGCACGTGCGAACGCGTCCGCGAACTCGTCGGGATTTTCGAAGTAGCGCCGCGCTATCGGTTCGTAGACCGGGTCGAACCGGAGCGCCAGGTCGGTGGTCAACATCGTCGGCGCATGGGTCTTCGAGGGGTCATGCGCGTCGGGAACCGTGCCCTCACCAGCACCGCCCTTCGGCCTCCACTGATGGGCGCCGGCCGGGCTCAAGGTCTGCTCCCACTCGTAGCCGAACAGGTTCTGGAAGAAGTTGTTGCTCCACCGGGTCGGCGTGGCGGTCCAGGTGACTTCGAGGCCACTGGTGATCGTGTCGCCGCCCTTGCCACTGCCGTAGCTGCTCTGCCACCCGAGGCCCTGCGCCTCGACCGGAGCCGCCTCCGGGTCGGCACCGACATAGTCGGCCGGGCCCGCACCGTGCGTCTTGCCGAAGGTGTGACCGCCCGCGATCAGGGCGACCGTCTCCTCGTCGTTCATCGCCATCCGGCGGAACGTCTCGCGAACGTCGCGGGCCGCGGCAAGCGGGTCCGGGTTGCCGTTGGGGCCCTCCGGGTTGACGTAGATGAGGCCCATCTGGACCGCGGCGAGCGGGTTTTCGAGCTCCCGGTCGCCGGTGTAGCGCTCGTCGCCGAGCCAGGTCGACTCGGGACCCCAATACACGTCCTCGTCGGGCTCCCAGACGTCGGCGCGGCCGCCGGCGTACCCGAAGGTCTTGAATCCCATCGACTCCAGCGCGACGTTACCGGCGAGGACCATGAGATCGGCCCACGAGATCTGCTGGCCGTACTTCTTCTTGATCGGCCACAAGAGCCGACGGGCCTTGTCGAGGTTTGCGTTGTCGGGCCAGCTGTTGAGTGGCGAGAGGCGCTGCTGCCCGGCACCGGCACCGCCGCGGCCGTCGCTGATCCGGTACGTGCCGGCGCTGTGCCACGCCATCCGGATGATCAGCGGACCGTAATGGCCGTGGTCGGCCGGCCACCAGTCCTGTGACGTCGTCAACACCTCCGCGATGTCGCGCTTGACGGCTCCGAGGTCGAGGCCCTCGAACGCCTTGGCGTAGTCGAACTCCTCGCCGAGAGGGTTTGCTATCGGGTGATGCTTGGCCAGGATGCGGAGGTTGAGCCGCGCCGGCCACCACTGGCGGTTTCCGCCGCCCTGGGTGGGATGTGGGGCACGCTCGTGCGCGACTGGGCAGCCACCCTCGGCGTCGGTTTTGGGGTCGACAACAATGGCATCAGGATTTTCAGACATGAATTCCTTCGAGCTGGCGGGCGGTCAGGGTGATCAGGAATTGCTAGCGGTGGAACAGTCGGGGCACACGCCCCAATAGATGACCTCGGCCTCGTCGATCGTGAAGCCGTGGTCGTCGGATGCGGTCAGGCAAGGGACATGATCGACGGCGCAGTCGACGTCGGCGATCCGGCCGCATGAACGGCACACGACGTGGTGGTGGTTGTCCCCGATCCGAGACTCGTAACGAGCCACGGAGCCGGAGGGCTGGATGCGACGCACCAGGCCCGCTGCCGTCAACGTGTGCAGCGAGTCGTACACGGCCTGGTGCGAGACATGAGGGAGGTCACGACGTACGGCGGTGATGATCGAGTCGGTGTCGGCGTGCGAATGCTCGTACACCGCAGTCAGCACCGCCAGCCGCGGTCGGGTCACGCGCAGGTCGGCTCCCCGCAGCAGCTGCTGGAAGTCCGATGTCGTGCCCACGCCCGTAGCTTCACCGGTTTTCTGGAATCAGTCAAGAATAGGCGCAGACACTGGACGGCATCCTGCTGCAAAGTCCGGCGCCCGACGACATCGACGACGGCCCGCGTCGTCGCCATCTGCGTCGATGCGCCCCAGCTGCTGAGCGACCGGCGCATACGTCCGCGCGTCGCGCAAGTCCCCGGATAAATCTGTGGAAGAGAAATTGCCAACTGCGTTGTTTATAATTCCAGGTCGAGGGCATTCGGACAGCCTTCCGAAACCGAGCCCAATAGGCTTTGTGAACGAGCGGGTTTTGTCAGTGGTTTGGTCTAGCATTTCGGTCATGACGACAGTGGGGTGGGAAAACCCGAGCATCCGGTGACCGGAGCGGTCGCTGCTGTTGTCGCTGCGCTAGATGACGCGGCCGACGTGCCATTGTGGTCGCTGTCAGATGACGAGGTCGAGGGGTTACTGCGGTCGGTGCAGCGGGCGCGGGTGGACGCGCTGGCTTTGCGGCTGATCTCGGAGGCCGCGCGACGCCGCACGGGTGTGCGCTCGGGTGCGACATCGACGCGGGCGTGGTTGCGGAGCGAGCTGCAGGTCTCCCCGGGCGAGGCGAAGCGCGATGTGGAGCTCGCGGCGGCATTGGCCGGACCGTTGGAGCTGACTCGTGTCGCGCTGGCAGCCGGAGACATCAGCCGAGCCCATGCACAGGTGGTGGCCAAGGTCATGGGGTTTTTGCCCGATCATCTGGGCTCCGAGGTTTGTGCGCGGGCGGAGCGACAGCTCCTTGACTGGTGTCGACGGTTCGACTCCTACGGCGTGGCCGGGCTCGGTCGGCGGCTGTGGGAGGTTGTCGACCCAGAGGGTGCGGACGCTCAGGAGGCCAAGGCGTTGGAGCGCCAGGAGCGCGACGCCAACCGCGTGCGGCATCTGGCGATCGGTCCCGATGGCTTCGGCCGGTTTCGGCTACAGGGTCAGCTCGATCCCGAGTCGGCCGCGATTGTCAAGACGGCGTTGGATCCACTCGCCAAACCGCTTCCGTCGACTGCCGATGGGGCGGATCCGCGTACGCCGGGCCAGCGCAACGCGGACGCCTTGGTCGAGCTGTGTCGCCGCCAGCTCGCCATGGGCGCGCTACCGAAGCAAGGTGGCGAGAAGCCGCAGGTCGTGGTGACGATCGACCTGGCCAAGCTCCGCGAAGGAGTCGGTGGCGGCCTCCTCGACACCGGGGACGCTTTGTCGCCGGAGACGGTGCGGAGGTTGGCCTGCGAAGCCAAGGTCATCCCTGCCCTCCTGGGTTCCGACGGACAGCCACTCGACTTGGGGCGGGCAGCCCGCACGTTCACACCGACGCAACGCCGTGTTCTGGCTCTGCGGGACGGCCCGGGTTGCATCTTCCCCGGCTGCGACCGGCCACTCGCCTGGTGCGACGCTCACCACATCTGCCACTGGATCGATGGCGGCCCAACCGACCTCGATAACGGTGTCTTGCTGTGCTGCTATCACCACACGCTTATCCATCGCGGTGATTGGATAGTCCGCATGGCGGCCGACAGCCGGCCCGAATTCATCCCGCCACCCTGGATCGACCGCGATCAAAAACCGCTACGCAATTACCTGTACCGACCGGAATAGCCGCCGCGAGCACACGTATTCGAGCGCGCCCCGAGCCAGATACGGATTTGCGCCACGCCCGCCATCTTCGACCATTTATCCTGGGACCATGATCGTTCTGGATGAGCAGGGCCGATGACACGATTCGACGGCGAGGTCGCCTCCGGGTTCGAGCCTGTGCGAGACGCCTTTCGGCAGGTCGTGTCAGAGCAGCATGGCACCGGCGCGGCGATGGCCGCCTGGCACGACGGACGATGGGTCGCCCAGGTGCACGGCGGTTATAGCGACGCTGCGCGCACCCGGCCCTGGCGTCCCGACAGCATCGTGATGCCCTACTCGGTCACGAAGCCGTTCGCCGCTGCGTGTCTGCTGGTGCTGGTCGACCGCGGACTTGTGAACCTCGACGAGCCGATGCAGACGTACTGGCCCGAGTTCGTAACGCCGGCCACGGTGCGGCAAGTACTGAGCCATCAGGCGGGCATCGTGGCACTCGACGATCCGCTGCCGACCGAGGCGTTTTACGACTGGCATCAGATGTGCGGGTCGCTCGCAGCACAGCAGCCTCAGTGGCAACCGGGCGAGCGGCACGGAGAGAGCGCGCTGTTCTACGGACATCTCGTCGGTGAGGTCGTACGCAGGGTCGACGGCCGCTCGTTGGGACGGTTTCTGCGCGAGGAGATCTGTGGACCCTTGGGGCTCGATTTCGCAGTCGGGCTCGCGGCGACCGAGCAGGCCCGTGCGGTCGAGCTGACCGGACTCGACGACGAAACCTTCCGACGCCAAGTCCTCGGCAACCGAACGCCGCTGTACGAGCGGGCCGCCAACAACCCTCCGGGGGTGTGGAACCCAGCGGTGGTCAACTCACCCGCCTGGCGCGCCGCCGAGATCCCCGCGGTCAACGGACACGGCACCGCACGCGCCGTGTGCGGGCTCTACGTCGCGCTGCTCGACTCAACGCTGATTTCCAGGCCCCTGCGGACGGAGATGGCCACCGCGCACTGCTCTGGAGTCGACGCGGTCATGGGCGCGGAGACATCCTGGGGGCTCGGTGTGGCCGTCGACACGGACGGGTTCGGCATGGGTGGCACCGGTGGCAGCTTCGGTGGCGCGAGCCTGCAGGGTGGCTATGCGTACGCGTTCGTCACGGGCACGATCGGCACGCACGACCGGTCCGACCTCGTGGAAAACGCCCTTCGCGCCTGTCTCGGGATCCCGCCACTCGAGTGACTGGGCGGCAGGCGAAGTCTCCCGGGCGATTTACTGGCCGACGCGGCCGTCGATTCGCTCGCGGAGGAGATCGGCGTGGCCGCAGTGCCGCGCGTACTCCGCGATGTGCGCCACCAGCATGTCGCGCAGCTGCAAGTCCGCCCCGTCGGGTCCGAGGTCGGAGACGCCGGCGTTCCGGGTGCCGAGGTCGGCGACCCCAGCCACGAACTGGTCGGTGAGCTCGATCTCGGCCCGCCATTGCCGCCAGGCGTCGTCCACGACTGCCGGGTCGGCGATCGCGCCGTTCCAGTCGCCGTCACGGTCCTCGTCGGTGCAGTACAGCTTCGGCGCGTCCTCGCCGGCCATGACTCGGCGAACGTGTCGCTCGTCCTCGGCCATGTGCCGCACCAGTCCGAGCAGCGACATCGTGGACGGTGGTACGGATCGCCGGGCGAGCTGCTCGGCATCCAAGCCCGCGCACTTCATTTCGATCGTGAGGCGGTATGCGCGCAGATAGTCGAGCAGGATGCCGCGTTCGTCGACGGGCTCGACGTCGTTCTCGCGCGGATCGTCGTCCGGGTCGATCCACATGTCGCTGTAGACGGTCGACTTCGTCCATCGCGTCGGGACGGGTTCACTCGCATCCGAGGTGGTCATCACGGCATGGTCTGGCATTTCGACCTCGGGCGCCACCGAATATCCAGCGGTTGACCGACGGTGATGCTCGGCCACGCGCTACTGGGGGGCCGGCGGAGGTGCAGGCGCCGGTATTGGGCCGTCGGCGGTCGTGTCCGAGCGCCAGGGTGCGCGCCACTCCGCCGGGTCCCAGGCGTCCATGATGTAGATGCGTTCGTGCGCCACCTTGTCGCTGCGGAACTCCAGAAGGCTCACGGTGTACATCCAGGGGGCACCGTTGTAGCTGATGAGGTTCTCACAGACCACAAGATCATCTCGGTGCGTTATCCGTCGGATGTGGAACTGGAGCCATGCCGGGTATTGCCGGCGCCACTCTCGGAAGTTCGCCACGCCCTCGAAGCGCTCACCCGATTGAGGAAATTCGAGTACGGCGTCTTCATGGTAGATCTCGTGGGAGAGGTCCTCGTCTCTGCCGGAGTACTCCCAGTGTCGCCTCAACTGCCGGCGCAGCTCCTCGTCGTCCAACATGCCATCCTCCGTCGTAACCCCCTAACAGGCTGAGGGTTACGCCCGACCAAGCAAGGGTCAAAGGTCCCGGATGGGTTGCGCGCGGTGCTGCTACCGACGATCACTGGTCTGGCCAGGGCCGCCGGAGGTCATGCCGGAACGACACTTGGTCGCCGTCGTCACGGGTCCGCCCGTCGCGGGTCCAGCCCATCGAGTCGTAAAAGGCTTGCCCTTGGTCGGATGCGGCAAGCGTCCAGACGATGGCTTCGGTGAAACCGGCGTCGGCCAGTGCGTCAAGTGCCGTTCGCATGAGGGCGGATCCGATGCCTTTGCGCCAGAGCGCTGGACTCACCGCGATCGTGTCGAGCTCTCCGAGTTGGGGATCGATCGGATCGCGGCTCGGCCCGATGCCGACGAATCCAGCAATGGACCCGTCGAACTCTGCGACCCACCATCGGGTTTGCGCTGCGGTCAGTTCGGTCGTCCATCGGCTGATCCGATCCTCGTCCACGACCAGGTGAGGCATCAGTTCACCGAATCCCGCGTTCCAGGACTCGACGTATATCTGCAGGAGTCTTGGCGCGTCGTCTGCCTCCACTGCCCGGACCGCGATGCTCATCCCGCAAGCTTGGCACCACGCCGGGCGTCGCACGAGTCTCGGCGGGTGCGACTCGACCACTGACTGGTCCGCGTTGGTGACCTGATCGCCGACCGTTCGCCGGCTTCGGACCTGGACGACGACCCAGACGATGGCGAGACCGAGGATGCGGCTTGAGCGGAGGTGATGCCCGGTGGAGCTGAGGGGACTCGAACCCCTGACCCCCTCCATGCCATGGAGGTGCGCTACCAACTGCGCCACAGCCCCGGGACGCCCGGCTTCGTGAGCGCGAGCCCGCCCAGCATAGCCGTCGGCGCATGGCGAGACGAAATCGGGTCTGACTGGGTCCCAACGCGCCAATCGGGGGTTGGCGCAGGGGTCCCCAGCACCAAACCTATTGGCGTTGGGGACCCCCGCGCCAACTCAGTTGGCGAGCGGCTCCGCCTCGTCGGTCGCCGAATCGACGTCGTCGCCGGACAGCACCGGCTCGGGGAGGGTGCCGGCGTTCCATTCGGTGAAGCGCCACCCCCTGCGACCCTCCTCCAACACGATCCAGGCGCAGTTGCTCAGGCCGCCGAAGACGTTCCAATGCTCCGCCGCAACGTCGAGAAAGTGACAGGCCCCGACCCGCAGCGACAGGCCGTGGGCGACGACGATCACGGTGCTGCCGCCGTCGGCCTCGGCTAGCTTGGCGGCCCGTTCGATGGCGGCTCCGGCCCGATCGGCGACCTCGGCCATCGTCTCGCCGTCGACGCCGCGCCGGATGTCCTCGCCGGCATACATGCGGCGTCGCTCGTCGGCGAACCGCTGATCGACCTCGGCGCGGGTCAGGCCCTGCCATTGGCCCAGGTTGATCTCGCGCAGCGCCGGGTCGTGCTGGACCTCGAGCCCGGTCAGCTCGGCGAGGGCCGCAGCCGTCTCGTACGCCCTCGACAGATCGCTGCTGACGATGGCCGTCGGCCGCAGCGACGCGAGTCGGGCCGCGGCGGCCTTGGCCTGGTCGCGGCCAACATCGTCGAGCGGGACATCGAGGTGTCCTTGGCCGCGACCGCCGACGTTCCACTCGGTCTGGCCATGCCGCCACAACACGAGGCGACGGGTCATCGAGCCGCCCCACCGTCGGACCGTCCGGCGGCGACCGACTCGGGCAGGTCGATCGTCGGACAGTCGGCCCAGATCCGGTCCAGCGCATAGTACGAACGCTCGTCCTCGTGCTGGACGTGGACGACGATGTCGACGTAGTCGAGCAGCACCCAGCGACCCTCGCGATGCCCCTCGCGACGGGTCGGCTTGGCCCCTAGGTCATGCAGCTTCTTCTCGACGGCGTCAACGATGGCCCGTACCTGACGGTCGTTGGACGCCGAGCACACCATGAACACGTCGGTGATGACGAGCTGCTCCGACACGTCGAAGGCGACGATCTGGTCGGCGAGCTTGCTCGACGCGGCCTCCGCGGCGGCGATTGTCATATGCTGAGCACGGTCGGTAGCGGTCACGGGTGTCCTAGTGGGTCGGAGTTGAACTGATAAAGCCGGTGCTTGGCGATGTATTGCACCACACCATCGGGTACGAGATACCAGACCGGCTCCCCTTGGGCGACGCGGTCGCGGCAGTTCGTCGACGAGATCGCGAGCGCCGGTATCTCGACCAGGGTGACACGCTTGCTCGGCAGATCCCGCAACGTCGAGTCGTCGATCTGGTGCCCCGGCCGAGTACAGCCGACAAACTGGGCCAGCTCGAACAGCTCCTCGTGGTCGCGCCACGTCAGGATCTGGCCCAATGCGTCGGCGCCGGTGATGAAGTAGAGGTCGACGTCACCGAGCCGCTTGTGCAGGTCCCTCAGGGTGTCTTTGGTGTACGTCATGCCCGGCCGGTCGATGTCGACGCGGCTGACCGTAAACCGAGGATTGGACGCGGTCGCGATCACCGTCATGAGGTAGCGGTCCTCGCGGTCGGAGATGGTGCGTCCGACCTTCTGCCACGGCTCGCCCGTCGGCACGAACACCACCTCGTCGAGGCCGAACCACACCTGGACCTCGCTCGCCGCCACGAGATGACCATGGTGGATCGGGTCGAACGTGCCACCCATCACGCCCACGCGGCGGGGGGTGCCAGAAGTGGCCGGCCCCAACTCAGTCACGGGACCGTCCGATGGTCAGGGCCTGCCCTAGCAGTGTGGCCTGCCCTTGCCGAAGCCCATGGTGACGATCAGGAGGAGGGTCAAGATCCCGAACGCGATGAGACCGATCGCCAGCGGCGGGATGGGCAGGTCGCGAGTCTCCTCGGCCGCCCGAACCGAAGCTTCCGTCATCGCCTGCGCGCTCATCGACATGGCTCCCAATCTACCGAACCTGGCCGGATCCGGTGACGACGTACTTGGTTGTCGTCATTTCCGGCAGCCCCATCGGCCCCCGCGCGTGCAGCTTTTGCGTCGAGATTCCGATCTCGGCGCCGAATCCGAACTCGCCCCCGTCGGTGAACCGGGTCGAGGCGTTGACCATCACCGCGGCCGAGTCGACACCGACGCTGAACCGCTGCGCGGCGTCCAGCGACCCGGTCACGATCGCCTCGGTGTGGCCGGAGGAGTACGTGCGGATGTGCTCAAGGGCCTGGTCCAGCGACTCGACGACGGCGGCCGAGATGTCGAGCGAGAGGTACTCGGCGGCGTAGTCGTCATCGGTCGCCGCGACGACATCGTCGGAGGCCGCCTGAAAGGCCGCGTCGCCATGGATCGTCACGCCGCCCTCGTGCAGGCCCTCGACGATCCGGGGCACGAACGTGTCGGCGACCGACTTGTGCACCAGCAACGACTCAGCCGTGTTGCACACGCTGGTGCGCTGCGTCTTGGAGTTGATCACGATGTCGAGGGCCTGGTCGAGATCGGCGTCGGCGTCGACATAGACGTGGCAGTTGCCGACACCGGTCTCGATCGCCGGCACCGTCGCGTTGGCCACGACCGTTTGGATGAGGTCGGCGCCGCCGCGCGGAATGACCAGGTCGACCAGCCCGCGGGCCTGGATCAGATGCGTCACCGTCGCCCGATCCTCGGACGGCAGCACCTGGATCGCGTCGGCCGGCAGACCGACCGAGGCGATCGCGTCCCGAAGGATCCCGGTGGTCGCGGCGTTGGACCGAGCGGCCGATGACGAGCCACGCAGCAGCACGGCGTTGCCTGCCTTCAGGCAGAGCGCCGCCGCGTCGACGGTGACGTTGGGACGAGCCTCGTAGATCATGCCGATGACTCCGAACGGCACCCGGATCTGACGCAGCTGCAGCCCGTTGGTCAGCGTCGAGCCGCGGACCACGTCACCGACCGGATCCGGCAGCCGGGCGATGTCGCGGGCGGCCTGCGCCATGTCGTCGAGCCGGGATTGATCCAAGCGGAGTCGGTCGATCAGGTGCTCGCCGGTGCCGGCGCCCGTCGCCGCCTCGACATCGGCGGTGTTGGCCTCCAGGATGGCGCCGGCATCGGCCAGCAGGGCCTGCGCCATGGCCTCCAGCGCCCGGTCCTTGTCGGCTCGGGGCAGCGGCGCGAGTACGGTCGCGGCCTGCCGGGCCCGACGGGCTGCGGCGTGGACGGCTTCGCGAGCGGAGTCGGTCATGCATCAAGCGTACGAGTCGCCGCCCGATGCGCCGGCCCCCGTCTCTCGCGCCGAGATTGCGCGTCCTGCCCACCTACCACTCGCGTCGAGATTGCGCGTCCTGCCCACCCAGCTCGAGCGAACGCGCGCGTCGACGCCCAATGGGTGGGCAGGACGCGCAATCTCGGCGCAAAGGGGTGGTGGCTAGAGCACGACGAGGTCGTCGCGGTGGATCACTTCGCGTTCGTATTCGGCGCCGAGCTCTCGGGCCAGGTCGCTCGTCGACCGGCCCAGCAGCCGAGGCAGCTCGGCGCTGGCGTAGTTGACCAGGCCGCGTGCTACCGGTTCGCCGCCCGGATCGACGAGGTCGACCGGGTCACCGGCGTCGAACGTCCCGACAACCTTCGTGATCCCGGCCGGCAGCAGCGACTTGCGCCGGTCCACGACGGCCCGCACCGCCCCGTCGTCAAGCACGATCTGTCCATGTGGTTCAGAGGCGTGAGCGAGCCACAACAGTCGGGTGGGGCGCCGCCGTCCAGTCGGGTGGAACCGCGTACCCGTCGGCGCGCCCGCGAGCGCCTGGGCGGCCTGGTCCGCATGCGTCAAGACGACTTCGATGCCCGCCTCCGTCGCGATCTGCGCCGCTTCGACCTTGGTGACCATGCCGCCGGACCCGACGCCCGAGCCCCCGGTACGTCGGACCTCGACCGCGGCGAGATCATCAGGCCCGCGTACGTCGGCGATCGGCTTCGCCTCGGGCCGACGCGGGTCGGCGCTGTGCAGCCCGTCGACGTCGGACAGCAGCACGAGCAGGTCGGCATGCACCAGATGAGCGACGAGCGCGGCGAGGCGGTCGTTGTCACCGAAGCGGATCTCGCTCGTCGCGACCGTGTCGTTTTCGTTGACGATTGGGACGACGCCGAGTTCGAGGAGCTTGGCGAAGGTCCGATAGGCGTTGC
Source organism: Nocardioidaceae bacterium (assembly GCA_035630615.1). GTDB lineage: Bacteria > Actinomycetota > Actinomycetes > Propionibacteriales > Nocardioidaceae > DATFRX01. The sequence continues at coordinate 25,641 of DASQKI010000040.1, forward strand.
GATAGTGCGTCCGCCGCATCAGGTCGTCGACGGTGAGCAAGACCTGACCGGTCGAGAGCCCATGTCGAGCGAACTCCTCGGTGTAGCGATGCATGAGGAGGCCCTGGCCGACACTCGCCGCCGCCTGCTGGGTTGCGAGGTCACGCGGCCGGCGGGCCAATCCCAGCGGGCCGATCCCCGACGCGATGGCTCCGGAGCTGACGAGCACGATCTCGTCGCCGCCTTCGTTGGCCCCCGCGAGCACATCGACCAGCGCGGCGACGCGGTCCGGTAGCACGCCGCCGCCGGCCGTTGTCAGCGACGACGAGCCGACCTTGACGACGACGCGACGAGCCTTCGAGGGCGACATCGGTCAGCGACCTTCCAAGCGTGGATCGTGCCCTCGCGGACCCTTGAGGATCTCGGCTCCCGCGGCCACCTGGGGCTCGAAGTCGAAAACGACTGCGTCGTCGTCGGAGCCGATGAGCACGTCGTCCCCGGCCTCGGCCCCCAGCTCGAGCAGTCGCTCCTCCACCCCGAGGCGAGCGAGTCGGTCGGCCAGGAAACCGACGGCTTCATCGTTGCCGAAATCGGTCTGGCGGACCCAGCGCTCGGGCTTGTCGCCACGAACCCGCCACAGGTCGCCGTCGCGCTCGACCCGAAACTCCGCGCCCGTCACCGCCGGAGGGCGCAGCACGATCCGGGTCGGCTCGGCCGACGGTGCTTCGGCGCGAGCAGCGTTCACCAGCCGGGCCATCGCGAAGCTGAGCTCACGCAGGCCCTCGTGAGTCGCCGCCGAGCAGGCATAGACCTCCAGTCCGCGGGCTTCCAGGTCAGGGCGGACCATCTCGGCGAGCTCCCGCGCGTCGGGCACATCGATCTTGTTGAGCACGACGATCCTCGGCCGGTCGTCGAGCCCGCCGTACGTCGCGAGCTCGCGCTCGATCACGTCGAGGTCGGTGAGCGGATCGCGTCCGGGCTCGATGGTCGCGCAGTCGATGACATGGGCCAACGCCGCGCAGCGCTCGACGTGCCGCAGGAAGTCGTGACCGAGGCCGCGACCGGCACTGGCACCTTCGATCAGGCCAGGCACGTCGGCGACTGTGTACGACGACTCGCTGGCCGTCACGACGCCGAGGTTCGGAGTTAGCGTGGTGAACGGATAGTCGGCGATCTTCGGTCGGGCCCGCGACAGCGCCGAGATCAGGCTCGACTTGCCGGCGCTCGGGAAGCCGACCAGCCCGATGTCGGCGACGACCTTCAGCTCGAGGGAGATCGTGCGCTCCTCCCCCGGCTCGCCGAGCAGCGCGAACCCGGGCGCCTTGCGCTTCGGCGAGGCCAGCGCGGCATTGCCGAGTCCGCCGCGGCCGCCGGCGGCCACGACCAGCTCGGTGCCGACGCCGACCAGATCGGCGAGCACCTCGCCGTACTCGTCCTTGACCACCGTGCCATCGGGCACCGGCAGCTCAACCTGATCGCCGCGGGCACCGTTTCTGTTGCCGCCGCTGCCATGGCCACCGTGGCCGGCGCCGCGATGCGGCTGATGGTGGTAGTCGACCAGGGTCGTCACGCTCGGGTCGACCCGCAGCACGACGTCGCCGCCATGGCCGCCGTTGCCGCCGTCTGGGCCACCGAGCGGTCTGAACTTCTCACGATGCACCGACGCGACGCCGCTGCCGCCACGCCCTCCAGAGACGTGCAGCGTCACTCGATCCACGAACGTCGGGACCGCCACAGCGCCTCCTTCCTGCGTACGCCTCCACGGAGGGGACCCATTGTGCGCGACACGCCGGGCGCTTCTCGCAGTACGGGTCCTCTCAGGGGCCCGAGACATGCGAAAGGGGCGGCCGCCGATGCGACCGCCCCTTAAGCGTTGCTTGTGTTGGCCGGCCGCGCTAGTCCGCCGGCGCCGGGACCACGTTGATCACGCGACGCCCGCGCCGCGTGCCGAACTCCACGTTGCCCTCGATCAGGGCGAACAGCGTGTCGTCGCCACCCCGGCCGACGTTGGTGCCCGGGTGGAAGCGCGTGCCGCGCTGGCGCACGATGATCTCACCGGCGTTGACCAGTTGGCCGCCGAACCGCTTGACGCCCAGCCGCTGTGCGTTGGAGTCGCGGCCGTTGTTGGACGACCCGCCGCCCTTCTTGTGTGCCATCGCTCTTGCCCTCGCGCTACTTCGTCGTCTTGATGTCGGTCACCTTGACCTGGGTGTATTTCTGGCGGTGCCCCATGCGGCGACGGTAACCGGTCTTGTTCTTGTATTTGCCGATGTCGATCTTCGGGCCTTTGGTCTCCTCGGCCACGATCTCGGCAGTCACCTTGACCTTCGCCAGCTTCTTGGCGTCGGCGGTCACTTTGCCATCCTTGACCAGCAGCACTGCCGGCAGCAACACGGTTTCGCCCGCGCGAGCGTCGACCTTGTCGATCTCAAGGACGTCGCCCACGGCGACCTTCTGCTGCTGGCCACCACTGCGCACGATCGCGTACACCGGAGACTCGCTCTCTGTGTCAAGGGGGAGATGCGGCGCGCGACATCGACACGCGCGCCGACGACCAAGGATACGGACCCCGGACCACCTCGGTCAAAGCGGGCCGACATTGGCCCGAACATTTCGCGGCCGCGGGGCATCAGACAAGGCACAAGTCCCGTAGCTGAGCGACTCGACTAGGCGGACGCGTCAGCCGGCTCCTTCGCCGACTCCGGCGCGTCCGCCTGCTTGTCGCTCGACGCGGCCGGCTCGTCGGCGCGCTTGCCCGACGACTTGTCGGCGTCCTTACCAATGGACTTGTCGCCCTTGTCCGCTGACTTGCCAGACGGCTTGTCACCCTTGTCGGCCTTGTCGGACGACCCGTCGCCTGACTTGCGACGCGATGACGACTTCTTCGCCGACTTCGCGTCCGATCCCGAGCCTCCACGCTTGCCCCGGCGGCGCGACGAGCCACCGTCACTCGTCGGCTTCGGCTCGATCGGCTCCTGGTGCAGGATCACGCCGCGGCCCTTGCAGTGCTCGCAGGCCTCGCTGAACGCCTCCAGCAGACCGGTGCCGATCCGCTTGCGGGTCATCTGCACCAGGCCGAGCGAGGTCACCTCGGCCACCTGGTGGCGGGTACGGTCACGGCCGAGGCACTCGACGAGGCGACGCAGCACCAGGTCGCGGTTGCTCTCGAGCACCATGTCGATGAAGTCGATGACGATGATGCCGCCGATGTCGCGCAGCCGGAGCTGGCGGACGACCTCCTCGGCTGCTTCCAGGTTGTTCTTGGTCACCGTCTCCTCGAGGTTGCCTCCGGAGCCGGTGAACTTGCCGGTGTTGACGTCGATGACGGTCATCGCTTCGGTGCGGTCGATGACCAGCGAGCCGCCAGAGGGCAGCCACACCTTCCGCTCGAGCGCCTTCGCGATCTGCTCGTCGATCCGATAGTCGGCGAACACGTCCTTGCGCTCCGCGTCGGTCGCCTCGCTCTCGCCGTCGCCGGTCGGGCGGTGCACGCGATCCGCGAGATCAGGTGCGACGTGGTTGACGTACGCCTCGATCGTGTCCCACGCGTCGGCGCCGTCGATGACCAGTGAGTTGAAGTCCTCGTTGAACAGGTCGCGCACGACCTTGAGCATCAGGTCGGGCTCGGCGTACAGCAGTTGCGGCGCCTGATTGGAGTCGGTCTTGTTGCCGATGTCGTCCCATCGCGCGGTCAGAGCCGTGACGTCGCGGTTGAGCTGCTCCTCGGTCGCACCCTCGGCGGCAGTACGCACGATCACGCCGGCGTCGTCGGGCAAGACCTGCTTGAGGACGTCCTTGAGGCGGGTCCGCTCGGTGTCGGGGAGCTTCCTGGAGATGCCGCTCGTATGACCGCCCGGCACGTAGACCAGGAACCGGCCCGGCAGGCTGATCTGGCCGGTCAGGCGGGCACCCTTGTGGCCGACCGGGTCCTTCGTTACCTGCACGAGGACGGTCTGGCCGGACTTGAGGGCGTCCTCGATCCGATGCGGCTTGCCCTCCATGCCGAGCGCGTTCCAGTCGACCTCACCGGCGTAGAGCACCGCGTTGCGGCCCTTGCCGATGTCGATGAACGCGGCTTCCATGCTCGGAAGCACATTTTGGACTCGACCGAGGTAGACGTTGCCGATCAGCGAGGTCTGCGACTCGCGAGCCACGTAGTGCTCGACGAGCACGCTGTCTTCGAGCACGGCGATCTGCGTGACGTCGTCGCGCTGGCGGACCACCATCTCGCGCTTGACCGACTCCCGCCGAGCCAAAAACTCCGCCTCGCTGACGATGGGGGCCCGGCGACGACCGGCCGCCCGACCCTCGCGGCGTCGCTGCTTCTTGGCCTCCATCCGCGTGGAGCCCTCGAGCGCGGTGATCTCGTCCTCGGCGCCGCGCGGCTCGCGGACCCGTACGACGGTGTTTTCCGGGTCGTCTGGCGACGTCTCGATGTCTTCGCCGCGGCGCCGGCGACGCCGACGACGGCGGGTTCCGGGCGCTGCACCATCGCCGTCTTCCTGCGAGCCTGCCCCGGCGTCGCCGGAAGCGGTGTCACTGCCGTCGGAGGAGTCGGACGCCTCGTCGGCGTCCGTGCTGTCATCGCCGTCGCCCGATCCCCCGGCTGGTTTACGGCGGCGGCGGCCGCCCCGACGGCGCCGGCGACGCTGCGCGCCGTCGGATCCGGCGTCGTCTGCGTCGGCTTCATCGTCGTCGGCCGCTGGCTTGCGGTTGTCGGCCTTGTCCTTGTCCTTGTCGCTGTCGTCGCGATCACGCGACTTGGCCGAGACCTTGGGGTCCGGCGCCTTGAAGATCGGGGCGAAGAGCCCGGTGCCCTGGTCGGCGTCCGCAGGACCGTCGGCGGCCGCCGCATCGGGGGTGGTTTCAGCGGCGTCGCCGGTCGATGTAGCCTTCTTGGCCGAGGTCTTCTTGGCCGCGGCTTTCTTGGCGGAGGTCTTCTTGGCGGTGGCCTTCTTGGTGGTGGCCTTCTTCGCGGTCGTCTTGCTGGTGGACGCGCCCTTCTTGGCCGTCCGCTTCCGGGCCGGCTTGTCGGCGTTCGCGGACTCGCCGTCGCCAGTCGGCGCGCTCACCGGTGTTTCGGCGGAATCTGGTCCCGCGGTCTCCGGGGTGGCTGCTTCCGGCGGTCCAGCCGGCCGGCTCGCGGCCCGGCGGCGCCTCGGTGATCTTGAGGGCGTCTCCCCTGAGTCGGCGCTGCCCTCTGCGCCAGTCGTTTCGGTGTGTTGTTCGTCTGTCGTGGTGCTCTCGTCGAGCATCTTTCTCCTTCGCCCCCCGGGCGTAACCGCCGCACGAGGGCATCTCGGTCGCTCGCCGCGACCGTAGTCGTCACGAGCGCAAAGCCTCTTCGGATCCGGCGACGCTCTCCGCGTACGTCAGCCGGCGGCCGCATCCCCGCCGCGGTCAACGTCGCCGTCCCTCGGAACGGTCGGCGTGTCGCGGTCAAGGGCGAGCGGATCACCCACTGTGCTGGTCTCCGCGTCGAAGGGGCCTTGCGCCATGCGGCTCAGTAACGGTGGAACCTGCGGACGCAACCCCGCGACATCGCCGAGTCCAGCGAGGACATCGTCGGGGCGTACGGACGGCGTACCGTGCCGTACCACCACGTGCAGTATCGCACACGGACCGCTCAGATCCTCATCGGCGCACCGTCGCAGACCGAGGTGAAGCACGGCCGAACGGCAGTCGAAGGTCCGCATGCCCTTCTTCGTCATCCGAGAGACTTCGACGGTTTCGTGGGCCAAGAACGCGGTCGCGGCCGCCTCGACCTCGTCAACCGTCAGCCCTTGCAGTGTGATCTCCCACACGCTGGCGTCGATCCGGTCGGCCAAGCCGGTCGAGCCCGCGACAACGGCATCCACGATGTCGAGTCCGTCCGGCAGCGCGGCGTCGAGCGCGGCGCGTACCTCGTCGGCCGACCGCTCCTCGGTGAGCGCGATCTCTGCGTACTCGGCCTCACTCGCGGCTCCGGTCGGCGCGGCACCGAGGTAAGAGATGCGGGGATGCGGGCTGAATCCGCTCGAGAACGCGATCGGGATCCCGGCCCGCCGCACCGCCCGCTCGAGGGCGCGCCCGATGTCGCGATGCGACGTGAACCGCAGCCGGCCGCGCTTGGCATACCGCAGCCGGATCCGCCGCACCACGGGCAGCTGCGGGTGCGGTGCCTCGGCGTTGGCGTAGGTCGGAGAGTCGGCCACGACCTACGAGGTTACCGAGCAGCGCCGTCGTCGGCTGGGTCGGGAGCGCGTGTTAGATTTCCGCGGCAATTGGTCGTGGTCGAAAGGTTTGGGAATGTCGCAGCAGCCTCCTCCGCCGCCTCCGCCCGGCCAGTACCCGCAGTCCCCTCCCCCGTACGGCCCGCCCCCGCCGCCCCGCAAGACCAACCCGGTTTTGGTCATCGCGCTCGTGGTGGTCGGCGTACTCGTCCTCGGCGGCATCGTGGCAGCCGTCATCGCCGGCCTGCCGGACGACGCCGAACGCGACAGCTCCGGCGAGATCACGAACGGCGGAAACGTCTCGGCCTTCGATCTCCAAGAGGGTGACTGCTTCGACCTGCCCAAGCCCAACGACGAGGTCTTCGACGTCAACGGCGTGCCGTGCGAGCAGCCGCACGACGCCGAGGTGTTCAGCATGTTCAACATCGAGTCCGACGACTTCCCGGGTCAGCAGGCCGTGATCCGAGAGGCGCAGCGCGGCTGCACGAGCCGGTTCGGCGACTTCGTCGGCATGCCGTATCAGAAGTCGAGGCTCGAGGTGCAATACCTCTATCCGACCGAACAGTCGTGGAACGCCCAGGACGACCGCGAAGTGGTCTGCTCAGTGACCGACCCGAAGGGCAAGATCACGGTCGAGACGCTCGAGGGCGCCAAACACTGAGGACGCCCGGGTCGGCGACTAGTCGACGCGAGCGACGATCTCGCCGTGCGTGATGGCGAACCAGCCGTCCGGGTCGGCCGTCCACGCGCGCCAGGCCCGTCCGATCGCGGCGTTGCGCTCCGACGTCGACAGGCCGAGCCGTACCGCCTCGAGCGCGTACGTCGACGACTCGACCCGCTCCGCCCAGGAGCCGCCCCACCACGCCCGGTCGTCGGGGCTCGCGAAGCACCAAGCGCTCGCCGTGCTCGTGACCTCGTCGAGGCCGGCCTCGTGCGCCCAGCGCAGCAGGTGTCGGCCGGCGTACGGTTCGCCGCCGAGCGCCCGCGCGGTCGGCACGTAGACCGCGAGCCACTCGGTCGCGACATCGGGATGGGCCGTCGCCGTACCGAAGTCGCCGTCGCGTGCGGCCACGACGCCACCGGGGCGGCACACCCGGCGCATCTCGCGCAGCGCCGCGACCGGATCGGCGAGATGCTGCAGCAGTTGGTGGGCGTGGACCACGTCGAACGCGTCGTCGGGCAGATCGAGGTGGTAGACGTCGTCGACCCGTAACTCGACATCGACGGCCGCCGCCTCGGCCGCCGCAGCCCGGGCCGATTCGAGGACCTCGGCCGACGAATCGACGCCGACGACGCGGCCCGGGGCGATCTCACGAGCGAGGTCGACCGTCAGGCTGCCCGGGCCGCACCCCACGTCGAGGAGGTCGACGCCCGGTCGCAGGTGCGAGCGCAGGTAGCCCGCCGAGTTGGCGACAGTACGCCAGCCGTGCACCCGAAGCACCGCGTCGGTGTAGCCGTGGGTGTAGGAGTGGGTCACACCAGCACCGTACGGCTGCGAGTTGTCAGGCGCATATGGAGCCAGGGCTCAACATGTGCCTGACAACTTTTGGGGGTTACGACACCGAGGCGATGGGCAGCAGCTTCTTGCCGGTCGGGCCGATCTGGATCTCGGTGTCCATGGACGGGCAGACGCCGCAGTCGAAACACGGGGTCCAGCGGCAGTCGTCCTGCTCGTACTCGCTCTTGGAGTCCTGCCAGTCCTGCCAGAGCCAGTCCTTGTCCAGCCCGGAGTCCAGGTGATCCCAGGGCAGCACCTCGTCGAAGCCCCGCTCGCGGATCGTGAACCAGTCGAGGTCGACTCCGCTGCCGCCGAGAGCGTTGTCGGTCGCCGTCATCCAGCGCTCGTAGGAGAAGTACTCGCTCCAGCCGTCGAACCGTCCGCCGTCACGCCAGACCTCTTCGATGACAGCACCGACGCGACGGTCGCCGCGTGAGAGC
>DASQKI010000041.1:0-17363 GCA_035630615.1 Nocardioidaceae bacterium
GTCAGGGCAGTTGGACGTAGCCGTGTCTCATCTTCCACAAGAAGTACTTCTCGAAGCCGAGCTTCATCAGGTGGGCCTGGGGCCCGGGGATGAGGACACCGTGCTTGCGAGGGGGAAGCATCTTGTCGGCCAGGATGATCACGCCGTTGTTGCCGGCGTCCATGACGCAAACCGCCTTGATGTCGCCGAACGCCTTGGATTCGGTTGGCTGCTCGCCCCGGATCTGCGACGCGATGTTGACGGCCGCAGTGTGTGCCATCACCTCGGTGGGGAATCCGGTCTTGGGGATCCCGACCGGAGTCGGCGTCTGCCACGGTGCGTCGACGGCAGCCGCCGCGCCCACCGCGTAGATGTCGTCGTACTTCTCACTCTGATAGGTGTCGCGGACGGTGACGTAGCCCTTCTCGTCTGCGATCGCATCGGCGTGCAGCAGGAACTCCTGGCCGAGGAACGGCGGCACCACCATGCCGAACGCGAAGGGCAGCGTCTCGCCGTCGGCGAGCACGAGCGCACCGGCGTCGACGTGGTCGATGGCGGTGGAGATCCGGGCGTCGATGCCCTCCTTCTTGAGGAACATGCGCAGCAGCCGCTCGCCATGGGGCAACCCACCGATCCCGAAGTGGCCGAGGAACGGCTCGGCCGTCACGTAGGTGAGCTTGACCTCCTTGTGAAGCTTGGCCTTCCGCAGCTGATAGGACACGTTGAACAGGAACTCGTACGCAGCGCCGAAGCAGCCGGCCCCCTGGGTGGCCGCAACCACGAGGTCACCGGGATCGTCCAGGAACCGCCGCCAAGCCGCGGCGGTGCGCTCGGCGTCCGGCAGCGTGGTGATCGTGTTGGCGTTCTCCTTGAACCCGGGTACGACGTCGTCCTTGTTGCGGTAGCCCGTCGCGACGACGAGGTAGTCGTAGCCGAATCGACGGCCGTCTTCGAGGTCGACGGTCTTGTGGACGGGGTCCAGCCGAGTTGCGGCCGTATGGACGAACTCGATCCCGTGGGTCTCCAGCGTCGGCGCGACCGGGAAGGTGATGTCGTTGCTGTTCCGTTTGCCGAACGGTAGCCAGATCAGACTTGGGTTGAACAAGAAGTGGTGGCTGGCCGAGACCACGGTCACGTCGACGTCGCCGCCCAGCTCTTGCTGGACCGCCAACGCCGCGGTCATTCCTCCGAAGTTGGCGCCGAGTACCAGCACCTTCTTACGCATCACAGCCTCCTGGGTCGCGTCCTTATCCCCACCCTCGTACTCACGAGATCTAGACACGAGGGCCAAGGGACTCCTTTGTGGGACCGGACGGCACTGCCCGATCGGTGCTGCTTGAACACACCGACTCGGTCGGAGCCGGTCCGAGGTTTATGCTTGGTAAACCACCGAGGGCATAGTGCGCGTTGACGCTGCACTGCGTTGTCGGTCTTGGGGCCTGGTTCAGCCAACCCGAGAAGGTGAGTCTGTTGCTGACCAGACGACAGTTCCTCCGCGTGACGGGAATTCCAGGGGTCGTGATCGCCGTCGCGCCGAATGCTCTACCGCGGGCCGCCGCATCGGTGGCCGTGGGGCCGAGAGTGGTCGACGCCCTCGATCCCGCGGCGATCCCGAAGTATGTTGCGCCGTTGGTGATCCCGCCGGTGATGCCGCCGCTGCCCGGGTCGCCGGGTGCCTCGATCGACCGGTACAACATCGCCGTCCGGCAGTTCCGTCAGCAGATCCTGCCGACCGGGCTTCCCTCGACGACGGTCTGGAGTTATGGGTCGACGGCGCAGGCAAGCACGTTCAACTACCCGGCGTTCACCATCGAGGCGCGGGTTGACCGTCCGGTGCGTGTCCGGTGGATCAACGGCCTCGTCGATCAAAGCGGGCGTTATCTGCCGCATCTGCTGCCGGTCGATCCGACTCTGCATTGGGCCAACCCACCGGGCGGGGTCAGCGGCCGGGACAGTGCACCTACGTTCACGTCCACGCCGGGGCCCTACACCGGGCCGGTGCCGATCGTGACCCACCTGCACGGGGGACACAGCGCCGAGGAGAGCGACGGCTTTGCCGAGGCGTGGTACCTGCCGCGAGCAAACAACCTGCCGGGCAAGTACGCCAGGGTCGGCAGCCACTACGACGAGTTCAAGCAGAAGTTCACGAGTCGTTTCGGCCAAGCCTGGCCCGCCGGATCGGCGGTCTTCCAGTACGAGAACGATCAGCGCGCGTCGACCCTGTGGTTCCACGACCACACGTTGGGGATGACCCGGACCAACGTGTACGCCGGTCCGGCGGGGTTCTACCTGCTGAGGGGCGGCTCCAGCGATCTGCCGGCGGGCGTCCTGCCCGGGCCGGCGCCCGCGCTGGGCGATCCGGCCGGAACCCGCTACTACGAGATCCCCATCGCGGTGCAGGACCGCAGCTTCAACCCGGACGGTTCGCTGTTCTACCCGGACAGCAGGGCCTTCTTCGACGGGTTCGACGGGCCGTACGTCCCCGACAGCGACATCGCGCCCATCTTCAACCCGGAGTTCTTCGGCAACACGATGGTGGTCAACGGCCGCACCTGGCCGACCCTGCAGGTCGAGCCCCGACGCTACCGCTTCCGGTTCCTGAACGGCTGCAACTCCCGCTTCCTGATCCTGAAGATCGTCACCGACCCGCTCGCAGCCCGACCGGTGTCGCCGGCGATACCGTTCTGGCAGATCGGCAGCGAGGGAGGGTTCCTGCCCGAACCGGTGCCGCTCGACCAGTTACTGATGGGTCTCGCGGAGCGAGCCGACGTGATCGTGGACTTCACCGGCCTGCCGGTCGGTGCCGAGTTGTACGTCATCAACGAAGGCCCGGACGAGCCGTTCGCCGGCGGGCCGCCGGTCGAGGAGTTCGAGCCGTCCGACCCGATGACGACCGGTCAGGTCATGAAGTTCGTCGTGGTGCCTCTGACGTCCACCGACACCAGCGTCCCGCCCGACCAGCTGAGCCTGCCGACGTTCGAGCCGCTCGGGCCCGCCTCCACGACGCGTCAGGTCTCGCTCAACGAGGCGGACTCCGACGTCCTCCCCGATGTCGGCCCACGAGCGGCGTTCCTCGGCACCCTCGACGCGACCGGCGAACCCGTTCCGCTGGGTTGGGACGATCCGATCACCGAGAACCCCGCCCTCGGCGCGACCGAGATCTGGGAGATCAGCAACTTCACCGCCGACGCCCACCCGATCCACATCCACGAAGTCATGTTCCAAGTCGTCGACCGACAACCGTTCGACGGTCCCGCCCGGCCGCCCGAATCGTGGGAGTTCGGCTACAAGGACACCGTCATCGCCTACCCCGACGAGACCACCAGGGTCAAAGCCCTCTTCGACCTGGCCGGCCTGTACGTCTGGCACTGTCACATCGTTGAACACGAAGACCACGAGATGATGCGGCCCTACACCGTCGGCGGCACCGGCCGATGACCGTTCCGCCATCCCCGGACGACGAGAACCCGCGTCCTGGGCGTGGTCAGGACGCGTGCTCGATCGGCAGGGGGTTTACGCGTCTGTCGCCACGTCAGACTTCGCGATCGAGGGCAGAACCTCCTGGTCCGCCGGCGCCCGGCGCAGGTGCCAGAAGCCGAGACCGGACAGCAGGATCATGATTCCAGCTCCGATGAACGCGGCGATCGAGGCGTAGAGCGCGATCTGGCCGATCTTCCAGAACGCGTAGGCGTCCAGCAGCAGGCCACGTAACGTCTCGCCACGGAAGACGGTCTGCACTTGGCCCGCCAGCTCTTCATTGTTCGGCTGCTCGAGCGACTGTGCGCTCAGCTGGGAGTAGGTTTGACCGCCCGTCATCTCGCTGAGGTGGACCTTGATGTAGTGATCGGCGTAGGTCTTGGCCTGCTCGCCGCTCGTCACTTGTTCACCGGCGTACTGCTCGATGTAGGGCTTGACGGCAGGATCGTTGAGTGACTCGCTGCCCTGCTCGGGGAAGTAAATCTGCTGGGCGGAGAGTTGGCTTTCCACCTGGTCGTTTATGAAAGCATGCGCCCAGACCAACAGTCCGCCGGCGACAAGCAGAATCGCGGCGACAACGAGTCCTCCGGCGGCGAGCAGCGCATCAAACGTCTTGCGTCGCATTTTGATGACTCCTTCCTCACACAGACCGGCCGAAGGTTGGCCGACGCATCCATATGTTCTGTTCCAACTATCGGGCCGGCTGTTGGCGCGACGGATGAGTCCGGCGACCCATCTTTGCGCCCGAGAGTCACAGTGCCGTGGGCCTATCGATCAGGGACCATCGACATGCTTTTCGAGCCTTTGGATAGGGCCGCTCGGGACCTCGTTGGCCCGCCGCGATCGTCCGCAGAGTGTCGGGCTGGATCATCGAGGGCTGGGCTTTGCTGCCGGCGACGTTGGCTAGCGGGGTAGGACTCGGCGCCCGGTCAACCGGATCGGACTGATCCGCACAAACTGTGTACGCACGCCGACCGCCCAAGGCTTAGGTCCCCGGTCTCCCCATAGCTCTACCAGAAGGTCTGGATCGTCAACGAGCTCCGCGTCGCCGACCGCCAGGACACTCCACCCGCGCTGCATGAACTCGTCAATGTCATCGATCTCAAAGGCGACGCGGGTGTTGCGCATCGCATTGGATAGCTCGCTCCCCGCGGCGGTTCGAAAGAAGATGCTGCCCTGGTAGAAGACGTAGTTGACCGGGAGCACCTGCAGACCTTCCGGGCCAAGGAAGCCAACTCGTCCTACCGACTTGGCGGCCAGGAACTCCCGGCACTCGTCGTTCGGTAAATGCTGGAAGAGAGCTGGCTCGAACCATCGACTAGGGCGGTCTTCCGTGCTCACCCATTACACATACCGCGGATCGGATTGGCGACGGACCGGTCGTAGGTCCCGAGCCCGTGGGCCGAACGCAATCCTTCTTGGCCGACTTTAGATGGCGACCTAGGACTCGTCGCTCGGGACTCTGGACCCTCGACGGCGACTCACCGGAAGTCCCAGGGTTGAACTGTCAGACGAGGCCGCCGCGGTGCGGCGCCCAACCTGCGGTATCCCTGGCGACGACCTCGCAGGTTGGAGGAGTCATGATCATCATTGCCGCCATGCTGCTCGCTGGGCTTGTCGTAATCGGCCTGGTGTTCATGCTTGCGCTGCGGAACTGGACGATCGCCGAGGCGCGGACCGAAGTCCGGCTGCGGTCGCCCGACACGCCCACAGTCAGCTACGTCGTCCCGACCGGGCAGGATCCCGCCAAGTTGATGACGGCTCTCGTCCGCGAGGGGTTCGTCTCCCTGGACGACGTAGGAGGCGGGACCCGGCGGCTGCTCATCGAGTGCGACGAGGTCGACCGTACGAAGGTGCGACGCATCCTCGAGCACGTCGACCGCAACGGGTTCGATGAAGTCGCAAAGCACTCCGGTCGAGTGCGTTTCGACGACGAGACCGAGGTTGCATAGATGGCATGACCTGGCCGCCTCGAGATGAGGGGATGCGGGCCGCGGTTCGCTCAACATGAACCGATCGTTTGAGGAGTTGTGATGAGGCGTTCTGTGATCGCAGCGATTGGGGCGCTTGCTCTGGTGATGGCGATCGCGGCTACGGCGGTGGCGTTGAATGGCCATGATCACAACGACGACCCACGGCATCCGATGTGGGGGACGACGTCGGGCTCGTCGTGGAGCGGGCCGGGGTGGGCGCCGCCGGATCCCGGCGAATCGATGGGTGGGATGCGCGGAGCATGGACGGATAGCGAGTTCGACTATCTGAGCGAGATGGTGACCCACCACCGGGAAGCCGTGACCGCAGCGCAGGAGTTGGAACGATCTGAGAGGTCGGCGATGCGGGCGTTCGGCGCTCAGATCGTGACGACTCAGTCGGCTCAGATCGAGCAGATGACGGCCTGGCTCGCCCAGTGGTACCCCGGCCGCTCCCCCGAGGTGGACTATGAGCCGATGATGGGCGACCTGTCCGGGTTGTCGGGCGATCGACTCGACCGGGCGTTCCTAAAGGACATGATCGGCCACCACATGGTCGCGGTGATGATGTCGCAACAGCTGCTTATCCACCGCCTGTCCGACCGTGATGAGGTCAACGCCCTGGCGCGGTCGATCCGCGATGAGCAGCACGCCGAGATCTTCCAAATGCGGCGCTGGTTGGCTGACTGGTTCGACGGCGGACGCGGATCGGGGTGGGGCATCGGTCCCGGGATGATGTGGTGACCGACTCGCCGCACCGGTGGTCAGCAGGTTCAGCTCGGCCGTCAGCGAAGCCAGCACGCACGACCGGCAGAAACGTTGGACTGGCCGGCTGACGGCCCGTCACCAATGCCCGCGAGTGGGCGCTATCCGATGATGCGCGCGGACCCGTATCCGCTCGGGAGTCGCTCGTCGTGACCGAAGCGATCGGGATGGAACTGTTCCAGGCCCGGATCCGGCTCACCGAGCACCAGACCGGCGACGTATCCACCGAGAGCCGGCGCGAGCTTGAAGCCATGGCCGCTGGTGCCGGTGTCGACGAAGATGTGCTCGGCGACCTCGCCTATCACCGGCTGCCAGTCCGGACTGACGTCGTACAGACTCGCCCAGCCGCCGGCGAGGGTGGCGTCGCGCAGGGCAGGAACTCGTGTGCTGACCGCGCGGACGAGCTCGCTCGATTCGCCATGGCCGATGCCGGGGATGCGGTCGTCGAGGTCGAACGGTGTCGTCGGGTGCAACGACCCGAGGAGAAACTGGTCGCCCGGCTCGGGCTTGAAGTAAAAGCCCTCGGCCAGGTCAGCGAATACGTACGGGACGTTCACGCCACTCGGGAAACTGCAGCGGGCCACGACGTGGCGTTCGGCCACGAGCGGCAGCGTCGCCCCGGCGGTCGCGATCAGCGGAGTGGTCCACGGACCCGCGGCGAGGAGGAGTCGGTCGACGGTGTCCTCGCCGGCTTGGTGGACCACTCGCACGGTCGGCCCCGGCTCGAAGGAGGTCACCCTCGTGTGGTGTCGAACCTCCGCGCCCAGTCGCTTGGCGTGCGCGAGGAGTCCGTGGGTCGTGGCCACGGGATCGGCGTAGCCCGCGTCCGGCTCACTCACCGCGAGCGCGATCCCCGACCTGTCCACGCCCGGGAGGTATACGTCGATTCCCTCGCCTTCCAGGATCTCGACCCGCGTGCCGACGTCGCCGAGCATCCGTACGGTATGGCGCACCGCGTCAGCATCCTTGGGCGGATGCAGGAACAACGCGCCGGTGCGGCGAAAGTCGGAGTATCCGCCGTCGGTGAACGCTCCGAAGTCGCTCAGCAACTCCAGACTCTCGTGTGCCACCTTGGCGAGGAACGGGTTGGTGTAGTACGCCCGGCAGATCGCGCTCGAGAAGCCGGTGGGTCCGCTCGCCGGAGTATCTCGTTCGTACACCACGACTCGTACGCCACGTTCGGCCAGATGCCGCGCGGCGCTCGCGCCGTGGACGCCGGCGCCGACGATCCCGACGTCGTAGTCAGCCATCGGTGAACCCTTCTCGATGCGTCGACCCTAGCGGCGATCATCCCCACGATGCGCCGCCAGGACGTCCCGCGTCACGCGGATGAACTCGCGCAGCCGCGGCTCGGACGCGCGACGGCGCCACACCAGTCCTGACTTCCGGCGAGGCATGTCGCTGATCGGCACATAGGTGACCTCGGGCTGCCCGAAGTACTGGGCGAATGACGGGACCGTGGGATGGACGATCCGCCCTCGAGCGATCAGCGCGGTCAGCTCGTGCGGCGTCTTCGGTCGGTGGGCGAGCCGGCGGATCGGCCGGCCATGCGGCGTGCGGCGTGGCATGACGGTGTCGATCAGCTCCTTGGGTGAGTCGGTGATCGGCGCTATCCAGTAGTCGGCGATCTCCTCGATGGAGACCTGCGGCCGACTCGCGAGTGGGTGGTCGCGCGCGACCGCCAAGACCACGGGCTCGCGAGCGAGTGTCGGGCCGACGACGATGTCGGGCTGCTCGATCGGAAGCGGCGTCGCCATCGCGTCGATCTCGCCACGTCGCAGCGGTCCGAGTGGGTCCGGGAAGAACACCTCGCTCACCGCGACCTCGCACTCCGGGTGGATGCGCTCAAACGCCTCGACGATGGAGGTGAGATGAGGGCCTCCCGAGTTTGCCGCCAGAAGGCCCAGTCGAAGCGTTCCGCCCAAGCTGCGATTGGCGGCGTAGGTCCGTTCGAGCGCGCTCAGGAGATCTTCGTACGGTGGTTTGGCCTCGGCCAGGAGGCGCTCGCCGAGTCTCGTCAGCTCGACGCGACGACTGGATCGGCGAAACAGTTCGCCGCCCACCTTGCGCTCGAGGCCGCGAACGATCTGACTCACGCGGGACGGAGTCATGCCCAGCCGGTCGGCCGAATGGGCGAAGTGCAACTCTTCGGCGACGACGAGGAAGGCCTCGATCTCACGCAGCTCGATTGATGACCACACCGTGGAGACACATCCTACGGTCGACTCCCCGCAGCCTCGGGTACGTCGTCGGCCGCTGGGATCGGCGCGTGCGACCGTCGCAGCAGCAGAAGGGCGACGAGCAGGCCGACCGCCGAGAAGACGACCGTCGCCGCGAACGCGGACTGGAATCCCTCGGTGAGCGCGGCGAGTGGGTTCGGTCCCACGGCCTCGGAGACCACGACTGTGGTCACCACGGCCGAACCGAGCGCTCCGCCAATCTGGAAGGCGGCGTTGTTGAGCCCGGAGGCGAGGCCGGCATCGCTCTCGTCGACACCGGCCAGCGTGGCGACGGACGCGGCGACGAAGGTCGCGCCGAGCCCGGGGCCGAAGACGAGGAGGCCCAAGAAGATGTCGTCGAGGTAGCTCCCGTCGACCGAGATCTGGGTCAGGAGGGCGCAGCCGACACCGGTCAGGCCCAGGCCGACCGCCGCGACGGCACGCGGACCGACGCGGGTGACGACCGTCTGTCCGACCGTGGCGCCGATCGCCGCACCCGCGGTCATCACGGCCGTACCGATCCCGAACTCGATCGCGGAATACCCGAGCACCTGCTGGGCATAGAGCGAGATCGTCAAGCCCTCGCCCCAGGCCGTCATGCCGAGGGCCAGCAAGGTGAGGTTGCCGCCGACCAAGGCGCGGGACCGGAACAGCTCGAAGGGGACCAGTGGTGCCTCGGAGCGGCGTTCGACCACCGCGAACGCCACGACCAGGGCCGCCGCCAGCGCGAGTAGTCCGACCGTTTGCCGGTCGGCCCAGCCCACATCCGGAGCTTCGACGATGGCGTACACCAGGAGTACTAGTGCGCCGGTGATCGTCGTGGCGCCGGCCGGGTCGTAGGTCCGTGCCATGCCCTCCGCGCGACTCTCGCGCAGCAGTCGCGGGCCGACGGCGAGCATGCCGAGTGCGACCGGGACGTTGAGATAGAAGATCCACTCCCAGCCGGGCCCGTCGGTGAGCGGCCCGCCGATCAGCAGCGCGGCAGTGGCGCCGACGCCGCCAACCGCCGACCAAATCCCCAACGCCTTGTTGCGCTCGGCCCCTTCGTCGAATGTCGTCATCAGGATCGACAGCGCGGTCGGCGCCATGATCGCGGCCGAGACGCCCTGCGCGATCCGGGCTCCGATCAGCACCTCACCGGTCCATGCCAGACCGCAGGCCAGCGATGCCACGAGGAAGAGCGCGGTGCCGATCAGGAACATCCTGCGCCGTCCGAGGAGATCGGCCGAACGCCCGCCGAGCAGGAGCAGTCCACCGAAGCTCAGCAGGTACGCGCTCATCACCCACTGGCCGGCATCGGCCGACATGTCGAGGTCGGCCTCGATCGACGGGAGTCCGAGGATGACGATCTGCGCGTCGAGAATCACCATGAAGAACGCCAGGCACAGCAGTGAGAGGGCCCACCAGCGTCTTGGGTCGGGCTGCGATGTCATATCGCTCCTTCCATCGTTCGATGCTCGAGGGCAGTGAGTGGGTCGATCTCACGCGGAAACCCGAAGGTCGCGACCAGGTCGGGGTCGAGGAATGCCGTGACGTGGGCGATACCCGAGACATCGAGCGTCAGGACCAGCACGGCGTACGACTGGTAGATCCCGTCCGGCTCCCGCTTCCAGACCGCGTACGCGGGTTGCCGATTGGCCCGGGTCGGCAACAGCCAGAGGTGCCCCGGTCCCTCGTTGCATCGGAGCAGGACCCGACCGCATCGATCGGCACCGGCGTACCAGGTCGAGTACGGCGGCATCTCGACGATGGCGTCGTCGCGCAACAGCGCGGTCAGTCGTTGTACGTCGGCGCCTTCGAAGGCGGCGACGAACTGGTCCAGCAAAGCGCGCTGATCCGGCGCCGTGGGCTCGATCAGATCGGCTTCGGACAGCCGTACCTCGGCGAGCCGTGCACGGGCTCGCTGCAGGGCGCTGTTCACCGCGGCGGTGCTCGTCTCCAGCAGGTCGGCGACCTCGGTCGCGCGCCATCGCAGAACGTCACGCAGGATGAGCACGGCGCGTTGTCGTGCCGGGAGGTGCTGTAGGGCGGCGACGAACGCCAGCCGAATGCTCTCGCGCGACACGGCAGCCGCAGCTGGGTCGGCGTCGAGTCTCGTGTCGGCGATCGGCTGCAACCAGTGCACCGATGGCTCCGGTGTCAGCTCCTGGTCAGGGTCGTCGCTGGGCGCCCCGAGGGCGGATGGCAGCGGCCGTCGGGCTCGTTGCTCGAGGGCTCGCAGGCACACCGTCGTCGCGATCCGGTAGAGCCACGTACGCAGCGATGCGCGGCCTTCGAAACGGTCATACGAGTGCCAGGCCCGCAGGTAGGTCTCCTGGACCAGATCCTCGGCATCGTCGGCCGATCCGAGCATGCGGTAGCAGTGCGCGAGCAACTCGGTGCGGAGACCTTCGGCGGCTCGCATGAACTCAGTCGTGTCGTTCACACCTATATAGATCGGACGAGCGAGCAAAACTCATCGCTGCTGCGACGTCATGAAGGATCGCTACATGTTGTCCTGAGCGATTGGATCTTGATCGTCGAAGTCGCCAGTCGGATGCTGGACGCGAGCGCAACTCGTCGGGACAGAAGGAGACGGCCATGCGAGTGTTCGTGGCAGGAGCGACCGGGGCGATCGGGAGGCGGCTGGTTCCTGCGCTGGTCGCCGCCGGCCATGAGGTGACCGCGACGACTCGTGCGTCGGCCAAGGCTCAGGAGCTGCGTGCCCTGGGCGCCGAGCCGGTGGTGGCCGACGGACTCGACCGCGACGCCATGACGAAGGCGGTCGCAGCGGCGATGCCGGACGCGATCGTCCACCAGATGACGGCGCTTGCGGGCAAGCCCGACCTGCGGCGGTTCGATCGGTGGTTCGCGGCGACCAACGAGCTGCGTACGACGGGCACCGACATCCTGCTCGCCGCGGCTCGAGACTCTGGTGTCCGGCGGTTCATAGCGCAGAGCTACACCGGCTGGTCGAACCCGCGTACGGGTGGCGCCGTGAAGACCGAGACCGATGGGTTGGACCCGGAGCCGCAGAAGTGGCAACGGGAGAGCATGGCGGCGATCCGTCACATCGAAGAGACCGTGCCTTCGGCCGATGTCGAGGGGATCGTGTTGCGCTACGGCAACTTCTACGGACCGGGAGCGTCGGAGTCCCTCGTGACGCTGATCCGCAAGCGTCAGTTTCCGATCGTCGGCGACGGCACGGGTGTGTGGTCATGGACCCACCTCGATGATGCGGCGTCGGCAGCGATGGCGGCGCTCGACCACGGAAGTCCGGGCCTCTACAACATCACCGACGACGATCCGGCACCGGTCGCGGACTGGCTACCCTATCTGGCCGACGCCGTCGGTGCCAAGCCGCCGATGCGAGTTCCGCGATGGCTCGGGCGCCTTCTGGCCGGGTCGGTCGCGACGCAGTGGATGACCGAGGGGCGTGGCTCGTCGAACGCGAAGGCCAGGCGCGAGCTCGACTGGCAGCCGGCATGGTCGAGCTGGCGGGAAGGCTTCCGGGACGGGCTCGATGAAGCCGGGCGCGGTTAGCCAGGCCGACCGTCGGCGCCAGCTAGGCGTCGCTGTCCTCGGGATCGGCGCGTTCACCGTCGGTACCTCGGAGCTCGTCGTCGTCGGCATCCTGGAGCACATCGCGCGAGACATCGGCGTCGCTGTCAACACGGCCGGGCTCTCGTCACCGCGTACGCGAGCGGGATCGCCGTCGGCGGTCCGATCCTGACGGCTCTGACCGGCCGAGTCGGCCGCCGGCCGCTGCTTCTGCTCGCCCTGACGACCTATGTCGGTCTCAACCTGCTGACGGCCGCTGCAGGCAGCTTCGGACTGTTGTTCGCCGCGCGGTTCGCGGCCGGCTCGGTCCACGGCGCGTTCATCGGCGTGGCGTCCGTGGCAGCGGCCAGCATTGCGGGCGCCGGCCGGGAGGGTCGGGCGTTGTCCATCGTGTTCGGCGGTGTCGCGCTGTCGACCGTGATCGGGGTGCCGTTGGGGACTCTCGTCGGTCAAGCGTTCGGCTGGCGCGCAACGTTCGTCGGCGTCGTGATCATCGGCGTCATCACGCTCGGGCTCACTCTTGCGATCGTGCCCCCGATTCGGAGCCGACCCGCCGGCGACCTGGCCAACGCTGCCGGCTCGGCGTTCGCCCCACCGGTTCTCGCGACCTTGGGTGTCGGCCTGCTCATCATCGGCGGTCAGTTCACGATGCTGACGTACCTCGAGCCTTTGCTCGCTCGCGTCACGGACGTGTCCGGTGGGACGATCAGCGCCTTCCTGCTCGCCTATGGAGTCGCGACGGCGGTCGGCACCTTCGTCGGTGGTCGAGCGGCCGATCGTAGTGCGACAGCGACACTCATCGCGGCCAACGCAGCACTGATCGCGGTGCTCGTCGCGCTCTACGCCGTCGCACCTGACCCAGCGCTCGTCGTCCTCGTCCTGATCGCCTGGGGCCTCGTCGGCTTCGGGTTGGTCTCGACCGCTCTCCAGCTCCGCGTCATCAGCCTCGCTGGATCGGGCGGCGACCTGGCTGCCTCGGTGCGTCCGCGGCCAACACCGGCATCGCCATCGGAGCCCTCGTCGGCGGGCAGGTCGTCGTTCATGGCGGCGTACGGGACACCGCTCTCGCGGCAGCGGCGATCTGCGTACTCGCTCTGCCCGCTACCATCGCAACCCGAACCCTGCGGCCGACCGGCGAGCTGCAACCGGTCGTGGACCCATCCGTCCACTGATTGGATCCCAGCGGCGTCCTCGGCGCCAGGCAGCGGAGTCGCGATGGTTCCCGCCGCGGCTCAGTTGGTACTCACCGAACCGGACGGTACCGAACACGTCAGCCCGGTCGTCGACGGCGGTTGGTAGGCCATCGCCGAGAACCTGACGCTGGAGAGGAACGCTCATGGCTTTCTCCCGCTTCGCATCACCGTCCTCGCTTCCGACGGGACCGTCCTCGCCGACTACATGGACGGGATCAGATAGGAGCAGGACGGGCGCCCTAAATGGCCCGCCGTCGCGGCGACCTAGCATGATCGGGTGATCGATGTCAGAGCCTCCGAGATTGCGTTGAACCGGGCGTTGTGGGCGATCATGAACGAACGGTTTACCGATGCTGCGGCTGCGGACATGTGGGCCCGACCGGAGGTGGTGTGGGGCCTGTTTGCGATCCCGGAACGAGATCTCGGCGTCCTCGGAGATGTCAGCGAGCTCGACGTGATCGAAATGGCCTGCGGCACCGCCTACTTCTCGGCGTGGCTCGCCCGTGCTGGGGCCACCACGGTCGCCCTAGACTTCTCCGGCGAGCAGCTAGCCACCGCACGGAGGCTGCAACAGCACCTCGGCCCGGTCTTCCCTCTCGTCCAAGGCGATGCGGAGCGGGTTCCGTTGGCGAGCGGATCTTTCGATCTCGTCGTGAGCGAACACGGAGCCGCTGCGTGGTGCGACCCCGAGCGCTGGCTGCCAGAGGCGTCCCGGCTCCTACGGCCGGGTGGACGGCTGGCCTTCCTGACCAACAGCCACTTGTCTGCCCTCTGCGTCCCGGCCGACGAAGGAGTCGCGGAGGAGCGGCTCGTGCGCGGTCAGCGTGAGCTCTATCGGGTGCGCTGGCGCGGAGGCGGGATCGAGTTCCATCCCTCGCACGGCGACTGGGTGCGCTTGCTGCGCAGCTCCGGCTTCGCGATCGAGGCCATCCACGAGATCTACGCACCTCCGGACCGCGGTGACCATCCCTTCTACGAGATCGTGTCCGGCGAATGGGCAACCCGGTGGCCGGCCGAGGAGCTCTGGGTGGCCACCCGTACGTGAGCGCGGCGGTCGGGGTGGGTGCGAGGATGTCGGCATGTCGGAGAACACGCGTGGCACCGACTACGTGACTCGTCCGCTCAGTGCGGAGACCTGGGACGACTTTGCTGCCCTTGTCGAGGCAAACAACGGGGTCTGGGGCGGCTGCTGGTGCATGGGTTTCCACCCCGAGGGGGTCGGCAAGGACAGTACGGCCATCGAGAACCGCGAGGCCAAACACGCGCACGTGCGCAAGGGGACGGTTCACCAAGTCCTGGTCTACGACGGCGAGGAGTGCGCGGGCTGGTGCCAGTACGGCTCGCCCGCGGAGCTTCCGACGATCAAGAACCGGGCGGCGTACTCCCGGGAACTCGATGAGCTCCCGGGCTGGCGGATCGGCTGCATCTTCACGGGCAGGGGCCACCGGCGCCAAGGGGTCGCTCGGGCCGCAGTGGCCGCCGCCCTGACTGCGATCAAGGACGCCGGCGGTGGCATGGTCGAGGCCTACCCGGAACAGGTCGAGGATCGCGGACCCCAACGGGGCTCCTACCTGCACACCGGTCCGGAAGAACTGTTCGCGGAGTTCGGCTTCGAGCGCGATCGACGGATCGCGAAGTGGCGCTGGGTGATGCGCCCGCAGGTCCAGCCTTGATCGCTGACTCCGCTGCGCATCGGAGTTCCGCGACGTCTTCCGCGTCGGGGCTGCACAGAGTGCCTCACGCCGGAGAGACCAGCAGCGGGCGTACGCCGGTGTCGTGACCGAGCAGCGGCTGACGCGGTGCGTCCGTTGAGGTCGCCGGTCGTCGTCACGAGCGCCCCGGCCGCTGAGAACATCGACCCCTCGGGCTTGGCGACCCTTTCGACGTTACCGGGGTATCATGGAGCCAGCACTGACTCGTCGGGTGTCCTTCGCGGACGATTTCTCTCCGGCAGCGTCTGCTATCGCGAGATCGCTGCATGGCGTCGGTGCGTCAGCGCTGAGAAGCGCGCGACCGTCCCGTTTGTGGGGATGCGCTCGTCAGGGGTACTTGCCGTGCCCGTTCGACAGCGGGGCGGGCGTCGCGGGCTCAGCCGGCCGGGATCTCGATCCTGGTCCAGGTGGCACGCATAAGGGAGGCTCGGTGGCACAGCGTGCGCGTCGTTCCGGGGGTACCGGGACGGCCCAACGCGGCAAGCGTCGTCCGCGCGACAACGACGGGATTCTGCCCGTCCTCGCCAAAGCGGTCCGCGACGTCGAAGGCCGCGTCCAGCGCGGTCAAACGGACAGTGCGAAGTTCCAGGCCGTCGCGTTGCTGGCGCGTGACGTGCGCGCCAGCGTGAAGGCCGACACGTCCGCGACCGACGCACAGCGGGACACGCAGCTCAAACGGCTCGACGGAATCGCGACAATCCTCGCGCAGACCGCGGCCCGCGAGCCGTCGCTGTTCTTTCTCCTCGACGAGGACGCCGAGATCAGCGACTCCGCGCGAAGGCTGAAGCGTGAGATGCAAGTGGCCGGTGGCCTGGAGCCAGACCCGGAGGTCGAGCGGCCCCAGACGTCCGCAACCGTCGTACGCAGTGAGCGGCAGGTCGTGCCGCGGTCGGTGGCATCGGCGCAGCTGGCCAACCCGTTCCTCGCGCCGGACTTCAGCGACGCCGAGCAGCGCCGCCCTAAGGAGCGACGCCTCGCCGGCTGGGAGCTGATCACGCCGCTGCTGAGCTCGTTCGAAAATGCGGCGGCCGGCGCGCCGTCGTGCATGGACCTACCCGAACCGACACCGCCGTCGCGACTGCCTTCCGGGCTCGAGTTGATGCCGCACCAGGCCCGAGTGGTGACTGCCGCCGCCCGCGGCCACCGAACGTTCCTGCTGGCGGACGAGCCGGGACTGGGCAAGACCGCCCAAGCGTTGCTGGCCGCACAAGCCGCGAACGTCTACCCGCTGCTGTGCGTGGTGCCCAGCGTGGTCAAGACCAACTGGGCGCGTGAGGTCGCCATATGGACGCCTTCGCGCAGCGTGACGGTGATTCAGGGCAGTGGCGAGACGATCGACGGGTTCGCTGACATCGTCGTCGTCAACTACGAGGTGCTCGATCGCCACGTCGGCTGGATCGCCACCCATGGCTTCCGCGGCATGGTGGTCGACGAGGCGCACTTCATCAAGAACAAGAAGTCTCAGCGATCCCAGCACGTCCTCGAGATCGCCGATCGGATCCGGCAGCGAGTCCCGCGGCCGCTGATGATGGCGCTCACGGGTACGCCGCTGATCAACGACATCGACGACTTCCGCGCGATCTGGCAGTTCCTCGGCTGGATCGGGGAAAACAAGCCCGGGCCGCCGCTGATGACGGCGCTGGAGGAGACCGACCTGACACCCCTCGACCGCGGCTTCTACCCGGCGGCACGCCAGGCCGTCATCGACCTCGGCATCGTCCGGCGGCGGAAGCTCGAGGTGGCCAGCGAGATCCCGGCCCGGCGGATCGCCGACCTACCGGTCGAGCTCGACCCCGCCGCCGTCCGCTCCATCCGCGAGGCCGAGCGGGAGTTCGCGCTGCGGCTGGTCCAGCGGTACGACGCCGCCGTCGCCGCCCGCGCGGAACGGTCCGGCGAGACCGTCGAGGGCATCGACCAGGAGCTCGTACGGAGGGTCGCCGGGTGGGAGCTCTCGGACGCGGCGGAGTCATCCTCGGGCGAAAACGTCTTCGTGATGGTTCGCCGAATCGGTCACGCAAAGGCCACCCTAGCCGCCGACTACGCCGCCCAGTTGGCCCATAACGCCGGCAAGGTGGTGTTCTTCGCCAAGCACATCGACGTCATGGACTCGGCCTCCGCGCTGTTGGAGTCGCGAGGCATTCGCTACGCCTCGGTCCGCGGCGACCAGCCTCCTGCGGTACGCCAGCGCAACATCGACGCGTTCGTGAACGACCCCGACGTGGCGATTGCGGTCTGCTCCCTGACCGCCGCCGGCGTGGGACTGAACCTGCAGGTCGCGAGCAACGTCGTACTCGCCGAGCTGTCTTGGACCAACGCCGAGCAGACCCAGGCCATCGACCGGGTCCACCGGATCGGGCAGACCGAACCCGTCACCGCCTGGCGGATCATCGCCGCCCAGACGATCGATGCCAGGATCGCCTCCATGATCGATGCCAAGGCGGGACTTGCTGCCCGGGCTCTCGATGGCTCCGACGAGGACGTTGCCTCCTCCACGGATGTCCAGCTCGA
>DASQKI010000042.1:0-19333 GCA_035630615.1 Nocardioidaceae bacterium
CCACGAGTCCGACCTCCTTGAGCACCTTGAGGTGCTGGGAGACGGCCGGCCGGCTGACCGGCAGCAGCGCGGCGAGCTGCCCCACCGGCTGCGGGCCCTCGAGCAGCAGGTCCAGGATCGCCTGCCGTGTGGGGTCCCCCAACACCGTGAGAAGCGTCTTTGCGTTCGTAGCCACTTACCGTAAGTTAGCACTAACGATAAGCGCCTGTCAACGGTCACTTTTTTGCGCCCAACCGTCTCGGAGCTAGTCGGATGGAGTCAGCGACGCCGGTACTGTGCACGCGTGGAGTTCTGGCAGGCGGTGACCATCGGAGTGGTCACGGGCGGCCGATGCAGCCGTCGGTGGCGCGCGGACGAGTACAAGAGACCTGCGGCTGCGTTAACGGAGGAGAGCCTATGATCACCTGCGTCGTTGACTAAACCATCGATCCGGCGAAGATCAGTGAGTTCGAACGCTTCGCCCGACGATGGTTCGAGTTGGTGAACGAGCATGGTGGGACCCACCTCGGCTACTACCTACCCGCCGAGGGTGCCAGCGACAAGGCGTTGGCCTTGTTCAGCTTCCCCAGCCTCGCTGATTATGAGCAGTATCGGCAGCTCTTCGGCCAGCATCCCGACTTCATCGCCGCAGACCGGATCCGGGACGACAGCGGTTGCGTCATCCGCTACGAGCGGACCTTTATGCGCCCGCTGCTCGCCGACAATCGTTAGCCTTCTCCACGGCTCGCTCCGCCCACCGGACTTCACTCAAGCAGATACCCAAACGAGTGCGCGGATTGCGATTGCGCCGGCCACGTGCGCTACGGA
The DNA here is from genome assembly GCA_035630615.1 of Nocardioidaceae bacterium. Classification (GTDB taxonomy): domain Bacteria; phylum Actinomycetota; class Actinomycetes; order Propionibacteriales; family Nocardioidaceae; genus DATFRX01. Next base: position 808 of record DASQKI010000042.1, read on the forward strand.
CCTCAGATCAGGTCCGAGAACGCGTGCCGCCAAGCCATAGGGTGTGAGTGGCCATACGTCCGCTGATCTGCGACGACAGCGTCCAAAAGCCTTCGCTGGTCGGGCTGGCCGGATTCGAACCGGCGACCCCCTTAACCCCAGAACTATGCGTTACGCGCCACCTGCGAAAACAGCGTCAAGCGATGCTGAGAACCGCCACTCGTGTTGCTATTTTCGCTCCATTCGCCCCAAGCCATGTCCACAACGTGTCCCCGCCATGTCCCCGGCCCGGGGCGAACGACGCACTCCCCGAGTAAGCCGCCTAGGCGTTGCGCTGATTCAATCGGACTCGAGTCACTTTCGCCCTATGAGAGCTCCGGGTCGAAGTCAGTTGGTCGAGTCCCGACGGTGTGGGAGTGCCCACTCTGATCGATGCCGGCCGTGGGTCGGGAAAGCTGCTATTCGTCGAGGTTGAGGGCGGCGGTGATGGACTCGATCGCGTTCTTGTCGACGGAGTAGAACGTCCAGCGGCCGCGCCGCTCGCCGTGGACGATGCCGGCGTCGGACATGCGTTGCAAGTGGTGCGTGACGGTCGGTTGACTGAGGCCGAGTGGGTCGACCAGGTCGCAGGTGCAGGCCTCGCCGTGCTCGGATACGAGCAGCATTGATAGCAGTCGGAGTCTGGTCGGGTCGGCGAGTGCTTTGAGTCGCTGGGCGAGGTCGGTGGCCTGTTCGGTGTCGAGTCGGCCGGCTCCGAGCGGTTCACAGCACGGTGTCGTCGTTGGATCGATGACGGGGAGGGTTCGTGTTGTCACGTCTCCTATGGTGCCTCACAAATTGATCGCCATCAATCATTGATGTATCTCTATACGTGTGGCAGACTCGGCGGCGTACGACGCATAGACAGGTATCGATTCAGACGAGGAGGCCGCATGTTGACCGTCGATCCCCTGGCCTACGCGCGAAGTCGCCAGGCCGAGTCGACGAGGGCGGCAAACGCCGCCCGGCTGGCCCGGCTCGCCCGATCGGCGCCGCGTCAGGCGTCCCCCAACCATTGGCCAGGATCGCGCTGGCTCACCTCTCATCTCCAGCTCAGGCCGTCGCCGCCGGCGGCCTGTTGCTGCTGATCCGACAAGGAGACGACATGCCGACCGCATCCACCTGGACATCTCGGGTCCAGCTCGCCCTCAACGTCGACGACATCGACCAGGCCGTGGAGTTCTACTCAGCGCTGTTTGACACCAAGCCGGCCAAGCTGCGACCGGGTTATGCCAACTTCGCCATCGACCAGCCACCGCTCAAGCTGATCCTGTTCGAGAACCCCGGCAACGGTGGGTCGCTCAACCACCTGGGCGTCGAGGTGCCGACGACCGACGACGTCGACGCCACCCAACGCCGACTTTCCGAGCACGGCCTAGCGTCGGTCGACGAGCGGGACACGACCTGCTGTTATGCCAAGCAGGACAAGTTCTGGGTCGAGGGCGCTCCCGACAACGCACGCTGGGAGTTCTACACCGTGCTGGCCGACGACCAAGCCGAGCTCGAAGGTCAGACGACATCGACCGGCGCGGCGTGCTGCACCGACGAGGCCACTGCCGCGAGCAGCGACGGATGCTGCGGATGAGCGCGACGCCGCCCTTCCTGGCGCTGGATTCGTGATGCACGACGCGGTCATCGTGGGCGGCGGCCAGTCCGGGTTGGCCGCCGCCCGGGCCCTGCATGGGCGTGGTCTTCAGCCGGTCGTCGTTGAGGCCGGACCGGAACCGGTCGGGTCCTGGCCGCTCTACTACGACAGCCTGGCCGCCTTCTCTCCGGTTGAGTACAGCTCGATGCCCGGCCTGCGATTTCCCGGCGAACCGGACCACTACCCGCACCGCGACGAGGTTGTCGACTACCTCCGCACCTATGCCGACCGGCTCGACGTCGACATCCGCACCAATACCCGCGTGACCTCGGTCGAAAACGACGGTGCCGGCGGCTTCCTGGTCCACACCACCGCCGGCGACGAGCTGCAGGCTGCTGCGGTGGTGGCCGCGAGCGGCTCGTTCGCCACCCCGCACCTTCCGGCGATCCCCGGGCGGGACGAGTTCGGCGGACGAGTGTTGCACGTGGCCGACTACCGCAACCCGAAGCCGCATACCGGCGAGACGATCGTGGTCGTCGGGGCCGGAAACTCCGCGGTCCAGGTCGGCTACGAGCTCGCCGACGTCGCCCGCGTCACGCTCGCCACCCGCCACCCGATCACCTTCGAGCCGCAACGCCGGGAGGGTCGCGACATCCACTACTGGCTCGCCGTCAGTGGCTTCGACGACCTCCCGCCGGAATGGCTGGCCCAGCTCGTGCCCACCACACTCGTGGTCGACTGCGGCGACTACCGCCACGCTCTCGAATCCGGCCGGCTCGCCCAGCGCCGCATGTTCACCCGGTTCGACCGCGACGGCGTGGTCTGGGCCGACGGCACCACCGAAGCCGTCGACACCGTGCTGTTGGCCACCGGCTACCGGCCCAGCCTCGACTACCTCCAACCCCTCGGCGGCGCGCTCGCCGACGGCATGCCCCTCCACAGCGGCGGCCTATCCACCACCCAGCGCGGCCTGGCCTATGTCGGGCTGGAGTTCCAACGCTCCTTCGCCTCCAACACGCTCCGCGGCGCCCACCGCGACGCCGACCACATCGCCGCACCACTCGCCGCCCACATCCGAGGCGCGGCCGCCATGGTCGGCCTATAGGCCGATCGATCCTGCCGTCCACGTGCGGCCAGCGCTCGTTCCGGGAGCGCGTTGACGCGGACCTCTTTGGTCAGTCATTATTGAGTCAATGGATGTTGAGAGGTCATCGAAGGTACGGTCGCGGGCGCGTGTGCATGCCGCGCTCGGTGAGCCGGCCCGACTGGCGATCGTGGACCGGCTCGTGGTCGGCGACGCGGCGCCCGTGGAGCTCGGCCACGAGCTGGGCATGGCGAGCAACCTGTTGGCGCACCACCTCAAGCTGCTCGAGGAGGCGGGGCTGCTTGAGAGGGTCCGCTCCGAGGGCGACCACCGACGCCGCTATCTGAGGCTGCGGCCCGATGCGTTGGACCATCTGGTGCCGGCCGTGCCCCTGACTGCGCCGCGGGTGATGTTCGTGTGCACCCACAACTCCGCGCGCTCCCAGCTCGCCGCTGCCCTTTGGGCACAACATAGCCGCGTCCCCGCCGCGTCGGCCGGTACCAAGCCCGCCGACCGCGTCCATCCGCTCGCCGTCGATGTCGCCCGTCGGCACCGACTCCCACTATCCCGACGGACCCAGACCGCGCACGTCGACGACATGCTCCACGGCGACGACCTCGTCGTCGCCGTGTGCGATAACGCCCACGAAGAACTCGGTGACCGTGCACCCGACCGGCTGCACTGGTCAGTCCCCGACCCGGCCCGCGACCCCTCCGACGAGGTGTTCGACCAGGTCTTCCGCGACATCGCCGACCATGTCGACCGACTCGCACCAGCCGTCCGACACCCCGGAGATTCCGATGACTGAAACCCAAGACCACCGCGACCCAGACCTGAGCATCGACCAACAGCTCGCCCTGCGCAGCGCCGCCACCCACCTACAAGCCGAGTTCGCCGGGATCTTCGGCACCGAGACCATCGAGCGCTTCCTGCGCTCCAGTTATGACCAGTTCGCGACCGCCAACGCGATCCCCAACTTCCTCCCCTTACTGGCCGAACGGTTCGCGCGCCAGCGTTTACACGCACTCGCCCGCGTCGAAGGCCACCACGACGGCAAACCCGTCGTGTTGTTCCTGTGCGTGCACAACGCCGGCCGAAGCCAAATGGCACTCGGCTTCTTCCAACATCTGGCCGGCAACCAGGCCGTCGCCTGGTCCGGCGGCACCGAACCCGGGCCCGAGATCAACCCGGCAGCGATCGCCGCGATGCGCGAACGGGGTATCGACATCACCGCCGAGTTCCCCAAACCCTGGACCGAAGAAATCATCCGCGCCGCCGACGTCGTCGTCACCATGGGCTGCGGCGATTCCTGCCCGCTCTACCCCGGCAAGCGTTATCTCGACTGGGAGCTCGACGACCCCGCCGACAAGACCCTCGACGACGTCCGCCCCATCCGCGACGAGGTCGAACGCCGAGTCCGTCACCTTCTCGACGAACTCCATATCCTCGCTACCTAGATCACGGGAACTCGGACCGTCATCGCCGCACGGGTTATGCGGGCTTGGCGGCACGCACGATGGCCGAGGTCAGGCCGCCGCCGGCGTCGACGGTCGGTGTGATGCGGATGTTGGTGAAGCCGGTCGCCTCGAGAAGGTCGTGGTACTCGCGAGCGGTCAGCGTTCCGACCACACAGCCGACCTGCTGTTCGGCCGCTGCGCGCTGAGCAGGATCGAGGCCCTCGGCGGCGATGACGTCGCTGACCCCAAATCTGCCGCCCGGCCTGAGGACGCGGTACGCCTCGGTGATCACCCGAGGCTTGTCGGTGGACAGGTTGATCACGCAGTTGGAGATGACCACGTCGACCCGCGCATCGTCCAACGGGAGGTCTTCGATGCGGCCTAGCAGGAACTCGACGTTGTCCACCCCGGCCTCGGCCGCGTGGGAACGTGCCAGCTCGACCATGTCCGTCGTGGCGTCCACACCGAACGCCTTGCCCGACGGACCGACCCGGCGGGCCGACAGCAAGACGTCGATCCCACCACCCGAACCGAGGTCAAGCACGGTCTCGCCGGGCTGCAAGTCCGCGACCGCGACCGGGTTGCCGCAGCCCAGGCTTGCGCGCACCGCACCGTCGGGCAGGACGTCGGTTTCGTCGTAGGCGACCGAGCCGAAGGAGCCGTCGGCGAACGCGTCCGGGTCGCAATCGACGGCGCCGCGGCCGTCCCGCACGGCGCGAGCCAGACCGCCGTACCGCTCGAGCACCTCTTCATGAGTCCGAACCTGATGCGAAACCTCGTTCATGACAACCTCCTCGACCCGTCAACGCCCGGGCACGGCGGGTACCGGTTTACCCATCACGACATCGGCCGCGGTTGGGAAGCACTCGACGCACTCGTCATTGATCCGATACCAGCTGGCCGTCCCGACGTGCTCCACCAAGACGAACCCGGATGCCGCCAGCACCTTCAAGTGCTGCGACACCGTGGACTGACCCACGTCGACCGCGGCCACGATCTGACCCACCGTCATCGCCTCCCCAGAACGCGCCAGCAGCGACACGATCTGGATCCGGGTCCCATCAGCCAAAGCCTTGAACCACGACGCGTACTCACTCGCCGTCGCCCGCTCCAGCGGCCTTATCTCATTCATCGTTAATCGACGATAGACGATCAAGCCAATAAGCACAAGCGGTCAAACTGCCAGCTCAGTCAAGTGGGTTTGGGGACACGCTTGACCCCCAGATCGGAGGAGTATGCACGACCTGCGAAACAGCAACCAGAGAGCCAGAAAACCGTCTCCCCCTCCCCCATATTTCGCACCACTCGCCCGTTTCTGGTCCCAACCTGTCCCCACTGGTCCCCAAGCTGGCGACGCCCGCGGTCCGCGCGGCGGGCCGCTATGCCCTAGATGGTCAGCAGACGGTCGAAGAAGTCGCGGTAGCGCCGCAGGGCCAACCGCAGCTCCTCGGTATCGGGCTCAGCATCGCTCCACTGCCCCTCAAGGTGTCGGCGCTGTTCCTCGAAGGTGGCGTAGAGCTCCTCCAGCACGTCACCGACGATGCTGTCGGCGTCCTTTACCGCGCTCCGTGGGTCATCGACGAACCCCTGCTGGATCACCTCCCAACGAGACCTGAAGCCCACGGCCGCGCCATGGGAGGCCAGGTGCTCGCCGCCCCCGTCGTTTCGCCGTTACCCAAGGCCGCGTCATGGGAGGCCAGGTGCTCGCCGCCCGTCGTTTTGGCCTCACCCGAGACGGTTCCCGCCGCGACCGGAGTGGCCTCGGTGGTCGCTTCGGTCTTCGGGGCGTTGTCAGCTGTAGTCATGTGTGCTCCCGATCGTCGCTCGATCCTCGGTCCGCCCCCGGGTCACGCCGCTGGCTCTCGCGCAGCAGCGCGTCGACGAGTTGGCCGTAGGAGGTGACGGCCTGGCGGAGTTGCTCTGTATCGGCGACGCCGGCGGCCTGGGCCACCGCCACTTCGTGCGCCTCGCGGTAGTGCTGAGCCACATCCGGATGGTCGACAGAGATGTCGTCCACCCGGTGCTCGAAGTCGTCGACCGGATAGCCGCTTTCGCGCATGATCTGGACCACAAGCCGGTCTGCCTGCTCGACCGACTCCGCGGGCTGGTCGACGAACCGCAGTCGGATGTCCGCCCACTCCTGGCGATACCGTGTGGCGTCCTGTCCGGTCACCGGCGTGACCTCGAACGCGGAACGGTGTTTCTCCCGGTCCCTCAGATCCTTCTCCGCCTCCCTGCGGTCGGCGGTCCCTTCGAGGGCGCGCTCGTACTCCGGCCCGAACCTCTGCCCCAGCTGGTCCGAGCTCCTCCGTCGGTAGAGCACAGCGGCGGCCACACCGGCGGCCACCACGACGACGATGACGATGACGACAACAATTACCGTGTCCATCGAGCCCTCCATTCTCGGCCTTCGTGGTACCCACCTGCTCCCTCTTCAATCGGCACCCGGCATGTGGTCCTCATCGTCGTCCGAGCCAGACCCGTTCGACTCGCCGTCGGCCTGATCGAAGGCGTCCTCGAGGAAGGCCGCGAAGTCGTCCCCGACGACCTCGCCTTGATCGCGGTCTGCGTCCGGTGGCCATTCGGGATAGTGATCCCAGACCAGCCGTTGTCGCAGCGTGGCTCAACCCAGTGCCAGGACCCGCCTCATCAGGGGAATGCTGGGAAACCGGTCGTGACGGATCTTGTCCATGAGCACCTCGACATAGATCGCACGCTCGTCCGGGCCCATCAGCTGCTCGATTAGATCCATCATCGTCGCCGATGGATACCGGTCGCCCTCCACCTTGGTCAGCAGAAGGTCCAGCAGCTCCCCGCGTACGTCGTACTGCTCAGCCGCTTGTGCCATTGCTTTGCTCCTCCCGATTGCCGTTCGCATCCGCGTACCCGAATCGGCCGAGAACACACCTCGCACAGAACCGCCGAAATCGAACATCTTGGCAGATCAGATCGACCCTGCTCTGCTCCACTGCGAGGGCATGAACCCTCGATGCCAGGGGTACTGGACGCCGTACACCCGTTATGAGGCCGATGGAGGGAGACGACATGGGGTACGGGCTGGGCGACGCGCTCTGGCAATCGGGCTCATCCTCGCCCTCGCGGTGCGGACTCGGTCGAAGCGATTGACCTCACGATGATCGGGTGGATTCTGGCGGGCGCCTGTGCGCTGGTGGCGCCCGAGACTAGCCGAGGGCAAACGGGGAAGGAGCGCGTGGACAAGCCGAATCCCAAAGACCGAGGCCATTCGGGTCGCCATCGAATGCCTGACCCTATGGATGGAGCCGGGACCCGAAGCCCGAGTTGACACGGTCCGAGGCGCCTCGACGGGAATCGAGCCCCAGCGGCCCGGTGCGTCGCCCGGTGGGCTGCCGTGATGCACGTTCGGTGACCACACCTTCACCCTGCGGCCAATCCTGAGGCCGGAATGCACGAGGAACCCGCCCGTACGTTGAAACATGCGTTCGATCGGGTACGCCCAGATGTAGCCCACAAGAGGAGTCGGTCAGGATGCCCTCGTTCAATGTCGACCTGCCCGACGACTTGGCCGAGCAGGTCAGGGCGCGGGAACTCTCGGTCTCGGCCATCTGCGCACGCGCACTGAGGGATGAGATTTCGCATTTGCAGACGATCGAGCAAGCCGTGGGGATCATCGTTCAGGTCGGCGAGCCCGCTTTGGACATCGGCTTCAGCGGACGCTGGCTCGTCGAGCCCGACAGGGACAAAACCCGAGCTGGCCCGGATGAGGGTGCCTACTGGGGCGTGGCGCTGACCAAGCGAGCCCGAATCGCGGTCTACCGAGCGCACGTGAACAAGCCAGCGTCGCTCTCCGACTACGACACCCTCGACAACGCGACCGCCGATGAAGTCCCAGAGGAAATCATCGCCTTTGCGAAGGCTGCACTCGGTGAAGCACACGTTATTTGGCGTGACATCTGAACCCCATCGACCCACGGCGGGCCTCGGAGTGATCCGAGCGGGGCCGGGTCGCCGAGGACGGGGTCACCTAGGGAAGACTCCGCCGGCCGCGACGCACTGGAGGCTCTACTACGCCACACCGTGAGGTAGCGATTCGTCCCAGGCGCCCGCCCGAGCCTTGCCGTGCTCGTAGCCATGGTCGGCGGGGACTCAGACCACCGGTGTCGGCTCAACGAGCCTCAGGGCGATGCGGTCTCGAGCCCTAGCAGCACCCGAGCAGCACGAACGCTCAGGCGGCGCACGCAGCCAAGACTAAGGACTCGATGAGAGCGGGCAACGTGAGCTGCACAAGCGACCGCCGTTGGAACTGTGTGCGGGTAGAAACCAGGCTCAGCGGAGCTTGCCTCTGCCGCCCGATCAGCCCTGATTCGCGTGGTTGAGGACATGTGTCTTTACGGCTCCCGTTACCTTCTTCGGGCCCTCAGGTTGGGGTGCAGGCCAGCGGCTTCGGCATGACTCATGGCTCCTGCTCTTGATGATCACAGAGGTGCTGTCACCGGGGTCGCAGGACGCACGTGACCGCTTATAGGGACATGGCCCCGCGACTGGATGCCTGCTCGTAACGTGGCTGCCGGCGCTCGCGTCCGAGGCTGGTCTGCTCGTGACGAGAGAGGGAAACCAGTTTGTCCAAGCCAAGCCTCGCCCGGGGATCAGCCGAGGTTGACTTCGCGGTGTTCTGCGGCATCGACGTCGCCCGCGAGATCCATCACGCCATCGCCCTGGACCAGTACGGGCACCGACTTGTCGACCGTCCACTACCCAACGCTGAGCCAGACCTGGTCGCCCTGTTCCAGGACCTTGAAGCCCATGGCCGAGTACTTATCGTCGTTGACCAGCTCGCCTCGATCGGAGCGTTGGCGATCGCTGTGGCTCGTGCACGAGGGATCACAGTGGCCTATCTGCCGGGACTGGCGATGCGACGGATCGCAGATCTGTATCCCGGCGAAACCAAGACCGATGCCCGCGACGCCTACGTCATTGCCGACGCTGCACGCACCCTGCCCCATGCCCTGCGTCGGGTCGGCCCGGACGAGCAGACCACCGTCGAACTCAGTGTTCTGGCTGGCTATGACGCCGACCTCGCGGCCGAGTCCACACGCCTGACCAACCGGCTTCATGACGCGCTCCTGCACGTTCACCCAGCCCTGGAACGCCTGCTGGGCCGGCACTTCCGGTGTCGCGGCGTCCTCGCACTACTCGCCGCCACCGGCACCCCAGATTCGATAGCCGCCCTTGGCAAGCGCAAGATCCACGCGCTGGTCGCGACCGGTTCACCACGGATGGCTCACACTCTGCCAGCAAAAATCCTCGCCACAATCGACGAGCAGAGCGTCACGATCCCGGCCACCGACCAGTACGGCCGCGTCATCCGCGGGCTGGCTAGCCAGCTGCTGACCGTGCTGGAACAGCGCGACACGCTGCGCACCGAGCTCGAGAACCTCCTGGCCAGCCACCCGCTGGCCGAGATCCTCACCTCCATGCCCGGCGTCGGCCCACGCACCGCGATCGAGTTGCTCCGCACCGTCGGTGACGGATCCACCTTCGCCAGCGCGGCCCACCTCGCCTCCTACGCCGGTCTGGCCCCCACCACCCGCCAATCCGGACGCACAATCAAGGGCGAGCGCCTGGCCCGCCGCGGGAACCGGGCGCTCCGAGGCGCCCTCTACCTCTCCGCGTTCGCCAGCCTCAAGCACCCGCCCAGCCGGACCTACTACGACCGCAAACGGGCCGAAGGCAAGACCCACACAGCCGCGCGACCTGCCTTGCCCGCCGACGAGTAGACGTCATCTACGCCATGATCCGCGACCGCCAGAGCTACCAACTCGACCACCCCACCATCGAGGGAAAGGCGCTACCGGCTACTTGACGAACCTCATAGGGACACCTCTGTTGTCAACTGGCGGTTTCGAGGGGTTGGTTGGCTGTGGTCTTCCGAGGTCCCGATCGGGGTTGTAGCGTCGTTGGCGCCACACCTCGCCACAGCACCCGGCGGTCCGCAAACCGAAATAGAGCCACACCAACAGCTGGTGGGCAGCCGCAAAGAGAGCATCCCGCCGAACACCTCGACCGAGTCTGGCCCGACACCGGCCCTACCGGAATCCTCTAGTAGCCGCGAACGATGATGCCCTCCGGTCGTCACGCTGGCGCAGAGTCGCATCTCCATTGTCCTCCAGAGCCTGTCCCCGTGCGCGAGTGTGTGCCACACGACCCGCGTGGCGGCCGCAATAAGGCAGCCGACGCGATGCCTGCCGTTATGGGCGGCGGAGGTAGTACTCCGTGAACTCTCGGCAGCGTCCTTCGCTGTCGAACCGCATCACGAAGCAGTTCTCGTAGGTGCGAGCAACGGGACCGCCGGGCTCGTCGTGGTACCACGAGGTGCCAGTGGCTACCACGGTGTCGCCGTCAACGGCGACCGGCGAGTACTCGGCCCCGTAGGTGCCCGGCGCGTCGCGGGTAGACCCGTCGGCCACCTCCAGCTCACCGAGCCAGGATGCGACGACGGCATCCCGACCGACAATCGGCTCATCAAATGGGTGGTACCGGTAGAAGATGTCCTCGCTGAACAGCCCCGAGACGTCGGCCCGATCGTAGGAGTTCCACGCGTCGACATACCGGTCGAGCCAGCTCTGAGCAGTCCTATGGTCCATCGGCACACTTTAGGCCGCTTCTAGCTCTCTGGGAGAGCGCACAAAGAGGCCGCGAGCGCCAGCTTGGCTCTGCGCAAGTGGGTGCGTCACTCCGCCGCGTGCGGGACTCGGGTGGCGTCTTAGCCTCGGAGGGTTCTGATGCCTCGCTGCGTTGGCGGCGAGCGTGGCTGGTCGAAGCACTCGCGGGCATCTGTCGCCGGGCTTGGCAGAGCAGGCGGGAGGCGAACCCCGCATCGCCCGGTTTGGAGATGCGGGTGCCCCCCGGTTGAGGAGCCACTGCCCTTCGGGGTGGGGAGCGGACCTCGTGGTGTCCGCTCCCCACCCGGGTCGGTGTCAGTCGGTTTGGTCGGCTTCGTCACTGGCGCTCACGCTTGTGCGCTGGGCCTGCGTGTCGTGCCGCACCGACTCTGCTATTCGCTCCAGAGCGCGATGGTCATGCCGACCACACTCCGGTCTGCGCGGTGGATTGCGCCCAGTCGGTGACGTCGCGGGGAGCTCGGCCGAGGATCTCCTGGACACCGTCGGAGACGTACTCCGAACGGTGGTTGCGGATCACAGTGAACAGATCGCGAACCGCCTCCGCGTCCTCCTTGGTGAGCCCGAAGCCGGTCATCTCGGCGATGTGCTCGTCTGGGTCGAGCTCGACGAACCGGATGGAGCGGCCGGTCGCGGTGTCAGTTCCGCCGCGACCTCGGTCATGGTGAGGCTGCGCGGTCCGGCCGACGTGAACGTCTGGCCGGTGTGTCGCTCGTCCAGCAGAGCGGCAGCCATCACGTCGCCAACGTCGTCGGTATCGATCCATGGACACGACTCCGGAGGCGTTCGGGCGCTTCAGACGCGTTGCCGGCGAGTCCTGCGACCAATCTGCCAGAGCCTCGCCGGGTGATCGCTCATGTCGCTGTCTGGGGTGAAAGACCGACGGGCTGGGTGCCGCTGGGTGTAGTCGGGTCTCTCCAGAAGGACGGCAGGGGTGTCCACTGGCTGACGTGTCCCCTCGACGCCCGGTCCTTGGTGGCGGATGTCCTGCCACTCTCGGGCGGCCCTGCCTCTTGACGCGTCGGACCCACGGAGGTTGGCTGGATCCCCGGGCTTGTGTTCCGCCGCCCGATTCCTAGGAAAGGGGCGCGCGCCATGACGCGTTGCTTCAAGCCGTTCGTGGGTTTGGGCGCGGGCGTGGGGATCGCCTCGCTGGTCTTCGCGAGCCTCGCGGTCAGCACACCGCACGCCGCGGCGCAGGACTGGAGTCAGTGCCTGGAGGGTTCCCGGGACACCCAGGAGGTCTTCGAGCGCGCGGCCCGGGCGAGTGGCGTCCCCGAAGACCTGCTCCTCGCCGTGGGCTACCTGAGCTCGCGGTGGAGCCAGAACGACGGCGCGCCGAGCACATCAAGTGGGTACGGCGTCATGCACCTGACCGACTTCGCCGTGGGCCGCTCCGGTGGCGCTGCGAAGGGTGACATCGGCCGCGGTGCCGACCGGGCTGGAACTCTGCGGCTTGCCGCCGACCTGACAGACTTCGTCCCCGCGCAGCTGCGCGCCGACCACGTGGCGAACATCTGCGGCGGCGCGGCCGTGCTGGCGTCGTACCAGCCGGGCACCACCTCGCAGCGGCCCGGTGACTGGACGAAGGCGGTGGCGAGCTACGCGGGGACGGCTGAGAAGGCAACGATGGTGCAGTACACCGGCCAGGTCTTCGACGTGCTGCGCAGCGGCGCCGCGGAGACCACGGACCTCGGTGACACAGTGACGCTGGCGCCACGAGCGGGTGCCCAGCCCGACCGCGCCGGGCTGGAGGCGGCGGGCGCGCTCGAGCCGGGCATCGACGAGCTGGAGTGCCCCGACACGATCGAGTGCGAGGCCATCGAGGCGCTTTACGTGCAGACCGACCCCACCAACCCCCGTGCCTACGTCAACTACGACCTCGCCGACCGTGAGAACGATGTGACCATCGACTACCTGGTCGTGCACGACACCGAGTGCGACTACGACGACTGCGTCCGCCTCATCCAGACGCCCGACCGCTTCGTGTCCTGGCAGTACACGATCCGGTCCGCCGACGGGCATGTCGCCCAGCACGTCGCGAACCACAACGTGGCCGCGCACGCCGGTAACTGGTACATCAACATGCACTCGATCGGTTTCGAGCACGAGGGGTTCGCCGCGGGTCAGGGCCTCTGGTACACCGACGCGCTCTACCGCTCGTCCGCCGAGCTCGGGAAGTACCTCGCCGCGAAGTACGGCTTCGACATCGACCGGGCCCACGTTGTCGGCCACGAGGAGTTCCAGTCGTCCAACTACAAGTGGGACCCGGGCCCGTACTGGGACTGGGAGCGGTACATGGAGCTCCTCGGCGCACCGATCCGCCCCCAGGGGAAGGGTCGCAGCCAGATCGTCACGGTGAAGCCAGGCTATGAGGACAACCAGCACGCGATGGAATGTCCCGTCGACCCCAAGGACCCCGCCAGCGCGCGCGTGCCCTGCCCACCCGCCGGGACCAGCTTCGTCTACATGCACACCGCCCCGAGTGAGTCCGCACCCCTCGTCGGTGGCGACGACTACGACGTCGAGGAGCGCGACAGCCACGCCGTCGCCGGTCACAAGCTGTTCGTCGAGGATGTCCAGGGCGAGTGGATCAAGACCTGGTGGGACGGTGCCGAGGCCTGGCTGCACAACCCCGACGACGACGAGGTGGTCGTACCGGCCACGGGCGAGTACGTCACCCCGAAGGGCGACACGCCGGTCACGGTCTACGCCCGGGCCTACCCCGAGCAGGCGGCATACGCCGGGACCCCGGTGCCCTACCAGGGTCAGCCGACACTCGACTCGATCACGCTCAAGCCGGGCCAGGAGTACGTGCTGGCCGACAAGTCGGTCCCGACCGACTACTACCGGGCCACGTCCTACTACAACCAGCTGCCCGGCGACGGTACGGTGATCCGCGGCCAGGAGAAGTACTACCAGATCTGGGTTGGCCACCGGTTCGGCTACGTCAAGGTGCCGGACGTCAACGTGCTCACATCGGGACGCCACCGCTGACGACCACACGGACCTTTCCGACGCAAGAGCCGACCACGCCCCACGGATCCGTTTCGGATCCGTACCGGTCAATGGAGGGTGGGCCGGTAGATGAGCTCTTGGATGTGGCCGTCGAGCGTCCGGCTCTCGATCAGCTCGAGGTCGAAGTCGGCCGCACCCTGGAAGATCGGGTCCGCACCCGTCTGAGCCGAGATCACAGGAAAGACCGACACCTGCACGCGGTCCACTAGGCCGGCGGCCATCAGGGCCCAGTTCAACGACAGGCTGCCATGCGAGCGCAACGGCACCTCGGACTCCTGCTTGAGCCGCGCGACGACGTCGACGGCGTCACCGCGGATGATGGTCGCGTCCGGCCAGTCGAGCGGTTCTTCCAGTGTGCTCGACACCACCGTTGTCGGCATGCTCCTCATCCGGGCGTTCACTGGGTCAAGTGCCTCGGATTGTTCGGTGCTCTGCCCCAGCATCTGCATGAATTGTCGAAACGTGTTGGCGCCGAGGAGCATCCGCTGGTCCGCGCCATACATGGCGAGGCGGCGCTCGAGAAACTCGGGGCCTTGCTTGCCCCAATAGCCGCCCCAGTCGGCGTCGGGCCCGAAAGAGCCGTAGCCGTCGAGGGTGGAAAAGACGTCGAAGGTGTAGGTGGTGGTCATGATGCTCTCCTCGAGGTCGGTTGATCGGTGGTGTGGCCCCCTCCTGGGCAACCGTCACCCCTGCTACGAACACCTCTGCCCCGATCCGACACCTCGCCCGGACTCCTTTCAAAGACTTTCTGGTACGCCGGTTGTAAGCGATCCAACATCGCGACGATTTCGGGGGCGACTGCGCTCGACTTCCTCATGTGCCCGTCCAATGCGGACGAGCTCTGGGACCAGATCGATCGCGAAGACCCTCACCGGTCGTCCGCACATGCCGCCGATCGCGCGGTCGTGCCGCGATGAGGTGCGTCTATTCGCCGCGTTCCCGCTCGGCGAAACGACCGCAGCCGATGAGGGCGCGTCGGGGGCGATCCTCGCTGGTCGCGGTGCGTTCGAAGACCCGCCGCGAATAGAGTTGAGCACGCATCACTACTTCGGGAGCCGCGATGACGCCAGTCTCGATCGCGGAGGAGATCCGCTCCGCCCGCGAGGACTTCCACCGCCTGGTCGACGAGGCCACCACCGTGGAACTGCGCCAGCGCAGCAACGGCACGAAGTGGACTAACGACCAGCTGCTGTTCCACATGCTGTTCGGCTATATGGTCGTGCGCAACCTGGTCTGGCTCGTCCGCGGCTTCTCGATGCTCCCGCGCGGGTACTCGCGCCGCTTCGCCCACGCTCTCAATGCCGCCAGCCGACCGTTCCATGTCATCAACTACCTCGGCTCCCTCGGCGGCGCCCGGGTGCTCGGGCACGGTGGCATGGAAAGCGTCATGGACCGGGTCACCACAAGCCTCACCCGAACCCTCGAACACTCCACCGAGAAGCAGTTGGCCCGCGGGATGCAATTCCCGGTCGGCTGGGATCCGTACTTCCGCGACTACATGACAGTCCAAGACGTCTTGCACTACGCCACCCAGCACTACCAGCACCACCGCCAGCAACTCACCCTCAGCCACACTCACCACGACTGATGACAACGAACCCACCTTGGCAAGCGCACGCTCCTGCCGCGATCCACGCGCTGGTAGACGTGCGTCTTTCCGCCGCATGCGGGCGCGGGCGCCCTCTCATGCCGATCAGCGAGCGTCCGCTGCCACCGATCTAATCTTGCTTGCCCGAGGGCGGCGGTTAGCCGCCGGAGCCGATCGTGACGGGATCTAGGCTGCTAGACCATGACAGAAATCGTGCTGCGGGTCCGACTCACGAGCGGAGACCAACTCGACGTTCGATACAAGGACGACGCGCTCGACCAGAACGAGATCATCCAACGAGTCGTCGACACGCTCGCAAAGGACTCTGGCATGCTTCGCACCAGCCATGGTGACCGGCTCATGGTGCTTTATGGCAGGGGCGTCGCCGCCATCGAGGTAGCCCCACGCGGCGCCGTCCTCTGACGCCGATGCCACCGATCGAGCGCGGTCACGCGAGTGTGCGTCTTTTCGCCGCGAGCGGACCATCTCGCGGCCTCTGTCGCGTAGGTATCTGTCGAGGAGCGTCAGGCTGGGTCCATGGAGACGCCATTCACGGCACGACGCTGAAGTGGCTACTTGTGCAGGTGACGATCGGGCCCGGATCGTGTGAAGTCCTCTAGCAGCTCCGCTACGCGGTCTGGGTTGCCGAGCTGGGGCACGTGCCCGGCTGGTAGCACCTCGAGGCGTGCGTCAGGTATTTGCTCCGCCGCAGCGTGTGCGTCTGCGACCGAGACCACCGGGTCGTGGTCTCCCCAGATCATCAGTGTTGGCACGGCAACCCGGCGGAGGTCGTCGGTGCGGATCCGGGTCGCAGATCGGGTGCCGAACGGTGTGATGAGGGCCTGGAACTCCGCCACGTTGGCGGCGGTCGCGACCGGGTCATGGGCCGCGTCGATGAGCGAGTCGAGCAGGTCGGGGTGCCGCAGGATGGTGTCGCGCTCGCCCACCGAAGACATCAGGCGTAGCAGCATCCGTCGGCCCGGCCTGACGGTACGGCCGAGCACGTTGCCCAGCGTCGGGGTCGCCATGAGCCGGATGCCGATGGGAATGCGGGCGCCGGGAAGGAGCGGGACCGATCCGAGCATGACTAGACCGCGCACCCGCTCCGGACGGTCGAGTGCGCACCAGATCGCCCAGGTCCCGCCCCCGGACGCGCCGGCGAGCACAGCCGACTCCAGCCCGAGCTCGTCGAAAACCTCGATGACGAACCGGACTGCGCAGTCTCGAAAGGTTCCGCGAGGGAAAGGCTCGGGGTCGCTGAGGCCGAAACCGGGTCGGTCGACGAGGTAGGACCGCACTCCTGTGAGATGTTCGAGCAACATCAGGTGCGACAGCGACGAGGTGTTGTTGCCGTGCAGGTGCACGACCGGCGGGCCGTCGCCGGCCTCGATCACATGGACCGCTCCGCGCTGCGGCCCATGGATGAAGCGGCCCCGGGCGCCGGCGGTCTGGACCATCCGGTCATACCGCTCGCGCAGCCGCGGCGGGTGTGCCGGCACTGGCGGCTTGCTCATGTTCGATCGTGTCGTCATCGTGACCGCCTCGGCATGGACTCGCGTTGCTGCTCCCACGATCGGCCCCCCAGCTGAGCAGGACTAGTTCGAACTTCGAACCTACGAGCTGGGCGCGGAGGTGGAAGACTGGCGTTGTGGGCTCCAGCGAGTTCATCGGCTACTGCTCCTACACCAAGGCCATCGAGCACCTCGGCGACCGGTGGAGCCTGCTCATCGTGCGCGAGCTCGGGACATTCGGGCCGCAGGGATTCAACGACCTGGTCGCCGGGCTGCCCGGCCGCATCTCCCGCTCCGTACTCGCCGATCGGCTGCGCAGGCTGGAAACCTTGGGCCTGGTGTCGCGCGGTCACGGCCAGGCCCCGCACCCGGCCTACCGCCTCACTGGCGTCGGTCACGGTCTGATGACCACCCTCGGCTCGCTGCGCGCCTGGGCCGACACATGGCTCCCAGACGATCCCGACATGCTGGAACGTGACCCCGACGTCGTTTTGGGTTGGCTCGCCCGCCGGGCCGCCCCCGACCGCATGCCGGAGCGGCCCGTCGTACTCGAGCTCCGCCTGCACCACCGACCGGACCGGAGATACTGGCTCGTGCTCGAGCACGGGATCGAGGCCTACGGATGCCTCACCGACCCGCTTCTGGACGAAAGCCGCTACATATACGTCGAGACCTCCATGCCTGCGCTGCTGGCACTCGCACGAGGCCGCTGCGACTGGTCCGACGTCCTCGAAGACGGCTCAACCACCGCCGCCGGCGATCCCGATCTGGTAGACCAACTGGCCGGATGGTTCCAGCCCTCCACCGCGCGCGCGTCATCCTCGCAGGCCGGCGGCTGACCCGCTCTACGGACACGGACTGCCTCCGGACACTAACCTGGGTTCGCGCCCCGAGACACGCGGCGACCACCACCCCGATCTGCCGCGAGGAGGGTGCGTCATAACGGCTCCCCTTTGTTGTCAACGGGTTGTGGGGGTTGTTGATCGGTGGTCTTCCGGGGTCGCTGGTGTGTCGAACCGGGCCTGGGTGGCCGCGGCGATGTGGAGCATGTGGTTGACCTTCCGGTTCCCGGCCCGGGACAGCCGATGCCGGATCTGCTCCCCGGAGGAGGCGTCCAGCGGCGCGGTCCCGGTCCAAGACGCGAACCGGTTCCGGTCGGCGAACCGGGCCACGGCACCGACGTCGGCCAGGATCCGGAGCGCGACGACGGTCGACACCGGGCAGGTCCATCAACCTCGACCCACGCGCCAGCACCATCGTCTTGAGTTCCTTCGTGATGGTCTTGATCTTCTTCTCGACCGCGACCAGCTCGGCGAGCTGCTCGGCCGCCAGCTGGCGACGGGTCTTCCCGGCCAGGTCCCGCGGCCGCACCGAGGACAAGACCACCTTGGCCTGACCGGTGGTGATGTCCCTCTTCGCCCGGCCCGGGATGAGCTCGGACAGCAGCCGGTACAGCCGGTTGACGGTCTGGACCCGGGCCCGGGTGAGCTCGGCACGGCGGTCGGCGAGCATCCGCAACGCCTCGAGGTCGGCGTCGTAGGACAGCACACGCAGGGCCGTCGTGCGGACCGCGACCACCGCGACCGCATGCGCGTCATGCGCGTCG